>RHGE01000043.1 GCA_004296775.1 Marinilabiliaceae bacterium JC017
GGGCAATGCCAAAAATGAAGTAGGGTTTGGGACAACGTCCCAATAAAACTATTCCTGAAGAACTAAAACTTATATATCAATTAACCCTCTTGTTAAGTTGTTATCTTGGCGTCAATATGGCCAATGGCCATCTCTGACTATCATCTAACTTCTAACCTCCCAAAATCTAGTCATTTAAATGAGCGAAATGGAAAATAAAAAGAGAATTCTATTTCAACAAATAAGATATTAGGAAAATAAAAGTAATATCAAACTGTCTCAAATGAGATATAAGGATGCTAAAACAAAATCTCTCAGTCCATAAATAAGATATATAGAAAAAGAAAAGCAAAACCTGTATCAACAAATAAGATAAAGGCAAAATAAAAGTAAAATGCCTAAATCTTAAATGAGAATGGGAGATTATATAAGTTTTATCCCAATAGCTTAAATATAATTGGTAAGGAAAAGTTTTTCTAAGTATTAATCTTTTAATAACTTAGATGGAAAGAAAATCAAAATCCATCAAACTAAAGGTTATCTCTAAGCGTACCTTGCCGGCACCTAGCAGAAAGTTGGGAGGAGGTGAATTAAAAGATCTGTTTTTTTAGGATAGCCCCAGGTTGATGAGATGGAAACGAGAGGCATTCTTCTCCACGGCAGAATTTTCATTAAACCGTTAAAACATTTTTATTATGCGCCCCTTTCATACCATTCATTACAACTATCTGAAGCTACATGAATACCCAGTATTAGTTAAAAAGTGTGTGGCTGTTTTGGTTGAGTCATCGCTTTATACCGAGGAGTTAAAAGTATTCAGTAATCAGTTGCAACAGGCAGCCGATGAATTGAACAAGGGGCTTCATCCCACCTCTACCAAGCTCGAAACAAAAGATGTCAAGCATCAAAATGTACAATTGAATGCGGCTTTAAAAGGGTTTCGCCATTATTGCAAAGCTTATTTTTACAGCACAGAACCGGCAATTAGGCAGTCGGCCCTGTTGTTACTCGAAAAAATCAGGAGTTACGGCTGGCGGATTGAAGGCCTGAGTTATAACATTAAAAGTTCAAGGGTGCGCCATCTGTTGCAGGATATAACTACCAGTGAACAATCCATTCAAGCCATCGAGTTGTTGGGAGCACAAAAATTTGTGGATGCCATACAGTTGGCTCATCAAGGATTCAAACAGGCCATAGAAAACCGGGGCGAGGTGTTATCAAGCCGGCCGAAGAGTAATAATCAAACAGCGGCGGCAGCCGTGCGTAACGCCTTGCAACAAACCTTTAAATACCTTGCAGTGATGCAGGCCATCACACCTTCTCCGGAGTATCATCAATTGGTGAAGCACCTGAATGTGGTTATTGATGAATGTATGCAGCCACTTCTGATCCGTCGGGGGCGCATGCAGGCGGCCAAAGAAGTGGAGGTGGAACAAAACACAGAAGTAGGATGATTTTTGTCGATTTTCACATTTTTGGTGGAAAAATTCGTTTTGTGCCGCATCTTGAAAACCGTGCGAAGCAATTTAATGGTTTGAAGCGTTTGAAAAGAATAGTTTTTAATAACAGCAAATGTTTGCTTTCCTTTTGAGGGTGCCATTAAAAATGAAATTCCCAAACAAAATCAATTTGCACTCATAATGATAATTAAAAAGCTCAATGGCTCTGTGTGCTGGTGTTCATCAGTCTTAGGTGCTTAGGCAGCAACTTTTACCAATAGGTGGTCCAAATTGAAAGTTCAATAATTCATTAAGGTTTAGTAATCGTTTGATAATTATTTCATCAATCAGGCTGTTATGAGTTTTTCAATTGGTTAGGATAGTTATTTTTTGGCGTCCTGCCTCGCTTCGGGCTCGCCACCGCGCTTTCCGTTTCTACTCCTCGCTATCCCTTCCCGCCCATGCCAACGCCTCGCTGTGGGGTATCCACTGCAATCGCTGGCCGAAAACAATCTATAGTCAACAGTTAGCAGTTGACATCTATCTAAAATCTAACGATCTCTAGTCTTGTTAAAACAAACAACTAAAGGCAACATCCCTCAAAGAGGCTTTTTTTCAGGATTTTTCTGAAAAAACATAGGTGTCTTATCCGTAATATTCGTATTCTTTTTAGCAGAATATTTTTGGTAAGCAGCAAATCATCTTGATACTTTTTACTTTTCTGGCTTGTCCAGGTTAGGTCTTAATACTTGAATCTTGAGACTTAAATTTTAAACCGATAAATAAATTGATGTGGATACAGAAAATTAGGCCTTGGTATTTTTATCGGCTGCCGTTTTCAATTCCTCTTTCTTCTGGTCGAGTTTTTTATGGGCTTCTTTAACGGATTTTTGTGCATTTTTGATGTATACCTTGGCGGTTTTTCGATAGGATTTCCCTTTGGCAATGTTAGAATTGCCCTTACTCATTAGTTTAATCGACTTTTTCAACTCTGTTAGGTAAGCCCTTGTCTTTATTTTATACTCCTTATCCAGTTTTTTTAGTTCGGCTTTGGCCTTCTTAGCGTCGACTTTATTTTTTGATTTTGTCTTTTTAACTAATGGTTTACGGGCTTGACCATAGGTTTTATCAAAAACTTTTCCTTCTTTCTTGAGACGTTTGTGTTCCGCTTTACTTTCGGCTACCATTTTTGTGCCGGTGGTCAGCAGGGAGTCGGCCAGGGCCATTTTTCGTTCATATTTGGTTAGTTTCGCTTCGGCCATGGTAACCGATCTTTCCAGACGGGCCAGTTTTGCCGCATTCTTATCCACAGGGGGTGCCTGACTAAATGCCATCCATGTAAGCAATGATAAACAAAGGGTAAGAATGTTTTTCTTCATAATAACTAAGGTGGTAAATGGTTTGTTTTTGTGTTTCGGAGAGCGTAAAAATAAGAAATAAGTTTTGTGCGGCAAGGCGTTTTTTTTTATTGGTTAGGTGTCTTATCCGTAATATTCGTGTTCTTTTTGGCAGAATATTTTTGGCAAGAAGTAAATCATCTTGATACTCTGTACTTGATACTTTTTACTTTTCTGGCTTGTCTAGGTTAGGAGGAAAGAGATCTTCAGTGGGAATACTTTAAAAATGCTGGTATTCCTCCTCCGTTTTGTTTTTTCTATCCAGTGTGGAAGCCATAATCGGGGGCAATTTTAATTGGGCCAACTTATTATTCACATTCTTGAATTGATGAATGGTTGGGTTATTGGTGGTTGTATCCCTCTTGCCAACCCTGTTTTCTAGTTTAAAAAAGTGGATGATTTGTTGCAGGCTCCTGGCATCTGCTTCTACTATCTGAGCTTCCGCTGTGATCTCTTCGGCCATTTGAGCCGTTTGTTGTGTGAGGATATTGAATTGTTGCAGGGAAGTGGTTATCTGGGTCGACTCACTCTCTTGTTCCATCACCGAGTCGGCTATTTCTTGGATGAAAGTCACCGACCGGGTCATTTCTTTCTCAATAGTGACCAGGTTTTTTGAGGCGATTCGGGATACTTCAATCCCTTTTGAGGACATCTTACCAAGATCCGCCGCCAGTTCTTTTGATTTCTCAGCCAGGTCCCTGATGCCCTTTGCTACCACTGAAAAGCCACGTCCCCGTTCGCCCGCCTTGGCGGCTTCAATCGAGGCATTGATGGAGAGGATGTAGGTTTGTGAGGCTATTTCATGGATAGCAGCCGCTTTGCTTATGAGCTGGTTCATGATTGCCATGGCTTCTTGGGTTTGGGCTATTTCCTGCCGGATGGTGGCGGATGAGTTGGTTGTGGTGTGTACGCATTTTCTGGCATTGTCAGAACTTTGCGTCATCAATGAACTCATCTCTTCCATGGAGGCGGTAATTTCCTCTGCATTGCTGGCCTGGGTGTTTGAGGTGTCGGTTAGGTGGTGTGCTTTATTACTCAGGCGGCTGCTTAGTTCATTTAAGTGGCTCGACATGTCCTGGATGCGGGAAACAATGTTGCGTAGCTTGTCACCGCTCTGTTTCAAAGAACGGGTCAGAATAGCTGTCTCTCCCTGGCCCTCCAGTGTGGGAATGAGAGGAAGGTGTCCTTGTGCCATCTTTTTGGCATAACCAACCAGGGCCAGGATGGGGGCGGAGATGGTTTTAGTCAGGAAACGACTTAACAGCAGACTGATGATGATTAGAGCCACTAGTCCCCATAACATTAGGCGTTGGGATGAACCGGACAGGCTCGCATTTTGCAAAGCCAGATCAGTGGCTTGCCTGGTATGTATCTTTGATAATTGCTGTGTTAGTTCAATACCCCTGTTGACAGCCGTATTGTTCTTCAGTTGCCGGTTTTCCTTCCAGTTTTCAATAAGTTGATGCAGGGATGACTCATAGGCTGAAGCGGAAGAAATGATTGTATTAAGCGTGGCGATGTCATAGGCTTTGGTTGTCATGGGGCGGATTGTTTCAATGTTGGATCTTATCCGTTTAAAAATCGTCGCATCATCCACAATCAGATCCGGGTTGTTCTCCACTTCGGCCCGCCAGATAACCGTGTTTAGCTGATCAATGGAGGTCATGACGTTATTCATGAGATCGATTTTATCGGCCCGCCGTTTAATGATGTGTTTATCCTTATTCCTATCCACATCTTTTTTTAGTTTTTTGTATTGTAACTGCAGGTAGTTTTCACATTGTTGTTTTAATATTTGGCTGGATGAATCCATTACCACATAGGAAGTAAAAACCTCCTGGAACGAATGGCGGGTACGCTGGGCTAATGCTTGAAAATCTATTAATTCTTTTTTCAATGCTTTGATGTGAGGGGAGGAAGCCGGATGGTCCGGAATTAGCAGGGATAAGGTATTCAATTCTTCTTGTGCCTTGGCCAGGTGGCTGATCCCTTTTTGATAATAAACTTCATCCTTGCTATAGCCATAGCTGCGCAGGTTAAAGATGGCATTTTGCCAGTTGCGTTCGATCGAATTCACGTTGGAGAGGGAGGGAATTTGAATATCCGACAGGCTTTGAGCTTTGCTCCTGATGCGAATTAGTTCAAACACTGCCAGTCCACCAAAAATGAATAATATCAAAAGGAATGTGCCAAAGCTTAATTGTAGCTTTTGTGCCAGTTTTAAGTCTTTCCAAGTCATTTTTCTGGTTTTAGGTTGCCCAAAAGTATCGTTATACCTTGTTATGATTGTTAGGTAATTGTTAACAATGCCATGCGTGTGTTTTTTCTTTTGGTAGCGTAAAACTTTTTGTTGTATGGATGCCGGTAAAAGGGATTGGTTTGAAGGAAGGAAAGAGATTACGGAGAATATTCTTATGCTCCTGGATTTTCCCTTTTGTGTTTAATAACAACTTGATTTAAACAATTCTTGGGATTGGGTTTTTATTATAGAAGAAGTCATTCGTGGCCTAAATAATTAATGTTAAAATGGATAAAGTTAATTGTTATAGTGTGTTAGTGATATTTTTGGAATATCGGGGCTTCATTGGGTATTCCGCTTTCAAGAAATAATGTTAAGAAATTTAACGGATTGGAACGTTAAGAAAGAAAATCTGTTTGAAGCGCAGCGAGTTATTTTCTTTTAGTGGAAAGGAGTTAAATTTTAGTTATTTATTGTGAGCGGCGGCACTTTTTGTTTTCTTTTTCTTGCTGTAGAGAAAAAGTAAAAGCCCGTGCGGCTTGAGCACATTGGATAATACAAATTTATTTTGGACAGTAATGTTTTTAGTTATAAAACAAATCTTTTATGAGTGTATTAGTTAATAAAGACTCGAAAGTAGTTGTGCAAGGATTTACCGGGAGTGAAGGTACTTTTCATGCCAGTCAAATGATTGAATACGGCACCAATGTAGTTGGGGGCGTAACCCCTGGTAAAGGTGGTAGTCAACATCTGAATTTGCCGGTTTATAATACGGTGGAAGAAGCCGTTGCCAATACAAATGCGAATGTGTCGGTCATATTTGTGCCACCCGCCTTTGCGGCTGATGCCATTATGGAAGCGGCCGAGGCAGGTGTCAAAACGATAATAACCATCACGGAAGGCATCCCAACGGCAGACATGGTAAAAGTGAAACATTACCTGACCGGAAAAGAAGCCCGGCTGGTGGGTCCCAATTGCCCTGGTGTGATAACGCCAGGGGAGGCCAAAGTGGGAATAATGCCCGGGTTCATCCATCAGAAAGGGAATATTGGCGTGGTAAGTCGTTCCGGCACTCTGACCTATGAAGCCGTTGATCAGTTAACGAAACTGGGATTGGGTCAAAGCACCTGCATTGGAATTGGTGGTGACCCCATCATTGGCACAACCACTCAGGAAGCTGTTGAATTACTCATGAACGATCCGGACACAGATGGTATAATAATGATTGGAGAAATAGGAGGGAGTATGGAAACAGATGCTGCCCGGTGGATTAAGGAATATGGCTCAAAACCGGTGGTGGGGTTTATTGCCGGACAAACTGCTCCCAAAGGACGGAGAATGGGACATGCAGGGGCCATTATAGGCGGCAAAGAAGATACCGCCGCCGCCAAAATGGAAGTTATGAGAGCCTGTGGCTTGCACGTGGTAGAGTCCCCGGCTGACATTGGTGCCACCATGAAAGCAGCATTGGAATAATAACATTTGTTGATTGGTGGATGTGAAATGGCAAAGAGTCTTTGAGTAATTTTCAAAGACTCTTTTTTAACGCAGAAAAGTTCGTGAAAAGAGTATTGGTTGTATAAAATGATGATAAGAAATCATGGGCTTGAAAAGTAGAAAGGGACTTAATGATTCACTAATAAAACCCGATATTGAAAATAAAATGGAATAAATGGATGATGATTGAGTGGAAGGCATAATGTTTGAAGAAGGCAAAAAAAGGGGAAATGTTATTTGTTGGGTATGGTCTTGCAATTCTTTTTTTGAAATGACAACATGTCAAAATATTTGCATATGAAGAATAAAGAAACACATCGAAAACAGGCCTATGAATCTTTTCGGTCCTTTTATAAGGATTCAGCCCAGGATGGCGAAACACTTAGTTCAGCTTCGCCTATTCGGCTGGCTGCCACCCGGAGCTTAATCACCCGGCGAACCACCTTGCTGCGAGAGGCCTTTAAACCCGATACTAAGGTGATGGCTACCTCTCTTTTGGTCCCCTCTGAAATAGTCTGGGCATTAGATTGTATCCCCTTGAATCTGGAAATGTTTAGCAGCTTATTGGCATCCCATTCAAAGATTATTGAGCTGGCCAATAAAGGGAGTTTAACAGCACCCAGATGTAGTTTCATTAACTCATTGAAGGGAGCGTTCCATGAGAATCTAATTCCCATTCCTGATGTGTTATTTAGTTCCAGTGCTTATTGCGAAGGTATTAGTTATGTATTTGAGGATCTGAAGGCGGGGTTTGGGTCGCCGCATTTTCATTTGGAGTTACCGGTTTATCCCTCCTATCATTCCATCCGGGACTTGGCTGTTCAGCTTAAACAATTATTCCGTCGGCTTGCCGGGGTACTTGATCTGGATATCAACGAAGCTTTTAAGAATTTTCGGAAAGCCATGTATAATTCAGCTTTGGCCAGAAAGGAGTTTTTGGACATGTGGGAATTTCGGAAGAGTTATGGTCCTTTGAATCTGGGGTTGGAACCGTTGCATTGGCACATGCAGTTTTTACCCATGTGGGGAGACGAAAAGGCCATCTCTATTTGTCAGCGGCTTAATGGCGAATTGCAATCATTTGCCGCCACTGAGATACCGGATGATAATGGGCTTCCCATTGGTTTCTTTGGTTTAATTCCATATGGACGAACGGAGGTGTGGTCTATGCTTAAGGAATATGGCGCCTATATGGCATTTGAAGGGGTCAATTTTTTGGGTGATTATGTGTTGCCGGATCTTAATAACTTCGATAAGCTGTCCCTTGATGCGTTGTTTGAAAACCTGGCGATAAACCTGATTAATGTGCCTGTGCGGGGAGGTAATATTATTGAAAAATCAAATTTCTTCATGAAAGAAGCAAAAGAGATGGGGGCTAAAGGGATGATGATCATTTCCCATGAACATTGTCAGTTGTTAGCTCCCCGTTTGCATGAATTGGAAAAGGAAGCTACCAGGCATGGGCTGGGGGTGGTGTCTCTTGGTGGAGATTGCATCCTGGGTATGCCCAAGGGGCCAACTTCATTCCGGTTAAAAACCTTCTTATCGGCATTTGATAATAAAGAGATTGTTGTCGAGCAGGCCTCAAATGAGGTTATGGAAGAAGCATCGGTGTGCGATTTCTGGCGTTTAGGTGTCGATTTTGGAAGTGGTTTTAGTAAGTATATTCTACTCGATGAACGGCAGGATATCATTAAGCAAGGAATGTTTTATTCCGGGATTGATTATCCGGGGCTATTGAAGGAGATAACCAAAAACCTGTCGTTACATGCCACCATTAAAATGGGTGTGGCTGGTGTGGGTAGTGATCATCCTGTGTTTAGAAATATGGTGCATCGTCAAACCACAGAAATTAACGCGCTGATTCATTCGTGTAAAAACCTGTTTCCACAGCGTGAAGAGTTATTGGTTATTGATATTGGAACGCAGGATGTGAAAATATTGCACTTTAACGGAATGAATGTGGTGCCGTGGATCAATACCAATAAAAGTTGCGGGGCGGGAACCGGCATGGTGTTGGTACAGATATTGGAACGATGGAAACAGACGGTACCGGATATCTCATTTGAAACATTAGATGCATTGGCCAACGAGGCGGGAAAAAGTGAGGTGATTAATACTACCTGTGGCATCTTTGCTGTCACTAATGTGGTGTCAGCCCTTGTTCAGGCTGATGCCGAAAAAAGAAAGGGAGTTTTAAGAGGTGTGTATGAATACGTGGGTACCCAGGCTATCAGGTTGCTGCCCTCTGAATTACAAAAGGGGGGAGAGGTCTTGCTGACAGGTGGAATAGCCAATCATAAAACACTACAGAAAGTATTCCGGGAGAAAGGTTTTGAGTTGTTAAACCTGTCTGAGAACTTACATCCGCAGTACCTGGTAGCATATGGTACTGCGTTGTCTATTCAATAGGTAAAAAGAAAGGGTGTTCCAAATGAACACCCTTGTTTTATAATGAGTTATTGCGTTTTAAGCGATTCCTGCCGATTTAAGCAGTTTGTCTTTCTTTGTTTTAATATTGATTATTTGTGCTTCATGGAATTCATAGGAGGAAACAATATCGGCCAGCTTGGCGGCTGTATCTACCAGGTGGTGAGAGGTGGCATTAAGTTCTTCTGATGATGCCGCATTTTCCTGAACAACGGTATTCATTTCCTGGATCGAGGTGTTAATCTGGTTGGCTCCAATATTCATCTCCTCGCTTGCAGCAGCCACTTCCTGAATGATCTGGGAGGATTCATTGATCTTAGGAACCAAAAGATTGATGTCGCTCAATACTTTGTCGATTTGCAGTACGCCAGCTTTGGAAAGCTGGTTGATTTTGGCGGCTGCTATTTTCGATTGTTCCGCCAGTTTTCTTACTTCACTGGCCACAACACTAAAGCCTTTCCCGGTTTCCCCGGCTTTAGCGGCTTCAATGGCAGCATTTAAAGCTAAAATATTCGTGTGTTCGGCAATCTTGTCAATAATAGAAACCTCTTTATCTATGTATTTGATTTTTTCAACGGCTTCTTTAAAATCTTCAACGCTCAGACTGAGTTGGTTTTCTGCATTAACAACTATTTTCTTCGACTTTGAAGCATTAGTAGCATTTTGATGAATATTTGAAGTCATTTCTTCAATAGAGGTGGAGATTTCTTCAATGCCGCTCGCTTGTTCGGCTGCTCCTTCGCTCATGCTCTCTGCACTTGTGTTTAATTGGCTACTGGCATTGACCAGTGATGAGGAGCTGTCATTGAGTGCTTTCATTAGATGACGGTTGGTATTTAGAAGAACGTGGATGGCATTGGAGATTTCACCAATCTCGTTTTTTTTATCCAGATAATGTGTTTCAATGTCAACGGTTAAATCTTTATTGCTCATCTTGCCAAGGACAAGGGTTAAATGTTGAAGGCTGTTTTTAAGTCTGCGGGAAAGGATATAATAGGATCCCATAATCGCCATAATAGATAAGGGAGCCGTCCAGTATAAATGGACGAGGCCTTTGCTGCCTACGGTAAAGGCGAAGCAGGCTACCATGTCAATTACCAATAGGAAGATGCTTCCGATAATATAGACTACTGAATTTTTAAATGCCCGATAAACCAATATCCAGCAAAATAAGCCGGCAAGGATTATTAACGATATACCCAGGATGAAACTATTCATGATGATATATTTTTAGGTGGTACAAAATTATTGTAATGTTAGTGAACTTTTATGGGCGTTGTCAATATCATAAATCAAAAAGGAGTGAGTAATTGGTAAAATACAGTGGATTGAATAAGGGTTTTGAATTTTATGGGGTGTATGTGTAAAGGGACGAAAATCTATTGTTTTAGGTAGCTGTTCTGGTGTTCCTAACCTGTTTATTACAATGAGAACTGTTTTTATAGATTCTCCCATTATCCTTTCGAAAGGATGAAAGGTAATGCGGGTGTGGATAAAAATATTTTGGTTGGGTGACGGGTCAGTAGCTCAATGGTTCATATGAGATATTGGATATTACACCAACAACTTCTTTTTTGCTTTCATTTAGGTTGTGCTACTTTTGTACAATAATTCTCGATTTCAATGGTCCTGTTCAGAACCATTAGTATTAAAATTAGTTAATCAACCAATTTTTATGAGTGATAAGTTGGAAAGGGTAGCCTCGTTGCTGGAAAATTCCAGGTATGCCATTGCTTTTACCGGTGCAGGTATTTCTGTGGAGAGTGGAATACCACCTTTTAGAGGTGAAAATGGTATCTGGAATAAATATGATCCTAAGGTGTTGGATATTGATTATTTCTTTCAAAAGCCTGAAGTTGCCTGGATGGCAATTAAAGAGATTTTTTACGAATTTTTTGGAAAGGCTATACCCAACGAAGCACATCTTTTTCTTGCTAATGCAGAACGGAAAGGATGGATTAAAAGTGTGGTTACTCAAAATATCGACAATCTGCACCAATTAGCCGGTAGTAAAGAGGTGTATGAATTTCATGGGAATGCTCAAAAGCTGGTTTGTACGCAGTGTCATTTTCATAGCGCAGTTTCGGAACAGACGTTTGATGTGTTGCCGGTTCTTTGTCCGGAGTGCCATTCTTTAATGAAACCTGATTTCGTATTTTTTGGGGAAGGTATTCCTCAAATGGCCTATGATAAGAGTATGGAGGCTGCCCGACAGACAGATTTAGTGATTGTTGTAGGTGCGTTGGGAGAAGTAATGCCGGCAGCTATGATTCCGTTGGAAGCAAAAAGGAATGGGGCTACCATTGTTGAGATTAATCCGGAGCCTACAAATTTTACAAAACAAATTACTGATATCCATATATCCGGGAAAGCTGGAGAGGTTTTTAAATCCTTGTCAGGCTTGATGAATATTTAAACGTAAAAAAAGTAGTTTAACTTTTTGATTAATATTCAAGGGCTTTGTTTGCCTGATAAATTCGGATGTGAAAGGGAAAGATTGTTATATTTTTATATTTTTGTTGCATAATTTGAAAATCAGATAACTTTCGAATCATTTGATTTGAAAGGTCGAATCGTAAGATTAATCAAATAGATATAGAAAATGAAATTATTAGAAGGAAAAACAGCCATAGTAACTGGTGCTGCCAGAGGTATTGGTAAAGCCATTGCCCTTCGTTATGCTCAGGAAGGATGTAATATTGCATTTACTGATTTGGCATATAATGAAGTAGCCCAGGCCACAGAAAAAGAAATTGAAGCTTTGGGCGTGAAGGCTAAAGGGTATGCTTCTGATGCGAGTAATTTTGAAGATACTCATAAGGTGGTAGAAGAGATCGTTAAAGACTTTGGACAGGTTGATATATTGATTAATAATGCTGGGATTACCAAAGATACATTGTTGATGCGCATGAGCGAAGCTCAGTGGGATGCAGTGATTAACGTTAACCTGAAATCGGCCTTTAACTTCACAAAAGCTGTACAACGTACCATGTTAAAACAACGTTCAGGTTCCATTATTAACATGAGTAGCGTGGTGGGTGTTAGTGGTAATGCCGGGCAAGCAAACTATTCTGCCTCTAAAGCAGGTTTGATTGGTTTTACTAAATCAGTGGCAAAGGAGCTTGGATCAAGGGGTATTAGAAGTAATGCTGTAGCTCCAGGTTTTATTATCACTGAAATGACAGGTGCTTTGCCTGAAGATGTGAAGAAAGACTGGGAAAGCAAAATTCCTTTGAAAAGAGGCGGAACGCCGGAAGATGTGGCGGATGTTTGTGTATTCCTGGGATCAGACTTATCTAGCTATGTGACAGGACAAGTAATACATGTTTGTGGTGGTATGAATATGTAGGATGTAAAAAAAATATGATTTTAAAGGGTGGTTTTTGACCACCCTTTTTTATTTTTAGATATTCTTAAAATTCCTTCGCATAAATTTATTTTAAACGCGTTATGAGAAACTTTAATTTTGCTGCAACAACCAAAATCTTTTTCGGAAAGAATAAGGTAAATGAATTGGCTAATGAAATCCAAAAACATGGGAAACGAGTTTTATTAGCTTATGGTGGTGGAAATATAAAGAAAAGTGGATTGTATGATAAGGTGATTAGTGAATTGACCGGGGCCGGGATTGCGTATGTCGAGCTGGAGGGGATTCAGCCTAATCCGCGCTTAAAGAGTGTAAAAGAAGGTGTGCGATTGTGTCGGGAAAATCAGCTTGACTTCATATTAGGTGTTGGGGGAGGAAGTGTGATTGATTGTGCCAAAGCCATTGCTGCCGGGGTATCTTATGATGGTGATCCCTGGGATTTTGTGATCCGTCAAGCGAAAGTGGAAAAGCCGCTGCCCGTTGGATCAATACTTACATTATCTGCCACCGGAAGTGAGATGAACGGAAATGCTGTTATCTCGAATGAGGAGATAAAAGAAAAACGTGCCATGGGCGATGAGCGTTTGCGGCCGGTTTTTTCAATCCTTGATCCTACTTATACCTTTACGGTTAATAAATGGCAAACGGCCGCTGGAACCGTTGATATCATGAGTCATATTTTCGAACAATATTTTACACATGATACCGGCACTTTTGTTCAGGATGCCATAGCTGAGGGAATATTGCAAACATGTATAAAATATGGTCCTATTGCCGTTGAGCAGCCTGATGATTATGAGGCAAGGGCTAATTTGATGTGGGCCTCCAGTTTGGCATTAAATGGCTTGACCGGAACAGGGAAATTATATGGCGATTGGGCCACTCATGGGATAGAGCATGAGCTTAGCGCTTTCTATGATTTGACTCATGGTGCCGGACTGGCAATTCTTTTCCCCGTGTGGATGGAGTATGTATTGGATAGTAAAACAGCGCCAAAGCTTGCTCAGTATGCAAGGAACATCTGGCACGTTGAGACGGCCGATGATATGGAAGCTGCTGAACAGGGGATTAAAGCTACCCGCAAATTTTTTACCCGATTGGAAATGCCTTCTTCGTTGGCTGAAGTGAATATTACGACCGATCATTTTGATCAAATGGCGAAAAATGCCTGTGTATTCGGTCCCATTGGTATGTTCCGTCGATTGGATGGAGAAGATATTAAGAATATCCTGCTGAAAGCATTATAGATTAGAATGAATTGTTGTTATAGAGTGCTTTTGTAGAAGCTTTTTTATTCCTCTCAGGAAATTGGAGAGGGTGAATGGTATTGGTCAAAAACATTTATTAGAGATGCTCTAAAATTTATTAAATGAGGAAAATATTCAGCCTGGGATATGTTGTAATGAGTGTGGTACTGCTGGTAGGTTGTGCTACCTATTCTGAATTGAACTTTGATATATTAAGGCCTGCCAAATTCTCTATGCCACCAGAAATTAAATCGGTGGTGTTAATTGATAATGGGTATCCATTCCGGGATACATCGGTTAATGTGCTTAAAATAGGATGGCAGAAATTTGTTATGGATACCGTTTGGGCGGATGATTTTGGAAAAAAGGCGCTTCATGCCCTCAAGAATGAGTTGGATGCCCGTAATTTTTATGATACGGTTTTTATTGACTCGCTTACCTATAATTCCAAGGAAACCGGAAAACTTTTAAGGCCGCTTTCTGATGATTCTATTCAAAGCATACGAAAACGGTATAATGCGGATGCTATTATTACTATTGATGGTTATCGGTATAATAACGAAGCTGAAGTGATGACTATCGGGGAGGGTTATTATTATGCCACTTTAGATGCCTCAGGCGTTTTGTTTTGGCGCATATACGATACGGCCTCTGGCACAGAATTGATCTCACATGTGCAAAGAGATACCATTTTTTGGGATGGAGAAGGGGGATCGTTTGACTGGGCAATGGCCGATTTTCCTTCATTCCCCGAAGCAGCCGGGGAAGTTGCTTCGTACTTGGGATATCAATTTGCTGATTTTACTGCTCCCCATTGGGAAACCGTGAACCGACGGATGTACACCTCCGGGAATGTGCCATTTGTAAATGCGACGGATTGGATTAATCAGAATAATTGGGATGAAGCAGAGAAGTTATGGCGTTTTGTTTTTGAAAATCGCAAAGGAAAACAAAAGGCCCGGGCAGCTCTTAACCTGGCGTTGGCCATGGAAAATAAGGGTCGTTTTAAAGAGGCGTTATATTGGTCCCACGAAGCACAGTGCCTATATACTGATAAATCATCCTTTATTAATGCAGAAAAAAAGTATGCTGTTTGGTTTTACGTAGAGATGGCCAAGCGCATGCGTGAGCATAATAAAATAAAACAACAAGTAGGAGGTGAATAGTTTATGAGAAAATTTTATGGTTTTTTAGTTGTTGTGTTGGCTTGTCTGACCATACAATGTACTGCTAAAAAACAAACAGCGGGTGAGCCGGATGAAAATCCGTTGAACCTGGATAAGGGAGATATTTCAGGTGTTTTGGTAGTGGATGTTGAAACCAAGGATACAATCTGTGCCTTTCAGTCTGACTACAGGTTACGGCCGGCGTCCATGACAAAGGTTTTTACAACGGTAGCTGCATTAAATGAATTGGGGCCTGAGTATGGTTTTGAGACGAAAGTATTATTGAGTGGTGCTCAAATTGATGGGAGCAGTTTTGCAGGCGATATTATCATTGAAGGAGGGGGTGATCCTACCTTGGGATCCAAATATTTTGACGAAACTGCAGAGAATCTTCTTTTTCAAAAGATATACGCGGCACTTATAGAAAAAGGAATTAAGAAGGTTGAAGGCCGGTTGCTGGTTAAAACCGATTTTTTTTCAGCGCCTGTTTATCCTTCTAAGCGGTTATGGGAGGACATGGGAAACTATTATGGAGCTCCGCCATCTTCGCTCTCCTTTCTTGATAATTCCATTACCGTATCACTTTCTTCTCCTGATAAAATAGGTGGGCTGTGTACAGTCAAATCTTGTCAACCTGATGTGGGAATCGAATACGATTGTTTGGTCAGGGCTTCGCAATCCTCAAAAGATAGTGCTTACATATATGGATTCAATGGCGCTGAAAAATGGTATATATCCGGGAGTATTCCGGCTGGTCGTAAATCTTTTTCCATAAAAGGTGCTATGCCAAACCCGCCGCTGGTATTTGGAAATAGATTGAAATCATTTCTTTCACAAAAAGGGATAGTTATTCACGGAAATGTTCAGGAGTTAGCCGGGAAAAGTATTCATAAACCTGTGGAAAAGCTTCTTTCTTTAGAGTCTCCGCCTTTATCCCGGATTGTTGAGGTCTTGAATAAAAGAAGTATCAATTTATTTGCCGATCATTTGCTGTTGATGCTGGGAAAAAACAATGGCAATGGTTGCTGGGATGGCGGAACAAAGGCCTTGCAGGCGTTTTGGAATGAAAAAATTGGGGACAATACGCTGCATTTTGATGATGGTAGTGGTCTCTCTCCTTTTAATATGGTTTCTCCTGGTGATATGGTAAAGGCTTTGTACTGGGCCAATAGCAGCAGTATTAAATCGGTTTTCGAATCTTCTCTGGCTGTTGGTGGTGTTGATGGTACCTTTAAATCCATATGGCGTGATGATACCTGTAAAGGCCGGGTGATAGGAAAGAGTGGTTCAATGCAAGGCGTGTTGTGTTATTGTGGTTATATAAAAACGCTACAAAACCGAAAGTTTGCTTTTTGTGTGATGGTGAATCATTTTAATGAACCATTCAGGGGGGTTCGAAAAGAAATTGAGCAGCTGGTTAAAGAGATAATTACTGCCAATTAAATATACTACGACTATTTTGAGGTTATTAAGGTGTTATTTCCAAATGGTTATTGCTTTGTGATTTAAGGGTACGGTCGTTCTACCCAGGGGTATGGTTATTCTACCCAGGGGTATGGTTATTCTACCCAGGGGTATGGTCATTCTACCCAGGGGTATGGTCATTCTACCCAGGGGTATGGTCATTCTACCCAGGGGTATGGTCATTCTACCCAGGGGTATGGTCATTCTACCCAGGGGTATGGTCATTCTACCCAGGGGTACGGTCATTCTACCCAGGGGTACGGTCATTCTACCCAGGGGTACGGTCATTCTACCCAGGTGTATGGACATTCTACCCAGGGGTATGATTATTCTACCCAGGGGTATGAATGTTCTCCCCAATGGGATTATCATTCTCCCCAAGAATTTTATAATTCGGTGATCGAGTCTTAAAAAAGGTAATTGAGATTAATATACAGGCCTGAAGTGCCGTCATCTTCCGATTGGGCAAATCCTAAATCTGTTGAAACAACAAAGTTTTCGTTCAGAGCTGCTTTTAATCCAAGGCCATAGCTCAGGTGTATATTATCATTATTATTTCTGAAGAAAGTTGATTTATCCTCTTCTGGGACGTCAGAAAGGTCAATGTTGTATGCCTGGGTTACCGTGCCTATATCGGAAAAAATATTGGTTGCCAGGTAGAAATCCTGTTTAAAAAGTTTGGTTCGCATAAATTTATAACGAACCTCAATATTGCCCATAAATGTGCCATTGCCAACTACCCGGTTTCGCTTAATACCCCTTAAGGTTTTTGCTCCGCCCAGGCCTTGCGATGTGGCTGAACCCAAAGTTGAGGAAGTGATATGTGGTAAAAGATAAAACGGAATGGTGCCGCCGCATTTGTGTTGCAGGTTAATCCGGTAGGCGAAAATTAATTTTTTCCTGGATAGATTGATGTATTGGCGATGAACGAATGAAATACGGGTGAAATGGTGCTTGTGAGAGGAGAAAAAGACGGGATTATAGGTGAGAAACAGTTCGCTCCAGACGCCCTTTGAGGGGTTGGTTTCTTTATCTCGGGTATCATAAGACAGGCCGGCCTTAAGGTAAAGGTGATTGCCACCTGATTTTTCTGTTTTATTGATGATGCCCCATTCGGTGTAATAGTCGTATAATCCCGGGACATCAGGTAGTTTGTCTTTTTCTTTCTTCCGTTTATTTAATTTGGAAATATCCACAGGACCAATGTTAAAATGGAAAAAAGTGAACCCGGCAATCCACTGAAACGCCTGGTTTGATGGATTAATATATCCTTTAAAGTTACTGCTGAACCGGGTCATTTCACGATGGTGGTTGTAAAATACCCGGGTGATATAATCCGGGCTTGTCGACTCTTCAAAATTTTTATTGTAAATCGCCTGATAACCGTTAAAGCCATAAAAGTCCATGGTTTGATCTTTGTACCAGGTGAAATCAATAGTGGTTCGAATGTTGGTTAATAGCTTAGGTGAATCATAATAGGCCCTAAGCAGGGTTGAACCTGCTGTATACATTGATGCTTCCAGGTATAATGAATGACAATACGCCGGGTACTCGGAGCCGTCGCCATACCAATAGAGATTACTCAGCCCGCCGTACTGAAAGCCGAGATCGGAATCGTAGGAAATGGCCGGTAGTACGCCAAGAGTAAATCCTTCTTTGCGGTAGGTTGAATTAGGCGGATTACTTCCAAAGCAATTTGTGGTCATAATTGCTAAGGCAATTGTGATTTTTATTCTGGTAGTGGTTTGGTGTGAGATAGGCATTATTACATATTGAAATAATTGGGATTAAAGATTAGAAAACCAAAGTTAAACTGGAAATACCAGGAGGGAGATTGTTTGGAGCAATAGTTTAAGGATAAATCTAAAGGACCAATGGGGGTATGCCATACCAGGTTAGCAGCCCCTAAATAGACGCCATCTTTAAAGTGATCGCCGTATTCAGGGATGTTATTTACCTGTTTAATGCTTTGGTAGGGCAACATGTAATAGGCCTCCAGGAAAAAGAATGTTTTTCCTTTACCATTGAAATCAAACAAGGGTTTTATTCCTATAGCGCCATAGTTAGGCGCTTTCAATGAAGGAATAAAAAAGGATCGGGCGAATTTATTGGGATAGAACCCAGGGCTCATGGCCAATGATGAAACATAGTTGCTCATTAATGGTTGGGTTGATAACTGAGCGGTGCCGTGAATGCCTAGTTTAAAGTTTTTGTTGACCTGGAAAAAACGATCATAAACCCCTTTGGCTTCCCACCACAAATGTAGATTTTCAGTCGCTTTAGCGGTGGATTCTTCCGATGGGGTATATTCTTCCCTGGCTATTTGGTAAGACACTTTTAAACTCTTAAAAGAGCCTTTTGATGGAAATTCCTTTTTGTTGTAGGTGTTTCTTTCTATTTTAAAATTTGGGGCGAAAAAAGTATAAATGGTTTCGTCTTTCGAATAGGATGTTGAGGTTGTTTCAGGAGGAAGGTATTGGTCATCGATTTCACCATACCGAAACCCTAGGGATGATTTTCCATTGATGGAAACCGGTATCCCGATTTCATTGTCAAACAAGTAACTGTCCCGTTTGAGGTAAATGGCATTATTAAATGGGTTGATGGAGCTAAAATCCCAATGATTATAGCCAAATATGGCCTTGTAATACAGGGGCAACTTGGAAGGCGAATCAATTCTCACTCCCACCAGACCCGCCGAATATAATTTTCCGATGTGCATATTGATTTTGGTGGTAAAGGCATTTCTGCTCAGGAAATGGTAGTTTATTCCCAGGAAGGATTGCAGATTGCCCGAGGAAGAAACATTCCCACCAAACGATAGATTAAACAGGTTTCTTGTCTTGAAATTCATCATGAGCTGGTATTGTCCTGTGGACTGACTGTAAATGGATTTCGGATGAATGGAGGTGATCGAAGGCTCGGCCAAAAGTTTGTAATAGGCTTTCTTGAGCTGTTGGATGTTTATGTATTCTTCGTTGGGATTAAGGGTTCTGGAAATGTATTGGATCTGTGCAGGTGTGAGTCCTGAAAACTGAACAGATTTATATTGAGGGTTTGGAATTTTAGCCTTGAATAATTCTCTTTTGGTATTAATATCTTCGGGATTAACACGTCTTTTTATTCTGGTTTTGAGGGAATCTATCATGGCATTGGCGGCCATTGCTCCTTCTTCAATAATGAGATCTGCTTTGTCAAAGTCCAGCAATTGAATGCCGGTGAAATTTGTTTCTATCAATACTCCTTGTTCTTGAGGAATGTTATAATTGGTTTTTCCCATGACAAGATTCTCCAGTTGAATCCAAATGTCATCTTCTTCTGGTTTGGGGGTGTTTCGTGCCACTTTGCTGCCAATAATAAAGTCAGGTTTAAAATCGTTCATCATCACATCTGTGGGGAAGTTATTATAGATCCCGCCATCAAATAATAGGGTGTTGTCAATTTTAATGGGTTTGAAAAAAAGCGGGTATGTCATGGAGGCCCTGATCGCATCTCCTATATCGCCTTGTTTGAGAACCACTTCTTTTTTAGCATAGATATCAGAAGCAATTGTTCGGAGGGGCACCATTAGTTGGTCGAAATC
Source organism: Marinilabiliaceae bacterium JC017 (assembly GCA_004296775.1). GTDB lineage: Bacteria > Bacteroidota > Bacteroidia > Bacteroidales > Marinilabiliaceae > JC017. Next base: position 19,809 of record RHGE01000043.1, read on the forward strand.
ATTGTTGCAGGCTGCATTAGCTTGCGCAAATAGCTCCAGAAAGGCAAAGTCCATGGGGCCTGAGGGCACCAGGTGTGAGGGCAGTTTGGCATGAACAACCGAATCCTCTTTTAGGAGTGGTACCGATATTTGTGAGGGATTAGGGAGCGGTTTCTTAAAATAGAAGATATATTTCTCCGATATCTCGCCGGTATACCAGGCTTTCATCTCTTTTGATTTTAGTAATTCTTCCATTTCATCGGGCGTATAGCCGATGGCGTAGAGACCCGCTATTATGGCACCCATTGAGGTGCCTGCTACATAATCGATGGGAATCCCGTTTTCTTCCAACGTTCGAATAATACCTATGTGAGCGAGTCCTTTTGCACCGCCACCACTTAGTACTAATCCAACTTTTTGGGCATTCGAAAAAGGGAGTGTGATTGTAGAAAAAAGAAGAACTAAAAAGACGAAACTGGTGTTTTTAATCATCGTGTTTGAATTAGCCATGACAAAATAATCAAATCATTATTTAAAAATATTTCCATTGCCATTAATTCCATTAAAAAAGAGGCGGAGGTGTAATAAAAAAACCACGATTCGTAAAAATCGTGGTTTAAACAGAACTAGCGAATATGAGAAACGTTAGGTTTGTTCTTAGTATTGGGTTGATTAATCAATTTTGTCTTTGAGTGACTTGAATCCTTCTCCTAAAATCTCATGGGTGCTCATAACGGTAAGGAAGGCGTCTGGATCAATCTGTTGTATCTTTGATTCAAGAGTGGTTAGTTCCCTGCGTGTTACTACGGTAAAGATTATCTGTTTCTCCTTGCCGCTATACATGCCGGAGCCATTTAAGTAGGTTCCCCCGCGTTGAAGGGAGTCAAGTATCTGTTCTTTTATTTCCCGGTGTTTGTCAGAAATGATAATGAGGGCCCGTTCGTAATTAATACCATCCAGCATTAGGTCTATTACTTTTCCGGTAATATAGATGACAATCCAGCTATATAAAGGAATTTTCCAGTCTTTAAATACAACCAACCCAAATAATACGATTATCGAGTCCACAATAATTAAAAGTTGTCCAACCGGAAGGCGGGTGTATTTGGCTGTGATCATGGCGATAATGTCTGATCCCCCGGAGGTGGCTTTGGCTCTGAATATTAATCCTAGTCCGAGGCCAATTACAATGCCCCCAAAGATGCATGATAGCAAAATTTCATTTGCCAAACCAAGCGGATCCACTTCCCCGATGAAATAAGTAAGAGAATCCATGAAGAGGGAGGTCAACACCATCCCCAAAACAGTTTTAAAGCCAAACTTGGGGCCTAATATTTTTATTCCAAGGAGGGTTAGCGGGATGTTTAGAACTAGCCCAAACGTTCCAACCGGAATGGCTGGGATCAAGTGATGTACAACAATACCTATTCCATATACTCCGCCTGGTACAATCTTATATGGGTTGATAAATAATACAAACCCAGCTGCAAGAATGAAGGCACCAAGTACTATTAAGGTATAGTCATACGCAATTGCACTTAGTTTTTTTCTGTAGATTTGAGTCTTCATATTCATGGTTAACGTCTTTTAAGAAGGGTGCAAAATTAATGGGTTATTTGTTTAAAAAAAGAGCAAATATCAAATAAATGTGAAAAAAATAACAAAAAGCCACTTGGGTGTGAAATATGGATTGATAATTGATAGATCTAATTGTTTCGTTAATATTGATAAAACAATGAAAACATGCTAAATACTAATTTGTCAATTGCTGTTTTTCAACAGGATATTATTTGGGAAAAAACCATAGATAATCTTAAAAAAATTGAATCTTACTTAAAAAAGATACAGCAAAAGGTAGATTTACTTATTTTGCCTGAAATGTTTCATGCCGGATTTACTATGAATCCTGCTCGTGTTGCTGAAAAACCTGATGGAACTGTATTTCAATGGATGAACTATATTGCTGAACATTATCATTTGTCAATTCTTGGGAGCGTCGTTGTTGAGGAAGAGGGGCGCTATTTTAACAGGCTTTTTGTAGTGCATGAATCAGGTAAATGGGAAAAATACGATAAAAGGCATTTGTTTAGAATGGGAGGTGAAAATGAGAAATACTATCCGGGAAATCAACGTCTCATTTTTAAATTTAAAGGTTGGAGTATTTGTCCCCTTATATGTTATGATTTGAGATTTCCGGTTTGGAGTCGGGGGCATAATGATTATGATTTGCTTGTCTATATTGCAAATTGGCCCGATTCTCGTAGTGAGGTTTGGAAGACACTATTGAAAGCGCGTGCATTGGAAAATCAAGCGTATGTGATTGGTGTGAACAGAGTAGGTTCTGATGGATCAAATGGTTATGCAGGGGATTCCTTAGTATATAATGCCCGAGGTGAATGTTTGCTTGATTTTGAAAAAAAGAAGGAAGCAATGAAAATTGTACAGTTAGACCTCGATTCTCTTGTAAAGTTTAGAGAAAAATTTCCAGTTTGGCGTGATGCTGATGTGTTTGATATAAAGTACTGATATAGTTTTTGAAGAGTCGTGAATTGTCGGGTGATAATATACAGATAAGGTTTGGTTTTAATGTCATGATTATTTGTTATGCTAAAATTTATTTATTAACTTGAGAATAATGTATTAAATTTGCATTAAAGGGCTGATAATATTAAATTTACTTAAAGTTGAAATTTGTTTTCATTATTTAAGTATTGCAATGTAAATTAATATTAAATAGAACATGAAGAATTTTAAAGTAAAAGTTGAAAATGGAAAAGCCGACTTCTTCAAGGAGTTGATGAAGAACCTGGATTTCGTGGAGTTTGAGGAAGTGGAAGCATTTCATGAGCCTAGGATATATCCTGGGGCAAATTTTGAAATTCGCTCCCAAAAAGCTGGTGCTAGTCAGATCTCTGTTCCACCCGGTGGAATCGACATTAGTTCGGAAGCTGGAGCTGCTCAAAGTATGGATCGGCTCAAAGAGGTTTTATCTAAAATTGATCAGATGAGAGATCAAAGTAAAAAGAAGGAGTAATTGAACTAATTTCGATATCTGAAAGCCCGGTTGTGCCGGGCTTTTTTTTGTTATAAAAATTAGAGAAACTTTACGATGTACCTGAGTGTGGTATGATTGTTGATGTTTAAAAAAAGAAAACACCAAATTATCTCAAGCGATGAAAAAAGTTCATTTATTTATGGTTGGCTTATTTTTAGTATTAGGCTTTTCCTTGAGTATAGAAGCCAAGAATTCACTAACTTCCTTAAAGCAAGATAGTGTGTATTCTGAAGTTGATAAACTGCCTGTATTGAAAAGAAGTAAGGGGAGTTATTCTGCTTATTTTAAGAAGGTTGTTAAATATCCTCCGCAAGAAAAACTTAAAGGAATAGAAGGAGATGTATTTGTGTCTTTCGTAGTGGGTAGCGATGGTAATGTTTATGATGTTTCAATAACTAAGGGATTAAATACTTCCATGGATGAAGAAGCTATTCGGGTTGTAAGTAAATCAGGCCCATGGAAACCTGGAAAGAAAAATAAGCAGAATGTGAATACACAGCTTATAATTCCAATCAATTTCTCCTTATCGCCAATAGAGAAAAGTATCTATAATCAATTAAGAGTTTTCGAGCAAAAAGGTATTCAGCCTTTGTTTGTTTTGGATGGTAAGGTTGTTGATGAAAATATCCTGTTAGAAGATTACAATGTTGAATCAGTCAGGGTAATAAAGGGAGAAAAGGCTGTGAAGCTTTATGGTAAAATTGCTGAATATGGTGTGGTGGTTATTACAAGTAAACGAGGAACGCCACCTGTTTATTAAAGGAGCTAACTATTCTGTGTGAAATGCGTAAAAATACATGTGGGGTTAGTAATAAATACGATTGAATGTGTGTATTTAGAAGAATATGTTTGGCCGGATAATCCGGATTTGGTTTTATGATGTTATGAATGTGATTTGAGCCGGCTAATTATTTATGCTGGCTTTTTTAATGTTTAAAATATGTAGTCATGAAAGCTAAAAAAACTAATAAAAGTGATCTTGAGAATAAACGAAGTATCTTCTTTGAAGTAGGTTTGTTAGTGAGTTTGGCTTTGGCTTATATTGCCTTTGAAGTTAAATTTAAACCAAGATCCGTAAGTTACCCTGTGGTTTCAGAAAAGGTTGTTGTTGATCAGGAAATGATACCTATTACCCGACAAGAAGAACTGGTTAAATCACCACCACCTCCTACAATTACCAAAACAGACATTCTTCAGATTGTTGATGATGATGTGGAGCTGGAAGAAGAACTTGAGATCTTGGATACGGAGGCAGACGAAAACATGGAGGTGGATATTTCTAAAATTCAAAGTGTGGATGTCGAAGAAGAGGTAATTGAAGAGGAAAAAATATTTATAATCGTAGAACAAATGCCGATTTTTCGACCTGAAATATGTAAAACACCGGAAGAGGGACAGCAGGAATTAATTCGTTACATTATAAAAAATTTAAGGTATCCGGTTAAAGCACAAGAGAATGGTATTGAAGGGAAGGTTTATGTGCAATTTGTTGTTAATCCCCAAGGACAAGTTGAAAAGGTAAGGGTTGTAAGAAGTGTTCATCCTGATTTGGATGAAGAAGCTGTACGTGTAGTGAATAGTCTACCATTGTTTTCTCCTGGGAAACAACGTGGTAAACCTGTGAAAGTGCAATATGCTGTACCTATTGCTTTTGTACTTCAGTGAAATAATAATTACTTGTTTCTGAAATTCGTGCTTTCAAAGATTTTGTTAGCTGATTGGGGAATAAAACCGTTAAATATTTTGCCGTCTTGATCTTTATATCTCATTGCAAATTCATAATAGCATGCTGGCAGGTATTGGGGACCATCTAAAAATTCCATTTCAATGAGGTCTGCAAGTATGCTTGATTGTTCTAAGAGTAATTGGGGAGATCCTTTTATTTCGCCACCTGAGCTATTTAGTGAAAAGCCATTTTTTTTCAAAAAGGTATTCAATCCTTCTAAGGAATTAAAATTAATCAGGTGATTTACCGATATAGTAAAATGATTTGCTCTGAATCCAAATACGTAGAACCAGGCTGCATATTCAGATTCATGTAATAAGTTTTTATATATATTATATGATGGGGTTATCCATGGATTTCCGGCCATTAGTAACTTATCGTCAGTCGGTTTCTGTTGAATAATTTTTGCGTATAGATCTCGTAATACTTGTTGTAATTCTTTTGAGAATTCGGCATGTCTCAATTGACTAATGAATATTCTTGGAAATAATGATGTATTGGGATGTTCAAGGTGTATTGCATCCAGTTTTTTTTCCTCAAATCGATAATTTCCCTTTATTTTGTATCCTCTTTCAGTAAAAGGTCTGGCAATGCAATGAATATTTATTTCAGGAAAGTCAATAGTGCGGAAGGCGATGTGATCATTAATGATTTGCTCTGATTGATTTTGAAAAAGTTGATGAATTTTTTTTACTGAAGGATTCAATGCCTGATAATCTGAAAACAATTGGGAAATTAGTTGCTCTAAATTGTTCATGATTTTTTAGTTTTAAATGTATGAAACGAACAATTTAAAGTCAAATTGATAATTTGTAACCTATGAAGATTTTTTGCATGAAAATTATAGTGATCAATGCTGTTTTTTTCTAAGTTGATACGAGATGAGGTTATAAATTGAAAGACTTGGAAAAAGCAAGATTAATAAAGTCTTTTTTTCTGTTTTTAAACATTTTATAATGCTGATAAAAGGCATGCATTAACAAAAGATATTGTCGTAATTTTGTATAACAACGTTGAATTATAAATTTGTTTTTAAAAACATGGAATTCGTAGAACAGCTTAAGAGTAAAGCAAGGGAAAATAAGAAGCGTATTGTTTTGCCTGAAGGACTTGAGGAACGAACTTTGAGGGCCGCAGATATTATTCTGGAGGAGGATTTTGCCAATGTTATTTTAATTGGAAAGCCTGATGACGTTCTTTCAGAAGCCAGTCGGTTGACATTAAATAATATTGGGAAAGCGAAAATCGTAGATCCGGAGAGTCATGATAAAATTGATGAATATGTGGATCTTATGGTTGAAATTCGAAAGAAGAAAGGGTTAACCAGAGAGGATGCTTTAATGCTCATTAAGAAGCCTTTGTATCTGGCTGCTATGATGATAAAAGCGGGTGATGCAGATGGTGAGGTTGCTGGCGCTGATAATGCTACTGGGGATGTGTTAAGACCAGCTTTCCAGTACGTAAAAACAATGCCGGGTATTAGTGTTGTTTCTGGAGCTTTCATTATGATTCTTAAAGATAAGGAATTTGGTGAAAATGGAATGATGGTATTTGCTGATTGTGCTGTACATCCGAATCCAACAGCTGAAGAATTGGCTGAAATTGCTGTTGCAACTGGACGGACAACCCAAAGCATCGCTGGGTTTGAGCCTCGGATTGCAATGTTGAGTTTTTCGACTAAAGGAAGTGCAAAGCATGAAATGGTAGATAAGGTAGTTAAGGCTACTCAATTAGCAAAAGAAAAGGCGCCTGATCTTAAGATTGAAGGTGAATTACAGTCTGATGCGGCTATTATTCCGGAGATTGGTCAGAAAAAAGCACCGGGTAGTGATATTGCAGGGAAAGCTAATGTTTTAGTGTTCCCAACACTGGAAACCGGAAATATAGCGTATAAGTTAGTGCAAAGAATGGGTCATGCCGAAGCAATAGGACCTGTGTTGCAAGGGATGGCAGCACCAATTAATGATTTGTCAAGAGGGTGTTCTGTTAGCGATATTGTTAATTTGGTTGCAATAACTGCCAATCAGGCAGCTGGAACTGTTTAAAAAAAACAGAGAATTGCCGGGAATCCGGCAATTCTTTTTTAGTTTATATATATGATCATACTTGTCCTTAATTGTGGTAGTTCTTCTATAAAATTTCAGCTATTTGATCTTGAAAAGCAAGAGCAGGTTATTACAAAAGGAATAGTGGAACGCATTGGAATCAATGGTGGATGTTTGAAACGATGTGTTGCAGGAGCTACTAAAGTCCTAAAAGAGCAAGATATTCCAGATCATACAATTGGGATTCAATTAGTATTAGATTCCCTTGTAAAAGGCGAGTATCCTGTTTTAAGCGATGTTACTGAAATAAATGCTGTAGGTCACCGGGTTGTTCATGGTGCAGAAGTTTTTTCTGATAGTGTGATTATTGATGAGGCTGTTAAGGAACAAATCATGAGTTGTTCTGATTTAGCGCCATTGCATAATCCTGCTAATTTAAAGGGAATAATGTCTCTGGAAGCCGTATTGCCGGGAGTGCCTCAAATTGCCGTATTTGATACTTCTTTTCATCAAACGATGCCTGATTATGCCTATTTGTATGGGATTCCTTATTCCTATTATGAAAAATATAAAATCAGACGTTATGGATTTCATGGCGTAAGTCATAAATATGTGGCAGAGGAAGCTTGTCGGTTGAGCAATAAAAAGATTAAAAATTCCAAGATAATTACATGTCATTTAGGTAATGGAGCATCCATGGCAGCTATTGAAAATGGAGTATCTGTTGATACAACCATGGGATTTACTCCTGTAGCAGGCTTAATGATGGGAACCCGTTGTGGTACAATTGATCCTGGGATACTGCTTTATTTGGAAGAAAAGGAGCATCTGAGTATTAGTGGGATAAATAGACTTATAAACAAAGAAAGCGGGCTTCAGGGAATATCCGGTTTGTCCTCAGATATGAGAGATGTTGAAAAGGCTGCTGATGAAGGTATTTATCGTGCAGAATTAGCATTAAAGATGTATACTTATCGTATTCGAAAATGGATTGGGGCATTTACGGCCATTATGAATGGTGTTGATTTGGTAGTATTTACTGGTGGAGTTGGAGAGAATAGATATAAGTTAAGGGAGAAAGTTTGTGAGAACTTATCCTATTTAGGAATTAAACTTGATAAAGATAAAAATATCGCGAGTTGTGGTGAAGATTCTATTATTTCTTCATCCGATTCAAGTGTATCCATTGCTGTAATAAAGACTGATGAAGAATTGGTCATTGCCAGGGAAACACTAAAATTGATTAGAGATATTAAGTAACTTTTAATAATTAGCAAGATGGCTGAAATACTTGTTGAACCCATTGAAGCTTATGCTTTAAGTCAAAAAAAACGAGTAAAAACCCTTTTTTCAAAAATTGGGGTAATTGGATGTGGAAAAGAAGGGCAAAGTATTGCTCGTATTGCCAGTTGGCATGGTATGGAAGTGGTATTTCTTGAATTAAGTGAAGAAAAGATTGAAAATGCCCTTCTTAATATCAGTAAAGAGTTAGATGATCGAATCGAAAACTGGGGGCTTACCCAGAGTGAGAAACGAGCCATAATGGGTAGAATTAAAGGCTCATTAGATTATTGTGATCTGGCTGATTGTGATTTCGTAATTGAAGCAATCAGAGCTGATGAGAAGACAGGAGAAAGAAGCATCGACACCCGGAAAGAGGTTTTTAGAAGAGTTGAAGAGGTGGTAGAACAAGATGCTATCATTGCAACCAATGCTACAACGATTGTAATTTCCGAGCTAGCATCAGAATTGAAGTATCGAGAACGTTGTGTTAGTTTACACTTTTTTGTGACTTCACCAGAGGCACGGATTATTGAGGTTGTCAAAGGATTATATACTTCAGATGAAGTATATAACAAGGTTTGTACATTCGTTAAGCTTATCAACAGAGATGTCATTCCTGTTGAGGAATCAGCTGGATTGGTGAGTGTAAGGCTTTATATCACTTTGCTCAATGAAGCTTGTGCTGCTTTAATGGAAGGAGTTGCATCTATGCAGGACATTGATAAAACCATGGAAGTTGGTCTCGGTATGCGTTTTGGCCCATTCCATTCGGCAGATATCATTGGATTGGAAAAAGTAGTTAGGTGGATGGAAAATCTTTATGAAGAGTTCGGAAGTCAGAAATACAAACCATCTCCTCTTGTGAAAAGATTGGTGCGAGCCAAAAGGTTAGGTATTCAGGCGGGCGTTGGTTTTTATAGATATGATCAGGATGGAAATAAAATGGATGATCAGGATTTATTAAGGAAAATATAATAGATCAATTGTTAAGATCACATTTTATAAAGATGTAAGGTTTGATTCCAGATAATTTGTAAATCAAAGAAAATGAAAATATTAGTTCTGAACTGTGGAAGTTCATCTATAAAATATCAGTTGTTTTCCATGAGCGATAGCGAATGGGATGTAATGGCAAAAGGTGTTATAGAAAAGATTGGTCTTAAAGGGTCTTTTTTAAAGCATCAAAAAGAGAGTGGAGAGAAAGTTTTGCTTGAGGGGGAAATTCTCGATCACCAAACTGGTATAGATTATATATTAGGAGTGTTAGTGAGTGAACGTCATGGCTGTATTAAAAACCTTGAGGAGATTGATGCCGTTGGTCATCGAGTAGTTCATGGAGGAGAGGAATTTAATTCAAGTGTATTCATTACACCTGAGGTTGTGACAAAGATGGAAGAATGTATCGATTTAGCTCCTTTGCATAATCCACCAAATCTTAAAGGAATTTCAGCTATTCAGCAATTATTACCACATGTTCCGCAGGTTGGAGTTTTTGATACGGCATACCATCAAACCATGCCAAAACATGCCTATATGTATGCGATTCCACAATCTCTTTATAAGAAGTATGGAATCAGACGGTATGGATTTCATGGAACTAGCCACCGTTTTGTATCAAAACGAGCTTGTGAATTTTTAAATCTGGATTATAAAAGTCAAAAGATTGTTTCGTGTCATTTAGGTAATGGTGCTTCAATAGCTGCTATTAAAAACGGGGAGTCTGTTGATACCTCTATGGGATTTACTCCAATTGAAGGGCTTATAATGGGTACTCGTTGTGGTGATTTGGATGTGGGTGCGCTTACTTATATCATGGATAAAGAAGTTATTGGTACCAGGTCAACAAGCATTCTTTTGAATAAGCATAGTGGTATGTTAGGTATCACAGGTATTTCATCTGACGCCCGGGAAATTGAAGAAGCTGCATCTAAAGGTCATGCGAATGCTCAGTTAGGCATGGAGATGTATGATTATCGCATTCGCAAATACATCGGTTCTTACGCTGCTGCTCTTGGAGGAATTGATGTACTTATTTTTACAGGTGGAATCGGTGAGAACGGAGATTTGACCCGTTCTGGTGTTTGTAAAGACTTAGAGTTTCTTGGAATTGAAATGGATGAGTCTTTAAATAAGGGAGCCAGAGGAAAAGAGTTAGTGATAAGTAAGAAAGGTGCTCCTGTTAAGGTTGTAATTATTCCTACAAATGAAGAATTGGTTATTGCTCAGGATACAAAAGAAATTGTAGAAGCGCTGGCTAACCGGTAATTCATAAATACTAACTTGACAAATTAAAGAAATGTTTAGGAAGCTTTCAGATCTTCAGAAGATCATTGAGAAGAACAAAGTTAAGCGAAAGTTGGCTTTAGCTGTGTCACAAGATGCTCACTCATTGGATGCTGTAGCTAATGCTTATAACTCTGGTATTATTGAACCAATTTTAATTGGTTCCAGACCTGAAACTGAGAAATTAATCGCAGAAAAAGGTTTGGATTTCAGTGGTGCGACTTTTATTCATGAAGCCAATACGGATAAAGCTGTTGAGCTGGCTGTGAAAATGGTACATGACCATAAAGCTGATATCCTCATGAAAGGGAAAGTTGCTACACCTGTTTTGTTAAAAGGTGTGCTTAATAAAGAATGGGGATTGAGGACCGGTCGTTTATTGTCTCATTTTGCTTTGTTTGAGGTTGAAACTTACCACAAATTAATTGCAGTCACGGATGTCGCAATGAATATTGCCCCAAACCTTAAGGATAAAATCGGGATTATAAATAATTCAGTAGACTATCTTAATAAAATGGGCATTGCGAAACCAAAAGTTGCTGTATTAGGAGCAATTGAGATGGTAAATGAAAATATGCAGGCAACACTGGATGCAGCTCTTCTGTCTAAAATGAATCAACGTGATCAAATAAAAAATTGTATTGTTGATGGACCTTTAGCCTTTGATAATGCTGTAAGTTTTGAAAGTGCTAAGCATAAAGGAATTAAGAGTGAAGTGGCTGGTGATACCGATTTGTTATTGATGCCTGATATTGAAGTTGGAAATGTTTTGTATAAAACTTTGGTGTTTTTTGCAAAAGCTAATGTGGCTTCAGTGATACTTGGTGCAGCGGCTCCAATTGTGCTTACTTCACGAAGTGATTCTGAAGAATCTAAATATAATAGTATCTTATTAGCAGCATTAGGATAATGAGGTTATCTTCTGCTATAAAAACATTATCAGATCTTGCCGGACGTGTAAAATCGTCCGGTAAGATTAAAAAGGTAGTGGTGGTAATGGGGCAAGATCCTAATACCCTTGAAGCCTTGAGCAAGGCTACTACTGAAGGATTTATCAGTCCAATTCTTATTGGTGATCCATCGCAAATACTTCTTCTCTTACCTGAATTTGGATTAAATAAAAATCAATGTCTGATAATTGATGAAACTAATCCTGCTAAAGCTGCGGAGTTGGGAGTAAAACTGGTTAGAGATGGTGATGGAGATATTTTGATGAAAGGATTAATCGGGACAGATGTTTTTCTGAAAGCCGTATTAAATAAGGAATATGGATTAATGTTACCCAAAGGTGTACTCAGTTATGTGTGTGCTATCGAAATTGACAAGTACTCTAAGTTGCTTTTTATTACAGATCCGGCAGTTATTCCATTTCCTGATCTTAAGCAAAAAGCTGCTATGGCTAAATATGTCATAGAGATGGCCCACAAGTTTGGGATAGATAAACCGAAGGTTGCCTTAATGGGAGCTTCTGAAAAGATGAATGCTGGATTTCCAAATAGTGTGGATTATGCCGTTCTATGCAAGATGGCACAAAGGAAGCAATTGCCTGAGTGTATAATGGATGGTCCGATGGATTTGTTTTTGGCCTGTGATCCTCAGAGTGTTGAGATCAAAGGGATTGAAACCCCTGTAAATGGTGAGGCTGACGTCCTGCTCTTCCCTACCATCGAGGCGTGTAATCCGTTTTACAAAAGCTTGATGCTGTTTGGTGGTGGAGAATTAGCGGGTCTTATTCAAGGAACTACCCATCCTGTGGTTGTTATGTCGCGAAGTGAAAGTGCTTTGTCCAAATATTATTGTTTGGCGATGGCATGTCTGACATGCGAGTGATCGAATTTGAAACTTATATTTTAAGCAGTTATAATTATAACCCATAAATCAACAAAAAAAGGAAGCATGAACAGCTGTTATAAAACTTTAGTTATCAATCCTGGTTCTACATCTACAAAGATTGCCGTTTATGATGGCGAAAAATCTATTTTTTTAAAGACGCTTCGTCATTCCTCCGAAAAAATAGATCAATTTAAATCAATTACAGATCAGTATGAGTTTAGAAAAGAAGTAATTCTTAATGAACTTATTCAAGCGGATATTAAGATTGAAGAGTTAAGTGCGGTTGTGGGCCGTGGAGGAATGGTTAAGCCTATTGAATCTGGTGTGTATGAGGTTTCGGAAGCTTTGAAAGTTGACTTGAGAAAAGGAATATCAGGTCAACATGCCAGTAATCTTGGTGGCTTAATTGCTGATGATATTGCCAAGAGTTTACCTAATGCACGGGCTTTTATAGCTGATCCGGTTGTGGTTGATGAGCTACAGGATGTGGCACGTATAAGTGGTTTGCCGCAATTGCCTAGGAAGTCTATTTTTCATGCCTTGAATCAGAAGGCTGTCGCACGTAATTTTGCCAAGACAAAAGGGAAAAAGTATGAAGATTTAAACCTGATTGTTGCACATTTAGGTGGTGGCATATCTGTTGGTGCTCATTTAAAAGGTAAAATCATTGATGTAAATAATGCGCTTGATGGTTACGGTCCTTTTTCTCCGGAAAGAGCTGGAACGCTGCCTACAGGAGCTTTGGTTGACCTTTGTTTCAGTGGAGAGTATTCTCATGAAGAGGTACGTAAACTTCTTTGTGGTAAAGGAGGTATGGTTGCACACCTTGGTACAAATCAGGCTCATGAAGTAGAGAAAAAAGCGGCAGAAGGTGATGATAAATCACTTTTAATTCTAAATGCCATGGCTTACCAAATTGGTAAATCTATTGGTGCTTGCGCTAGTGTGTTGAAAGGAGAAGTGGATGGTATTATTATTACCGGGGGTATAGCTTATGACAAATTACTTATTGCTTATGTGAAATCAATGGTTTCTTTTATTGCTGAAGTGGCCGTATATCCTGGTGAAGATGAAATGAAGGCTTTGGCGGAAAATGTTTTAAGTGTTTTGCGGGGTGAAATGGATGCTAAAGAATATAAATAATAACGATTCTCTTTAAGTTTTTTGGTTGCCGTGAGTAATATACTTGCGGCAACTTTTTTATTATCTTGTCGACAAATCTGATAGAACGATATGGAAGGCTTAAGTGCATATCATTTGGTGATTGGCGCATCCGATGTAATTATTTTTTCTTATTTATTTGGAATAATATCCAGGAAAACGAACATTCCATCAGTGTTAATGCTGTTAGCTTTAGGTTATGGAACGCAACTTGTTTTTAATATTTCTCCAACTAAAGTAGATTGGTTGTTTCCATTAGAGATACTGGGTATTATAGGGCTGATACTTATTATACTTGAGGCTGCATTGGATTTGGAGTTGAGATCGAGTAAGATAAAACTTATTCGGGTATCTACAATAATCGCGTTAATTTCATTGTTTGGGAATACCTTTTTTTTGGCTGCAGGAATAAAATATTTCATAGGTAATATGGATTGGATTACTGCTATTGTTTATGCGATTCCATTATCAATTACCAGTAGTGCGATTGTAATTCCCAGTGTAATTCATTTGGAGAATGAAAAGAAGGAATTTCTTATTTATGAGAGTACGATATCCGATATTCTAGGGATCATGTTTTTTTAATTGTTAGTAGTAAATATTGATTCAAACAATATGACTTTGATTGGAATTAATGTGCTTTCAAATGTTATTGGAACGGTTGTGCTTTCACTGGTCATTTCTTATGCCATGATTCTTTTTTTTCAAAAGATAAGATCAGCGGTGAAACTGTTTCTGTTTTTTGCAGTATTAGTTCTTTTATATGCAACTGGTAAAATATTTCATTTATCCTCATTATTAATGATTCTTATTTTTGGCTTAGTATTAGAGAACAGACAATTGTTTTTTATCGGTTTTCTGAAGAAACATCTGGATGAGGTAAATGTGAGTAGGATTCTTATAGACTTTAAGCTTTTAACACGTGAAAGTGCTTTTGTGGTGCGTACATTTTTCTTTTTTGTTCTTGGTATGTCAATAACGCTTGCAGGAGTTTTAAAACCTGCCATTTTAGGGCTTACGGCCTATTTTTTAATAGGATTAATTGGCCTTAGGTTTGTTATTCTTAAGTTTTTCCTGAAAAAAAATATTTTTCCACAATTGTTTATTGCTCCACGTGGATTAATTTCAATTTTATTATTTTTTTCTATTCCTAAAGAATTTCAGTTAAGTGATTTTGAGGTTGGTATATTATTGTTGTCCATAATCACAACAAGTATCTTAATGGCTTGGTCCCTTGTGCATGAAAGATTAGGGAAAATGGGAAGGTTGAAACAATATATTAAGATTAAAAAAACTTTTAAAAAGGATTTAAATAGGGTTGCAATGAATAAGTATTTCTTAATGGGTGTGTTTGCATTGAGTTTGGTTAGCACTTCAATAAAGGCTCAGATTAGTTATGGTGGTTTACCTTCTCAATTGGAAACTACTCCTGAATATGTAACCATGCCTTCTCTTCCTGTATTAATGAAAGCCGAGGTTCAGGATAATAACAGCGTAGGGCCATTAACTTTTGCTCATCCCTTTTTTGTGAATTATAGCCCAGATAATTCCGGGCAGTGGACTGTGACGGATGATGGAACGCGTGTTTGGCGACTAGGAATTTATTCAAAAGGGGCAAAGAGTATTAATTTGATATTTGATCGTTTTGAAATTCCTGAAGGAGGAAAAGTATTTGTTTATAATCCGGATCGAAGTGTGGTTTTGGGGGCATTTACTGACCTTAGTAATAAATCATCAGGGCTGTTTGCAATCGCTCCCGTTCCGGGTGATGAGGTTATTTTGGAGTATCAGGAGGAACCTGAGGTATCTAAGAAAGTGGATTTGCTTTTAAGTGCCGTAAATCATGATTATCTGGGAGTTTACAGTCAAATGATGAGTAAGGCAGGACGATTTGGTGACTCATGCGGTTGGCATCCGGAAGTAAATTGTTTTGAAGGTAAACCGGATAAAATTAGTCAATCCGTGTGTCGGATTATTGTGGATGGAACCGAATTGTGTTCAGGCACACTATTGAATAACGTCAAAGAAGATGGAACACCCTATTTCTTAACGGCTGCACATTGTCTAAAAAAAACGCTCTCTGCCCAATCCATCGTATTCTATTTTAATTATGAAACACCTGAATGTATCTCTTTTGTGGAGGGGACAAAGATGCAAACCATATCCGGGTCTTCATTATGTGCTCAGGTTGATACCATGGATTTTGCATTAGTAAAGATGGATGAAATTCCGCCTGCTGAATTTCGTCCTTATTATGCGGGTTGGACGCTTTCAGAATCTCCACAAGGGCCTTCTTTTGCCATCCACCATCCGATGGGTGATGTAAAGAAGGTTGCTAAAGATAATGAATCCCCCAGGGATGCTACTTTTCATCAAACGGATATTAATGGGAATCCTTTTATTAAAGATGGGCATTGGTTTATTGAGCGTTGGGACGACGGCACAACAGAAGGTGGATCATCCGGTTGTGGTTTGTTTAACTCAGATGGCTTATTAATAGGTTCTCTTTCGGGAGGGTTAGCTTCCTGTAGTCATCCTATCGAAGACTATTTTGCCCGTCTTAATAAGATGTGGGATCATCTTGGTCAGGAAAATGCTCAATTGGCTCATTGGTTAGATCCGGATAATACTGGAGCAAAAAGTATGTCTGGTTTTGATTATTATAATGAGAAAGTGATACGTTTAAGTCATTTGGAAAAAAAGGATAATGTTGAGCTTTCATATATGCCTGTACCCGAACAAGGATATTGGTCGGGACATAATAGTAAACAAATCCCTGCTTTTGCGGAATATTATAATGATTTAAGAAGTGGTAAACTATTGGGCGTTTATCTGATGGCAGGTAAATCAACACTTTGGTCAAATCAACGTTTTAATTTAAAAGTGTGGGCCGGCGATGAGAGTGGACCTCATGGTTTATTAGCTGAGAAGAAGGATATTTTCATTGGTAATATAAAGGAGAATCGAGAGAATTTATTTATGCTTAATGAGCAAGTTGAATTAAATGGTCCTTTTTTCGTTGGAATAGAGATTAATTATGATATTTCCACAGATACATTGGCTTTATACCAGATAAAGCATGTAGCGAATTCTAATTCTGCCAATAGTGCGTATCTTTTGGATGGCGGACAATGGAAACCCTATGATCAGCTTTATCCGGGCGGTAAGTCAGGGGCTTATTGGATTGATCTATTGGTAGCCGATGCTGATTATATACCAACAAATGGGGAAGATATGGATGGCCCCAAGGTAAGTGTATATCCAAATCCGGTGCGGACTTCTTTTACTTTTCAGGTTAAAGATACAACTCTACAAAAAATTAAAATAAGTGATATTAGCGGAAGGGTAATAAAGACAAAAGAAATTACCCCCGGGACCACAAAAGATATAATTTATCTGAGTGGATTACCCAAGGGTATCTATTTGGTTCAATTTATTTTTGATAGCTATCGAGAAGCAATGAAAATTGTTTATGAAGGAAAAGCTAATTAATCAACCACTTTAAGATTGTCCAGACAGAAATAGACTGGTGTGCCTGAGTCAGATGAACTTAACTGGAATTCCAGGGCGTGTATTGCTCCCAGGGATTCCAGATTTATTTTCTTCCATTCATCAAGAATAAAACGTTTGTTTGATCCGTTAACCCGGTAATCAGCCAGATAAACCTTAATGGATCCTTTGGGTTGTTGATTATTATCATAGCCATTGATAGTAAGTAAAAACCAATCGTCCTTATCAAAAGCTCTGGCAGGGATCTCTTCATCTCCATTTTTAATTACCAGGGCCGTATAAGCTGTGTTATTTACAGAAATGGACTTTAATGAATGGTTTTTACCATCTTCAAAGTATAAGCGATGGTTTTTATTGCCTTCATTATCCTGATGGAATACAGCGAATTTTTTACTCTTTTCCGCGCCAGAAGAAGCATTGACACTATATTGGTATTTTATGTTTTGCTCTTTTCTGGTTTCGTTGCTGATAGCATAGCCAGTCCAGTTTTCCGATCCATCAGGGTTATAAACCGGAAAAATCACCTCTTTTGTTGTATGAACGCCATCAGTTCCCTGATTGTCGTGACCTTTTTCTAGTTTAATTTCTTCAAAATCCACGATTTTCATGGTATGCACTGTGAAGGTTACTTCATCAAAGCCACTGGGAGTAGTGATCTTAAAATAGTAGGTGTCAAAACTGAAATCATCTTTATTATGCTCATATTCTAACGGGTCTTTGGGTTCGATCACAATGCCATTAAGGCGCCATTCATATTGTGATTCGTAGTCATAAGTGATCTTTGGGCATAGTAGTAATGTGCTATCAATATTTACTTCGTATTTCTTTTCTATGTTGAAAATCTGTGGACCTGGTATTTCTTTTGTCGCGTTTTCGCAACTCCACAAACTGCCTAGGAGCAGCATTACTATCGGAAGATAATATTTCATTGTAATATAAAATTTTCAATAGTTTATTAAATCTTTGTAAATGCTGTTCAGGCAGTTTGTGATAAAAAGCCTTAAACTGTCAGCGTATTACACTTAAAATTATCCTTTCTAAAATCTAACCTGAATAAGCCAGAAAAGTTTTTAGGTATGGGTGTCAAGATCTTTAAATAATATTTTGCCAGTGAACACACGAATATCATTAGTAAGACTCTAACGATCTATAGCTGTTTGAAATAATGATCAAGGAAACCTGGTACCTGGTCACTGCCTATGCGTTTGGCAATTATTTTTTTGTCTTTGTCAAGGATATAAATAATAGGTGTGCTATAGATATCGTATTGATTTCTGAAATCGGAACGTAAATAAGGATCGTACACATTGATAAATTCTTCCAGATGATTTTTGGTGATAAAATCTACCCATGGTTCTTTTTCCAGTTGCGTGTAAACAGCAAAAACTTTAATCCCTTTATCGTTGTATTTGTCCCATACTTCAGTTTTAATTTTTGGCACTTCTTTTTTACAGTGACCGCAATCTGGTTCCCAAAATAATAGGATTGTTATGGGAGCTGAAATCTCGCTTAAACGAAAATGTTCACCGGTATAAGATACCATTTTCATATCATAGGCGGTTTTGCCTAATAAATTTGGTTTCATTTTGGTGACCCGTTCATCCAGGTTCTTCAGGAAAGTAGAATCAGCCCAAGTGGCTTTACCAGAGAGGTAGTATTTTTCGCCTAGAGCCACTACCATGGCATCCATGCCCATGATTTTGCTATCATTGGCCATGTTAAACAGGTATTGGACCAAATATCTGTAGACTTCTTCGTTCTCTTTTGATTTCTCAATTAACTTAATGGCTTCTTTAGTTAAGGTGTCGGGAACCTGAAATAGTGTTTTGGTAAAGAAATTATCTACTTTATTTGTAAAAATAGGCGTTCTCAGAAGCCGGTCATCTGTGAGATCAATATTATCGAAATAGTGTTCTTTGTAGTATTCGTAGCGTTTCCATTGGAGAACGGAATCTTTGTTTTGAGTTGTTTCCGGTACTGTGAATTCCGGTACTTCAATGTCCTGTAAGGATAATATGAAAGCAGCTAGAAAGGTGCCTTTGTTTTCTTTTATGGTTGTTTTCCAATGGTTTTCAACTGTTTTGCTCAAGGCTTTCAGTTGATCTTTTAATTCATTGTATTTTTGGGTGTCTTTTTTTATGTTTTTTAATTGATCCTGAATCACTTTTGCTTCTTTTTGTTTTTTTAACAGGAAGCGTTGGTAATGTAAAAAGTTTTCAGATTCTTTACTTCCGTTAATCTTCATATTGGGGATGAAATCACCAGCTTTAGTGGAAACGGAGAAATCTTGATCCTCATTGATGAGGAGATCAAAATAGGATTGATCGGGCATATAAACTACATATATTCCCCCTTTTAAGGGCTCTTCTCCTGAGAATGTTCCTTTACCGGTGGCATCCACCTGGATGGTATCTTTAACATACATCTGCTTGTTAAAGTAATAACCCAAAATGAGGGAGGTGTCTTTGATTCCTTCTACCTGCACTTTAATGTTGTAGGATTGAGCAAAGGAGATTTGCCCCAGAAGGATAAATGAAAACAGGATGGATAGTAATTTGATTTGTTTTAACATGTTTTTCCTATTAAGAGACGCGAATTAACATTAATTATTATGGTATTTGGAATACCTGAGGCAAAAATACCCAAGTTTGTACAAATCCAGTAACAATAGTGAGGGGTTTTTGCTTTTAAGTTGGCGGGTGAGGCTTTTTTCGGAGGTAGTGTAAAGGAAGGCCAGGATTCTGACGAAAATAGGATACTTAATTTTTTTTACAAAATAAAGTAATTTTATCTCTTCATGAAGAGTTGGGTCTTGATACTTTTTAGCGATGTGTATCAGGTTATCGATAGATTGTTTTGTTTTATCCAGATATTCCTTAGTAACGTCAATTCCATAATGAATAACCGGATTTACAATGTGATGGAGGCTAATGTTGCGTTTCATTAGTTCAAGGCCAAAAAGTGTGTCCTCATGGCCATATTGTGATAATGATTCATCAAATAAGATAGAACGAAATAGTTTCCGGTTGATTTTAAAATTTACCGTAGAGAAGCTGCGGTAAGGATTCTTTCTTCTTGTGTTTAGAGGTGTAGTTTCCCTTTCAACTCCATATTTCCAGCGTAATTGTTTTTCGGAAGAAGTTGGTTTTTCTGGATAAGTGATGCCACCTATGACAACCGGGTATTTTGATGAGGGGTAATGGAGGTAGGTTTCCAGGAAGTTGTCTTTTACCAGACAATCACAATCAAGAAATATCAGGTCATTAAATCTGGCAAGGCGGGCCAGTTCATTTCTTGCATGAGATCTTCCTTTGTTCTCGAATGAATAAAGTCTTACACTGGAAATTTTTAATAAATCACGATAGAGATTTCTGAAGTATTCATTTGAACCATCATCATAAACAATAATCTCTGCCGTTATATTGAGTGCGTCAATTTGTTCATTAAGTGAATAAACAAATTGACGCACATCATAATTGAATACCGGTAAGCAAATAGATAGCATATGCTACAGGGCTTTTGTTATTTCTTTCAACCAGGCACCTTCTTCTGCATCAAGAGCAGCAGATAAAGCATCGAATACCTCCTGGTGGTATTGGTTGATCCATTGTTTTTCTTCGTTTGTCAGCAGCTCTGCTTTTATGGCTCGCTGGTCAATGGGGCAGAGGGTGAGTGTTTCAAACTTGAGAAACTCACCAAATTCCGTTTCTTTATCCCGGGTGGTTAATATCAGGTTCTCAATGCGGATGCCGTGTTTATCTTTGCGGTATACACCAGGTTCGTTGGATGTAATCATCCCTGCATCAACAGCAATGCCATTGTCTTGTGGGCGGATGCTTTGCGGTCCTTCGTGTACACAAAGGAAGTGACCAATCCCATGCCCGGTACCGTGACCGTAGTTGAGACCATAATTCCATAATGCTTGACGTGCCAGAATATCTAGTTGAACGCCGCGTGTTCCTTTGGGAAAATAGGCTTTGGCCAGGGCAATGTGTCCTTTTAGTACCAGGGTGAAATCAGTTTTTTCCTCATCGGTGAGGGTGCCTAGCGGTATGGTACGTGTAATGTCAGTTGTGCCTTCCAGGTATTGACCACCGGAATCAAGCAGTAAGAAACTTTTGGGTTCCAGTTTGCGGTCTGATTCACTGCTGGCCGCATAGTGGACAATAGCCCCATTGCTGGCATAGCCACTGATGGTGTTAAACGAATCACCTTTGAAGTTTTCCTGTTGAGCCCTGAATGACCGGAGTTTTGCTGTGGCTGAAAGTTCGGTGATATCGGCGTTGCCAACACTTCTATCGAGCCAGTAAAGAAATTTCACCATGGCTACACCATCTTTTTTCATGGCCTTTTTGAAATTGGCAATTTCAGTGTCGTTTTTAATGGCCTTTAGCCGGGTGATAATACTTAGTCCTTCGGCTTTTTCTGACTGCGAAGGCAATGTGTTATAGATAATGGTATTGGTTTTCTGAGGATCAAGATAGACTTTTGCCAATGGTGGCATGTCTTTCAGGAAGTTATAGAAGTCAACGTAAAGGAAAATTTTGATATCTTCATTGGCCAGTTGTTTTCCGATGGAGGAGGTTACTTTATGCGGATCAATAAACAAGCTTACCTGATTTTGTGAAATAACCAGGTAGGAATGAAAGATGGGATTGTACTTCACATCTTGTCCACGCAGGTTGAGTAACCAGGCTACTTCATCCAGGGCACTTACGACATAGTGAGTGCAATGTTTTTTCTTCATCTCAGCCCGTACCTGTTCTATTTTTTCTTTCCTGGACAAACCGGTGTATTCAACGGGTAATTCAAAAATAGCATCTTCAGGAATTGCTTCCCGGCCCTCCCATATTTCATCCTGGAGAAAAACTTTATAATCCAGGCGGATGTCGTTCTTTTTGAATGCCTCTTTCATTTCACGTTGCTCAGCCAGGGAAACAGTTTTCCCATCGATGGCAACAACACTTCCTGCGTTTAAGTTTTCAGAGATCCATTCTTTATAATCAGGTACGCCGGGTTCGCCCGATTTGAATAGTTTGATACCGGAGTCCTGAAGTTGTTCTTCTGCTTGTAGAAAATACCTGGAATCGGTCCATAAACCGGCTTCTTCAGCTAATATAACAACGGTACCGGCCGATCCCGTGAAGCCTGATAACCATTCGCGAAATTTCCAGTGGGATGCCGGATATTCACTTAAATGGGGATCAGCACTCGTGACAACATACGCATCCACGCCCATGGTGGCCATTCTTAATCTTAGCTTAAATATATGATCGGCTGCAGACATAAATTAGTTATTTTTTGATGGTGAGATCGCTGTTATCATTAAACAGGATAAAACTGGCATGTGATTGTGATACATTACCAATATTTCCTGAGAATGATATAACATTGTGCTCTTTAATAATAGTCAGTTTTTCTGCTTCAGGGTGAGAGAACGCTCCGGAAGAGACCTCACCATGAAGGGTATATGAATTAATATTATTTAGCTTGAGGGTTGTAGGGGCCGATTGGTTAGCCATGTTTAAGGTTTTGAGGGAGGCGTTAACTGTTAGTTCGCAATGCCCATTATTAATCTCTACCAAACCAGATGTGTTCAATCCGTTTACTTTGCAATAAACGTGATTGCCCGTAAGGGATAGCTGGTCACATGCTTCTACCAATACCTGGTCGGTTTCCGAATGCAGGGTAAGATTATTAATCGTTCCTAATTTCATGTGGGAGTATTGGCTTTCTCCTTTAATCATATTAGCATTCTTGATTTGCAGGTTGCTGTTGCTAAGCGACATGGTGATGCTGTCGGCCTGGTTACAGATGGCCTCCACAAACCGTAATCGCAGGTGCGCTGATGGTTTGGTGTCAGAGTCGATTGATTGGGTTACATGTAGCTTTCCATAGGTCAGATCAAGATTGTGATCACCGGAGATATCGCTTATCTGCACGTCACCAAATTCATTGGTAATGTGGAGCTTTTTATCTGCCGGCAGTTTAATGATGTAGTTAATGGTAAACGGAAAGATAGAGTTGAAATCTTTCTGGAATACTGTTTTCACCAGATAAGTTGAACCCGATTGGTATTTAGAAATATGAATTTGATGGAGTACTTCTTCTGCTAGGGATTGATTAGTAGAGTTAACGATGATATGAGATTCAATCTTGATGGAGTCAGAATCCCAGCTTGTAATGGTTACATTACCATGTTTATTGTTTACTGACAGAAGTTGTATAGGGGTTCCCTTGATGTAGGTTTCTTCAGTAGTACCGTATCCGCTTTCGGTTTTTACCTGGGCATTGACAAGCATTGTTGAAAGGCACCAAAAAAAGCATATTACCCAGAGGGTAGTCTGAAAAAATCGAATCATTTTTTTCGTGTTTTGAACGGCTAAAATAGTCAAAAACGGGGTGGTTTGAAAATATCAACCTTTAAATACATGGGATTAAGATAGGTGAATATACTTTTCAATTGGAAACTTAATTTGCCCATGTCTAAATGGCTTAAAGCTTTAGCGGGTTAAGTTAATATGTGTATTATGTATTTATATTCCTGGTGTTGTTGATTTTATTTTGATGTAAGCGTTTGGTTTTTTATCAAATCATTACGGGTGTGATGTGACGCTGAAGGTGGTGAAATTTACTTTTGTTATTAGCTATCGATAGCTCGGCCCAAATAATAGTATACACTTTTATGAGTCGTCAAATAAACCGAATGTAAATCCGTCTCAGATCAATTGTATAATATCTAATAGTCTATTTAATATCGACTTCTCAAACCACCGTTATTCTTGGTAAATCAGATGGCAATCGTGTTAATAATTCATAATTTATCTGGTCGCTGAAATCACTAAAGGAGGCCACTGTAAGTTTCATATCGCCTTGCTTACCTATAATAACAACTTCGTCTCCTTTTTTCACCCCTTTTGTATTGCAAATGTTTACCGACATCATGTTCATATTTACCATCCCGATGACATTCACCATTTGACCATTTATCAGCACCCGGCCTTGATTACTCAATGAACGGCTGAAGCCGTGACCATACCCCACTGGGATGATGGCGATCTTCATATCGGTGTTGGCGAAATAGGAGGTGCCATAACCGATAAACTCACCTGTTTTTACATGCTTTATATCCATAACACTGCTCTTCCAGGAAATGATTCGGTGAAGGGGATCTTTCTTTCTCTTTGTTTTGGTCAGGTAGTCAATTAGCACTTCTTTGCTGGGGAAGAAACCATATTGTAAAATCCCCACCCGTACCATATCCATTTGCGTGGCCGGATAGCGTAACAGGGCAGCAGAGCAGGCGGTGTGGAATAACCGGGGAACTATTTCCAGTTGTTTTAATTTGGCGATGCCTCTGTTGAAGGCACGCATTTGTTTTTTCACCCTGTAATAATTGGCGATGCTTTCGGCTCCGGCATAGTGGGTGCAAAGGCCATGGAAGGATAAGTGTTTTATGTTTTGTTTGAGGTAATGGGCAATATGGGGTAAATCATTCAGCGGGAAACCGGTTCTGTTCATACCTGTTTCCAGTTCCACGTGTATTTTGGCGCGTTTGCCCAGCTTATTGGCTATTGTTGTGGCATGGTGTAGGCGTTCCCAGTTAAACACAAAGAATTCAATGTCGTTTTCAATGGCCCAGGTGAGCTGCTCTTTATCGAGCATTCCCATGATCATGATGGCGCTGTTGGCCCGGCTGATTTTTTTTACCCGATAGGCTTCATCAGCACTAAAAACAGAGAAATGTCTTACGCCTAAATCTTCTTCCAGGGGGACAATGATTTCTATGCCATGTCCATATGCATTTCCTTTGATGACAGAAGAGTATAATACGTTTTCGTTAATGAAATCACGAATGAAATTCAAGTTGTGTTCTAGTGCCGAACGGCTGATTTCAATGTACGAGGTGTGCAGCATCAGGAGTCCAGTATTTGTGATACGATGGCATAAAATAATTCCACTCCAATGGGAAGGATCTCATCCGGAAAATCATAGTCGGGATTGTGTAGCGCCGGACAGTTGGTGCCGGAACCAATCCCAAACAGGGCACCTTTATATTGCTGGGTAAACAGGCCAAAATCTTCACCCCATTTAAAAGGGTAGTCTGTTTCTTTATGCGAATAGCCATTGGTATGTATGGCATTTTGGAGATATTCCAGGGCCATGTCGTTGTTTTCTGTGGCCCTGAAATGTTGTGTCCACTCAATTTCTGATTTCAGGTGGTGTTGTTCTGCTGAGGTATGAATGATCTGTAGTATCTGGTTGGATAGGTTGTCCAGTTGCTGTTCGGTCCAGGTTCTGATGGTTAAATGCAACTCCCCGTACCCGGCCGATACACCATAAGCTTTTTCACCCATGTTAATATGGATGGGGGTTACAATGGCAAAGTCTTCCCGGTCCACCTGATTGTTTGATAACGTCAGGGTCTTCTTTATTATTTCCGAAATGGCCAGGGCGGGATTGATGCCTTTTTCCGGTTCGCCGGCATGCGATGTTTTTCCCTGAAGTTTGATGATGATGCTTTTTACAGCAGCGGTAAAGGAGCCTTTTTTTGTGATGATGTGGTTAAGCGGATAGCCTGGCAGGTTATGAAATGCAAAGGCATAATCCGGTTTTATAGCTTTGAATTTTGCGTCGGATAAAACAGCTTCGGCTCCCGTACTGGTTTCTTCCGATGGTTGAAAGAGAAGTACGACTTTTCCTTTTGGAAAAGGTTCACAGGAGATTTTTCGGGCCACTCCTAATAAAGTGGTCATATGGCCATCATGCCCGCATTTGTGCGAAACACCTTCGTAAACCGAGCGATGTTCAAAGTCATTGATCTCCCGGATGGGTAGGGCATCCAGTTCGCATCGAAGGAGGACTATTTCGCCCGGTTTTTGGCTGTCGAAGATGGCCATTACCCCGTATCCCCCTATGTTTTCTACTATTGAAGTTGGGTTACATTGTTTTAATTGGCGGACTATTTCCTTTGCCGTCTCCTTCTCCTGATCCGATATTTCAGGATGGGCATGAAAATAATGTCTCAGATTAACCAGGTCCATAATGTGTGTTTTTTAGTGTTGTATGGTTATATAATTGAGTAGGTTTAAAAGCATCGGGGGTATTTAATGCTAATTTGGATTGTGATTCTACTTCATCCTCACTATGCTTTTAACCACGGTGTATGTTTCTATTGGTAAATATATCGAAATCCAGAACAAAAAATAGTGGTTTCATGGAAGTATAGCAGTTGAAAGAGTTTCAGGAGTAGGAGAGTTCCTGATTTTTCAACCTGATAACTAAGAGGAGGGTATGAAAAAAGCCAGGCATGATTCCTGGCTTAATAATTTTGAGGCAATGGTAATTTATTGGACTATAAATTTGCCAGAATTAGTTTGGTGATTATAAAAATACACTCCTTTATTATATTCAGATGTATTTACTTTTATGACTGTTTCATTGGGCTCTACTTCTTTTTGCTTAATAACACTTCCATTTTGGTTGGTTATTGTAAGTGTTGTTTTTTCATTGGTTTTTGAATTGATGGGGATGTTTATATAGTTTTTTGCCGGGTTAGGATAGGCTTGAATACTTTTTTTTAAGATTTCTTCTTGAATAGATGTTAAAGAACCTTCCAGACCATAGACGTTAATAGTATTAGTTCCTTCACTATAAGTGAATAATTTGTAAGTATTGTCAGGAGCTTTTATGTAATATGCTTTACTACATTTTCCAAGATCTTTAATCATAAGACCATCTTCATTGTACAATCTTAAGTTATCTTGAGTTGATTCAGAAAAGAAATAGGCGATGAATTCAATCTTTGAATCAGTATTGAATAATTTGTCACTGGGAATTAGAATTTTTTGCAACGAGGCAGTATTTTCCAATGTTATTGTTTTTATTAGTTCATGCTGTTCATTATATAAGTAAACGTTGTTTTTATCGTTGGAGTAATAGTATAGAATATCGTTGACCACAAAAGCATTGTGTGAATTAAATTCCTCTCCTACTTGATAAGTATGCTCAAAAGTAACCTGTCCAAAAGAGGCAGATATGGCAAAAAATGATAAGGCAATAATTAATAGTGTTTCCATAATTGAGACTTTTGTTGTCGATTATTTTTTAAAACAATTCTATGATCAAACTTTGATTGGATTAGGTAAAGTTGTGTTTTATGTAAATTTTAATTGGTGGTGGTTTAATGGCTGAATCTCATTGGTGTATTTGGTAATAAAGAGATTTAGGTTGTCATTGAAAACTATTTTGTTTTGTCAAAAGTAATAAACCGGGGGAAATTGTCAAAAGAAGGTATGCATATATTAGCTGTGGTGATGGGTAGTTGGGTTATTAAATAAATCTCGAAAAGCATGGTCTTAAGACGATGGTTACACCAAAAGAAATGAAAGAAGGGCATGTACATAACTTTATTGAGATAGAAAGTCCAGACATGAATTTCGTTTAACTTAGCTATGCGAATCTATTAGGGATAAGATATGTCTGAAAGACATATGAGAGTAGAAAGCGGGGATAGAGCCAGTGGTGGTAGAGTATTATAATTGGTATAACTATGCATGAAGGATTGGTGGTTTTCCGAAAATCCCCACAATTTGGAATATTACATCGCCTGTTCTTCATCATGTTAATCTTGTCAAAAAAATAACACGATTTGAGAATCAACCACACTTTAACTCTTGATCCGCATTTCTGGTAATTCTACTTCATTCCTCAACGATAAACTCAATTTCATGAGCTTCTTTATAGGTGGGTATTTCCAATTTATTAATCAGCTTATCAATGACATCTTGTGGTACTTTATAGGATCGGTTATGGTTTTGAGTAATCAGCTTTTTGTAAGGCACTTCAATGTAAATGATTTTAATGCGTGCGCCATATTCGGAGAACAATGAAATCCATTTGCTTCGCATGTCACGTGTAATATTGGTCGCATTAAAAACAAAGGATTTTCTTGCCCGCATGAATTCTTTCGCTTTTTCTTTGGCCAGTTGAATGACTTGTCCGTTTTTCTTTTTGTTTGTTGGATCTATTTTATGCTCTCTGCGGATGTTGTCAAGAGATAAAACTGGTAGATTCAGGTTTCTTTGGATATAGTAATCTTTACCACTTCCCGGAAGGGCACACATAACATAGACATTGAATTTCAGATCATCAAAAGGCACATATTCCGGAGAGATGTCTGGTTTGTTTAAGAATAAAAACCGCCCGTAATCTGTTTTGAAGTTTTTCTTTTCGCCAAAGCAATTATTCTCTTTGCACAGTTCATTGAACAACTCAATCCTCAGTAGAATATCCTCTTGTTCATGGGTGCTTCTGCCTAAAACATCTGCTTTAGCCAACATGGAAAGATGGCGGGTGTTAACCACTAAACTGGCCTCAATGACCCACTTCCTTGGATCCTGTTTTTCTATGGTCCATAATGGTAATCCATGAAGTCTTACTAACCTGGCAATTTGTTCGCGAATGGCAAAGGGGGTAGGGATGTCTTTGTAGAGCAGGCTTCTGGTTGTAAATTCTCCTCTTTTGGCATGCTTGGGTGAAACAATCTTTTCTACGCCATCAATTTCTTCTTTGGTGGTTGTGGATCGTTTTTCTATGTCGTGGAACATCGCCGATGCCAATAAAATATGTTTATCCTGTTCGCATAGATCCTGAAATTCCGGGAGAGAGACAAGTGCTTCCACTACCATTTTGGTATGAGTTTGGACATTGCCTTCTGCATGCCAGATGGGGTCTTGAGGAATACCTTTCATTTCCCGGAACCAGGCGAATTTCGATTCTATTAAGGGCCAGTTGATGTTTGAATTAACTTCGTATGTGGGGAATTTCCAGATCATCTTTTTGTCATAAATTCATAGCCAAACCATTTGTACTTACTGTAATTGTTTAAGGTGGCAGGTTTCCAGTTCCTGGTCCAATGTATATCTGTTTTTACATGAGACTTACGAACAATTTTAAACAGGTTATTGAATTCATTTGCGGCAACCGGTATGACGCCTTCATTGGTGCCAAATCCATTGATGTTTCGAATCACAAGTCCTTCCGAACAATCGTTGCCTGTTAGTGGATCATAGCCACCCAGAATGCCTGGTGTTTCAACCTTTTCCTCCCAGGTCATGCCCAGATTTTCTTTTAACCAATATTCCAGCAGCTTGTTTTCATCTTTCCCTTCCTCAAAAACATTTTTTAATTTAGTTTTAAATGGTAATTCGGGAACCGTTGGGAAATCCAGCATCGCGGCATAGAACTTTACCTCTTCCCATGATAGCCAGCGTTCTTTCTCTCTCACTGCAAAGACATAAAAATAGGATTCCAGGTTTCGATAGGCAATGGAATGAATGCCGTACAAGTTCTCCCCGAAAATTTCCAGGTCGTTTAAGTCGGTTTTAATTAAATGCCAACGCTCCCGAAGGGGTTTATCCCATGGATGTTCGGATGTTGATGTATGCGAACGGGCAAATACCCCTTTTTTACTAAAGCAATTATTCTGACCATCCAGTTTTTCGGTGATAACCAGGTCATCCATCTCAGCAAAGGCCCGGATATATCCATCGGGCATAAACCTGTCGTCTGAGGTGGTTCCCAGGCTTATTTGTGCATGAAGGCTTCGACAATATTTTCTTGATTCATTCATTTTAATCAATCGTTAGGTTTTGATTGTAGTTTTGTGATGGTTGCTGGCCATATTGATGTCATGATAATTAGAATAGAATATTCCACGCCATATGTGCAAAGTTATCTCACCAAAATAACGCCATGCTTTCTGTACTTAACAACCGAATAAAGGGCTGTATAACTCATGTTTTGCCTGTATTCAGAAGGATTTATGAGAATTTGTAGCTATTTCCAAAATTGGGGCGAATTAAGCATACGTATTAGTTAAATCAGCGTTTATCCATCGTTTGGACGAAAGTAACAAAAAAGTCGGTTTGTAATTACAGATCGATGTAGTTGAAATGAAGATTTAACTGCCAGTACAGGATAAGCATGTTCTGATAATCCCGGGTTTTATGAAGGTGTTCTAATAAGATTAGCTGTATCCATCCATAAAAAAGGAAGCGCTAAAGTAACGTGTGATTCCGTCTTCCAGGAAAAGGGGAGTGCTCAACTGATGTTACAAGTATGTTTCCATGAAAACGGAAGGTTAAATGTAACATGTGATTCAGTCTTCCATGAAAAGGGGAGTACCCAACTGATGTTACAAGTATGCATCCATAAAAACGGAAGCGCTAAAGTAACGTGTGATTCCGTCTTCCATGAAAAAGGGAGTGCTCAACTGATGTTACAAGTATGCTTCCATAAAAACGGAAGGTTAAATGTAACATGTGATCCCGTCATCCATGAAAAAGGGAGTATTCAACTGATGTTACAATTATGCTTCCATAAAAACGGAAGCGCTAAAGTAACGTGTGATTCCGTTTTCCATGAAAAAGGGAGTGCTCAACTGATGTTACAAGTATGCTTCCATGAAAAAGGAAGGCAAATGTAATGTGTGATTTAGTCGTTCGAAAATATTGGTGGCCGCTGTTAATGGGCTGGTTCTAACTTTCAATTGTTGTGAATCAGTTAATCGGGTTGTTTTATCAGGTTGATTCGTTTTGTAGTTTACAGGGAAAAGCATGGGGATATAAGAGTATGATAAATGTCATAAAAACTACTAAATGATGCATTCGAATGATATATTGACGGATGGATGTTATTGAATGGTTAGTGGTTGAATAATTTATATGGATGTCCCCAAAATAATCATTAGGTCATTTCTTTCGGGAAGGGGTAATTTTTTTGATTTGAAAATGGTGATTAACTTATGTGTTGTAACTAAAAAATTGAAAAACATGATTAAAGCTCTTTTAGTCCATCTCCTTTCGAAGGAGGAATTTTACACCCTGGTAAAACGTCTGATTAATGCGATTATCGCTTCCAATCTGGATGATATCTTAAAGTCAATGCTTCTTGAACGGCTACAGCCTGCTTTCGATAAATATGAAGCGACTCTGAATCGTCGTACTGGCAATCCTTTATCAAAAGAGGTAGAAGAAAAGGATCAAGTAAGGGATTTTCGTTTTTTGGGTTTCCGCATGATGGTGGAAGCTTTTTGTTACCATTGGGAGCCACCCTTGCAGGAAGCTGCCCGTGTTTTGCGAGAGATTATTCGTCGGCATGGCTGGTGCATGTATCATGAAGGAAATAAGAAAGAGACCGCATTGATTAATGCCATGATCAATGAAATGCATCAGGAACCTGCTGCTGCTCATCTTGAGATGTTAGACCTGACTGAATGGCTGGTTAAATTAAATGATGCTCAAACTGATTTTGAGACTACGCTGCAGGCTCGTGAAATAAAAGACAGTGAAGAATCGGTGGATTTACTTACTATTCGCAAGTCGCTTTATGAAAATGTGCGGGCCACCTTGTCATATATTGAGAGCCAAATGAATTTTTATGAGTCGGATAATCTGAAGCAACTTATTAATGCCATTAATGAAATCATCACTGGTGTTACTTCTTCGGCTAAAGCACGCCGTACACGTCAGAAAGAAACGGAAAATGAATAGCCCGTTAGTGTTTTTTTCATTTTTACCAAGAGGAAAGAGAGTCGGAATTTTCGGCTCTCTTTTTTTGGCCAATATTGATAATTGGTTGTTGAATTTTTGAAATAATTGAATGTTTGATGATCAAATTTAGATGCTTTTTAAATGAACCAGATGTAAACCTTTCCCAGGTCTGTTATTTGAAATTAAACGATCAACTGGATATTACAACCTAAACACTCCGTCAAAGGATAGAAACCAGTCTTTATACCCGCATCCTCAGAGGGATGACATGTTTATAGTTATTATATGAATAATGTGCGACTCCGGCTGGAGTCGAATGTATGTCTTATTCCAACCGCTATAAACATTGGATACCTCTGGCATCCTGTTATTCCTTTTTATAATAGTCCGTTAAGTTTTTGTAATTAACTGTAAAACAGTTTGTGCTTATTTGAAAGTCAAAAATTCTAGAGTTTTTTAAATGAAGCTGATGTAAATCTGTCTCAGGTCTATCATCTAAAATCTAATGATCTATGTGTATTGATTATATGAATGCCGGCCGTATGATTCTGGTTTGCTATGCGGCATGTTTGTCATTTGTGCCGGCATTTCTAATTGATTACTTACGGGTTAATGCCCCTTTAAATCGATGCCTTCAGAATCGATCATGGTGACCCATTTACCCATTTTCTTTTGGATGATCTTAAAATGATGCTTGTCCTCCGGGGTAACCAAAGAAATGGCATCACCGGGAGATTCGGCGCGGCCGGTTCGTCCAATACGGTGAATATAGTCCTTGGGCGAACGAGGTAATTCATAATTGATCACACAGGGTAAAAATTCAATGTCGATACCACGTGCTAACAGGTCGGTTGTCACCAGTACCTGCAGCTCACCAGCCTTGAACTTGCTTAAGGCTTTTGTTCTGGCACCCTGGCTTTTTTTACTGTGAATGGCAATGGCATCTATTCCGTTTTTACGCAGTTTATCGGCCACATTATCGGCTTTGTAAACGGAAGAAGTAAATACTAATACCTGCTTCAATTCATTGTGTTTAATTATATAGCGCAGTAGTGGTCCTTTTTTCTCTTCGGGCACAAAATAACCCAATTGATTGATCAGTTCGATGTTATCCTTCGGAGCTTCTATCTTAATAACCAAAGGATCGTGCAGTAAGAACTGATTTATTTGGTTGATGTCTTCACTTAGTGTGGCAGAGAATAACAGGTTTTGACGTTTTTTGGGTAGAAGCGCAAAGATGCGGTTCATCTCTTCTTTAAAACCAAGGTTGAGCATTTTATCCGCTTCGTCTAATACCAGGGTTTCAATATCTGACAGGTGAACGGCATTTGATTCTACCAATTCTAGCAAGCGTCCGGGAGTGGCAACCAAAACATTGACATTTTGCAGGGCGATCATTTGCGGATTAATGGAAACACCTCCATACACGGCTAATGATTTGATGGGTTCGGGCAGCTTAGAGCCAAACATCTGAAATACTTCTCTTACCTGTACGGCCAATTCACGAGTAGGAACCAATACCAGAGCGTTGACGTGCCTGTTTTTGGTTGTTGTACTTCCTTGCAAGTTCATTAATACCGGTAATACATAACTGGCGGTTTTACCCGAACCTGTTTGGGCAATGCCTAAAACATCTTTTCTGTTTAAAATGGCAGGTATGGCCTGTTGCTGAATGGGAAAAGGTTGTGTGAAATTGTTAGCGGCCAACGTCCTTAATAAAGATGGAGATAAACCTAAAGAAGTAAAAGACATCATTGTTTGTGCGTGTTATTGTTGATGAAAAATTTCCGGGGTAAAAGTACCGAAAATTATATTTTTAAAATGTAGAAAAAATAATGCCGTTAGTGAGAAATCCATATCTGTTTACAATGAAGTTGTTTAAAGTTGTCTAAGAAGAATAATACAAAAAGCAATGATATTTAGAGCTTTCCAATGCGATTTTTTTGTTTCAAAACGCACAAGTATTGCCTTGAAAGCATCAAGCCATGCATTGGTTCTTTCTACGACAAAAC
>RHGE01000407.1 GCA_004296775.1 Marinilabiliaceae bacterium JC017
AAAATACGGACCCTACTCAATCAAACTCTGACATCAGGGAATGGAAATTCATCAAACAGTCCTTGAGGCTCAAACACATACTGACTCAGCATGTGACGAGACTAGCCARGAAGGATGGTGATTCTAGACCCCGTTTAATGAAGATAACCTTCCCATCTTTCCATATGGCGGCTGCAACTCTGAAAGCATTTCGTGCCAACAGACGTCGATTGCCACCTGGAATCCACATGCACCCGGATAGGCCATAYGAAACYAGGACCAARCACAAAGGCAAGTYGGRKCYGATMATTMCACTTGTGGACTGTCTWGACGATAAAAAAGTGTAAAGGACAGGGCCTACCAMCTCGGCAAACCCTATGTAGGTGGGCTGCCTATCCATTSACGTARGGCTCATACAGACAAACAGGACGAAGCTCACKCRTTYCAMATTGARRGCATAAACTGCTTATAYATGAACGCCGCGAGTCTAYCAAAYAAAMTGGATGARYTACGTGAACTTAGCAACGCTAATAAGGCCCATTGAT
>RHGE01000408.1 GCA_004296775.1 Marinilabiliaceae bacterium JC017
AACAGGCACGAACGATCCGTCGTGGAGGTAATTATTTCCATCAATTTCTACCATATTTCCAATGATCCAAAACCTCATTACCTCTCCAGCTTCCAACCTCTAACTTCTAACCTCCTATATCTACCAGCATCCAAACATCGTACACCCAATCCCATCCCCACTACCTTAAAATATCTCCATCTATTTCCATCTGTTTCCAATCTCATCCCTTCTAACCATCCACCAAATTAAAAAACAGGCCCGAACGATCCGTCGGGGAGGTTATTATTTCCATCAATTTCCACCATATTTCCAATGATCCAAAACCTCATTACTTCTCTCCAGCTT
Source organism: Marinilabiliaceae bacterium JC017 (assembly GCA_004296775.1). Lineage (GTDB taxonomy): Bacteria > Bacteroidota > Bacteroidia > Bacteroidales > Marinilabiliaceae > JC017. The sequence goes on from RHGE01000408.1 coordinate 328, forward strand.
CCAACCTCTAACTTCTAACATCTAACCTCCCATTTCACCAACAACAAACCCATCCGCACCACCTCAAAATATCTACATCTGTTTCCAATCTCATYCCTTCTAACCATCCAYCAAATCAAAAACAGTCCTGAATGATCAGACGGAGTGGTAATTATCTCCATCTATTTCTATTTTGTTTCCAATTCCGTCCCCAAATAATCATCGGTCAAATCAAAACCAGGCCCGAATGATCAGATGTGGTGGCTATATCTCCATCTATTTCCATCTGTTTCCAATCTCATCCCTTCTAACCATCCACCAAATTAAAAAACAGGCCCGAACGATCCGTCGGGGAGGTTATTATTTCCATCAATTTCCACCATATTTCCAATGATCCAAAACCTCATTACTTCT
>RHGE01000409.1 GCA_004296775.1 Marinilabiliaceae bacterium JC017
CTTTAATTTAGCTAATTACTCTCGTCAGTAAATGATTACATTATTTCTAAAACAAATGAGTCAGGTTTACTTCAGACTTGAGGTGTTTTATGTACAAGAAATGTAAATAGACATTACACCCACGAAAATCGCCTAAAGACAAGAATTAAATCAGCACAATAATGTTGATAAGCAAAAGCTATAAGTTAAAACAAGACCCTCAACAAATTCAAACTAKGAAATTCAATTGATAGATTGATTAATTATTCGTTATTTAGAATCTGCGATCAAGTAYTTAAAAGYACTTACTGATAGAAGGAAKGTTTKGTTTTTGTTATGTTCTTTTKTGATACTKAATGATAAAACRACTCAGTTGAAAATGCCACAGGTATTTGGAATTTGACAACGCTTTAACCAGTAACACCTATTATGCATCGTACCCACCAAGTGAAATCAAAAGACAGAAACGAAGAGGTTCGAAGACATATTTGATAAGCTACCAATATATCGGGGACTGTTTGATCTAATCTGGCTAGCGATT
>RHGE01000410.1 GCA_004296775.1 Marinilabiliaceae bacterium JC017
GTGGGTGTGTGGCTCACTTTTAGAGCTACACTAATCCCACATCGGAAGAGTGTGGGTGTGTGGCTCACTTTTAGAGCTACACTAATCCCACATCGGAAGAGTGAGAGAAAAGGGGTCTTTTTTGGATGTTATAAATAGGGCCACATGCCTTAGTATAACTAAGTCTAAAATAGTTCTATATTTTAGAACCACTTTGGAAGAAAGACTTTTGTCTTTCTAATTTTGTGTGAGGGCACTCTTTTAGAGAGCACTCCTAATTTGAATAGTTTTGTAACCTCGATTTCATAGTGRATTGATCATKGCTGCCCCGTGGACGTAGGCTATTGCCGAACCACGTAAATTCGCTGTGTTCTTGTGTGTGYGCTTGTTTTTCGTTTATTGCTWTTTCTYCTCTTCGTTTGTGGTTATTCGTATTTTGGCACTACAAGTGGTATCAGAGCTCCGGGTTCGACCTCGAGGGAGATGGCGACTGAAACAGGTACAGGCAAGGAAGTTGCAGAATCAAGTTCGTCCAGAACA
>RHGE01000411.1 GCA_004296775.1 Marinilabiliaceae bacterium JC017
GAGTCTTCAAGTCTTGACATTCTAACAAAAGGTGAGTCAGAGATGGCCGTTGCCCATATTGACGACTGTACAACCCGATCCTACCGTTACCTTCAAATCAGAAAAGATAGAGATGCTTCTCACTACCTGGAAAAATATACTCTTGAATATCTTAAGAACAAACTAATACACCTTGAACAATCCGCATCCAAGACAAAAGTACTAATCTCTGGAGATGAGACACTTTGCAAGCTTGTTATATGATAGACCTATTTATACCTAACCAATTGGAAATCTCATAACAACTTGTGTTATAAAAGAATTCTCAGGCGATTACTAAAACTTAATGAGCTATTAATAATATTGCGGACGTTCAATTTGAACAATATGTTCCGGGTAGAGCGGCTTGTTACCTCACCGCTCCCCCACAGACCCGCACGAGCGGCTTTCCCGCATACGGTTCCTCTTAACCCGGTTTTGCTGAGTAATTACTGTGATAGATTTTTGGTTTTAATAGAGGCATCCATTCATTGAT
>RHGE01000412.1 GCA_004296775.1 Marinilabiliaceae bacterium JC017
ATACCGCGATAAGAAATCGCCAGCCCAGCTGGCCCAACGTCAAAAATTCCAGTTGATTTTAAATTTCCTGAGGCCCTTCAAAGATTTAATCCGTATCACTTTTGCCCGGGAAGCTATCAGGCATTCGGCCTTTCAAGCTGCCCAGTCGTATAACCTGAAACATGGTATCCAAGGTAGCTTTCCCCTGTTAGACATTAATTACCAAACAGCACTGCTTAGTCATGGCCCTATTGCCTTGCCGCCATCGATGCAAGTCTCACGGGACGGCGATAACTTACTTATTGAATGGAATCCCGACCATCAGTTGGACCATGCTTCATTGAACGATACGCTTATCATCATGGCTCGTAGCGGCATTAACGAAGTGGACTATCAATTTACAGGGGTACGCCGTGCTTATGGAAAATATTTATGGTCCACCCATTTAGCCAACAAGAAGAATATCAGCATATGGCTGGCTTTTAGAAACCGAAAGGAAACTGAAATGAGTGATAGTCATTATTTGCTGATTA
>RHGE01000413.1 GCA_004296775.1 Marinilabiliaceae bacterium JC017
TTTTGACCTTTAAGTACTTTTTCGGGCATTTTCGTGATTTGGGCTATATTACGGACCCAAAATTACTTGTTCAAGCATTGTTTTCGAATTTTTTCCTGCATCAAAGCTCGTTAAGACTAGATGGGGTATCCCTACATGGCGGGTGGGACCCACGGCRAAYGGWTCATMAAGWCTTAAAAAAAGAATAKATACGATTGCATTGCATRTASTAACRGATGCGATCATACCAGCACTAATGAACCGGATCCCATCAGAACTCTACAGTTAAGCGTGCTTGGGCGAGAGTWGTACTAGGATGGGTGACCTCCCGGGAAGTCCTCGTGTTGCATCCCTCTTTTTTTTTTTTTTTTTTTTGGTTAAAACTTTATGACTCYATAACTTYTAKACCGTGAGGCCAAACTTGGCATGTGATACCTTTTYGGAAAGCCCAAAGASAGCCCTCCGACGAAAGAAGCARGACAATGGAACTTCTCCATTGACGTTTTGTCGACCCCAAATTTTGACCTTTAAGT
>RHGE01000414.1 GCA_004296775.1 Marinilabiliaceae bacterium JC017
TGGGTGTACGATGTTTGGATGCTGGTAGATATAGGAGGTTAGAAGTTAGAGGTTGGAAGCTGGAGAGGTAATGAGGTTTTGGATCATTGGAAATATGGTAGAAATTGATGGAAATAATTACCTCCACGACGGATCGTTCGTGCCTGTTTATGATTTGATGGATGGTTAGAAGGGATGAGATTGGAAACAGATGGAAATAGATGGAGATATAACCACCACGTCTGATCATTCGGACCTGTTTTTGATTTGACCGATGATTATTTGGGGACGGAATTGGAAACAAAATAGAAATATATGGAGATATTTTGAGGTAGTGGGGATGGGATTGGGTGTACGATGTTTGGATGCTGGTAGATATAGGAGGTTAGAAGTTAGAGGTTGGAAGCTGGAGAAGTAATGAGGTTTTGGATCATTGGAAATATGGTGGAAATTGATGGAAATAATAACCTCCCCGACGGATCGTTCGGGCCTGTTTTTTAATTTGGTGGATGGTTAGAAGGGATGAGATTGG
>RHGE01000415.1 GCA_004296775.1 Marinilabiliaceae bacterium JC017
GGTTTATCTGATAAATATGGAATCCTCTATTCTTTCTATTTTTATTTTAGCAATCAGATGAAAGAATAACGTTCTCTTATATATCAATCCTTTTTATCCATTCCATAAAAAAGAAATAAATTGGATTTATTTTTCAATCTATTATTTTTCAATCTATCTATCTGTTTTAAATCATTGGTGGTTCAATTCGAAAAGAAACGAAACATGGATTGATCTTTCTTATGATGATTAAAAAAAATGCGGTACTTACTCAAAAACATTATTTAAATAATGATGTGGAAGTAGGACATTTTTTTTAATTCAATATTTTTATCACTATTTTTAATTACTTCTTATGAGTCCTTGATATTCGAAGAAGTGTGAGATTAGTGAATCTATCCTATCGAGTCACTCGAAGATGGAGATTCAAAAAGAACTCATTTATTCGTGTTAATTAAATAGGAAAAAAAGTTGCATTTATAAATATGGGGATTAATGAATTATTGCTGAGACTTTTTCAGAAAATATCTA
>RHGE01000044.1 GCA_004296775.1 Marinilabiliaceae bacterium JC017
GATGAATGCGGGAATTCTGGCATGTGGGTTAGCAAAAATTCATCAAGGAGGTGGGTGGAAGCTTTTATTTGACTAGCGTTTTTTGCTTCGTTTTTGGGGCAATGCCAAAAATGAAGTAGGGTTTGGGACAACGTCCCAATAAAACTATATGTCATCTAACAAGGATGTATCGCTATTATCTTGGCGTCAATATGGCCAATGGCCATCTCTGACTATTATCTAAAAATATAACGATCTATTGTGATTAAAATGACCACTTAATGCGCTACGCTTTTAATTGATCTTTAATCATCAATCGGCATTATACCAGTGTCATTTTTAAATATGTTTAGTATAATATGGTAGACCGGTAACGACCGGCAATATTTTCCATATACTTTTAGGTTGATTACTTGCAATTTATAAAAACCTAACAGGGGTTTTTATTAGTCGATTAAAAAGGCAATCCCACAGAACGCTGCGGGCATTGCCTTTTTTTATGGATCATTAATATTTAGTTTGTCTGTGATCTCTAACCCTATCACCAGCGCTATAAATGGAGTTATTCAACAACGAAGTTTTGTGGATTTAAAAACTCAATGATTCATTAAACTTTAGCAATAACCAAAAAAGCAGCTTATGATCATTTGATAACAAACCCTTTTATAACACTACATCGGAGTCTGATGCTAATCGCCCTATGGCCTATCATCTAACAACCTAACGACACATTGTGATTTAGAATGAAACCAAATAATTTGTAACACTTTCCTTTTTATAGATTAAACAAGTTTTTTGTATAAATTCGCCCGCCTACCATAATTAAATAATATAATTCAATGAGTGGATTTTTTGGCACTATCTCGAAAGAGGATTGCATTGCTGACGTTTTTTACGGGACCGATTACCATTCCCATTTAGGTACCAAACGGGCTGGATTAGCCTACTTCTCAAAAGAAAAAGGATTTCAACGCACCATCCACAGCCTGGAAGATGGCTATTTCAGAAACAAATTTGAAAATGACATTGCCGATTTCGATGGAAATAGCGGCATTGGAGTAATAAGTGATACCGAGTCGCAACCCATTATTGTGACCTCTCACATGGGACGCTTTGCCGTAGCTTCTGTTTCTAAAATTGTAAATATTGACGAACTGGAAGAACGTTTCATCAAACAACACCGCACCTTTTCTGAAACCAGCCAGGGAAGCATAAACCCCAGCGAACTGATTGCCATGCTGATTGCTGAAGGCGATGATTTTCTGTCGGGCATTGAGAATGTTTACAACAGCGTAAAAGGCTCCTGCTCCATGCTTATTCTCACCGAGGATGGCCTGATCGCTGCCCGCGATAAACTGGGACGTACTCCTATCATACTCGGGAAAAGAGACAACGCCCACGCAGCATCCTTTGAAACCTGCGCCTTCTCCAACCTGGGCTATGAAATAGAGAAATACCTGGGTCCCGGCGAAGTAATCAAAATACAGGCCGATGGTTACGAGCAACTGCGCAAACCCAACGAGAAAATGCAGGTATGCTCCTTCCTGTGGGTATATTACGGCTACCCACCTTCTTTCTACGAGGGCATCAATGTGGACGAATGTCGTTACCGTTGTGGAGCAGCCTTGTCGAAAAGCAATAACATTAAAGCCGATTTCGTTGCCGGTATTCCCGATTCGGGGGTTGGCCACGCCATGGGTTACAGCAACGCCACAGGCATTCCGCTTAAACGGCCCTATTCCAAATACACTCCCACCTGGCCCCGAAGTTTCATGCCACAAAACCAAAAAACCAGGGATTTAGTTGCCAAAATGAAACTACTCCCCAACAAAGCCTTAATTGAAAACGGACGTGGTATTTTTCTGGACGACTCCATTGTCAGGGGTACCCAGCTAAAAGATAACGTGCAGGATTTGCATAAGGCCGGCATCAAGGAGGTTCACGTGCGCATTGCCTGTCCGCCCCTCACCTTCCCTTGCCAATTCCTAAATTTCAGCAGCTCCCGTTCCAACATGGACCTGGCAACCATTAAAGCAGCCTGCAAACTGGAAGGCAAAGAAGATGTGGACATGACGGAATACTCCGATTGCAATTCGGAAAAATACAAAGCCATGGTTGAAGAGATCAGAAAGACACTGGATTTAACATCATTGGAGTTCCAGAAACTGGACGACCTGGTAGAAGCCATTGGCCTGCCAAAAGAAAAATTGTGTACGCACTGCTGGGATGGCTCAAGCTATTTTTAGTAGTTAACCAAAACAATAATACAAGACCTCATAGCAGTCATCGCTATGGGGTTTTTTAATGGAAATTAAACACAGAGGCACGGAGACACAGAGTTTTTCAATCAACGAATGATTATTTGACTACTGATAACTAAATAATGAAAAAACGGCAGTGACACAAGTAATATAAACACAGAGGCACGAAGACACAGAGTTTTCCGGTCAACGAATGAATGCAAATGATTATTTGGCTACCGGCCAAACCGACTATAACTAAAAGCCCTGACCAATAAAACATTGAACACACTCGAACATTACCACGGTGTTTCTTTCAGAAGACTTGGCATACACCATGGAGGACTTGGCGTGTATCATGGAAGACCCGGAACGCGTTTCAGAACACTTGGCGTCTCTTTCAGAAGACTTGGATCCCATTTCAGGACACTTGGCGTCTATTTCAGAAGACTTGGAACCCGTTTCAGAACACATGGCGTCTATTTCAGAGGACTTGGAACGCGTTTCAGAACACTTGGCGTCTATTTCAGAGGACTTGGAACGCGTTTCAGAAGACTTGACGTCCCTTTCAAAAGACCTGGAACCCGTTTCAGAAGACCTGGCGTCTCTTTCAGAAGACTTGGAATCCGTTTCAGAACACTTGGCGTCTATTTCAGAGGACTTGGAACGCGTTTCAGAAGACTTGGAACCCGTATCAGAAGACTTGACGTCTATTTCAGAAGACTTGGAACTCATTTCAGAAGACCTGGCGTCTCTTTCAGAAGACTTGGAACGCGTTTCAGAAGCCTGACATGAGCACAATAGAGATGCCATATTAATGATACCAACACTTTCGTGTTTATATACAAAATCACTAGAGGATGTTAAAAATCATGCCCACTACACCTCCCATTATTCCTCTATTTTATTATTTTTGAAGATCTTAAAATCAAATTATGATAGTCTATCCCGAATCCCTTAATAACATTAAGTTCTCTCCGACAAAACGAAACAACGCTACCAAACACTCCGCTGAAAGATGTGAGGCGATCTTAATTGATGATATTTTTGACGATACTTAAAAAAGGTGCACATACAACGCCATCTTAGCGATGTATGTGCACCTTTTTGCGAGTTAAATAAGATGTATATGCACTTGGGTAGAGATGCTGGAGTGTTAGCACCAAGCAGGAATTACAACTATGACAAAAAAAGAAATTGAAACTTTCATCGCTATTAATAAAGAAGACGACATTAAGAGCTTTTTTGATAAACTACTTACGAAATTAGATGCTAGTAATCGCTCAAATGATAAGATATTAATTTGGATGGCATTTTTAATTTTCATCTACTTCAGTATAGATTTGGATATTTTTTCACAGTTAAAGTTGGGGCCAATAGTTCTTACAGATAATTCTTTTATAAAGCTATTTACTCCGTTAATTTTCAATTATTTATTATTAAAATTTGTAACGCTTAATGCCCACAGGTCATTAATTATAAATAACATAAGGCAGATAGGTGGTCGATTTTATAACCTAAAGGAAGGAGTTGATGAAAATGCCACCTACTCTAATGCATTTTTGCAAATTATTATGCCTTTCTCTTTATGGGAAGAAGTTAATAGTAAATATATGAACAAAGGAAAAACTGGCTGTTTAACTTTTCTGATGATTTCTCCTTTATTCATCTTGTTATTTGCTCCATTAATCTTTGAGTACATTATCATACGAGACTTGATTGTAGATTTCTGGCAGATTAGTTGGGTTCAAAAGACTGTAACGATAACTACAATATGGATTTTTCTAGCTGTTATTATTTATTACATCAAAGCTGTAAAAATAAAAATGACAGAAAACCAAACAGATTGATATTATTGAGGTAATCTAAATAGATTAAAGCATGGCAAAAAAGATTTCGCACACATATAACAGCAATGAATACAACTTTACTCAATTTCCCGATGGCAATTATGAATTTGAGATTAAGCGGATTGTACCAATTGAAAAACCTGAATATCTATATAAATATTACCCATTAAGTAAGAATAGTATATCTGCATTAGTAGGTACTTTCTTATATGCTTCACACCCATTGCAGTTAAATGACAAATATGACTGTTCACAACTATTCGTTGATATTTCAGGTCATACATTAGAAGATTATTTAGGTAGCTACCTATCAAATATCTATTCAAAAGAAAGAATAACTGAATTATATAATAATCAGAGGGACGAACTTGATAAGGAGTTTCAGAAATGGGAACAAGTAAGATTATTTCAGCAATTCGGAGTTATTTCAATGTGCGAAAACTATAATGACATTTTGATGTGGGCATATTATGCGCAAAATAGTGGTTTTCTTGTAAAATATCGGACTGATTCATTGCCGCGAGACATTTATGGACCTTACCCTATTAATTACGTTGATGAAATAGAAAAAATTAATACAAAAGAAAAGGGAGCAATATTATCATTCTTATATCAAACAAATGTAAAAGAGAATAGATGGGAGAATGAAAAGGAGTGGAGGTATATCTATAGAAATCCCAAAGGAACATATCATCCATTCTGGTCAAAGCAAAATATTAGCTCTCGTTTTAAAAAATATGATATTGACAGCATCGAAGAAATTCATTTAGGGTATGATTTTATTTTACCAACTGAGATTGATTATGCAGATGCAAGAACTGGTATTGAATCAATACGATTTAAAACAAACCATTTAGACCATAAACTGAAAAGAAGTTTATTGACCTTTATTACAAAAAATAATATAAAGTGCTATCGAATACTAAAGAATAATAGAGCTTTTGAACTAGGAAGGCAAGAAATTGAAATAACAAGACTTAGTTCACATAAATATGAATTTAAACTAGGAGAAGTTATTGATTAAAAAGAAATGCCAGGTGCTAATAAACCGTAATAATGCATGGCTTGCCGCAGGCGCAACACAAGCCACGCATCATACGGCAGGCCGTTGGCTGTAATTAACATTAATACAGAAATAAACAATAATGGCTGGACCTAATCAACATTTTGTACCTCAATATTATTTAAAGACATTTTCTGAAGAAGATAGAGTATTCGTTTTTGATAAAAAAGAGAACAAATACCTCAGTGAAAGGCGAATCCCTGTTGATAAAATAGGGTTCAGTAAAAACTTCTATGACATTGAACCTGAAGACCTATCTAGATTCTTAATTGACGATACTGATGATAAAAGTTATGTTGATTCTTTGATTGAAAAATATAACGAACGTATCTCATCTCCTTTAATTAAAAGTTTCATTGATTTAGGAGAAAAAGTCTACAAATATAAAGAAATGGAAATCGTGTCATATATTCGGACGGATGACATAATTGATTTCTTAGTGGTTCAACTCTTTAGAACTCCATTTTTTAGAAAACAGTTTGAATTTACAGCAAGAGATATACGAAAAAAGCACTCTGATAAAATCGAATTGAATGAAAAATATTCAGTCGAGAGGCTTACACAAGCTATACATGGAGTATATATAATTTCAGCTATTTGTAATACGGAAATCTGGAAAAATTCAGAAAAGAACCATTTGATAAAACCATCTTTTCAATTTATAGATTACGAAGTTATAGACAAGTTCGAACAGCTTAGAAAGATGAGCAAGACATTATGGGTTTCATCTTTAGATTCATGCTTTATAACAAGTGATAATCCGATTGTTATTAAACAAAACGACAAGGGAAGGATTGAAATGTTGTTTTTCCCTTTAACCAAGAGGTGTACTGTGACATTTTGGAATGAAAAAGCTGCTGATAAAAGTGTAATCATAGTTAATGAAAGAAGAAAGCATGTTTTACAAGAGAAAAATCGAATAATGAAAGACTGGGCATATAGATTCGTGTATTCATATGATAAAGAATAACTACAGCCAACACGCTAGAATAAAGCATATGGCACTCGTGGTTATTGGGAAGTAAATATGGTAATTTAGCACCGCCAAATCTTTGATTTGGCTTTAGAAATGAAAAGATAAAAAAAAATAAAAGATTTGGCTCAGTGGCGTTTTGGAAGGTTTGGTTCGTTAAATTGCCATACGCTTCATCTAGCCAAACGTTAGGCCACATATAGGGTTGCATATAGAATAATTTCAAGGCGATGAATTCGCATCTCTGATGTAAAGAAAAATTATACTTAAATATAAACAACAAAACAAGAATGAAGAATTTTTTTGATTGGAGTGATAATCTCGAAATATATGTAACAAAAAGACTACAACACATAATGCCTAATTGGGAATTAATGTGGGATGAAGAACAAAAAAAATATATTGAAGAAGAAGATAGTTTTTCAGGAGAAATAAACACTCTTATTGAAATACTTAAGAAAACTGAAGTTCCTGACTACTATCATGATTCCGAAGACATTCTTGCAGAATATTATAACGAATCATTTCGCAAATATGGCCAAGTAGCAAATAAGGTTGGAAATCGCTGGGATGTTGCAGATTATAGTTCATTATTGGAACAAGGAGGCTTTAAGGATATCGACCAAGAATTTCTAATTGAAGCAGCAAGAGGAAGAATTGAAACTGCAATTAAATTTGGGCAGAACACATTTGATGAAATGGAACAAGGACACGCATATATATTAGGAGACATAATAGCAAATATTCTATATCATAGAGAAAATGATAAATAATTAAATACGTGGCCTAATAAAATGTATATTTCATGCAGGTTTCGGAATAAAATTGAAACTTTTAAGCTTTGCATAAACACCGCCAAATCTGCGATTTGACGGGAAAATTGAATAATACACAGCGGAGCCAAATCGCAGATTTGGCTAATTAGTAACTTTGTAGTTCAACTCTTTTAAGTCCCGCAAGCAAACATACACGCAACGTTGTCCACAAGCTACAAAAACAAGTACCAAAATAATGGTTTTAACCCACCAATATAGAAGAACTGAAGATTTATTAAGGATTGTTGGAAATGAAAACGAATGGAATTCAGGTGCTGTTAAAATTGCCCATTCGGAATTAAAGAAAATGAATATTGATAATAAAGTAATACAACACTCGAAATATTTAAAAAATATACCTTGAAAATGAAAAGAGCAATCTCAATGTCAGCAATCATTTTGTCAGTCGTAATGGCAGGATGCGGAAATAGAAGTAACCCACCAGCAGAAATCATCACTGTTGATGTTAACGCAAGTTATCCGGAAAAAGAACTGATTCTTCAGGACTTTATGGATGTAGAGTATATTCCGTTGGAAACCACTAACGAATTTATTACTCAAGGTTTTGTGGCCGCTGTAGGTAAGAATGTCATATTGGTTACAAACCAATCCACGAATGGGGACATATTTCTTTTTGATAAAACGGGTAAAGGTTTAAGAAAGATAAATAGGTTGGGTCATGGTGGCGAAGAATATTCCGGGTTTTTTGGAATTGTTCTGGATGAGAGTAAGAATGAAATGTTCGTCGTAGACTATCCTGTGAGAAAAATATTGGTATATGATTTATTCGGAAGCTTTAAAAGAAGTTTTGATTTTGCAGACACCAGTTATTACGAGTACATATTCAATTACGACAAAGATAATTTGATTTGTTTCAAGAGCTATTCGCCGTCAGACGAGACCAATGAATCCTGTCATTTGCTTGTTTCTAAGAAAGATGGAAGCATCACCCGGGAAATCCAATTACCTATTGGAGAGGTACAAACACCTGTTTGGATGAAAGAGGGAGTAGTTGTTCAACCTGAGTTTTGCCGCTCAATCCCCTCTCGTGATGGTTGGTTACTTACAAGGACATCCTCCGATACTGTGTACAACTATTTGCCGGATGGTGATGTAAGCCCCTTAATTGCATGTACTCCTTCCACTCAAACGATGGACCCTCAAGTATTTCTTTATCCCACTGTTATTACCAATCGATATTATTTCATGAAAACTCTTAAAAAAGAGTTTGACATTGAAAGAAGGAAGGGCTTCCCTACTACTGATTTGGTATATGACAATCAGGAAAAAGCCATTTTCCAATATTCTGTATTGAATAATGATTATTCAGAAGAAATGCCGGTTGCTATGAAGTGGGGATTTGCAAATCAGGAAATTGCAACTTGTGTCTCTTTAAATGCTTTTGACCTTATTGAAGCTAATGAAGAAGGACATCTGAAAGGCAAACTGAAAGAAATTGCATCGAAATTGGATGAAGATTCAAACTCGGTAATTATGCTTGTAAAGCATAAGAAATAGTCGTGGTTGTAATAACCTACTTAAAAAATGATGTAAAACACCCTCACTGGTTCGCGATTATATCACGTTCCAGTGTACCTTTCCTCGCTGCATCGAAAGTCCGCCTCAAGCGCAATAGAGATTGCCTATTTATTTAGGATAAAACTTTCATAGATCAAGCTTCCGCTACATTTAATCACATTGAGAAAGACCATGATGATAGGAAGCCCCTGTAACACAGAGAGCCGCAGAGAAAACACGAAGATTCGCAAAGATGCCGTTAATCCTACACCTTAAAACCTGGCACCATAACCCCACAATCCAAACCTATACCATTTTTTCTCTCGCCAAAACGCAAATAATCTCCCTCACTGGTGCGCGCTTATATCGCGTTCCAATGTACCTTTCCCCGCTCCATCGAGAGCCCAACCTAATCACAATAGAGATTACCAATTTATTTAGGATAAAACTTTCATACATCAAGCTTCCGCTACACTTAATCACTATAAGAAAGACCATGATGATGGGAAGCGGGCAAGCCCGTCAAATAAGCGGGTCGGCGTAGACGCGACGAAGAAATCAGTCAACAGTCAACAATGACCAGTCAACAGTGAGCAGGTTCCTGATAACCGAAAAAACACCTCATCACTGCCTATTATGCGACTCCGCTGGAGTCGGGTTCAGATGGTTTACAGCATCTACAAACATATGATACCTCCGGCATCAGTCCTGCAATGCTTTGACGACTAAAATCCAAAAAGACCCTAATCTTTGTCCTGAAAGGACATTCCATCATAGCCCAGAGCAAACGCAGTGCCGCCCTGGGATTTAGCCGCCCATTAAAACCGGCGCAAGCAGCAAGTTGTTCGCCGTATATCAGGCCTTGCGCCGGAATAATCCCATGTTCTGTAAAGAGCCATTTTTTTTTGCAATACCAAAAATGAAGTAGGGTGTGGGACAACGTCCCGATTAAAACACAGAGGCACCTGGGCACAGAGTTTTTTTAAAGGTCACGATAACGCAAATCTCCAATTTACCAACCAGACCGTGATGATCCGAAGCGCGCAGACCCGTCATACCGATTAGAAATTAAAATGCCCACTTAATGCGCTTCGCTTTTAATTGGCCTTTAATTATCTATCGGCATTACACCAAGTTCATTCTTAAATAGGTTTGGTGTAAAATAGGCGGGCCGGCGTTGGCGCGACGAAGATGAATGCGGGGATTCCGACTAGTGGGCTGGGAAAAATTCATCGAGGAGGCTTTATTCAATTAGCAGTTAACAATAAACAATTAACAGTGGATTTAGATTTTCTTCGTTTTTGGGGCAATGCCAAAAATGAAGTAGGGTTTGAGACAACGTCCCAAGAAAAACTATCGGTAAATAACTAAATCTCTAATCAACCGGAAGCTAATTTAGAACAGCAATAAAGCAAAGCATAAACGCTGAATATAATGACACCATTCCTAAAATACACCCATTCATTGTTTACAACAATCACAATAAGCTGTTAAAATTCATACCCTCTACACCTCCCATTATTCCCCCATTTTATTATTTTTGAAGACCTTAAAATCAGATTATGTTAGTCTATCCCGAATCCCTTAATAACATTAAGTTCTCTCTGACAAACCAATGCAACGCCACCAACTTCACCCCTGAAAGATGTGATACGATCTTAATTGACGATACTTAAAAAGATGGAACTGCTGGGATATTGGGCACAATTCGCCCTATACCAGAGACATTGATTTCCGAAGCTTACATAAAAGAAGGGTAACCGACCCGTGTAATAGTAGAATATATTTATATGTATTTAAAATATTACTGTCGTTTTTGCGTTAATCAGAATATAATTAAACCGTATGAAAAAAATAACACTTCTTTTTTTGCTTATTTCAATTTTTGGAATTTCACTACAAGCTCAAGAAAAATTAACACAAACTGAAAAATTAGCCTCAATCGCAAAAGTTTGGGGATACTTAAAATATTATCATCCTAAAGTTGCTAGCGGTAAATATAATTGGGACGAGCAACTATTTAAAATTTTGCCAAAAGTTGAAAATGCCAGTTCAAAGGAAATTTTATCTAAAATCTATCTCGATTGGATTTCAAGCCTGGGAAAAGTTAAAGAATGTCGAAAATGCAAACTCAATAACAAAAATGAATACTTTGATAAAAATTTTAATTTAGGTTGGATTAATGACAATCATATTTTTACACCTGAACTTTCAGAAACCCTAAAATACATAGAAAATAACAGACACCAAGGGAACAAATACTATGTGAAATTTTTAAACGAAACAATTGGTAACATAGACATAATAAATGAAAAAGAGTACACAAATTTTAATTGGGAAAACCAAAATTTAAGATTGCTAACTTTATTCCGGTACTGGAATATTGTAGAGTATTTCTTTCCCTATAAATATCAAACAGACACAAATTGGGATGAAGTCCTCAACGAAATGATTCCAAAATTTCTTAATCCAAAATCAGAAAATGATTTTCATTTAGCAATGCTCGAATTAATTGTGAGTATAGATGATAGTCATGGAGGATTTGTGACAGATAAAACAAGAAAACACTTTGGAAATTATTGGATTCCAGCCGATTTCAAATTGATAAATGAAAAAGCCGTAATAACCCGATTTTATAATGACTCATTGGCAAAAGCCGATGATATAAGAATTGGCGATGTAATTACAAAAGTTAACAACCAAGAAATTGGTACTATCTTTAGACAACAGGAAAAATACATTAACGGTTCTAATCGATCTAGAAAAAAAGCAAATGCTTTTTATTCAATTTTCAATGGCTCATCTAATTCTGTAGAGATTGAGTTTATTAGAAATCACAAAGTATACAATAAAACAATAAAGCGATATCTGTTCAAAGATTTTGACTATAAAAGAGAAAGTGAAACTGAAAAATATAAAATACTTGACGGAAACATTGGGTATGTGAACATGGGTATCCTTGAAAAAATAGACGTTCCCGAGGTAATGGCAAACCTTAATGGCACAAAAGCAATTATCTTCGATATAAGAAATTATCCAAAAGGAACAGGATATTTGATCACTGATTATATTTCCTCAAAACAGAATGACTTTTTAAAAGTTACTTATCCTGATTTGGATTATCCTGGAAAATTTATTTGGAGAAACGGAAAACAATGTGGAAAAGATGGAGAACTGAAATATAAAGGGAAAGTTATTTTGATGGTAAATGAAAAATCTCAAAGCCATGCAGAATTTACAACTATGACTTTGCAAACCGGAGACAATGTAACAACAATTGGCAGTCAAACTTCTGGTGCAGATGGGAATGTTGATAAATTTGAAATGGTTGGAGGATATAAGACAATGATAACCGGAATTGGAATTTTTTATCCAGATAGAACCGAAACTCAAAGAAAAGGTGTTAAAGTTGATATTGAAGTAAAACCTACAATTCAAGGAATCATTGATGGAAAAGATGAAGTCCTTGAAAAAGCAATTGAATTTATAAACAACTAAAATACATACTGTTTTTCTAATAGAGTAGCCAACCGCCAGGCCAATAGCCTGGCGAAAAAGCTCTCATACTAACACAGGTACGCGGGCTCGCATACGACAGTTCCCTACCCCTGCCAACGCAGATTCACAATCCGTATTATAACTTTTTTACCTTTTCCTCTGCTCATAGAATGATGGTGTAGGAAAATGAGTTAATTGGATGTATTTGTGATTAAATGAAGAGGTGCGTATTGCATATCCGCGTGCCAGCAGGGTGGGTGTTTGAAATCTAATTTCTATTCAAATTCCATTGATTTATGATAACAATTCGGCATTTTCATTACATTCGTGGAAACAACAGATTAATCCTCCCATCTATTTTAAGCATGCCACAGAAAGACAGATGCAGACAATAAGAAGCATATTTATTTTTTATAAGAAACTTATTATTCCAAGCTTAATGATTTCATTATTACTGGGCCTGTCAGGCATGGCAATAACGCATGAATTTAGTTTAGGTTTTGTTGGATTCTCTTACATATTCTTTGCTTCACTGTTTCATTATTTCATCTATGAAATTCGGAACAGAAATGAGTACTATTTCTACTTTAACATGGGTTTAAGCAGAATTGTGCTTTGGGTATTATCCTCAACGATCAGTATAATAATTGGAACTATTTTCATGCTTCTATGATCAAACTACATGTTGACAGTATTATAAAAAACTATGGAAACAGTCAGGTATTAACAGATATTTACTTATCCTGCAATCCGGGTGAAATAATAGGGCTACTGGGACGTAACGGTACCGGTAAGTCAACTTTGCTAAAAATCATATTTGGCTCTATAGTGGCAGACAATAAGTTTGTGAAGATTGGAGACAAAATAGCAAATGGATTATTTGGCAATAAAAATTTGGTAAGCTACTTACCCCAAAACCATTTCCTGCCGAATCATGTAAAGGTTTCAAGCTTAATTTCAATTTTTTGTCATAAAGAAAACGCCATTATACTAAAAGAAGACCCATTTATTAAACCATTAATAAACAAAAAGAGCACACAGTTATCGGACGGAGAAAGAAGATTATTGGAAACTTTCTTGGTTATTTTCTCCAATGCCAAATACATATTACTGGATGAACCCTTCAATGGAATTGCCCCTATCCACAAAAAAAGAGTTAAAGCCTTAATTAAAGAACAATCCCGCCACAAAGGTTTTATTATTACCGACCATGATTATAACAACATATTAGACATTGCCACTAAAACAGTGTTGATTCACAATGGGGCTACAAAAGAAATTCAAAACCTGCATGAACTTGAGAAATGGGGATATATATCCCCCCGTTCACCTGCCACACGCCAATAAAAACCTTTTAAACTATCCCGCTTCATACACACCAACAAAACCATCACCCACCCCCTTCAACGATCAAAATGCACCAGACCGTTGGCGATGGCAAACATCACCAGGTGAGCGGCATTGCGGGTGCCGGTTTTCTGCAGCAGGGCGCTGCGGTGGTTATCTACCGTTTTTGGACTAATGAACAGTTGTGCTGCCATTTCAGTGTTGGTGTAGCCCTGGCAAATAAGCACCAACACCTCTTTCTCGCGCCGCGAAAGGGATATGTTATCCATCTCCCCCTTGTTGCTCACCTTAAACAGTAACTTACGCATCAGGTTACCGGGAAAATAACTCTCGCCCTTCATGACCGCATCCAACGCCGTTTCAAGATCATCCTTGCCGGCCTTCTTCAGCACAAAGCCCACTGCTCCGGCCCGGATCATGCGGTAATAATACACCTCATCGCCATAGCTGGAAAGTGCAATAACCTTTAACCTGGGATAGAGGGCCAGAGCGCGTTCCACAGCTTCTACCCCATCCATCTCCGGCATTGAAATGTCCATAAAGACCACGTCCGGCAGATGGCGTTTTAATAAGGATAAAAAAACTGCTCCATTTTCAGCCTCTCCAACCACCTGCACCCGGTCCATTTGTGAAAGCACAAACTTAACCCCCTCCCTAAAAAGGGCATGGTCATCCACCACCATTACTTTTATATTGTCGTTTGTCATCATCACTCTTCCAATGGTAAAAAAGCCTTCACCGTGCAACCCTTCTGCCGGGCACTGTCAATGGTTATTTCTCCGCCCAAGGATTGAATACGGTTGGTCATATTAAAAAGCCCCATCCCTTTACTTTCAGCCATTGCTTTGTCCACATCAAAACCCATCCCGTTATCCTTATACGTCAGATAGACACCATTAATTCTGTTAACCTTAATAACCACTTCGGTGGCCCGGGCATATTTAAGGCTGTTATTCATCAGCTCCACAATTACCCGATACAGCGCAATCTCCACAATTGGAGGCAACCGTTTTTCAATCTTCAAATCCAATCGGTATTTTATCGCGTGCATTTCCTTCACCCGATCAATGAAAGACTCCAAGGCCACCACCAATCCAAAATTTTGCAATACGTGCGGGCTGAGATTATTCGATATCTCCGAAAGCGAAACAATGGCCTCATCAATGGTCTCACCGGCCTTCTGCAATATGGCGGCGCGCAGGTTTTCATCGTCACTATCCATCATTGACTGCACATACAACTTCACCGCTGAAATAATGGGCGACACACCATCGTGCAACTCACGGGCCACCCGCATACGCTCTTTCTCCTCCGCTTCCATCACAGCATTAAACATCTTTTTTCGCCATTGCAACCGTTCCGTAATATCCCGCCCCACAGAGATGATAAACCCACGGCCGTTATAATGCAACGCCCTGGCCAACACCTCCACCGGAATAACCTGCCCCTTTTGATCTATGGTCTGAGCTTCCAATGCAACAAAGCCCCGGGCTTCAATCTCGGCTTTCAAATCCGGTAATCGAGCCACTAAGGATGCAGGAAAAAAATCTGAGACAGCTCTATCCAACGGCTTAGCATCGACCAACCCATAACGTTCCCGGGCAGCCCGGTTCGCTTCAATGACTTTTTCCTGTTCCGGATCAATAATCAGGATGGTATCATCAATGGCATCGAAAATCTCATGTAGCTTTATTTCGGTGATCCGTAACGCCTGCTCTACCCGCTTTTTCTGCGTAATATCCCTAACCATTACCTGCAACAAAGTACGCTCGTGCAGATTCACACGCATCAGGGAAACCTCTGCATCAAACAAGACATCATCCAACCGTTTAAATTGCCACTCAAAAAACTGTGACTTCCCTTTCATGGCCATCTGAAAATATTGATGATACTTTTCTCGGCTGTCTTTCAAATCCTTTGGTTGTGGCGGCAAGAAGTCACTAAAAGCCAACTTCCCTATTTGCTCTTTGCCACAACCAAACAACTCCAGGGTTTTAGGATTTGAATAAATAAGCTGTTCCCCATCAAGAAAAAACACCGCATCCTTTGAGCCGGAAACCAAAACCCTATACTTCTTTTCACTCTCGTAAAGACGCCTCAAAGACCGCTTATTCTTGTTAATCTCTGCCGAAACCACATAATAAATAAACAGGGCGGAAACTAAAACAAATAATCCGTCACGCAGCCGGCTTACCACCCCAAACCACGCTCCATTAGTAATAAAAAACGCCTGTACTTCACTGGTAACAAATAGCCAGATAAAACCAATAATAAAATAAATCACTGCTACTGTTTTTACCCTCTTCATTGCAATACTTTTAGTGGAAGAAGAATCGCGTTCTCCTCAACGCTTAAATAGGCATATAAAAAAAACAAGCTTTCATATTTTGCCGGAAAAACATCTTTCCAGCTAAAATTAAGGAAATTACCCCTGTTTGAAAAGGTGGAAATCCCCCTATTTCTTCGGATTCATATCCCTTAACTTAAGATTGAATTAATTGAAAGCAACCACTCACCACACCTTCCACCCCCTTCCTGTATACAAACACCCGATGAATCGGAAGGGTTAAGTGAGTAATGGAACAAAATCTTAGAGGCATGCAGCACTTACACCCGTTATCAATCACAATAATCCGGATACCATATACCCTTTAAAATGCAACCACTCAATATCGCCATAGTAGATGACAATAAGTCTTTTCGGGAAAGCTTACGCTTTTTCCTGGAAAAGATACTTCTGCATAAGGTAATTGTTGAATCAGACAACGGCAATCACTTTCTTGAAACCACCGATTCCACCACACCGGATATCGTACTAATGGATATTGAAATGCCCGGAATGAATGGTATAATCACTACCCGGGAACTGATAAAAAGAAATTACCCCTCAAAAATTCTGGCCATCACCAATCACCAGGATAAGGTTTATCTAAAGGAACTAATTACCGCCGGTTTTAAGGGTATTGTACTTAAAAACAACATCCACAAAGACCTTCCGATCGCGCTTGATGATTTAATCAAGGGAAAAATGCACTTCCCCAGAGGTATTCTAAAAATAAAATGACATGAAGTATTTAGACGATATGAAAATAGGAATGAAGCTCAATGTAGGCCTGGGCTTGGTAATGGTGGTAATCTTCACCGCCCTGGGATTCGTTATCATTCGAATGCAGATAGCAAAAATTACGGAAGACACCGACTTACGTATGACCGAACACGTTAATGATCTGGCACAAGTGATAAACCTCGAAATAGAAAAAAACAGAGAAAAAGTAGACATCGCCAAAAACCTGGCACACTACTATTTCTATAGCCTGGGCTCTATCCGTGTTCAAGAAAACAAAAAAATTCCATTTGAAGCCACGAACCAGATTGATAAAAGCGTTCATTACTTAAAGGTTAACACCTGGTATCTGAATGGTGAATTACTCCACAATAACCAGTCTATCGTGGATGCCATTAAGGAAATGGGTATTGAAACCGTTGCTATCTTCCAGAAAATACCACAAGGTTATTTACGCATCGCCACCAATGTGATACAAGAAGATGGCACCCGGGCCCTTGGCACTTTCATTCCCAATGATTCACCGGTGGCGGAGAAAATAGCAAAAAATGAAGAATTTCACGGCCGAGCATTTGTGGTAAATGACTGGTACCTCACCGCCTATGAACCAATCATTATCAACGGCGAAATACAGGGTATTCTTTATGTAGGCCTTAAAGAAAAAAACCTGGACGGCATCCGCAGCATGTGTCAGGAAAAGAAATATTTCAAGACAGGCTATCCCTTTTTAATCAGAGAGGATGGCACATTCATAATACACCCAACCAAGGAAGGGGAAAACTTTGCTGAGGCGGAATTTTTCCAACAAATGATTGCTAATCCCAATAAACAAGGCAAAAGTCAATACACCTGGGAGGGAAAGAGGAAATTTCAATACTTCAAATATCTGGATAGCATAAAAGCATTCATTTCTGTCTCTATATACGAAAATGAGCTATTGGATATTATCAACCAGGGACGCATGGCTTTCTTCATTGCCTTCTTTGTAGCTATTGCTTTCTTCGTCTTTATTAGCATGCGTTTAGCGAAATTAGTTTCAAAAGGAATAGATCAAGCCGTTGAATTTGTAACAAGAGTGGCTAACGGCGATTTAAAAACAACACTCGACATTAAACGCAATGATGAAGTGGGGAAACTGGCCCAATCCATTGACAAGATGATTATAAAACTACGGGAAATAGTAGAAGGCATCAGATCAGGAGCCAATAACATTGCCACCGCCAGCCAACAGATGAGTAGCACCTCGGAACAACTATCCCAAAGCACCAATATCCAGGCGGCTTCAGTGGAGGAAGTGTCTTCCACTATACAAGAGATGACTGGCAATATCCAACAAAACACACAAAACGCCTTACAAACGGAGAAAATTTCCGTCACCTCCAAGGATGAAATTGAAGGGGTATCGAAAAGAGCCAACGAGGTAGCCGAAGCCAACAGAATTATTACAGAGAAAATAAAAATCATTAACGACATCGCCTTTCAAACCAATATTCTGGCACTAAACGCAGCAGTGGAAGCTGTACGCGCCGGCGATCATGGAAGAGGTTTCGCTGTGGTAGCAACAGAAGTGAAACGATTAGCCGAAAGAAGTAAGACTGCCGGTGCGGAAATTGTGGACTCAGCTCAACAAAGCCTGGAACTGGCCGAGAGTACCGAACAAAAAATGAACGAGATATTACCTGAAGTGATTAAATCAACCAGCTTTGTACAGGAAATTACCGTCTCCAGTCTGGAACAAAAAAACGCCACTGAAGAGGTAAATAATGCAGTCAATCAGTTAAATGACATGACACAGCAAAATGCTGTCACCTCCGAAGAACTGGCATCCGGCGCAGAAGAACTGGCTGCCCAGGCCGACCAGCTAACTGAACTCATCTCCTATTTTAAAATTAATATTGGAAACGATCAGCAGAAACCTCCCGAAATCCAGAAACCAGACACAAAACAAAGAATCAAAAGAGCGCATTTGAAAGTCACACATAAAAAAATTAAAAACTCTGACACTAAAGGTTATCAAAGCTTTTAAATGATAAAAATCCCTCAAAACTAAAATTATGAGGGATTCCTTATCTCATTAACCGGCATCATACACTTTTTTAAAAAGGGTCTCCTGGTAATGTTCAAAATCAGGTATCGCCAGGAGATCGGGGTAGGACATAATTTTTAAAGGTATACCATCCCCTTTCCCATCATAGGCAGGCTGCCAATGATTATATGGGTTAAGATGAAACCCAAGCCGCTCATAAAAATTCACCCGCCGTTTAGCTATTTCCTCCCTGGGCAGTTCTACTTCAAGAATAATCCTTTTGCCTTCATAAGCTTTCATTAAATCACTCAGAAACATAGCACCCAATCCATTGTTTCTATACTTGGGATTTATGGCAAAATGCTCCACAAATATAAAATCACTAAACTTCCAATAGGCAATAAAACCTTGTAACTCTCCCGCCTCCGTTACATACTCCTGAAAACAGTAATTCACCTTCTTTAGAATTTCCTCCTGCTGTTTTTTACTTCTCCGCTCTTCCGCAGGGAAACTTATCTCCATTAATTGCCACGCTTCATCTCTCATCGCAAATAGTTTTTTAACTTATCATTCATCAAAACAACTCATTAAACTTCATAAAACAACCTGACATTCAACTAAAACTAAAGGCACATTCATATAACGGAACATAAACATGCATTGAATATTGGTATTATAATTAAAGTTCAACAATTTATTGCTATCAAAAACAATACCGAATCATTACCATTTACTTATTTTATGGAGTTTTCAAAAGAAATATGATCTCAAAAGACTGAAATTCCTTGAAATCCTCTACCTGTTTCAATAATATTTCTATTCATCTTTAACCGCTCCTATTCTTCCATTTCACCCAACTAACACCACTTCTTCACTACATACATCTACCTATTTCAACTATGTTCCCATATTTCCATCTATTTCAACCATATTTCTAAATAATTACCCATAAAAAAAGTCCTCACAGCAATGCCATGAGGACTTTTTTGAATTATGAATACAATAACACTTAATGACTATCTTCCCCTTCAATTGGCTTAAATCCTTCACCTAATATTTGACTACTATCCAAAATATTTACGAAAGCTTTCGGGTCAATATGAGAAATGTGATTCAATAAAATAGAGGACTCCCGACGAGTTACAGTAGTGTAAATCACCTTCCGCTCAGTACCCTCATACATCCCTGTAGCAGAAAACATCGTTGCTCCACGTCGTAGATCTCCAAGTACTTTCTCTTTTATCTCCGCATGTTTTTCGGAAATAATGAACAATGTTTTATTCACTTTCATTCCGTCAATCACAATATCAATGATCTTTCCTTCAATGAAGATGATTAACCATGAATAGATTGGCAAGGTCCAGTCTATGGAACCATTTTCTCCTGGAACAAGAAGCGTAAATAACGTAATACATCCGTCCACCATAATCACCAGGTGACCTAAAGAATAACGGGTATACTTATTAAGAATCATTGAAATAATATCAGATCCGCCCGAAGTGGCTCTCGATTTAAATATTATACCAATCGCGACCCCATAAATAATACCTGCCACCAACGCATTCAACATTGCATCACCAGGAAGGAAGGCCTCATAGCCCCACCAATAGGTCTCTAATAAGTATGTAAAACACATGATCGCAAAGGTGCTAACCAATGTTTTTATCCCAAATCGCGGTCCAAGTATAATGGTACCAATAATCAAAAGAGGCACTTCCATAAACAATACGGAAACACTGATTTTAAATCCGAAAACATGATGTAGCACGTTTCCAATACCATATACCCCACCGGGAGCCAACTTATATGGATTCACAAACATCACATCCCCCACTGCAAAAATAAAGCTACCTATGAGCAGGTAGGAATAGGCCACAAACCAGTCCTTCGACAAAAATTTCTCCTTGGTAATAAACGCCATGACAATTTTAAATTTATTGGTTATTTAATAGGTGTATCATGAAAAATCGCGCAAATGTTCACGTTTTTTAAAATCTTCCTAATGACATTTTTCATTTGTTTAAATGATTTATCTTTTTGCACCATTTAAACCTGAGTCTCACCCACTCAATCACCTAAAAACCAACAAGGTTAAAACACACAAAAAAAAGAGCACCAACGCCATTGGTACTCCTTTTTTTTATTTTATTTACAATCAACGCTATTTATCCCACACTAAATAGGCAGAAATCAGCCAATGATTCATTTTTTCACCATCAATGGCTTGCGCCTGTGGTATGCTAAATGTAAACGTATGCATCCCGGGTTTAACATTTAATGACACTTCCTCTGGCTGCACATCAGATCCCGGACACCAATTTGACCGTGACAGATCAGAAGAAGCCAACCGTTCTTCAATCACTTTCGTTTTATACGTCCAAGTCTTCTCATCTATGTACTCGGCAGTATCTTTAACTAACCAAACACCCGTACCCGGATTGAACCGCCGAAAGGAAGCACAGTCATCACGCCATGGAATAAAATTTAGGACCTCAACACCATCAACCTTTACTATATTAGCCTTTTTCACAAATTCATCACCTCCTGAATGTCCACCATGACCAGTTGTGATATATTCTAACCTAACATTTTTAGCATTGGCAGGTATTTCAGCCTCTACTTCAATATCTTTTCTGGAAAAAATATCAGCATGCGTCTGACCGTCGATATAATAAACGGTATTCACTAAAGACTTAACGCCGGTAGCTGTTTTTGCCGCACAAGCAAAGGGGCTTTCTTCAAAATCAAGTGAAACCGATACTTTATATCCCTCCTTAGTCCAGGTGTCAATCCAAACTCCAATCCAGATCTCACCCTCCAGAAGCGAAAGCCGGTCGGTAATATCCTGTTCCCATTCTACCTGTTTCTCCCAAAAAGGCACATACACCGGACGCCGCATCTCCATTTTATCACTATATGCTCCCACACCAAAGGGGGTCATAAAACGCATCAACTCCACTACAGGAGAATAACCTTCTCCCGAAACAACTCCCGCTAATGTTTCCAATGACTCTGGTATTTCTGGTAAGGAAGCCTCGCCATTATGTATTTTCAGAAAATCAATAGCTGAGGATGGAGGAATCACAAAACAAGAACCTGACTTATCCCAACGGTCGCCGCCCGATGAGAGCTTTATATTTACCCTTGCCTTTACATCCCTTAAATATTCCGGTAATGTCACTTTTTTAAGCAACATGCGACCATCTGCAATTCGGATTGTTTGAGTGGCATTAACATCCACTTCCCCGTCGAACTCTTCAGGGCTAAAAAACAGATGCTCATTATCAAATACCATCATTTTTAAATTTCCCTTGGCTGGAACATCTCTGCTTTGACAACCAGATAGAGCCACCATAACCAGCAATCCCAATAATAAATTTCTCATTTTACGTTTAATTTTTATTCAACAATTACTTCACTTTTAAAACAATAAATATTAGTAAGAGCAAGGATGAAACTGCCCCAACAGCTAAGCCCGCTCCAAAGCTATCAGCTAAAAAACCTAATAATGGTGCGATAATCACCGCCACTAGGGTTTCTGACTGACTATCTGCAGAAAGAGCGGTTGCCATTATTTTATCATCAAACTTTTCACTGATATAGGATACACCCAAAGGCCTTCTTAGATTCTGAACCACCATTATCCCTCCAAAAACAACAATAGCTCCTAAATTAATCTCGAACCAATGCAACACGCCTGCCATAATTCCAAGCATAAATCCCAACACCAGCAAAACATTAAGAGCATTATCCAAAGAACCCAACCAACTTCCCACTTTCGATGATCGTCTTGAAGCAACAGAATTTACTAAGAAAATAAGCGAGTAGACCAAACCAACAATCAATGCCGTTCGTTTCTCATTATCTTCTATTAACCCCAATGGCACAACCAAAGCAAAACTCACAATCAAAGGTTGTATATAATCTTTAACCGCTTTATAATACCCGGTATAAACAGAAGTATTAGCGATAATACGGAAGGTTTGCATTTGCGAAAAAGTCGATTTAACTAATTGCCAATGGGAGCTCCAGGAAAAAACTGTTTTTTTCATGGAGTTCCTTTCATCTCCATTTAAGTAGGAAGGATAAGATAATAACAATCCAAGATCCAACATATAAGGGATGGATGATGCCAGAAAAATCATGTTATAATTCCCGGTATAGAAAACGATCGCTGCACTTAATAAAGCCGAAACTGCGGATCCACGCTGAGAACAACTTCGCGTATGCCCATAATACAACGCCTTATCTGCCTCCATACCATGGCGCTTCAAATAAGACAGAATCATTGCTTTATGCGTTCCTGTTCTGAAAGCATCACCAAAACCATAAAACAAAAATGCCAACACAAACCATCCGAAACCGGATAAGGCATAAAAAAGAAAGAAACTAAAAATATAGGACACAAACGAAACAACCATCACCCGCTTACGCCCCAATACATCAGCCATAAAACCCGATGGAATTTCAAATAAATTCACCGTAATTTCTCGAATAGCATAAAGTGTTCCTATTTGAAAATAGGACATCCCTTTGTCCAAAAAAAACAAAATAAGAAATGGATCAAAGAAGCGTAGGTTCTTTAAGAAACCATAAGCACAAAACTTATAATACTGCGTATCTTTTTGGATAGTCATGTTTCAAAAGAAATATGAAATGAAGATACAACATATACAGTGTCTTCACTCATACACTTTTCATTTCTCTACCCTATCGAACATTTATTGAAGGTAACAACAAAACAACGGATCACGAAAGTTCACAGATTTCATTTTTTAAATGCCAAACTTAAAATTGACATGTTCTATTTGATCCGCATTTACAACTTTGTATTCACCATAGAGATAGGATGCAAAAAAGAAAACCGCCTCGAACTTACGCTCGAAACGGCTTTCCACTTTTAACCAAACCTAACCCTAAACTATGAGAAAACTTACTGAATTATTCAGCTCAATTTCTATGCCACAAAGTTAATACTTTTCTTTACAAAATTGCAAAAATTTAATTTTTTCTTCAGATAAGAAGCAAACCTTTCTGCTCTCAAAATTCTCACCATTTTTAAATCCTTGCGATAAATCTTTATCCTTTTACGGTGACAAAGATATATGTCTTTTTCTTAATTTTTATCTAACTACCGTTAAAGAAAGTTAAAGGTTTAATTAATAACACTGACTCACTTAAATATATAACGGAAAGCAACACTAAAATTCTCCCGCAACTGCCACTTATCCGACTCATTGTCATAATATCTGAGGTTAGCTAAAAGACGTGTCGAAAGCCATACATTTATCCTCATATCTAATATTACCTCCCAATCAAATTGAATTTGTTTCTCTTCGGAGAAGTACTCATAAAAGGCATCCAACTTTGAATTTAGCTCAAACTCATCACCAATTTTCCATTTAAAATTATTCACTACAGATCCACCATTTAAGAAATGTGCTTTTTTATCCTCCGGAATATTGTAAGCGGTTTGATCAAATTTCACCGTATCCAAAACCATGGTTAACCTAGAGGTAAGAGGCGATAGCATAAGCGTAAAATTATCACTCCCCTTGTAATCCATACCGACAGCAAAGGTCAAATAGGCCGGTGCCATGAAACCAGAAATGGGCGTTTCCAATAATTTATCGTCTTTTTTGTATCCGTAAAACAATTGGGTCTTAAAATTGGTTAACGCACTATAATACCATTTTTTAGACGCATTTAAACCATACTTAGAGTTTATCTCCAACATATCATCATTCACACGCCCCGGATCTTCACCCTGGGTAAGTATACCTATCTTATGAATAGCATAACTCTCCCATTCATTCTTACCTTTTTTATATTTTGCCTTCACACGAAGGTCACTCATTAGACTTAGTGAACTCTCCCCCCCCTTGGCCCAATTCTCAAGATGCACCTGGGAAAACTGCACATTTTCTGTACCTTCCCAAGTCCATATCCGCTCAGGTCCGTTCCGCTTTTCTAATTTGTATTTTGTATCAAAATCTTCCCGATTAATTAACAGTCTGGATAACTCCTTTTCTACTTGTCTTGTAGACAAATAACGTTTGTCCCAAAATGCACGATGAGGTTCTGGTATGCTATCCCATATATATTTCACATCGGATATTCGGTTCATTATATCGTCCTGCATTATTCCATACAATGGATCAATATTATCTGGAAACAAGGTTTTAATAGAATCCTCATTCGAAGTACAACTCAACACCTTACGATATTCATTTAGTTTTTCTTTTGCCAATTCTCCTGGCCTATAAACAATCGAAGGGTAATCAGGCACCTTAAACATTAAGCTCAAAGAATGGAGCATGTATTTCTGTGACACCTTCCAATTCGACGGCCGCCTGTAATAGTTAAAATCCTTTTTTACTAATTCATTAAAGCTATTCGCAAGAACCTTCAGATAAAACAAATTGGCATTTGTTTGACTCGAAAAGTGAGTTGGTGGATTTAAAAACTTATCCATCCTTTCTACACCACTTTCTTTTTGGATTTCAAAAAAATAGGCCGGCGACCATGGAAGTAAATATACCTGTCCAAAAGCAGGACAAAACAAGCACCAACCTATAATAATATGGAATAGTCTATTTTTCCAAATCCACTTGCTCATATTAAATTCAAATGATTCTATAATAAGTGTAATTCAAAAAAGCTATTAAGAGTTAATAGCTCCGTATAATGGTACAAAAATATAAGGATTCTTCACGATAAAAAAAGAATTCAACCGTATCCTCAAGTTGAGCCTAAATATCCAATATCCTTACACTCATAAAACAAGGCTCCCTGCCTTATTTATAAATAAAAACCAATTACACACAACTACCTCCTATTTAAACAATTTCACCCCCTCAAAACATCGGTTTGAAAGCGTTTTCAAATTGTTTTTGCAGTGGCTATTTTTTTTTTAGATTTGCACAAAACCCCTTGAAAGCATTGTATTATGGATTTAAATCTACTTACAGCCCTTTCTGCCCGGGTACATCTCAATGTAAAAAACCGGGATAAATATTTATTCTTCTAACGGATAATTACAATTATCCACTTTCTCACACCTATTCATTTATTTTTTTGAACATGACCAATGGTCATGATTTATTACTTTCAATTTCATTTTTTTAATTAATTGAATTGTCATGGAATTACCATTTGCTGAATCCTACAAAATAAAAATGGTTGAACCCATTCGAAAAAGTACTCGAGAAGAAAGAGAAGAATGGATCAAAACCGCCAAATACAATTTATTTAACTTAAGGAGCGACCAGGTTTTCATTGATCTGCTTACAGATAGTGGCACCGGCGCGATGAGTGACCGCCAATGGGCAGCTATGATGCTGGGCGACGAAAGCTATGCCGGCGCATCATCTTATTACAACCTTAAAAGTGCTATAAAGAATATCCTTGGATTTGATTATTTCCTCCCTACCCACCAGGGACGTGCAGCGGAAAATGTACTTTTCTCTGCCTTGGTAAAAGAAGGCGATGTGGTTCCCGGAAACTCACATTTTGATACCACTAAAGGTCACATTGAATTCAGAAAAGCAAAGGCTATTGACTGCACTATTGATGAAGCATTTAATACAACTATCCAACACCCATTTAAAGGAAATATTGATTTAACTAAACTAGAAACTGTTCTTTCACAACATCCAAAAGAACAGATCCCTATGATCATTGTAACCGTTACCTGCAATAGTTCAGGAGGACAACCGGTATCAATGCAAAACTTAAAAGATGTATATGCATTAGCAAAACAATATGGTATCAGGGTAATATTTGACTCTGCTCGTTTTGCTGAAAATGCTTATTTCATTAAGCTTCGCGAAGAAGGTTATCAGGATAAGTCCATTAAAGAGATCGTGAAGGAGATGTATCAATATGCTGATGGCATGACCATGAGCAGTAAAAAAGATGCCATCGTCAACATGGGAGGATTCATTGGCTTCAAGGAAGAGGAGTTATTCAAAAAGGCCTGCCAGTTCAACATCATCTATGAAGGCTATATCACCTACGGCGGCATGTCGGGCCGTGATATGAATGCCCTGGCCCAGGGACTGGATGAAGGAACAGAATTTGAATACCTGGAAACACGCATCAGGCAAGTTGCTTATCTGGGAGAACGTCTGAAAAAGTTGGGAGTTCCAGTCCAGGAGCCTTTTGGCGGACATGCCATATTCATCGATGCCAAACGTTTCTTACCACATCTTCCAAAAGAGGAGTTCGTAGCTCAAACACTGGCAATCGAACTTTATAAAGAAGCAGGCATCCGCGGTGTTGAAATAGGTACCCTGCTTGCTGACAGGGATCCGGAAACCAGGGAAAACCGCTATCCTGCCTTAGAATTAGTTCGGTTAGCTATTCCAAGAAGAGTATACACCAATAACCATATGGATGTGATTGCTGTAGCTTGCAAAAATGTTTATGACCGCCGGGAACAGATTACACGTGGTTATCAAATAACAAATGAATCAGCGATAATGCGTCATTTCACGGTAGAATTAACATCTGCTGAGGAAAAGGCTCACGTCATGATATAAAAATTCCTTTTAATTTCCGTTTAACAATTCCTTGCAAAAGGCTGTTCTTCTTAGGAGGAACAGCCTTTTCTTTATTCTACTTTGTGATTCCTCCAAATTTATGTTGCTTTGTATGCCTGAACAAAAAAAGTCGTTCGCTTCCATCCAACTCAACACATCGAATTGGAGCAAACACTGGTTACCAACAAAAAACAAACTATAATTCATGAAAGATTTAACTATAGGAAAAGAAGCAAAATTGATTTTTAATTTCGCGCTTCCTATGGTTATTGGGAACATTCTTCAACAGGCCTACCATGTTGTTGACAGTATTATAGTAGGAAACTTTTTGGGAAAAGAAGCGTTGGCTGCTCAGGGAGCCTCCTTCCCTATCTTCTATACACTCATTGCTTTTGTTATTGGCATTGGAAGTGGTGCCACCATTGTCATATCTCAATATTTTGGTGCTAAAGATTACACACGGGTCAAAAAAACAATTGACACCATTTTCATTTTTCTTTTTTTTGCCTCCATTGTGGTTTCAATTATTGGCATCTCGTTCAGCCATGAAATATTCACTCTATTAAGGGTCGAAGAGAAGATCATCCCGATCGCCACGACTTATTTTAATATTTACATGCTGGGAATGGTGGCATTTTTCGGTTTCAATGGCACTTCTTCTGTATTACGAGGATTAGGAGACTCCATGACACCGCTCTATTTTTTAATGATCGCAGCAGTGGTAAATATCATTCTTGACATCCTTTTTATAGTCGTATTTAAATGGGGCATTGCAGGAGTAGCGATAGCCACCATTATCGCTCAAGGGGGTGCCTTTTTATCAGCAGCGATCTATTTAACCCTACGACATCAGATCATCTCGTTTCGAATTTTTTCACTCAGATTTGATAAAGCACTATTTCTGCAAAGCTTAAAAATAGGCCTTCCTACAGGCTTTCAACAAACCTTTGTAGCACTTGGCTTGATGGCCCTGATACGTATTGTAAACAATTTCGACACCAATGTACTTGCTGCTTTTACGGTGGCCAGCCGTATTGACTCTTTGGCAGCTATGCCAGCACTCAACCTGGCAAGTGCTTTGTCAGCTTTTGTTGGTCAAAACCTGGGAGCCAATAAAATTGAACGGATAAAAAAAGGATTTAAAGCCACTCTCGTCATGTCCTGGGTCATGAGTTTTGTTGTCATGCTTGGCGTGATTCTGTTCGGCAAATACATCATGGCTGTCTTCAATCAGGATCCTGATGTTGTCAGGCATGGAACAAATTACCTGGTTATTGTGAGTTCATTTTATCTTATATTTTCCTCCATGTTTGTTATCCATGGCGCTTTACGCGGAGCCGGCGATACGCTCATTCCCATGTTTATCACATTATTCTCTCTGTGGATCATTCGTATTCCTTTTGCCGTATTTCTCTCAAAACATTTTGGAGTAAACGGTATTTGGTGGGCCATTCCCATTGGTTGGAGTATGGGTTTAGCCGGATCATATTTATATTACCACTCAGGAAAATGGAAGGACAAAGGTATCATTAAAAGAACACATTGATATGCACCTATTACTAATCATCATCTGCCTGTTCTCGGCATGTCAGCAAAACACAACATGTCAACAATCAAATAATGTTCATCTGCTTACTACCCTGGACAAATCACTGGAGGAGACTTCAGGGCTAATATGGTTTGATAACAGCTTTTGGACAATTAATGACAGCGGAGGTGAAGCTGCCATCTACCGTCTCGATGCCCAAAAGGGTACTGCCATGCAAACGGTTCAAATAAGTAATGGTAAAAATGTGGATTGGGAAGACATGACACAAGATGACAAACACATATACATTGGAGATACCGGAAATAACAGAGGATCACGCCGCTCATTTACCATTTACAAAATCCAAAAATCAGATTTATCATTAACAAAACCAAAGCAGTGGGTAACAGCGCAAAAAATTCATTTCAACTATAAGGATCAACCCCGTGAATTAACTCCCTATGCCCATAATTTTGATTGCGAAGCATTAGTTAGTATTAAAGGACAGCTATATATTTTTTCAAAAAACTGGCAATCACATACGACTACTTACTACCTGATAAATGAAAAGACAGGGCAAGCCATCAGGCAAGGCAGCTTAAACACCGATGGATTAATAACAGGTGCCGACTATCACGTCACAGACGATCAATTGGTTTTATCAGGATACTCATTCAACGAGGATCAGCTATTTGATCCGTTTATTGGAATAGTAACGTCATTTACACAGAATGTGAGCCATCAATTTAAAAAGATTTCATTACCTACACTTCTTCATCACCAGGTTGAAGGCGTATGCTTTACGCCACAAGGTATTTTCTTTACGAATGAAAATTCAAAACTTCAAACTCAAGCTAATTCAAAAAAAATTCCACCTTCCTTACATCAGCTAATTAAATAACTCCTTCGAGTTATAGTTCTCTTATCAATGTTTTAAACTCATGGGCTGTTGCAACTACATGAAATAACGGAGGTAAGAGAACCGGATTATCCTGTACCTGTAGTCCATTGATAAAAACAGGTATCCCCGGAAATTCCTGAGATAATCTTATTAACAACTGATCCAGCTCTTCCTTTTCTCGACCAGCCACTACTGATAAGAAAAATGCTTGGGTCGGCCGTATCTGGTGAATCACCTTTAAGTCATAGAGTGGCACAGAAGCTCCCAAATAGATAACATCCATACTTTCCTTCCTTGCCAATAAACTATAAAAGAGCAAACCTATTTCATGCCATTCATTTTCGGGCAAAAAGAACACGATGCGCTTGTCTCTTTGAGCAAGAATATTTTGCATTTCATTATCAATCGCCACAATCAGCTTTTGCCGTATAAGATTGGAAATAAAATGTTCCTGTGAAGGCGTGATGGTTCCGGCCTGCCATAATATGCCAATTCGGTTTAAAAATGGAAACAAAATACTTTCCACCACTGTTTCGAACCCCTGCTTTATAATCGCATGAGTTAACACAGCCGTAAATTTTATTTCATCCAACTCAAGCATGGAAACCAACAAACTCTCAATTTGCACATTGGTATTTTTGGGATCGAGACATAAATCGATAACACGGTCACGCAACTGATCATCATCCAAATAGGCAATTTTAGAAATCTTAAAACCATTCTGGTTGAGAATGGAGATATTCAGAATCCGCTTTAAATCATCATCAGAGTAATACCTGATATTTGTCGGTGTACGACGTGGCTTTACCAAATTATACCGCCGCTCCCAAATACGAATAGTATGCGCCTTTATTCCCGACAACTTCTCCAAATCTTTTATTGAATATATAGCCATACGATAATTTAAAGATTTATAAAAAATACAGGTTTAACTACTTCTGTCACAATAACGGACAAACACTATGGAATGTTCAGAAATAAGCACTTTTCAGGCAATTAAAATTCAAACAGAACCATTCCCCTGCTGGTATTTTCCTCACCTGGTTCAATGCATCTGTACATCATGATTACGCAAAGACCTTCGACTCAAAACTCTTCTGAAAAGCAACATGGGTTGCTCAATGGTTTTCAAAGAAAATACATAACACTTGCTCCCTCCAATCAAACCAATAACCGATAAAATAATCCTTGGTGTATAGATTGAATGTTTTTGCTTTTCGTAAACCGGAAAACATTAACTTTGCGCCAATTACTAATACTTAGAAAAGTAGATTCATGATATACTCAATGACCGGCTACGGGAAGTCTGTATGTGAACTTCCTCAAAAAAAAATCAGCATCGAAATAAAATCACTTAACAGCAAACAGTTAGACTTAAACACACGGATCCCGAATTTATACCGGGAGAAAGATATTGAAATCAGAAACCTTGTCGGCACAAAAGTATCACGTGGAAAAGTCGATGTTAGCTTTTATATTGAAGCTGCCTCATCAGACAAAATTACAAACATCAACACCCCGGTAGTTGAGCAATATTACGATCAAATAAAACCACTTGCCAGCAAACTAAACCTGGAAGAGAAAACGGATTTCCTTCGTATCATTATGCCATTACCTGATACGGTAAAAATTGAACAGGCAGAGTTGGATGAGACAGAATGGGTAGCCATAAAAGCCGGTATTGAAAATGCCACTGAAGAATTAATTCAGTTTCGCAAGCAGGAAGGGGCCATTCTTGAAAAGGATATCAAACAACGCATCAACACCATTGCTCAACTGCAAACAGCCATAGAACCTTTCGAGAGTGAACGAATCGAAAAAATAAGAACCCGTATCCGGGAAAACCTCAATGAGCTGCCTGAAAAGAACAAAATTGATGAAAACCGCTTTGAACAGGAAATCATCTTTTACCTGGAAAAACTGGACATTACTGAAGAAAAAGTTAGACTCACCAACCACCTGAAGTATTTCCTTGAAACATTAGATACAGATAAACCGGTAGGAAAAAAACTTGGTTTCATTAGCCAGGAAATTGGCCGTGAAATTAACACCCTTGGTTCCAAGGCAAACGATGCCAACATTCAACGCATGGTAATTCAGATGAAGGATGAACTGGAAAAGATAAAAGAACAAATACTAAACATCCTATAAAACAACAGATCATTAGATTTTAGATCATAATCCTGAAACAGATTTACATCTGTTTCATTTGTTACACCTTAGTTTTTTTGACCACTAATTGGGTTCAAAAAATCCATTGGGCAAACAAAAAAGTTTAATGACTTATAATCGTTACAATCTGACCACTTGTACAATATATAAAAAGACATTTTCAGGAAGAGATGAAAGATTTTTGCTACCACACTAATCGCAATAAACACAACAAAAAAGGGAAACTGATCATTTTTTCAGCACCATCGGGCTCAGGAAAATCAACCATTGTAAATGCCCTATTAAAAAAAGGGTTTGATCTGGAATTCTCCATTTCGGCCACCAGCAGATTACCAAGAGGGGCTGAGCAAGATGGCGTGGAATATTATTTCCTTACCCCGGATGCTTTTCGTCAGAAAATAGAGCATGAAGAATTCCTGGAATGGGAAGAAGTATATACCGATACTTATTATGGTACCCTGAAAAGTGAAGTAGAACGCATTACCTCTAAAGGGAAAAATATTGTATTTGATGTGGATGTTGTGGGAGGCGTCAACATCAAAAAAATGTATGGCGACAGAGCTTTGTCTCTCTTTATTCAACCCCCTTCCATTGAAGAGTTACGAAACCGTTTGGTTGGCCGCTCTACCGATTCAGAAGAAAAAATTGCTCAACGAATAGGCAAAGCGGAAGAGGAACTTTCCTATGCGCCTAAATTTGACAAGACCATTGTTAATGATGATCTGGAAACAGCCATTAACGAAACTGAAAATGTATTGTCGGAATTCCTGAAAAAATGAATAGCAACAAACACATAGGTCTTTTCTTTGGCTCGTTTAACCCCATTCATCTGGGTCATTATATTCTGGCCAATTACATGGTAGAATTTGAAAAGCTTGACGAAGTATGGTTTGTGGTTAGCCCGCAAAACCCTTTTAAGGA
The DNA here is from genome assembly GCA_004296775.1 of Marinilabiliaceae bacterium JC017. Lineage (GTDB taxonomy): Bacteria > Bacteroidota > Bacteroidia > Bacteroidales > Marinilabiliaceae > JC017. Next base: position 32,439 of record RHGE01000044.1, read on the forward strand.
ATCCAATGGTTTGGCTAACGAACAACACCGTTTGGCCATGACCAACATTGCTTGTGAGGGCTTTCCCAATTTAAAGGTATGTGACATCGAATTCTCGCTTTCGAAACCATCGTATACCATTAACACGCTGGAAGCCCTGGAAAAAGAATTTCCTTCCCATCAATTTCATCTGATTATGGGAGCTGACAATTTGGAAAACATTGATCGCTGGAAAGAAGCCAGCACAATCATCAACCAATATCCCATCCTGGTATATCGCCGAATGGGTTATTCCAATGATTTACCAACCAGCTCGGCAAACATAACCATTTCGAAAGCACCGATTGTTGAATTATCTTCAACACAGATACGGGAATGGATAAAATCAGGCCTGCACGTGAAGGGATTTATCCCCCCGGGTGTTTTTGAATACATCAGGGACAATCAGCTGTACCAATAAAAAAACAAAGCGGAACAATCTGAAAAGATCGTTCCGCTTTATCAACTATATTCATTTATTAAGCAAAGTATTCGTAATAGTTTTAGTGCTCATGATGATCGTGATTATCACACACAATACTAACGCCGCGCTCACCATTTAAATAACGGGATACCACTTCTTTCACCTCTCCGGAAAAACCACGATACGCCTTAATACCTGCGGCTTCGAGTTTATTAATAGCTCCCTGTCCCATGTTACCGGCCAACAACACCGACACACCTTTATCAGCCAACTCATTAGATAGATTCGACTTACAGCCACATCCTTTATCGGCAGGCATTATTTCTTCATCAGTTACATTATTTTCAGCATCCAAGGTAATAATTGTGAATGCTTCACTCTGCCCGAAATGGTCATTAACCCTACCGTTAGAGCTTGGAATTGCTATCCTCTTCATTATTTATTGTTTTTTGTTGAAATATATTTTCAACTGATTGCATTACTGTCCAAAATAAATTGGTATTAACCAATGTGCTCAAGCCGCACGGGCTTTTACTTTTTTGCTACAGCGAAAAAAAGTAAACAAAAAACGCCGCCGCTCACAAGAAATAACTAAAATTCAACTCCTTTCCACTGAAAGAAAATAACTCGCTTCGCTTCAAACAGATTTTCTTTCTTAACGTTCCAATCCGTTAAATTTCTTTACGTTATTTCTTGAAGGCGGAATATCCAGTCAAGTCCATATATTCTAAAAACATCACTAAATGGCTGTAACAATTAACTTCATCCGCTTTAACCCTTAATAATTTATGACACTAATGAACTGATTCAGTTGTTTGTTCTATACGGATTGCCATTCCCGAAGTTAAAGCACGTGCTATTTTCTTATGGGCCTCTTTGACAATGCGTCCAAGTGTTTGCCGGGAAATGTCCATTTTTTCAGCGGCCTGTTCCTGGTAGTGTTGTTCCAAATCAACCAACCGGATGGCCTCCATCTCATCCAAAGACAAAACCACTTCTTCTAAATCTCTTAACGGTATACCTTTTGGTTTAAAATAATAGACTCCCGGACTCCAATCGACACGACGACAACACTTTTTCCTTGGCATATGCTCATTATTGCGGGTGCAATTTTAAACATATGCGCATTAAGATCCAAAAAATGCATCTTTTTTCGTTTTCCTCTCCTATAACTTCTTACGATAAAAACTATCTGTCAATCATAGATAGGAATTAAGAGGTAAAGGTTAGTGATTCTCCTAATCTGGACGAGCCAGAATAGTACTCAGATTTAAGTAGTAAGAATTGAGCATTAACCTCATTCAATTTTATACTATTTATGATTTTTTTATCGGGACTTCGTCCCAAACCCTACTTCATTTTTGGCATTGCCTTGATTATTTCGGCAGATACATTTTCATGCCCACCCTTTCTATTTCCTTCAGGGAACCGTGATTTTTAATTTTATAACTGGTATTTATTTGAAGAAAAAGTGCTTGCAACGGTAAAAAGATCCGTTTCTATCAGGAAAACACGTTTTTTAATTTAAAATTGACCTTTTCTTCAGAGAAAAAGGGATTCCAACGGTAAAAAAGCCGATTTCTGTCAGGAAAAAGTGTTTTTTAATTTAAAACAGGCCTTTTCTTTTAAGAAAACGTCTTTTCTACGGTAGAAAACGCTTTTTCTGTCAGGAAAACCTCGTTTTTCATTTTAAACTCCTATTTTCTTTAGAGAAAAGGTAATTCAACATTAAATTCTCCTCCCACAAAATAAAAAGAAGCCGTAACTACTAACCATCTATGTAATTTTCCATTATGAAAGCGGGCATGTCATTTTTTCCAAAAAATTTCATTCCTTTGCCCCGTTAAAATTTGGTTGAATTATAAAAACTGTAGGAACTCAAAATGGGTAAAGTTTTAATCATTGGAGCTGGAGGTGTTGGTACCGTTGTGGCTCACAAAATGGCTAGTCTGCCTGATGTTTTTTCTGAAATCATGATGGCCAGCCGTACCAAAAGTAAGTGCGATGCCATTGCTGAAAAAATTGGTGACAACCGCATTCAAACGGCTCAGGTAGATGCCGACAACGTACCTGAATTGGTGGAGCTGATTAACAGCTTCAATCCCGACCTGGTGGTCAATGTTGCCCTTCCTTATCAGGATTTAACAATTATGGATGCGTGTTTGGAAACAGGAGTTGCCTATCTCGACACAGCCAATTACGAACCCAAGGATGAAGCCAAATATGAATATAAATGGCAATGGGCTTATCACGATCGCTTCAAAGAAGCCGGCTTAACGGCTATTTTAGGCTGTGGCTTTGACCCGGGTGTAACAAGCATATTCACAGCTCATGCAGCCAAGCATCATTTTGATGAGATGCATTGTCTGGATATTGTAGATTGTAACGGCGGTGACCACGGCAAAGCCTTTGCCACCAACTTCAATCCGGAAATCAATATTCGCGAAGTAACACAAAAAGGAAAGTACTGGGAAAATGGCGAATGGGTGTTAACGGAGCCACATGAAATCCACAAACCGTTGAACTATCCTAACATCGGCGCGCGCGAATCATACCTGATCTATCATGAAGAATTAGAGTCGTTGGTTAAGCATTACCCAACCATTAAGCGGGCCCGTTTCTGGATGACGTTTGGACAGGAATACCTGACTCACCTGCGCGTGATTCAAAATATAGGCATGGCAGGCATTGAGCCAATTATGTATGAAGGAAAAGAAATTGTACCTATCCAATTCCTGAAAGCAGTATTGCCTGATCCGGGTGATTTGGGAGAAAACTATAAAGGGGAAACATCCATTGGATGCCGCATCAAAGGCGTGAAAGATGGAAAGGATAAAACCTACTACATCTATAACAACTGCAACCACCAGGATGCTTATGCAGAAACAGGTATGCAGGCAGTGAGTTATACAACGGGCGTTCCTGCTACCATAGGTGCCATGATGTACCTGAAAGGTTTATGGAAACAACCGGGTGTGTTCAATGTGGAACAATTCAATCCCGATCCGTTTATGGAGGAATTGAATAAACTGGGATTACCCTGGCATGAGATACATGATGCTGATCTGGAATTATAGGCCAGCAACAAAAAAACTAAAAGAGGGCTCTTCTGAAGCCCTCTTTTTATTTATACCTGGTCATCAGAGATTAGTCCCCAATCATCAGTCGATACGTATACTCCCGGGTTGACGTATTCACTACTACCAGGTAAACGCCACTGCTCAATTCAGCGATATTATATCCCGACGCCCCCCCTACGTCACCACTGAAAGCTTTGACGAGTACACCATCAATACTGTAAACACTCACCTTTTCGATCATCTCATTGCTCCCTTTGCTCATGTAAAACTTAACAGTCACCGGATTGGGATAAATTTCAGGCTTACCATCCCGGGAGGCTGCATCAAGCCGGTCGGCCACGCCGGTTATTGTCAGCATAAATTCCAGGGAAACTGCCGGACTTTTTTCATCGGTCGCTGAGAGGGTTACGATCGTGGTTCCGGGGGCGGCAGGAGTGATCTGCACCAGCTGTTCCCCTTTTTCCAGGGAAACTAACTGACTTTGGGCAACAGCGGCATCAAACACCATGACGTCCTCATCAGGGTCTGAAAAATAATCACTGTACCGAAAAACCAATGGTAAGTCGGCTATATCCACCTCCTGATCCTGGATGCTTTGTATCACAAGAGGGATATTATTGTCCCTGACCTGCACACTGAATGATTGCTGAATGGCCGGATGAATATTGTCGGTGGCGGTGACCGTGATATTCGATACGCCAATGGCAGCGGCATTGAAATACAGGAAGCCTCCGGTACTGACCGTAGGGAACACAATGGTTTCATCTGATGCCTCCACGGTAAAGACCAGCTGATCATCATCCGGATCAGAAAAATATTGATTGAGACCAATCGAGTCTGAACTGGTTATATGGGTGATGCGGTCTCCTATTGGTTGAACAATTACCGGTGGCTGATTTTCGATCACATTCAGTTCCAGTCCGACGGTAACGGTGTCATTTTCCGGATCATTAGACAACACATGCAAATAAGCATCATAAGTTCCCACTCCCATCCCGGAAGGATCAAACACCACATCAATTTCATCAGCTTGATCCGTTTCAACCATCCCCTCTGCTGCCGATACAGATACCCACTCCAGTTTTTCATCATTTAGAATGGTAATAAACCTGCTCATGACTGATCGCATCACCTCATCATTTACATAGCCACCACCCTGTGAAGAAAAAAGCAGATAATAAAGCCGCCCGGAAGAAGATAAGCCTGAAATCGTATGGTCATCACTATTAGTACTACTGCCGTAGCCATGCGTTATACCTAACTGGCTCTCTACAATAATAAGATGATTAACCGAAGGGTCATCAGCATTATAAACCCGCTTAACAAATCCTGAATAGAGGTGCGTTCCGTTTTCCACCTGCAAAACCGTTCCATCAGCTAAACCATGGCCATCTGCCCCTAAATCGCCTTCAATCAAAAAACTTTCAATGCTATTAATATCGGCCACCAACACAAATAAACCGGGTACTTTCCGGGTAAAATATTGCCCATTGGTTCCCAATGCTGCATTGGAAATAACGGTATTATCGGAATAAGACAAGAAAGACCCAGTCATTAGATTTGTACTTAACAGGTTACCCTCATCGTACATATCAAAACCACCGTCAATAATGCTGTTTCCAACCACGCCTTCGGTAAAATCATACCTCGCAGGTATCAAATCAGTTATTTCCTGGTACCGCCCATTCAATGAATCCAGCACCGTTTGAAGCGGCATGCTGTCCATGGAATCCTCTCCTTCATCACTATTGACCACCTGCAGTTCATAGCTCAGGCTGCTGCCTCCATCCGGATTACTTATTGTAAGCGGCAAATTTCTGCTTTGATGAGCATGAAGCGTCACAGACATTTGAGATGGATCAACAGCGGCCACTGGCGCCAACAACACATTGGCCGACAATACAACATCCATTACTTCCCTTACTTCCGAATTGGTATGAAGAACCATGCCGGCACTCACAACGCCCACCTCCGTGCCGGTAAATTCAACCGGAATACTTCTAACCTCCCTGGGTTGAATAACCATACTCGTGAATGATGAACTGAAACGAGAATCATCAAACGTAACACCGGAAATCACCAAATCTTCTGTCCCGTTATTCAATACCTTCATGGAATCTAATTTAGGATAGCCTACATACGCCGTTTCAAAATCCAACATATCATTAAACACTTCCGGCACCCCGGTTCCTGTCACATTGAGCTGAACCGGTATTCTCAATTCAGGCGTCTCAGGATCATTGGTGATAATGGATATCTCGCAATTGTATTCGCCACTACCCAATCCGTTGGCATCAAGCATAAAATGCAAATGCTGAGTTGCCCCGGCCTCAATAGTATCAGTGGGGAACTGATTTAACCACACCCAGTTATTTTTAGGGCCGAGCCAGCGAATACTGTTCCTGAATAACTGAAAGTGACCAACCGCATACGGACTCTCCAGACTTCCATCCGAAACAGCTAATATCCGCCCGGCACCCAATTGTGCCACCGCCGCATAGGTATCCCCGTTGTTTTTGGTAATAACTGGTGTTGCCATCTCACCAGCCACGTTTAAGGAGGTATTGGATTCAACCACCTGGTAATTGCTGATGTTTCGGGTTGTCTGATGGTCGGCCAGCTGAGTCATCGCCATGGCACCTCCCGGATTAGCCTGAACAAACTGAATGCCTGTTCCGGCCAAAAGCTGATTGTGGTAATTCGTAAAAGCATCAATATCCATCCATAATGCTTTTCCGCTCTCCACCATACTTCGAAGCATCCCCACCTGATTTGATGACAGATTGGTAGCATCGGAAATAATAACAATATCGCTTTGCATGACAGCCGGATCATTCAGGTTAGTCCGGCGAACAGTGGCCCCTTGCTGTAACATATATGAGTATAAACTACTGTAGTATTGATCGACAAATACCACTTCCAACCCCGTAAGTGACACATTTATGGTATCGTAGTTCGCCCCGTTACCGGGAAGAGACTCAAAATTATCAACGCTTATCTCAGAAAACATTAATTCACTCCCTCCTTGCACATTACTAATAACCAAATCATCATGCACGTGTTCACTGGTGTACAAGTCGGCAGATAAGGTAACCGGGTTAGCCGCAATCACAGGAGACACCACCGCATTTCCCACTACCTGTAGTACAAAAGCCGGCTCATCAGGGTCATTGCTATTAAAAGTTAATGTCTCCCGATACTGTCTGCTTTGTGTGGGTACAAACCGCACCAGAAATGACTGCCGCGACCGTGGCAGTATGGTATTACTTTCAGCAACCGTTATTATGTCCGCATTGGAAGCTACCACAGAAGTGAACTCCAGTACATCGGTACCTTCATTCCATACCGTCACCTCTAAACTATCTGCCTCCCCCACAAACACTTTTTCAAACCATAATGAATCGATTGTCACATTAATATCAGGCACCCCTGTAACAAGCAGCTTAACCGGCAAAACGGTCTCGACACTGCCGGAATCATTTGATTGAATCACCACATCGGCCACATAGGTCCCTGCAATTCGATTTATGGCATCAACCGTTAACAACACCTCTGCGTTACTTCCGGGGGGTATGGTGCCAGGTGTCTCATCCACCCGCAGCCAGGCATCAGGACTCCAGGAGGCACTATAGTCTATAAAGTTATTAAACAGCACTGAATGCCCCTCCAATCCGAAATGGTAATTATCAAAAGCCTCATTGGTAAGCACAAGCATAGACCCTTCACCGTACTTAGCCAAGGCGGCATAATGCATACCTGCCACATCATCAATAAGGTAATTTTCTTCATTATCAATGGTCAAAGATGCCACTGCATTACCGATGTAATAACTCTTCAGGCCATAGGTAGCAGACTCTTCGTAGATGCGTGATGTCAGGCCCTCACTTAATTGACTATTTTGATACCTGATAGCCGTCCCGCTTAACAGGCTATTGAAAGTGTCAAAATTTGAATCGCCCTGAAGGATGATTTTACCGCCCGCTTCGCACCACAATCGCAACGACTCAATATTATTGGGATACAAAACATAGCGATCATCCAGCATCACAATGTCCATGGTATCCAACAACGCTACATCATACACATCAGCCGCGTTAAACACATTAGCTCCCCGGGCCTGTAGTTCGGCTTCCAACACCGTATACTTATAAGACAGAAAGAGAAAATTGAGCCCCCGGTAATCACCCCCAAAGCTTATTACCCTGGCATAATCATAAGCTAACGCCTCACCATCATTAATACATTCTCCCTTGAAATAACCCACCAGCTGGTCGCCTTCCGGTTGAAACACCTGATTGGGTAAAATACCCGGTTCGGCCGCCACTCCGGTAAGGGAAGCTATTTTATTTTCCACCTGCATGGCATAGGCCAGATCACCAAGCCCCTGGTTCCCGACAGGTATCATATAATCCAGTTCCTCGGTGGCGGATAACTCAAATAACAGGGTATCCACCAACACATCAAGCAGCGGGGCCTCCTGAACGAGGATATCATGCGACAGGGAATCCTGGTTATGACAACCAAAAGCCTTCATCCAAACGGTATGATTGCCAGACTGTCCATAGGCATGCTCCGGGCTCTTTTGAGTGGAATAGTGCCCGTCACCAAATTGCCATACCCATCGATCCAATGCATTCTCTGTAAGATTTATGAATTGAACCGGTACATTAAGGGCCGGATTTTCTTCCTCCACCTCAAAAACGGCATCCACAGCCGCGCCACCGGTACCGATCTCCGATTCCCAAGTGATCTTAAAGCCTGCTTGTGTCACACTGGCATCGGAATAAAAATGAATCAACGCGGTTCCGGAGTTGGCAGTAAAGGAAGTAGTCGCCATGGTCCCCCTTAAAGTGCCCAGGAGCGGATCATTGACCGTTGTTCCGTCATAGATGTATATGTAATCGCAACACGATTCGGTTGCAATCAATTCGAAAGTAACATCCACGGAGCTGGCACAAACGGGTTCAATCAGGAACGTATAATCATCCCTGTTAGAGTAATTGCCGGTGGGTCCACCCGAATCATATAAAGTGCCGCTTAACCGGTTTGACACCTGGCTGCTATCCAGCATATACTCATTGGAAACAGTAATATAATCCGCTTTTATTAAGGTATCACTGCCATATTCATTAACAGCAATCAACCTGACATCATAAACCCCCGTTTGATTATAGGATACTTCCGGATGCTGAATATCAGAAGAGGCTGGCATTCCTCCCTCAAAACTCCAGGACCATTCGGCAGGCATATTTTCAGACTTGTCGGTAAAACGGATTATTTCTCCCGTACCCACCGTTAACCGGTCAGCATCAAAAAAAGCAACGGGTTCATTTTCATTATTCCGCACATAGACCGTGTAATCTTCATATTGACCTTTCCGAGGCTGCGTGGTACCGGCCCTTAAGTTAAAAGCCGCATCATCGGCCCCGATACGCAAACGCAACGGCACGTCATGTACCGACGCCGGAATAATAACCGATCCTTCAAACTCCCCGGTTCCGGCCGGAGAAAGGAAAAGACGCTCGTTGTCATCATTAAACGCCCCGTCATTGTTGCAGTCTAACCACATATACACTTTCGCAGGCAGCTGGCCTTCGGTAACTATTTTAAGCGGGTAACTTTTTCCTTCCAGCACATCACCTTTAAATTCACAGGTATAATCCTGGTAACCCTCTACCGCCCCACCGGTTTCATTTTCAATCCCGGCAAACAGGAAAGACACAATGCCCGACAAGCCCGGCGCAAGGGTTGCAGGTTGACTTGCCGGCAACAATGGACGCCCGTCATTAGTTATCTCCACACTAGCTGCCAGCGCAAAGGTGTCACTCATGTTGCACAAGGTATTACCATGTGCCACCAGGGTAATATCATAATTACCTGTGGCATCAAAATCAAGTACCGGATTGACCTCTTCGCTGGTCAGTTCCTCATTCACAAACCATTCATAAGAGGAGGCATTTTCACTGGTATTAAAAAAAGAAATAGAAGCGGAAGGTTCGCAGGAATAGTATTGAGAAGCATAAAAGCCGGCTACCACAGAACTGGTGAAGCGTTCACCAACGCCCACGGCATACCAGGCATCCGTCACCGAAACAACCTGCTGGCTGCAATCGCCAAACAGATCGATGGCCGCCTGAATGGAATAATTCCGCGCATCTTCAAAGTTGGATGTAGGCGTCAGATAGGCCGTTAAGTTATGGTAAGCGATGGCAGCCGCATCATCACGACCAATGGCAACCACCTGGTAGGCATCCCCCACATCATTAACGCCCTCATCCCCTTCACACAAAAGATAAAACCAATAATTCTGAACCGATGAATTGGTGTGCACCCCGCCATGATCACCAACACCGGTATACCAGTAATTACCCTGATAGGTATCGGGATATCCCAAGCTATTGGGATCCGCCATACTCCGAAAAGGGATGCCATTGGTACGAACCTGTTCCCCAATCAGGTAATTGGCACTCCCGGGATTGGCATAGAAATCCACCGCCACCCCGAAGATGTCGCTGAAAGACTCGTTTAAAGCCCCCGACTCATAACTATATTGCAACGCAGCAGAAAAAGAAGTTAACCCATGGGTGATTTCATGCGCCACGATATCCAGGCTGGTAAGGGGCAGGTATCGAACCCCATCGCCATCACCATAGGTCATTTTCTCCCCATCCCAAAAGGCATTGGCATAATTATCGCCATAGTGTACATAACTCCTTAGCTCAAACCCATTATCGTCAATGGAATTACGACCATACTTCTCGTAGAAGAAATCGTAGGTGGCTTCGGTTCCAAAGTGGGCATCATTGGCGACCTTATCATCAACATTATCCCAGTAATTATCATCATCTTCAAAATCCACCGCATAGGAATAGAAGGTCGCATTATTCAAATCATAGGTAGCAATGCCAATACCCCGGCCCGATTCCCTCAAACGAAATGCATTATCATAGGAATCGGTGGTGATGGATTTAATGCCACTGTATAATGTTTCCGCCCTGCCAACCACATCATCATCATGGATACGACTCATCCTTTTTATGACCTCACCATTTTCAGCAGATATAAAAACATACTCCCGTTGCAGTGGCTCCAACGAATAAATATCAAATTTATAACATAACACGGCCACACTGTCTTGCATAACATAAACCAGGTCACCTCCCACATCATATTTCACATCCACATCCGAACGGTAAGCCTTTGACTTAATAACGCGCCTGGCCTGCACCAAGGCATCTTTCCTACCGATGGCCGGCAACACGAATTTAACCTCCTGACGAATAAGCTTACCGTTAGCACTCACCAATTGATTGCCTTTAGTATGGGTGATGAATACCATGCCTTCTACAGGAAAACCATGGAGATATAACTGATGGCGGGTATGCACACTTCCCGATTTATCAACTGATTCCTGCCGCGGCCTGAACTCGTAAGCAACAGGCAACGCCAGGTTTTGCTTCAGAAACGAGGCTTTATCCTTAGCAGAGACGCCTACAAATTGCTGGGCTTTATATTTTATAAACTCCGGGTTTTGGGTAACAGGATTAAAATGCACCTGACTACTTCCCTTCACCAGGCTGTCTGCCTGGTAACTTACATACTTCTGAGCCAACAGCAACTCAGAAACAGCAAGTAAGACAATGACCAGTAAAATCTGTTTCATCCGACTTGATATTAAGAGTATGAAAACAATAATGATATAACTAATGATGTCCCTTCCCTTTCCATCCAATATCTTTATTTAGATGGCCTTACCATCTCCTTTTTGACCAACCATATATATTAATAGGCCAACCGTGCAACTTTCTGCAAAACAGAAATACCAATACAACTACCGAAATAAGCTAAACATCAGAAAGACCATCATGAATAAACCAGACACTGACGGCCGTAATCATATAATGGAACAAATAAAACGGATGTAAAGCAATGTAATGTCGATTAACTAATCTAACGATCCATTACTAATGACAACTCCAAGAGATCCACACATCCATTGAGAGGTATCAAAACTTAATGAAAGTATTTATTTGATGCACCTTCACAGATGTAAAAAAAGCTATGGTGGCATATCGATAATACCCGTGTATTTTATACCTTTTACCTCTGTTTATAATCAAACAAGAGACTTATAGATAAGAGATAATAAACTGCATATACAGAATCACAGAAATCTTTATTTTTATCATACTCCTATGTGTAAATTGAATTTGCATAGATGTTTCATCTTGATACTTGATTCTCAAATCTGAGTACATTTAAAAAAATTGCCACCTGGCAAAAAACAACCTAACACCAGTCACTGTGCACTATATAGAAATTATTTCATAGGAGGTGATGACACAGTATATACCAAAGGGAATGAAATACTAAAAGAACCTCGCACAAACAAATTTGAACACTTACTAATTGTAGAGTAGCGCTCTATAATTGAATCAATATAAGGCCGGATAATACAAACCATCCGGTCTTTTTTTTGCTTAAAACCTTATTGACAAAAAACGCACAAATAGTTTTCTGAATAAAGTTAACTACCAGGTAAACGTACCTTTGACAGGCAGGTGTTCGCAAGGTTGACTGCTAATTCTTCGCGACGCTGACAGGTCAGAAACCAGCAACCTGGCAGCGTCCGAAGGACCTGATAGCGTTAATCTCCCAAGCAATCAAAACCACCCTGCACTCATTTCTCCTGGTAAAACAAAAAACAAACCCAATAGCAATCCGTCCCAACGCTGACCAGAGCTAAGCCCGCTATCAGGTCACAGAATCCCAATATTCCAATTGATCTTTATTACCCAAATGATTAATTTAAATCTCCGCAAACTAAAAGAACTCAATTAAAAGAAAATGAAACCTACAGAAGCGCTTGAATTTGGAAAGTATTACCACATTTACAACCGTGGAATAAATAGCACTCACCTATTTGACAATGAAGCTGACTATAAACACTTTTTGAAGCTGTTTGAACGATATATTGATCCAATAGCAGAAATATATGCATGGGTGTTAATGCCCAATCATTTTCATGCATTAATAAGAATGAGAGATAATATATGCTATAAATACACAAATACTGACGAATCAATCAAACCAACCAGATTCGAAGAGATCAAATGGGAAACCATTAAACTACCATCTAACAACAACAGACATCGTAAACTAAAAATCCCCCAACCTTATCGGCATTTCTCACATTTATTCAATGCCTACACTAAATACTATAATAATAGGAACAATCGACATGGTGGTCTCTTTGAGCGTTCTGTTAAGCATAAACTGATAAAACATGAGGCCTACTTGAAAAACCTGGTCCTCTATATCCATCATAATCCCGTCCATCATGGTTTTTGTAGTCACCCTATTGAATATGGCTGGAGCAGCTATTTAACCTTTCTCAGTTCCAAAACAACCAAACTAAAACGCAACGATGTCCTGGAATGGTTTAACAACAACACAAATTTTAAGTGTTCACATGATAATCCCATGACATCAAAAGACATCGATTCTTGGCTGGATATCAATTAACATCCCGCTATCAGGTCAAAAACCAGCAACCTGGCAGCGTCCGAAGGACCTGATAGCGTTAACAACCCCCACAACCCCACGTTGGTGCGGATTTGCAAGCCGTGTCCCATAAATCCTTTCGCGTGACAACAAGACCAATTATGCTAATTCTTCACGACGCTGACAGGTGCTTCGCACGCTATCAGGTCAAAAAAACAACGAAACAATCACCCCCATTCAGTGTCTTACTACCAAAATCTAAATACTATTTTTTTGACACTGCTAACTATTCACTGTTAATTGTTAACTGATAACTGTTCACTGATAACAGAACCCAGAACGCATAACTTAAAACCCAGAACCTAAAAAAAACATGAAAACAACCATCTTCTGGCTCCGCCGCGACTTACGATTAGAAGACAACACCGCCCTGAACCAAGCCCTGCAGTCAGGCAAGCCTGTGTTACCCCTCTTCATCTTCGACGAACACATCCTCCAGGAACTACCCGCCAATGATGCCAGGGTAAACTTCATCCACCACATCCTGAAAAACCTTCAACACCAATTGCAACAAAAAGGCAGTTCCCTCCTCTGCCTCAAAGGCCAACCCCTTAACATATGGACACAACTCATCTCCCGCTACACCATTTCCCACGTCTATGTCAACAAAGATTACGAGCCCTACGCCAAGCAGCGCGACCATGAAGTCGAAACCCTCCTTCGCCGCCATGGCATCCGTTACCATGCCTGTAAAGACCAGGTCATCTTCGAAGAAAACGAAATCCTGAAAAGCGATGCAACCCCCTACACCGTATTCACCCCCTATAAAAAACGCTGGCTGCAACACTTCAATCCCGCCATGGCCCAGCCCGTCACCATCAAAGCAACCAACCAGCTCCTACAGGCCAACCATCCCTTTCCCTCCCTTGCTGATATCGGCTTCACCCCCTCCGCCATCAAGGTGAAAAACTACGATCTCTCCCAACTCGACAGCTACGCCGCCACCCGTAATTATCCCGGACTCGACACCACCAGTTACCTCAGTCCCCATCTCCACTTTGGCACCATCAGCATCCGACAAGTCATGACCCAATTGCAACCCCATCACCATACCTTCCTGGGCGAACTCATCTGGCGCGAATTCTTCATGCAAATCCTCCACCACTTTCCCCACGTGATCACCCATAACTTCAAACCTGCCTATAACGGCATCCAGTGGCGCAACAACGAACAAGAATTCCGGCGCTGGTGCCAGGGCCAAACCGGTTATCCCCTGGTCGATGCCGGCATGCACCAACTCAACCAAACCGGCTACATGCACAACCGCGTTCGCATGGTTACCGCCAGCTTCCTGTGCAAACATTTGCTCATCAACTGGCAGTGGGGCGAAGCCTATTTCGCCCAAAAACTGCTCGACTACGAACTATCATCCAACAACGGCAATTGGCAATGGGCCGCTGGCACAGGCTGCGATGCCGCCCCCTACTTCAGAATATTCAATCCCACCCAACAACTCAAGAAATTCGACAAAGAACTCACTTATGTGAAAAAATGGGTACCTACATACGGCACCCCACACTACCCCGCCCCCATGGTCCAACACACATTTGCCCGCACCAGGGCCCTGGAAACCTACAAAAAAGGATTACACAACTTTTCATGATAATGATTTGGCGTCCCCCTTCGCCTCGGGCTCAGGGCCGGGCTTTCCACTTCTACTCCTCGCCCCGCCACACAAATTCAACCCATGCTGTGGGGTATCCGTTACAATCCCTGGCCGGATAAAAATTCACTATCCCACAACTCTTTACCGCCAAATAATTACTACCTTTCATCAACCAAAACCAATTCACAAAGACCCAAATTATATTAACCATCCTAAAAACACATTCCATGCACCCGGTAGATATCTCCATATTCATTCTTTACCTCATCGCCATGCTAAGCATTGGCGTCTACTTCCTGCGAAAAAATAAAACCACCGACGACTATTTCGTTGGAGGCAGACAAATGAATAGTCTGCACATTGGCCTGTCGGTAGTCGCAACCGACGTAGGAGGAGGTTTTTCCATCGGGCTCGGCGGACTGGGATTTACCATGGGACTGTCAGGCAGCTGGCTACTGTTCACCGGCCTCATTGGCGCCTGGCTCAGTGGCGTATTCCTTATTCCAAAAGTCTACACCTATGCCAGCAAGAAAGGCTTTCTCACCTTCCCCCAATTCCTGGAAGCCATATTCGACAAACGCGTCGCCTTCTTTGCAGGCATCATATCCGCCATTGGTTATTTGGGCTTCACCAGCTCCCAAATACTCGCCGGGGCCAAACTCGCCGCAGCCACCTTTAATGACCTGCCAATGGAGATGGCCCTTATCATCATGGGGGCCATCGCCATCATCTACACCGCACTGGGAGGCCTGAAAGCCGTTATCTACACCGACACCATCCAATGGCTGATTCTAATGGCCGGACTGATATTTATCGCCTTACCTTTTTCCTACTACACCCTTGGTGGCTTTGACGCCATCAAAACAAGCCTTAACACTGATTTTCTATCCTTAAATAATATATCGTGGCAACAATTAGTCAACTGGATGTTTACCATTATTCCCATCTGGTTTATTGGCATGACACTGTACCAAAGAATATATGCAGCCAAAGACAAAGATACCGCTCAAAAAGGATGGTTTATTGCCGGCCTGTTTGAATACCCCATCATGGCATTCATCGGCGTATTATTGGGCATGCTAGCCAAGGTAGCCATAGACAATGGCACCATCACCGGTTACGATGCTAACCTCTTGGATGCTGAAATGGGACTCCCCATTCTTTTAAAAACCATCCTGCCAGTCGGTTTTTTAGGCATTGTGTTATCGGCCTATTTTTCAGCCATCATGTCCACCGCCGACAGTTGTTTAATGGCCTCATCCGGCAACATATTAACCGATGTATTAAATAAACACGAAACCAAACACAGCTTACTATACTCCCAGATCCTTACCTTTATTGTTGGACTGCTGGCCCTGTTCCTGGCCCTTAAAATGACAAATGTTCTGGAGCTAATGCTCCTCTCCTATTCATTCATGGTTTCAGGTTTAATCGTTCCGGTATTAGCTGCCTTGTTTACCCAAAAAACCGCCCCTTCAGCAGCACTAACCTCTATGTTCGTGGGAGGTACAACAACCCTGACCCTTAAACTAATGAATTATCCTATCCCATTGGGGCTGGACGCCAACATCATTGGCATAACGGCTTCGGCCATGGCTTACATTACTACCATTATAGCAGTAAAAAGATTCACCAACAGTTAAGCGCTTCAAACACTACCTCAAGCTTAATCTTATTTACTATTTTTGACAGGTAATTCCTCAGAACTACTTAACACAATCCTACATGACAACTCAAAACAAAGCACCATTAACATTCAACATTACCGACAACATCTTGCTTAAACAGATTGAAATAACCGATGCACCAGACCTTTTTAACACCATTGACACCCAACGGGATTACCTGGGTAAGTGGTTGCCTTTTGTAGATTTTACCAAAGAGGTATCAGATACAGAAAGCTTCATCCGGTCAATCATTGAAACGGCCCCTGAAAGCAGAGAGTATATCTTCGTCATTCATTGCAACCATGAATTCGCCGGCTTAATTGGCTTTAAAGACACAGACCGTTTAAACCGCAAGACAGAAATAGGGTATTGGCTCGCTGAAAGCTTTCAGAAGAAAGGCATCATCACCCGATCGGTAGAAAAACTATGCGCATTTGCCTTTGACGAGCTGGACATGAACCGCATTCAAATAAAATGCGCCGTTGGGAACACTCCCAGCAAGAAAGTTCCCCAAAGATTAAGCTTTACCTTTGAAGGCATTGAGCGGGATGGCGAGTTGTTATCCGATGGAAAGTTCACCGACCTGGAAATATATAGTAAATTAGCCGCGGAAGGCACAAACAGCTGATAGAATTCCCACTACCATTCCAACAAATACAACCCTCCAGGTAATCTAACACCCAGAGGGTTTCTCTTTTCCACCCGGTAGCGACTCTACATTCCTCTACCCATAACCCCCAGCAACGCCTATAACAGCCACCAACACGCCTGCAATTACAGGCACTGTGGGTGCAAGTAAAAAATCCACCAACCCCTCCATTTAACTTCCCCAAATAGCAGGATTAATTTACAATTCATTGCCGAAAGAATGTCTTTTGTTGTTTTTTAATACCTATTATTGTTTTGTTGTGATGATTTATTAGTTTTGTACCCACATTAATTACAATTAACTCTCCATTACTAAATTTTACTTACTATGTGTGGATTTGCCGTTTATACAGGAAGTGACAAAATGGACAAACTGAGGTTTGCCCACGAGTTTAAGAAGGTTCAATACCGTGGACCCGACAACTCTACCACTAAAGATTTCGGAACAGAAGGCTGGATGGGCTTCCATCGCCTGAGTATTATGGATGTTTCAGCCAATGGCAATCAGCCACTTTCATATAAGCACCTTAATCTGGTATGTAATGGAGAGGTATACAATTACCAGCAATTAAGAGCACAATACGAGACATCGTTTCCCTTTCAGTCCAACAGCGACAGTGAAGTAATTCTGCCATTGTTCCTGGACAAAGGAATCGAAGAGACCGCCAAAGCCCTGGATGCTGAATTTGTATTCGTCATCTACGATTCCGTAGCACGTAAGTATTTTGCTGCCCGTGATCCCATCGGAATCCGTCCGCTGTTTTATGGCCATTCAAAGGATGGAAACATCATGTTTGCCAGTGAAATGAAAGCACTGCATGAGCTGTGTCAAATCGTTAAACCTTTTCCTCCCGGACACTATTATGACGGGGAGGCCATCAAATCCTACTGCGATATTACTCGTGTAAACAAGTTCGTGGACCATGAACAGGAGGAGATTTTCAGCAACATCAACCACTTGCTTACCAAAGGCGTTGAAAAGCGCCTGCAGGCCGATGTCCCGGTGGGCTTTCTGCTTAGCGGCGGCCTCGACAGCAGTGTGGTGTGCGCCCTGGGGGCCCGCATGCTGGATAAACCCATCCGCACCTTTGCCGTTGGTATTGAAGACGATCCCATCGACACCAAATACGCCCGCGTGGTAGCCGATTACCTGGGAGCTGAACACACCGAAGTGCTGTTCACCAAACAAGAAATCTTCGATACGTTGAGCCACCTCATCTATAGCACGGAAACCTATGACATCACCACCATCCGTGCCTCCATGGGCATGTATCTGGTATGTAAATACATTTCGGAACATACCGATATCAAGGTTTTGATGACCGGTGAGATCAGCGATGAAATATTCGGGTATAAATACACCGATTTTGCCCCTACGCCTGAAGCCTTCCAGCAGGAAGCTCAAAAACGGCTGAGTGAAATCTACATTTACGATGTCCTACGGGCCGATCGCTGCATCTCCGCCAACGGGTTGGAAGCCCGCGTGCCTTTCGGCGACCTGGACTTTGTAAAATACGTGATGAGCATCCCGCCGGAAAAGAAGATGAACTATACCGGCATTGGCAAATACCTGCTGCGTAAAAGTTTCGAAGGCGATTACCTTCCCCACGACATTCTCTACCGCGAAAAGGCAGCCTTTTCCGATGCCGTGGGACACAGCGTGGTGGATTACCTGAAAGCCTATGCCGAAGAGATGTATTCCGATGATGACCTGAAGGCAGGCCAGAAAAGATATATGCATTCCAAACCCGTTTCCAAGGAGTCACTCATGTACCGCGATATTTTTGAGCTGCACTATCCCGGACGCAGCTATGTGGTGAAAGACTACTGGATGCCCAACAAGGAGTGGGAAAACTGCAACGTCACCGACCCCAGCGCCCGTGTGTTGCCCAACTATGGAAAGAGCGGAGAGTAACGTATTATATCAACGATTAATAGTTTAGTTGTTCGTTAAGCTTTTGTAATTAACTGAAAAAACAGTTCGTGCGTCTTTACTATTAAGGATTAAAAAACGAGATTGATGTAAATCAGTCTAAGGTCTATCATATAACAAGGTACCGATTGCAAATCGATGCTAGCAGGGGCAAACGCGAAGTCGCCCTTGAATATATCGACACTATAACACAAAAAGCCAAATGACGAGTCGGACCATGATGTTGGGAAGCGGGGGAGCCGGTCAAATAAG
>RHGE01000416.1 GCA_004296775.1 Marinilabiliaceae bacterium JC017
ACATTAGTGAGTTGATTGAGCTTGGTGTGTTGAACAAAACTTTTTCCCGATGGAATGGAAAGCATATATTATTCCCTATTGAGGATATTTACTGGACTGAATTAGTTGCCAGCTATGATCCATATAATATTGAGATAAAGCCAAGGCCAATATCTACGTAACTAGATAAGAGGAATCGATTTTCCCTTAATTTTCTGGCGTCCACTGCATGTTATGCCGCGTTCGCCAGGCTTGCTGTAMCATGTGCGCTGATTCTTGCGCTCAATACGTTGCAGGTTGCTTTCAATCTGTTTGTGGTATTCAGCCAGCACTGTAAGGTCTATCGGATTTAGTGCGCTTTCTACTCGTGATTTCGGTTTGCGATTCAGCGAGAGAATAGGGCGGTTAACTGGTTTTGCGCTTACCCCAACCAACAGGGGATTTGCTGCTTTCCATTGAGCCTGTTTCTCTGCGCGACGTTCGCGGCGGCGTGTTTGTGCATCCATCTGGATTCTCCTGTCAGTTAGCTTT
>RHGE01000419.1 GCA_004296775.1 Marinilabiliaceae bacterium JC017
CAAACTTCCTGTCTTTCATGCTATTAAGATACGTAAAATAACATTATTTATGAAACTTACGCTCTTGTTTTTTGCTGTTTTTCAACAACTTATCCACTTTAATTAATACAATTGGATATTTAACAATAATCAGTATAAAGAGTAGTAAAAGATTTAGGAGGGGTGATTTTCATTGAGTATGCAATGAAAATCGGGGTGGTTTGATTGTAATATAACCAGTGATGATTTAAAAGAGTTATATAGTAGCTACCAAGCCACAGAGAAATGATAACAAAGAAGTATTATCCAGTGCCATGGGCACGACAGTATGGTAGATATTAACCATTGAACCAAACAAGTGCCGTAGGTACGACAGAAGAAAGTGATGTTTACAATAACCTACAGGTGAAAACACAGAGGCTCCGAGGTACGGAGTCTTTTAAAAGGTCACGATAACGCAAATCTCCAGGTTACGTACCAGGCCATAATGATCCGAAGCGCGTAAGCCCGGACAAATAAGCGGGCCGG
>RHGE01000420.1 GCA_004296775.1 Marinilabiliaceae bacterium JC017
AACTTAGCTTTGATTTCTGCGATCTTCGCCAGAGCCTGTGCACGATTTAKAGGTCTACCGCCCATGACAGGAAGTTGTTTTACTGGTTCAGGGATCGCCTCACCACGGTTAATTCTCGCAGTCATATGGACAAGCTCATCTGCGGCCTTACGGCGTAATTCCGCATCAGTAAGCGCATTGGCCCGCATGTTCTGATACAGGTTGGTAACCAGCCAGTAGTGCGCGTTTGATTTCCACGGATAAGACTCCGCATCCGGATACAGGCCTCGCTTCCGGCAATACTCGTAAACCATATCAACCAGCTCGCTGACGTTTGGCAGTCCGGCGGTAACGGATGCTTCTTCCCGGCACCATGCAACAAACTGCCCGGGTGATGGCAGAAATGGTCGATTCTGCCGACGGGCTACGCGCATTCCTGCGTTAACCTGTTCCATCGTGGTGATCCCGTTTTCCCGAAAAGCCAGAACCCACTGGCGACGGATTTCGTTCACTTCGTTCTGGTCAC
>RHGE01000421.1 GCA_004296775.1 Marinilabiliaceae bacterium JC017
ATTTGTAATAGATCTAAGGAGTAAGGGGTTCTTGTTGAGAAATCAAAAAAAAAAAATGGATCTTTATCCCGTCAGCCCCGAAGGMAAGATCTTTCTTTGATGAAAAGTTTTCTATTTTTTATACTTAGTCGTACCTATCCAATAATCTAATATGAATGACTCGCTATTCACTCGGGTTCTGAGTCATAATCATTATGTAGGAGAGATGGCCGAGTGRTTRAAGGCGTAGCATTGGAACTGCTATGTAGGCTTTTGTTTACCGAGGGTTCGAATCCCTCTCTTTCCGTACCTTCATCTAAGTCACCAATGTTACTGACCACAATACAGAGTGGACAAGGAATAAAAATATCGCTGCCGATCTATTACTTCGACGAAAAGGGAGCAAAATAGCCCGAACCTTTTTTGATTTTAGTTAGGTTTAAGTTTGACGGGAATAATATTCTACGACTAGCAATTCGTTTATTTTCAAACCGACCCATTTATTATCTATTATTTGATTGACTA
>RHGE01000422.1 GCA_004296775.1 Marinilabiliaceae bacterium JC017
CTTCATTGACTACGAAAAGGCATTTGATAGCGTGGACAGAACAACACTATGGAAACTTCTTCGACACTACGGCGTGCCTCAGAAGATAGTCAATATCATACAGAACTCATATGATGGATTACACTGCAAAATCGTGCATGGAGGACGGTTGACAAAGTCGTTCAAAGTGAAGACCGGTGTTAGGCAAGGTTGCTTACTCTCACCCTTTCTCTTTCTCCTGGTGATCGACTGGATCATGAAGACGTCAACGTCTGAAGGAAAGCGCGGGATACAATGGACATCTAAGATGCAGTTGGATGATCTAGACTTCGCAGACGATCTGGCCCTTCTATCCCAAACGCAACAACAGATGCAGGAGAAGACAAACAGTGTGGCAGCAGCCTCAGCAGCAATAGGTCTCAATATACACAAAGGGAAAAGCAAGATTCTCCGATACAACACAGAATGCACCAAGCCAATCACAATTGACGTAGAAGATTTGGAAAATGTAAAAACCTTTGGA
>RHGE01000423.1 GCA_004296775.1 Marinilabiliaceae bacterium JC017
AAAAAATACCAAATGACCCCTAAGTACATAAGCTCATGCCTGCAAAACCGATTTGTTAATGATTTGAGCTTTGTCTAGGGGGTCACTCGGTGGAACACGTTGAATACCAATCGAGCAGCGTGACGGGAAGGAATACACCACACCACAACAAACATRGAAATCCAACMARCATGCCCCTTCMAAGAGGCAACAWAAATGCATGSAACGTGYTCATAGGTACAACCTAGTGGATGGATCTAGGGTTTGTGSTGGTTAAGGGCTGSATAAGGCTGTCCCTCGAGCTAGACCRGAAACGAGCTTCCCCCCCAAGGCCAGGAGGCTYGGGGTAGATCCGCAATGAATCCGTTCGTTACGGTGTTGGGCAASACGCAACACGCGAACTCACATAAGGGTGGAAGTACCTCRTGCTGAAATCGGGGGCCAGGAGACCCCAATCTTCGCACTCCGTCGGTCTTCCGGGGTAAAAGAGGGTTCATGCACATGCAACATTCATCAAGCAC
>RHGE01000424.1 GCA_004296775.1 Marinilabiliaceae bacterium JC017
CTCTTCCCTTCTCTTTCTATACAATATATAATTCGGTCACTGGCAAAACACCATCTAATTCATTTTGATTTGCAATGACGCGCTCATTCATTCAGTAGATTGTGAAAAGAATCATGCTCATTGTGACATTAGGATACACGATAGTCTAACACTGAATTCATCTAGATTTATTATCTTGACGAAACACAGAAAGTAGACAGTGTCTAAAATAGCRATAATCATGTGGAGATTAGTTAATGTTATACAATATGTTATATAGTGAAATAGTGTGTGTAAGGTGTAAGGTGAAATGGACCAGTGGATATTGAACATATTGATAAATAGTGTTGAATAGATTTTAGTAGATTTGGATRTATGATTAATTGTTGATGCAATTGATAGTAGTGTAATGTAGTAAATGATGATGAGTTTGGGGTGTTGAATAGAATGAATGAGTCGGTGTAATGTAGTACATAATTGTGAATGCAAATGTGTAGTTGATTGTGAATGGTTAGATATA
>RHGE01000045.1 GCA_004296775.1 Marinilabiliaceae bacterium JC017
TACTTCCAAAATCATGTTTTCGATTTTTATTCCTGTGCCGGGTATAATAACACACCTATTAGTCTTTTTTTCTCTTTCAAAATAAGACGAATAAATGAATATAAGTTCAATGTTCAAGTTGCATTAAGAAGGGTTGCTGAGTAGTTACAAAACTAGAATACTCCCGTCGGTACAATGACCAACGGGAGTATTATCTTAGTGTGTGCTGATTACTAATTTAATTCGCTCATTGGTTTATTAAGTAATTAGCATATTATCTAACCATTGCTTTATAAGTGCTATTGTCAACTATCACAATATACATTCCTGATTTAAGTGTGATATAATCTGAGATTACGTTTTGTTCATCGTACACTTTTATCCCGTTAAGGTTTATGATTTGTACCCTTGCATGTTCTGCACCTTGTATGTTAATGGCATTTTCAACGCCAAACACTTTTACTTTGCTTATGTCATTAGTATTTATGGCCGTGCTTATTCCTACAAAGCCAACACTTACTTCCATTTGTGTAACAGGCTGGTCTGGGCGTACTACGGTAAATGTTGTCTCACCATCGGCAAAGTTAGTTCCGTTAATCGTTATGCTTTCCAATTCGTAATTTGCATCGGGGGTAGTGGCAATGCTTACCTCTGAACCGCTACATGCGTAACAATTGCTATTGTATTCAACAGCATAAGCTCCACTTAGGCTAAAACTGCCGTTGGTAGTTACTGTGCTAACCAAAGGAATAAGTTCCTGCTTGTTTCCCTGACCGGGGGTCATTGCATCAATGTAAGGAGTATACTTAAACTGTGTATCTACAAAACCGCCAAACTTAAACTCAATACCGCCAATAGAAATGTTTACGTTGGTAACAGGGTTGTCGCCAATATCTTCGGTTTCAGGTAACCATAGGTACACGCTACTTTCATTATCCGTAAATACATCGTTGCATGGATATGGCGTATCATCAATGGTAATAGCATCAACCTTAGTGCCTGCTGAAACAGGAAGTTTATAAGTACTTTGGAATATTCGCTCTGCACCACCGGTACGGGTTGGGCTTCCGTTTGCTGCAAAATGGTAAGTCCCATCGAAATTACCACTTGTAGCATTACAAGGATTCGCAATACAAACAGAACCTCCGTTTATTTTTACATTTTCATCAAGACCGGGGTTTTCAGCATTCCAAAGTTCAATATAGCTTGTTCCTCCGTTAAAGGTAATGGTTCCAATTGCTCCCGCTGTGGTATAGTTAGAACTTTTATTGTCAGGAAATTTCTTAAAGACACCACCGTTGACAATAGTGGTACTACCAATGTAATAGCAATACACAGCACCACCTTCTACAACTAATGATTCGCCTGTAGACACCGCACCTCCATCATTATTATATATAGTGCCTCCATTTATAATAAGTTTAGGGGCATTAATAGATGACATTTGAGATAAATACAGGGTGTCGCTATTATTAGCCGAAGTGCCTCTTAGGGTAAGCGTTCCACTTCCCGTATATACTATATTCCCGTTTTTACTACTATTCCCTTTGAAATTGGAATTACCATCCAGGATAACTTCAAAATCGTCTGATTTTTCAATAATAATTGCTTTATCATCTGTAACTGCCTTACTACGGTCAATATTTAGGTTGTGTAGTGTAATAGCATCAGATGGAAAATCGGCAGGAATAGTTACTGTACCTGTTGTAGTTCCTGTAAAAGTATACCCATCTGTACCATCGTAAGTGTAAGGTTGGTCTCCTACTTGATAGCCTTCATTAATAATTGAGAAATCACCTTCACTAAGGTTGATAATACCATTGCCTGCTATAGCTGGCTTTACGGTTAAATCAACCGCCTTGCCATTTACGGTAAAAATATAGGTTTCCGTTCCTGTAGTTACGCTATAATCTCCGTCAGGAAGGTAGATATAATAGCATGGATCGTCATTGCCCTCCTCATCTTTATGGAAATAACTGAATGAATAATCACGATAATCAGCCCCATTACTTTGAATAGAAAAATCCTTATCGTTGTTATGAAATAGTTTTACCTGATACACTGCTTTGTCATCAGTATCAATAACATTTCCCTGTAGGGTAGAATTAACGCTTGCAGCACCCATAACAATATCACCTGTTTGGTCTTTGTTAGCAATAATTGCTCCTCCATTTATAACACCACTCTTGCATAGTACTGTTATCTTATGATCAAATGAGGTGTAGGGTAAAATACTGGAATTGATCAAATTAAGGTATTCTAAATCCAAAGTAAGATTGCAATCAGCTTTTCCTTGTCCAACTTCGATTGCTTTAGGTGTTGTAAAACCTCCAAGACAGTCTCCCTTAAATACAATATCACCCTTATATGTTCTGAAGTATTGATTCCAAATACAATTACCTTTTATTATTATTGTTACTCCATCGCCCTTTTCATAAAACTTGTCATTGTTAATTATATTCTCTAGTATTACCGTTTTTCCGGTAACATCAGAGTCAATGTAAAGCCTGTTGTTTATTTCGCCATCAGCAAATCTAAATATGTTTGCATCGCTTGTAGTTGTACCTGTACCATCTTTATAAGAATCCTGATATATGTAAAACCTATCGTTTAATGGAAGTGAAACTGTAATTATTTCTTGGGCATATCCCCTTAATGCAAAAATGCTGAGAACGATAGTTGATAAAATTCTTTTCATATTCCTGTAACAAAGAAAAGAGACAGAATTATCCTGATTCTGTCTCTTTAATGTTTTAATCTAATATTTTATAATTAATAGTTGACCATTGTTTGTTGCTGCCAGAAGTAGCATTTTGATAGGGGTCAACGCAGAAAGCCCAGTAGTCATCTCCATCTGTAATTACCCAAATAGGCTCATTATAAGTACCTCCACAGTTTCCATGCCATTGCCTTCCGATAACAAGGTTATTATCGTAGTAATTTACTGCAGCACTTTGTTTTAAATCGTTGGTATTATAAAAATAATCTGATACAGGTGTGTGGTCGGTAGTATTGAAAGGCAGGGTGTATGAGCTTTCGCTTGAATACGTTAAGCTTGTGACATCACTTAATTCAAGACATCTTAAATCATCAAGTCCATATTTGTTATTGTTACTTGCAGTGTAGTTTGCAACCTGATAATCACTCCCAACAACAAAACCCGGACAACCTTTGGCTTGCATGCTACCATTATATGCTTTCTGGTTAAAGAACGTAATCATACCACTTGCAGTAAACGAACCACTAGCAGAACTTGGTGTTACAGAAGCTGTCAATTGGTTTGAAGAAAAATCGAATACTGCTGATACATAATTGGGGTAAGCAATTGTTGTATGGCGTTTAAAAGTGGTTACATAAACATAACCAGCACTCATACTTCCTCCATTGGATGTCACAGTTGGATCACCCGGAGGGGACATTGATTTAAGAGAGCTACTTTCGTCATTTTGGTCTTGTACCTCGAAATCGTTAAACATGTCATCGTCTTTAGAGCAACTTGTTGTTACTACTCCTAATATTGCCATAGCGGTTATCACCATTGCAATTCTGAAACGCATAAATTTTTGTTTCATAATTTATTACTTTTAAATTAACTGTTAATATGAGACACCACCGTGCTTTATCCCTCCGGTGGACATTAAGGATTTAGTTAATGAGTTAATCCGTTAGTTAATTAGTACATTATTCTTGTAATTCATATTTTTCTGCCTGAACAGTATAAGCAGTGTAGTAAGGAATTTCTCCTGTTGTAATCTGCTTGTGTATTTGCAGTATTTCGGCAATTTCCTGTTTAAAATGCTCGGTATCTTCTTCCCCTGCATGGTTCTTTTTTGCTTTCTTTTTCCATGCTTTTACCATTTCGGCATCCATATTATTGGGAATTAATATGCCTGTTACCATTGTGGTATAACCAATAATATCAGCACCTATAGCATCAAAGCTTTCGCCCAACTCAATTTTTAGTTCCTGCGAACCATCGGTACTTAATATTTTAAAGCGTTTACCGCCATGCTTGCATACATGCTCTATTATACCGCTTACATTTACGGTTTGCCCCGAAAGCTTATCGGCTTGCTCTAAAAGCGATTCTACTGTTTGGTAGGTAATGGTTTTAACCTTTTGAGCTTGTGCTTTCTGAACGGTTTCGCTTTCCCTTATCTTTTCCTTATTACTTGTTGTTTGATTACATCCGATGCTAAAAACTATTAAAGCAAGGGTTGTGATTGCATTTATTTTTTTCATCATGTTACTTAGTTAATTATTCAATCCTTTCAGAATTGTAGTCGCGCTTCGTGTTTTTATCCCCGCACTTCGTACGTGGTTATTATTGTTCGACCACTTCGTGGCCTTTAATTAGCTCAATAATTCATTATCACATTTATTTATTATTGCACAACTACTTTCTTTCCTATACCATCGATCGTTACAATATATAGTCCCGGTTTTGCAGCTATCTGTATAGTTCCTGGAGTTAGCTGCACTTTTTTCACAAGGTTTCCGCTTATGTTGTAAATTTCTACTTGAGTATTTTCTTTTTGGCATTGTACCATAATGATGCCTTGTGTACCCCATGTTTTAGAATCGGTAGTGGGAGTAGTAATGCTAGTGGTAGCAGTACCCACAGCACCATCAATATATCCGGGGCACCATGCAATGGAATTAGTGGCGGTATAGGTGCCATCGCCATTTTTGGTACGCTTAATCCGTTTTATCAAACGTACACTTCGCCCCATAGCCCCACCTTTTGTAGAGGCTGTCATGGTATTATCTACATTGCTGAGAATTAAATACCGTCTGCCAAGTCCATCGTGTGGTGTTGAGTGTGTAGCAATCCCTGTCCAAATTGTGGCTAATGTTCCAAAACCACTATGTACTCCTTCCATTTGCCCTGCCGGAGGAAAGCACAAGCCCGAAGCATTATAGGGTATTTCCCCTGCCCTTGGAGAACCTGTTTCCCAAAGGGTACGGCGGTCGCTTTTTAGGAACAAACCAAAGTTGGGAGCTGCGGTTACTGTCCATATGTATTCGTAATTCTGCTCAACTTTTTCGGTATCTACGCTTTTCCATACTCCAAAGCGTTTCATTAGATTATAAAAGTCAAGTGTGTCGGGTATTATCCAACCTGGATCTTTTAACAGTTTTTTCTTTTTATACAGGGTGGCATAACCAACTTGCCAGTTGTAGAGACAACCATAAACAGCATCATTGACAGAGTCATCATTGGAATGTGTATAACGAAATTCAGAGGTGTTTCCTTCTTCATACCCACCGTCACAAGAACCATCCCATTCAACAAATTTTTGCATTTGCGTGCCATCGGCAAAAGTTTTGGTACGTAGATTCTCTGCCATCCACCAGGTATCGCCAAAGCGGAGGGTTTTATATACATTGCCTTCGTAATCTTCTACAGTACCTTCTTCATCGGCTAGCCAGGGTGTTTCGGTAGGTGCATCGGGTTTGTAATCAAAGTTGTTTTCGATAATGCCATACATGTATTCGCTTGCGTACCATGTCAGTTCTTTTGTCCAGTTAATACACCGAAATTCATTGCCTTCAAGTTTGTCACCTTTCCAGTCTTCAGGATAGCAAGGAAGCCATTTACTTGCCCATAGGCTTGTCGGGCATAATACACAGCATAGTACCAAGATTAATGCTGATTTCAATAATGAAATATGTAAAGAAAGATTCATGATATTAATTTGTTATTGTGTTAATATGGTAATGTGATAATTAGTTAATTCCGATACGCTACAATTTTCGGGACAGGTTGTGATAATTAGCACATTGAACCATTATCACATTATTTAATTATCACATTATTTCATCATTTTTTGGGATACCATTTTCATTTGTTACTATATATTTTTGTGTCGTTATTTTTAATTCGTCTAAATAATCACGGTTCAAAAATAGGGGCGAGTGAAAAATAAACAGGTCTGTAATCCGACATTTAATTTTTGAAATCCGACATTTATTTTAGTCGGTAGTTAGAAGTTGGGTGATGGAAGTAAGTAATTAGTTAATGGACTAATTAGAATATTTGAAAATGAAAAAATGAATTAAAAAAGGTATATCGGTTGAGAGTTACGGCGGACATACAGGAATACAACAGAGAGTCTGGGAGCTGCCAGATATTGGAAATAGACAATGTGTTTGCAATGAATATTAAGGAATGTACTATACCCAAAAACTTCCGATACTGTACCAACCGACATAACCGTTTATGCTGCTGTAGTTTCGATTCAGAGTTTTGTAAAGACAGGTGTTTAAACATTGCAACACGGGGCGAGGCTGCGGTTTTTGTTTTTTCTGACGGATGCAAAGAATGTACCGATAACGGATTTTTTAGGCAATGTAAATCGTGTGGCAAGCGTTTTAACCTTTTATATCTAACCGGGGAGAACGATTTTTTAATTAAGTTTGATACCCAATATGACAAAAACTACAAGTTTGTAGTATTGTCGAAAGACAGGTTTCACTATCTGACCGAAGGATACCCCAGCCTGTTTGAGCCTGTGAACAGCTTAGGCAAGAATACTTTTTTTCCATTATTAGAACCTGATAAATATTTTACCTATGAAATATGCCAGATAATAGGGCAAATACAAAACTGCCAGTTAGATGGAAAAACAGTTCCTTTATACATAGAAGCAAAAATACTTGAACTTTTGGCTTTCTTGTTAAATGCAAAGGAAAGAAAAGATAAAAACCATATACAGGAATGTGTTTTAGGGAAAGTGTATAAAGCGCGGAAAATACTGGAAAAACATTACCAAAACCCACCCAATATACGTGACCTTGCTTTGCTGGTAGGCACAAACGAAACAACCCTGAAAACCAATTTCAGGAACCTGTCTAATACTACTATCTATAACTATCTGCTCGATTACCGTATGAGCAAAGCCAAAGAAATGCTGCTAGAAAACAAACAGAGTATATTGAGTATTGCCAAACAAGTGGGTTACGACAGACAGGCTAATTTTACAACGGCATTTAAACGTAAGTTTGGCTTGACTCCAAGCGAGTTTTTGAAAGAGAATTTTAATTAGTTAATGAATAAATTAGCACATTGTTGTATTACTGACATTTCCCATAGATGTTTAATACCTATAAAGCTTGCTTTGCAAGTATTTTGCCAATAGCGAATTTATCAAATTATACGAATTGTTTTTCGAGGTTGGATCAACAATTTCAAACATGCCTATATCAAAACCAAATTAGAGGAACTGGACGGGTGGTTCCATAATAGGCTTAGGTACTGTATTTGGCATCGCTGAATTGGAGCGAAGCGTAAATCATGAACACAATAAAAACAAACACTTGTGAATGAAAAAGCCTGAACGGAAAAGAAAGTATTTAATTCGTTTAGGAGTAGAAGCAGGATGAGAGGTTGGGCTATCGCTCAGAGTCCCATATTGGGAATTACCATCATTGTAAATTGACTTCAAAAGCGTGGGTACATTCCTTTGGCTGAGATGTACAATCAAATGTCTTCATCTCTACCGACAAATCCGAATTCGCTTTTGACTGCGTCTATTTTCAATTCTCCATGATGTAGAGAACCGCCGTATATGTGCCTGAGATTTAAATGTCCGGCGGCCATTTGAATCGAAAGGAAGGGACGAAGCTCGTGCACTACGGTGGTGTGAGAGCTTTTCCGCCAGGCTTTTGGCCTAGCGGTTGGCTACTCGATTAGCAGCAGTTATTCCTGCTCCTACATTAGTAAATGGTCACCTTATTTATTAATGATATTCTTATAGACTTTACCGTCTTTCATTATTAATAATAGGTTCTTCTCAGGATTGGTTAGAATTTCAATATTCTCTAGTGGATTACCATCAATCAAAAGAATATCTGCCAATGCACCTTCTTCAATTACCCCAATTTTCCCAGGATATGGATTACGTGGTCCTGATAAAGCCAAAATTCCACCATTAATAGAAGTTGCTTGCTTCAATATTTCAGCATTAGTAAACCATTTTGTGCGATTTGTAAACTCTTCACATAAAGTTTTCTTTACTTCCATATCCATAAGTAAATCGCTACCAAATGCCACTTTAGCATTGTGTTTTTTACAAAGACTTAATAAATTGTCCAGTCCATCAGCAGCTTGTTGTTGACGTGCTTTTTGAGCAGAAGTAAAACTAGACGGTGCTTCTGCTAGATAAACACCCGTTTGTGCACTTATGTAACAATCGTTTTCTACAGCCATTTTTACGGTTTCTTCTGTAATCAAATTGCAATGTTCTAATGTTTTTGCACCTGCTTTAATCGCTATCTGTGTAGCTTTATCTGTGTAAGTATGTACAGCCAAGTAGGTATTCCAACGATCGGCTTCGTCGGCAGCAGCTTTTACCTCTTCATACGAATATTCTACAATGTCTAACGGATCGTACATGCCTGATACGGCACCACCAACAAACATTTTTATAAAAGCCGCACCACTTCTCATATGCATTCTTGCTGCAGAAAGTACTTCAGGAACTCCATCGGCAAATGTTGTTACTCCAGTAACTTCTAATTCTGAATGAGAAGAACCTCCTAATTGTCGTGGTAATGTTAAAGGAGAGCGATAATCTCCATGTCCGGCAGTCATGCTAATTGGGGGGCCACTTGCATAAATACGCGGACCTTTAAAGTAACCTTCATCAATAGCTCTTTTAACTCCAAAAACAGAACCGCCCACGTCTCTTATTGTTGTAAATCCCATCATTAAGGTTTTTTCAGCTTGATATAAACTTAATGCAGAATGATAATCAGCTGGTGCATAAAACATATCTGCAGGACCTGTATTTAATGCAAGATGGGCATGTATATCCATAAAGCCAGGGCTTAATGTAGCACCTTTTGCATCAATCACCATTGCGCCTTTGGGCACTTTATTACTTGCCCCAATTTGTTTAATGATGTTACCTTCAATCAATACGCTTTGATTTTTAATAAGTGCATCGCTTTTACCATCAAAAATATTCGCGTTTGTAATTAAGATGCTTTCAACTTCCTGTGCTGAAATCACTCCGATAAAAAAAATGGAAAACAATAATCCAAGTAAAGTTCTCTTTAGTGTCATAGTTTTAATCATTAAAATTTATAATTTGGTTTCATTTAAATATTCAATTTATGGTGACAAATTCGCTTTAATTGCTACCAACGACTGTATGTCATCAAGTGATTATGTTTCTGCTTTGTCATTTTTATGCCTGGTTATGTCTGTTCATTTGGGGTAGATATAATCAGGTATCACCATCAAAATTAATATCCTCGATCGGATTCTTGAATGTTAAAACTTTCCATCCCCGAAAATAACCATTAATCCCCAAATTGAACTATAATCATTCTATAAATTAAATGTATTGTACGAGGTGAATAGATTTAGAGGGGTGAGGATGTTAATATGTTAGGACATGGAGCGCAGGGGTTACTGGATGTTTTGTGATTAAATGATGAGGTACGTATTGCAAATGCACGTCAGCTAAGGAAGTTTAACAGGGGACAGCGTTAATCATTATTCCCTATTGACTGTGTCGATTTTCTATTCCCCATGAGGTAGAGAACCGCCGTATATGTTCCTTTCGATTTAAATGTCCGGTGGCCATTTGGAGCGAAAGGAAGGGGCGAAGCCCGCGTGTTACGGTGGCGTGAGAGCTTTATTGCTAGGCTATTGGCCTAGCGGCTGGCTACTTGATTGTGCCCCGTTTTTAATAATTTATCCAATCAATTATATCCTTTTCTGTTTTAAACTCTCGGTATGTTATTTCTCTTAGATACCCTTCAATTTCCTCTTTTGTAGATTGTTTAGGATTTACTTCAATAATTACTTCATTTGATAGTATTGAAGCCTTTATTACTAATTCTCCATAATAAAGGTTCAATCCGAAATACTCTTTATCGAACCATTTAAATTTTCGAATTATTGGAATATGAAAACCAGCCCATTGAAAGGTGTCTATAAGCTTTATTGTTTTTTCTTTTTCCTCGTTTTTATCATAGAATACTGCTGATATTGCAGCAATCTTTTCATTCTTTTCGACTAAAATTGAAGCTTTGTTTTTCCTATCTTTTGAAGTCTTTTTTAATGTCTCAATTTCGAAAACAAAGTTCTTTTCAATTATTTTTTCATAAGCACTATTAAACACTTCAATATTCCATCCATATTTTTTAGCGCATTGAATTGAAATTCTATGAATTGTATTTAGAATTAATAAGTTTTTTTCATCTTCATTTAAATTCCAATATTTTAACTTATTAAACTGTGCATTAACAAGTAAAATACTCCCAAAGTATCCCCGTATATGGTCTTCATGTGATAATTCAACCGAAATTCTAGAAGTCTTTGGTGGCTTATAATTATCTAAATACGTAACATATAAGTCAGATACAACATTCTGCTTTACTGTAAAAGCTTTTGCTTCTTCACCTTTTGGATAATAATATAGAGTTATATCGTTAAGTTTATGACTCATAGTAATTTATTAGGTTTCTTGAATGGGGTACAACGACAGTATATCATCAAGTGATGATATTTCTGCTTTGTCATTTTTATACCTGGTTATGTCTGTCCATTTGGGGTTGATATAATCAGGTATCACCATCAAAATTAATATCCTCGATCGGATTCTAGAAGGTTAAAACTTTCCGTTCCCCGAAAATAACCATTAATCCCCAAACTGAACCATAAACATTCTGTAAATTAAATGTATTGTACGAGGTGAATAGATTTAGAGAGGTGAGGGTGTTAATATGTTAGGAACTCGAGCGCAGCGGGTACTGGTTGTTTTGTGATTAAATGATGAGGTGCGGATTGAAAATTTGTGCCAGTGAGTGGGAGATTACCATCGCCAGTGGTGGGAGATTACCATCTCCAAAGCTAAGAGATGGCTAGCCTTGAGATCGGAGATGACTAGCGCCGAGGCTGGAGATGACTAACCCCGAGGCCGGAGATTACCGTCTCCGGGAATGGAGAATTTTAACGGTCGCAAAAGCGATGGAAATACAGGGTGAATTATAAAGACATTAATCTGGAAATGGGATTCTTCTTGGGTAAAAATCAAAGGTGTAATGGGTATTTGTGCTTAAAAGGCCCTATAGAAGAAGATAAGGTTGAACTTGAGTTTAAATACTTATCGCATGCTTGCCCAGATGTTATGGTAGAAATACAGCAAAAGTTTATTTGCAAATAGCAATAAGCACCCATAGGCAAATGCTGTTACTGTCGATTCAACCGATAAGGACAGGTATTGGTATATGAATTCAAATATAATGGGGGCACAGAATTGACCAAGCCAGGCTAAGGCCATTACCACCGATATGGCGATAATACTATGTGATTTGGTGGTGCACAGGGTTAGCTTGTTTAATATAGACGGAAATAACGAGCCCAGAGAAAACCCAATGAGGACAATGGCAATGGACAAGAGGGGTAATGTTGATGCATGTGCTAACAGCCATAGGCCGGCCGATA
Source organism: Marinilabiliaceae bacterium JC017 (assembly GCA_004296775.1). Taxonomy (GTDB): domain Bacteria; phylum Bacteroidota; class Bacteroidia; order Bacteroidales; family Marinilabiliaceae; genus JC017. The sequence goes on from RHGE01000045.1 coordinate 11,441, forward strand.
AGATCATTAACAATAGGGGATTAAACAGGGATACCAGCTTTTTCGTTTTGGTGAAAAGTATCCCTGCTGACAGCATCGTTAAGGCATTTGCCGATAGAAGGATGCCAGTTGTTTTTGTTGATCCCAGGTTGCTTTGTTCTACAATAAAAGAGAGATTGGTGATGATGATGAAGAGAATAACCATGACTGAAAAAGCTGATATGGCATGGTAGTATACTTGTGGGGGAAGGCGTTTGATGGTTAATCGCTTTTTGTTAAGGATGGGTAGATCCCGCAGAAAGAAGATTACCAAAACTATTACCGGAAGTGCAACCCAGTAAATGGAGAACATCGCCCGCCAACTGATTGTAGCCAATAGCCCGGCAAACAGGTTGCCCATGATGGCGCCAATGTTATTCGCAGCAAAGGAATACCCCAGCATCTTTTCTTTTTCATGATTTTTATAACATTGACTAATTAAACCAGTTGTAAAAGGTAAAATTAAGCCGGTACCAATTCCCAGGATGGCCCTGAAGAGCAGTAGGTGTGAAATGGTTTGGGTATAACCGGCGCCTATGCCCCCTATCAGGAAAAGGGTTAATCCTGAAATGATTAATGTTTTAGCGTTAAGAAGGCGGGTCAGCAGGCCGGTGGCCAGGGCAGGTAAAACCATGCACAAAGGCGGTTATGAAACGATTAGTTTTATCATTGTCAAATTAACCTGGGGCCATGCTTCCGCAATTTTGTTAATGCCGGGCGCAACACCGGCTCCTGCCAATATGGTAAGCAATGAAATGGATAACAGAGCTGATTTGAAGGACAGGGAGGAGTGAAAATTGGACTTTTGCATGGATCTTTATTTATTAAAAAAAGGCGGGGAAAGAGTACTTTATTAAAGGTTTCCGGAGGATAAGTACCCATGATGTGCCACCGCCTTTTCAAAGGTCAAACCAAATTTTATTTCATATTAATCTTGGTGTGATGTCGATAAGTTATTAAAGGCTAATTAAAAGCGTAGCGCATTAAGCGGTTATTTTAATAACTAATCGGCATTAATACTATCTGTTAATTTTCAAGGTACCGGGACGTGAAGTAGTCGTCGGGAATCGCCGGATTAAATTGTATTTGATCAATGGTGGAAATTGACTTTCTACCATTTTGTATGTTTTCAATCTCTATGTGTTTAATCCTGAATTTATGGTTGTCCTTATCTACTTCCACGATTGATTTTACCAGCATCACCTTTTCCTTTTCACCATAAAGGTCGAAGTAAATTGATTTACGTTTTACAAAGTTTTTCTTGCTTATGTAGGAGATTTTCTTCGAGAATCCGTTTTCATCTTCTATGTCACTGTTAACGGGTACGATTTCCAACTCATAACATGGTTCATTCATTACCGTGGTTTCTCCCAAAAGTTTATAATTGTAATCCTCCAGGTTAGGGAGCGTCATGTCGGCGTAGGAAAACTCTGATCCCATAAAGCTTTTCGCATTCTCGGAACTAATGATGCGCCTGGTTTTACGCAGTGCCGGCATGTAGATCCATTTATCATCATCTTTGGTGTTATAGTCATAGGTTAAAAAGCCGGTGCCTTTCACCTCCGATGGGCTCATGAAACGGATGAGTTTTTTTTCTGTATCACCCTGGTCATACAACTTAGTGAGCGTTGCCATTTGACGGACACGTTTTTGACCTTTTTCATTTATAATGGTCATGGTGGCAATGCTTTCCGTTCCGGCTACCCGGGTGCTTTCCAGTGATTTTTCCTGAATCTGTTTGGCCGTTAAATTTTGTTGGGCTTGTGATTTAAAGGCCATGCCTAACAGTATTGACAGTAATGTAATTGGTATTACTCTTTTCATGATCTTGATTTTTATAATGATTTAATTTTTGTTTCAATGCATTAATTATTTGTTGTTATTCATCTTATTCTGTTGCTGATTGTGCCTGTCTGATATTACTGTATTTGCCAATCTGTTGATTGATAAGGTGGTTTTCCTGTTCTTCCATTATTTTAATTATATCAATTCTCTGTTGCGAAAGAATTGTGCCGGTAGGTTTGTAGCTATCAGTTTCATTGGGTTTCATAAATTTCGACAGAAACCAGATACGCACGGCAGGTATTACGAGTAATAAGCTGAGAAAACAACCGGTAAGGGTAATTGTTACCAATACTTCAAAGACCTTAACCGGCATAAAAGCTGAGAATAAGAGCGCTGCCATGCCAATGGAAATAGATACTGTTTTGGTTATAATATTATCATTGGCATGAAGATCCTGGTAGTTTTCTTGTTTGGTTTTATACATGATTTTGGTGTTTTTTCAGGTAGCAGATCGTTGGGCTTTAATCATTCAATAAAAAAAAGGTGGTGCTGATTTGATAGTCAAAACACTTAGGTGTCCACTAATGAGATAAATGTAAATCAGTCTTAAGGCTATTACCTAAAATCTAACGATCTTTCATTATGGTTAAAAGGTGTTCAATTCAATTGATAAGCCAACTGTTTTATTTTCTAAAGGCCAACGATCTGTTACTTAAAATTTAATGATTAATAAGGGTTTCTTCCTGTTCTTTAGTTGCCTCTGTTATTTCAATCTCTTCAGGTAATTGAATGGGTTCTGTCTCTATGTAGCTGGTTACATCGGGTTCCAGAAACTTAGGCCGTATCCAGATACATAAGGCTGGTACAATGAGAAGTGCACCCAGAAGACAGGCGGCAATAGTGATCACTACCAGAACTCCGAAGAATTTAACCGGCATGAAAGCTGAGAATAGGAGCGCTGCAAAGCCAATGATGACCGATAGAGCATTGAATATAATTCCACGGCCGGTGGTCTGTAAGGTTTTTTTTGTGGCTTCTGTCGGGTTCAGGCCCTTTTGTCGTTCAGTTTTGTAGCGCCAGATATAATGAATGGTATAGTCGATGCCCACACCAATCATTATGGATGATAAGAGGGCGGTTACCATGTTTAAGTCAATGGCGGCAAACCCCATAATGCCAAATAAGATAACCATTGAAAGGACCAGTGGAATGATGGAGAGTAACGCGCCCCTAAAGGATTTAAACATGATCCATATTAATAGAAATACGACGGCTACTGCCATGGTTAAGGAAGTTAACTGGCCGTTGACCACGCATAAATCCAGCTCAGAGAAAACCGCAGAAGTGCCGCCTATGTATTTAAGATGCACATCGTCGCCAACGATTTGTTTGATTTGACGGATCGACTTTCTTAATACCGGGGTGCTGGTATTTGTGAAGCGGATCAGGATCATAGCATTTTCGAAATTGAAATCTACCATCTTTTCCAGGTCATCAGGTTCACCACTCATCATGTAAAGTTCAAAATATTGTGATACGGCGTTGTATGTGTCGGGGATGCGATCGTATAAATCTTCCCCTTCATCATTGATGGCTCTGCTGATTTGCCGCACTACTCTGGCAATAGATGAGGTAGCCCCTACTTCGGGAAGTTGGTTAATTTGCTTTTCTACTTCGTCAATTCTCTTTAAGAGTCCGGGATCTTTAATGTCTCCTTCAAAGACAATGGATAATGGGAAGTAACCGCCCAGTTCCGTGTTTAATATATTGGTAGAGTTCACCACCGGATGGCCGTCTGAAAAGTATTTAATCGGATTGGTGTCAACCACAATCTTGAATAAGCCCGCCACGCATACTAAACTAAACAGGGCCGAACCGATCACAATCTTTTTAGGTTGCGTTGATACCATGTTACCAAAGGAGCCAAGTATCTTTTCCAGGATTGTTTTTCGTCCTGTTGCCCGTTGTTTCTTATGAATGGGCCTGGTCTTTGGAAGAATGGCCGACACGGCCGGAATGAACAGTAAACTGGCCAGGAGTGCCACCGCAATACCAATGGCAGCTAATATACCTATCTGGCCGGCTGGAATAAGGATGTGCCCCAACAGGCAAAACAACCCGACGATGGTGGTGGCGCCTGCCAGCAAAATGGGTTTCCCCAGGCCGGCGACCATGTTTAGGGCCAGTGTTCTCTTGGAGTGGCTGCTTTCTGGGGTGTTGTCTTCCTGGTATTTGGCAATCATGTGAATACCGTAGTCATTGGCAACGGCAATAAGCAGCACCGGTAAAATAATGGAGATGGCCGTGATGTCCCATCCCAGAAGTGGCATTATACCCATGGATACACAAATGGCCATAATGACGATGAGAAAGGGAAGCCAAACACCTCTGAACTGTCTGAAACAGATGAAGAGAAAGATCAGCATCAGCAGTAATCCCAAGGGGAGTAGTTTGACGATGTCTTGCATCATATTGGTAGAGATGTGTACCCTGGTAAACGGTGTTCCGCCAATAGAAACCGCTTCTTCGCCGGGAACCGTTTCTACCAATTTCTCCACGGCCTCAACAATATACTTATCCGACAAGCCCGGATCTAACAAGGCAATGATGGCGGTGGTGGTAAAGTCTTCCGATACCACACTGCCTAAAACCAAATCGTTAGCCTGCAGTTCTGCTTTTATTTTATCGGCGTCGGCCTGGTTTTTAGGGAACATTCTCACTGCGGGATCAACCAGCATGGCGCCATCTTCACTGCGCACCTGCTTGGTTTCAAACAACGACATCACCTTGTCAACGCCTTTGATGCGTGTCATGCCGCGCGATAGTTTTTTTACTCTTTTCAGTGTTTGGGCATTGATGATGTCATTATCCTGGATGATGATCATTATCATTTCGGTGCCGCCAAACAGGTCTTCAATCTTTTGCCGATGAATCCGGGATGGCATGTCGTCGGGCATGTAAGTCATCATGTCCGCATTGAAGGTGGAGTTCTTCATTTGTGCCCCCATGATAATGGTGAGAGCTACGAAGAAAAGGATAATTACCCACCTGAATCGAATGGTGAATTCTGCTATCTTTTTCATTTATAACTATTTTATTTTTAACATTATTACTTTGTCTGAATCGAGTCTTGTCAGTGTTGTTTATCTTCCTCCTGGCAAGAGGTTGTGAAGCCGGTTGTGTATCTCGATACTTGATGCTCTGTACTTGATATTTGATACTTTTTACTTTTCCAGGTCAGGTTTTAGAAATTGATTTTCACTTCGGCAAAGCCGGCATTTATTTGTTTTTCCAGTAAGCCAAACATGGTAGCATCCGGTCCATAGTAAAGCTGTGCTCCAACATTTAGGGCAATGTTGTCAGATACCTGGTATTCCACCAATGGTTTGAAATAGAATTCTTCGGTGGTGCAGTTTGCCAGGCTTAACATTTCAATACTTAAGGTTTCGTGTAACAGGTTGGCGGCCGGCCTCAATGAAACGGAATGGGTGATTTCATCTGTTTGGGCAAACAGTAACTGGTTATAGTGTGCGAGTGTGGCTTGGAAAACATTAGAAGGGGTTGGTGTGTCATCAGAGAAATCAATGATATATTTCCCGATGTATTGAGCAATCAGGCTGAAATTGCCCCATTCCCTGTCGAAGCCAAGGGTGTATTCAAGTTGTTTAGAGGGAATGAATTGTTGGTTATGTGTTTTATCATCGGGAATGGAGTAGGCAAATTCACCGCGTAATCCGTATTTCCCCGTGACGGTTGAGAAGTCGGCTCCTATTATGGAAGTGCGAAAAGCGTTGAGGTAAACTTCGGTATTTCCCGGTTGATGGTTCCATTCAATAGAAGGCATTTTGTAATAACCATTAAAAAAGGAGACGGATGCATCTATGGCGGGTTTTTCCAAATCAAGTTTAATCCCATAGGAACTGTTATCGGTTTCTAAAGAAGGGAAATCATTGGCTCCCCATGCAATGTTGTTCATTTGAATGTTGTCAATGGGGAGTTTCGAAGCCCTGTAAATAGGTACCCAGTCCAATTCTACCTTAAATGGATAGAAGTTGTAGATGGTTTGAAAAACAAAATTTTCACGTCTTCGGTCATCTTCATCCGATGAAAAAACCGTCATATCAAAGGGCGTGATGTTGTTGGTAGGATTAAAGCCATCGGCCCGTCCCCAGACAATGATTTGCTGGCCGATACGAAAGTCAAAATCATGAAAAGTTAAGTTGCAATAGGCTTCCCGCAGGTATAATTCATCCGATTTATCCTGATCTTCAATGTGTGAGAGGAATTTTTGATAGCGGGCTTCGATAAAGGCATTGCCATATTTCCCTTTTTTCGTTTCCAGTTTCAGTGCTGTTTCGGCTGCGATGAATTTGGATTCTTCAAAGTCGGAAAAGGCGCTGCTTTTTACGTAACCAAACAATTCGAACTTTTTTTCATCGGTGCTGCCGGCAGAAGAAAAGGAGCTTTCAAATAAGCTTTGAGAGAATGTTGATATGGTAATGCCGCATAAGATTAATAGGAGAACTAGGCGTATCATCATTTTTACTTTTGTTAATGGATTAATATTTCATCAGCAAAAGTATCTGGTGATTGAAGGATAAAATAACCCCAAAATCGACATTATTGCTCCTAAACGGTTTATGATTGCTCCTAAACCGGAGGCAAAATACCCCTAAACAGTTAAATGAGTGTCGTGTTTGGTAGTTGTTGGTTGTTTAATGGCATGTAGATGAGTTTTATGAGGGGCTAATTGAAAGGAGTGAAGTTGGTAATACCAATATGTTGTTCAAATTGGATGGAAATATATAGAGGGGATAGAGGTCAGAAGTTAGAGGGGAAGAAAATAGATGGAAACACTTAGAGATAAATGGAGATACCTTGAAATATTTTGAAACAACCAGTACTTACCAAAGAACAATCTTAACTCCTAATTGATGAAAAATCTCTGCGTCTCAGCGCCTCCGTGGTGTATATTAAATCTTGTTACTTTTTACTTTTCTGGCTTGTCCAGGTTAGGGATAGGTTGATGTTGCTTATATGGAGGTACAGTCCCTGGGATTGACGCCAAATTGATTCCGAAAGGCTTTTGAGAAATGACTAAGGTTTGAATAGCCCAATTGATAGCCTATTTCGGAAATACTGTACTTCTTGCTTTGAAGCATTTTTTTAGCCAGTCGCATTTTCTCATAGAGTGAATATTGGTAAATGCTTTTACCGAATACTTGTTTGAATAGTTTTTGCAGTTTGCTCTCGCTGATACCAACAGTTGCAGCCAAATCTTTTATTGGGGGCACCTTTGATAAGTCATTTAAAATGACGCTTTTTGTGCGGAATAATTTGTCTACATCATCGGTTTTCAGATCGCTGGTGCTTTTATTAAGCGGACGCTCGATTATCTTTTCAAGAAAGATGGCTAGTAATTGTATCACTTTGGATTCAATGAACAGGTTTGAAACAGCAGGGTGGTGTCCGTGGTCAATGACATTGATTATTTCGTCGGAAATATCCAGCATCTCTTGGGTCATTTCTTCAGAAATATAGAAGGGCTTCGTGGAATTTAAGAGCTGATGGACGTAATTGACCTTTGTTTCTTTCAGACTGTTTAATATGAATTGATGATTTGTGACGATGGTAATGTTTGAAACCCATTCATTAAGTGGAAATTCCCATTTGGTACCCATTTGTGCAGAAGGCCAAAAAATACCATTGGGTGATTTAGCACTTATTTCTCTGGTCTCATGGGCCACAACTTGTTGGAACTTTTTTTTGTGAATGTAAAAAGTAATGGGTGAGAGATGGGTTACTTCACCTGCGTTCCTAATAAATGTAAGGGGGTGCTTAAGTTTGAAACGAAGATAGGTTAAAACAAATTCATTGGTCAGGTAATAGTGTCGCAGGAAACCATCCCCAAGATTTTTGGGGAGATAAATTGTGTTATTCTGTATTGCTACACCAAATTGGTCTGCTACATTTTCTAACCAGTTATGTGGTTTGTTGACGGTGAAATTGATTTCCATATCAATATGATCGTTTCCCGGGTTTATTACGTATCCATCCTATTTGAAGACACATTATTTGTTTTTGAACCCACTAAAAATACTTATTTCTTTTAGGAATACCGGGTATTAATGAAATGAAGTTCTGAATTTTTAATTCTAGATCCTTTTGTTATAGTTAGTTAATAGCGACAATAATTGAAATAATATTAATATTGAACCGATATGTATGTATTTAACTGGGAGAGATATTCAAGTGGTTCGTGCATTCTGGATGATATTTAATGAATCAGGTTTAACTAAAAGAGATAAGAATGGCAGTTAAAGTATGAGGGCTACATTATTGTACTCATGTGGATGATTTAAATGGATGCGCGTGTATTTGAATTGTGAATTAAGTGGGGGAATGCTATTCTTTGTTTGAGGTGTACTATATATATAAGGTATGAATGCAAAAGGCAGATTGCTATAAATGATCTTTCATGAATTGCGATGAATTTCTAAAAAGAATTCTATCGGTTTCTGAAAAGACTTATATGATGGTCCTCGAGTAAAAAATGGTGGTTTTCCATATGGGGTATTTGAAAAGGGTGAGTTGGTCAATACTACTATTGTCTGACCTCAATACCTTTTTCTTTTAGAAAAGAAAGGTATCCCTGCATTAGCCTTTTATAGGAGTGTGATTGGGAGATTAATGTGCAAGATGCAGTAGATCAATTATAAATGTGGAAATATTGGGTGTAGTGGTGTCGTGCGTTTGTTAGACATCTGTTAAAATGCGCCATCATAAATAAAAAAATTTAGTAATGATGCTGGTGTTTTGACGAAAATTGATTTAATTAGCATCGTAAAATAAAATGTATGACGATTCACGATTTTTTAAATCTCAACTATACTAACAACGCGGAAGGGCGTTATGCAAGACAGATAGGGGATGTGGTAAAGTTTCTGGCAAAAAAGCCTGAAGGGGATACTATTCCTGTTATCGCAAAAGGAATAAAATCAAGTGTCCCTACCGTTACCAAGTTGGTTAATGACTTAAAAGAAAATGAATTTATTGTAGAAGTTGGAAAACGAAATACAGAGAGTTTTGGCCGTAAGCCATTAATATATACCGTTAATAGGGAGAAGTTCTATGTTGTTGGTGTAGCCATTAACTTGAAGAAAATTCAGCTGAATGTGTATGATATTACACTGAATTCAGTTTATGGTGCCAGTGATCGTGCCTTTGTATTATCTGATACCATTGCATGCCGTGAAGAGGTATTATCTTTTATTCAGACACATATAAAAAAGTCGGGGATTAAAACTGATGCCATAATTGGTGTAGGTGTTGCTTTGACGGGAAGGGTCAATGGTTCTTTAGGTAAGTCGTATAACTTTTTAACTGAAGGGGATTGCCCGTTTGGAGAGTATCTCAATAAGCATATTGAATTACCTGTGTTTCTTGAAAATGATACACGCGCCATTGGTTTGGCCGAACAGTATTGCCATAAAAGCCATAATATAAGTAATGGTCTTATTATAAATATTGGACGAGGTATCGGAATGTCTATCATGGCATATGATCGAATCCTTGTTGGTGGAGATGGATTTGCCGGGGAGTTTGGACATATGCAATTTGTGGGTAACCAAGGTAAATTATGTATTTGTGGTAAGCGTGGTTGCTTAGATACCGAAGTGTCGGGTAAAGCACTCGAAGATATGTACCGCCAATCTATAAAGGATGGAGAGAAAAGTATCTGTGAAGAATCTCAGGATGGCAGTGTTCATTACGATGAAATAATTAAAGCTGCTAATAAGGGGGATGGTTTGTGTATTTCCTTATTACAAAAGCAGGGAAAGATTTTAGGAGAAGCTTTAGGAAATATTATTAATCTGCTTAATCCGGAATACATTATTATTAGTGGAAAATATGGAAAAGTAGGAGCCTTTTTCGTTAACGCTGTTCAATCAGGGATGTATTTGGCAGCATTGAGTGATACCTTGAGTAAATGCAAAGTAATCACCAGCTCAATTAATGCGGACATCGAAACATTTGGTGCCGGTTCCTTAGTACTGAAAAAGTTAGAATTAATATAGTAGCATGAGATATCTTATTAACCTGGTATTGCCGTTCTTGTTTATTGCCTGCGGGTATCAATCCTCTGATCAGATTATAGTTGTTGGCGGGGGTGCCAGTGGTGTGGCGGCAAGTGTTCAGGCTGCCAGGCAGGGAGTGAAAGTGACACTTATTGAAAACTCTGAGTGGTTGGGCGGTATGTTGAGTAGTGCTGGTGTTAGTGCTGTTGATGGCAACTATAATTTGCCTTCAGGCTTTTTTGGGGAGTTCAGGGATAGCTTAGTTGTTCATTATGGTACAGCTGAAAAATTAAAAACCGGATGGGTTAGTAATGTGATGTTTGAGCCTTCTGTTGCTAACCAGATTTTTAAAAGCATTGTTCAGCAGGAGAAAAACATTGAAGTATTATATAAGACAAAAGTAGTAGAGGTTAAAAAAACATCTTCTTACTATGATGTTACAATTGAGCGGGATGGTGAGGTTAAAACCATCAGGGCCAAAGTTTTGATTGATGCTACAGAGCTGGGAGATGTAGCCGCTAGTCTATCTGTGCCTTATGATTTAGGCATGGAGAGCCGATATGTAACCCACGAGGATATTGCCCCGGAAAAAGCAAATGACATTATTCAGGATCTGACCTATGTGGCCATATTAAAAGATTATGGCCGCGATATGTCTATGCCAATGCCGGAGGGTTATAATCCGGATGATTTCGCCTGTTGTTGTGTTAACGATTTGTGTGTGAATCCCAAAGAGCCCAATCGTATGTGGGCGAAAGATAAAATGATTACCTACGGAAAGTTGCCCAAAGATAAGTATATGATTAATTGGCCGATTGAAGGCAATGATTATTACACCAATTTGGTAGAAAAATCAGAGGAGGAGAGAGCAGCGGCGATTCAGCAAGCAAAGAATTTTACCTTAAAATTCATCTACTTTATCCAGCAAGAGTTAGGTTATAAAAATCTATACCTGGCAGACGACGAATTTCCAACTGAAGATCATCTGCCATTAATTCCCTACCACCGGGAATCAAGGCGTATTCAGGGAAAAGTGCGCTTCACCTTAAATGATATTGTAAAGCCTTATGAACAGGAGAACCCGTTATATCGTACCTGTATTGGTGTGGGTGATTATCCGGTAGATCAGCATCATACGAGGTATAGTGGTTGGTCCGATTTGCCTAATTTGTATTTCCATCCGGTTCCTTCCTATGGCCTGCCAATGGGTACTTTGCTGCCCAATGAACCAGATAATTTTATTGTGGCTGAAAAATCTATCAGTGTAAGTAATTTGGTGAATGGAACCACACGTTTACAACCGGTCGTTTTGCAGATCGGCCAGGCAGCAGGAACCATTGCAGCGATTGCTGTTAATAAACACATAAACGTTAGTGAAGTCAGTGTGAGGGATGTGCAAAGTGTATTGCTCGATAGTAAATGTTATTTGTTGCCTTATCTGGATGTGGATATTAATCATCCCAGGTTTAAAGCGCTGCAACGCATTGGTACTACAGGTATATTGAAGGGTGTAGGTAAAAATGTACATTGGAGCAATCAAACCTGGATATATGCGGATTCAGTACTATACTCGCAGCAACTGGATGGCTTAAATGATGTTTATAAAGGGCTTAATTATACTGTTGTAGCTGATAAAGTGATTTCACGGGCTGATGCAATGGCTATTGTAGATAAGATAAGTGTAGTGGATAATAGAAGTATTTCCGATGAGAAAAAAATGGAAGTGCTTCAGGTTCTATATAAACAAAAGGATATTGATTATAATCTACCAATTAAACGCGGGGAATTTGCAGTATTAATTGATTCTTTATTAGATCCTTTTCAAACCAAACCTATAGATATACAGGGACAAATAATTAGAGAGTGAGTATGTAAATCAATAGATCGTTCGGTTTTAAATATTAGTCAAGAGACTGATCTTTATTTGCGTCATTTAATGCATAGGTGTTTTATGTAACGTTAAGGTGGAAATGATGCATTTGGTAATCAGAATGTTTAGCGATTCATTATAACTAATGGCTATTTAGTGTCTTACGGGTGATATTGGTGTATTTATTGGCAAAATATTTTGGCGAGCAGTAAATCATCTTGATACTTTGTACTTGATACTTTTTACTTTTTACTTTTCTGGCTTGTCCAGGTTAGGTTATTAGCAGTGTGAATGAGCATACAAATGTGTGTTTGTAATGGTTGTGGTGCATGCTAATCTTTCGAATTTTAGTTAATGCCTTATTGTACGAAGTCTTACGATCATTGAATAAATAGCAAAGATGAAAAACAGACGTGATTTTTTAAAAAAGGCATCTTTAGCTGGTGCGGGAGCATTCATGTTAAGCGCAGCTGAAGGAAATGCAACAAATAAGCGGAATAAAAAAATAATAACTGGTCAGGAAAGTAAGCTAATTGTGCCCAAAGCACAAGGTTTGCAATTGACCGGAACCTTTTTGGATGAAATATCTCATGACATCCCACACCAAAATTGGGGAGAGAAGGAATGGGATCAGGATTTTCAGCACATGAAGAACATTGGTATCGATACCGTTATCATGATCCGGTCAGGATATCGAAAGTTTATCACTTATCCCAGTAAGTATTTACTGAATAAGGGCTGTTACATGCCCAGTGTTGATTTGCTGGAAATGTATTTGCGTCTGGCTGAAAAATACGGTATGAAATTCTACTTTGGATTGTATGATTCAGGTAAATACTGGGATACCGGAGATCTTTCCTGGGAAGTAGAGGATAATAAATATGTGATTGATGAGGTTTGGGAAAACTACGGTTCCAAATTCAAGAGTTTCCAGGGCTGGTATATCAGTGGTGAAATAAGTCGGAAGACGAAAGGTGCAATTGGGGCTTTCCGTCAGATGGGCCAACAGTGTAAGGATGTGTCAAATGGCCTTCCTACTTTTATAAGTCCATGGATTGATGGTAAAAAGGCGGTGGCTGCAGCTGGTGGTGCTTTGTCGAAGGAGCAAGCGGTATCGGTGAGAGAGCACGAAAAAGAGTGGAGTGAGATTTTTGATGGTATTAATGGAGTAGTTGATGCTGTTGCTTTCCAGGATGGTCATATCGATTATGATGAATTGGATGCTTTCTTTGAAGTCAATAAAAGAATGGCCGATAAATATGGCATGAAATGCTGGACCAATGCGGAGACCTTTGACAGGGACATGCCCATCAAATTCCTGCCCATCAAATTTGATAAACTGCGCTTGAAGCTGGAGGCTGCTAAGAGAGCCGGATACGATAAAGCCATTACGTTTGAGTTTTCGCATTTCATGTCGCCACAATCATCTTATGTGCAGGCTGGAAATTTATACAACAGATACAAAGAATATTTTAATCTCAAATAGATATGAAGAAGGATCAGGAGAATTTAATGTATGTCGTTTTTCTATCTGTTGTGGCGGCTTGTGGTGGCTTTTTATTTGGCTACGATACAGCAGTTGTTTCCGGTACCATTGTCAGGGTTAAGGAACAGTTTGGTCTGGATGTCATGCAACAAGGATGGTATGTGGGATGTGCCTTAATAGGTTCAATATTGGGCGTATCGGGAGCCGGTTTTATAAGTGATCGTTTTGGTCGCAAAAAAACCATGATCGCTGCGGCCATATTATTTAGTGCATCGGCTATCGGATGTACATTAGTCGATAGTTTCAGTTATCTGGTGGCCTATAGGATTATAGGAGGTATTGGCATTGGAATTGTGTCAATTGTTTCACCTTTATATATTAGTGAGGTTTCCATCGCACGATTTCGTGGAAGTCTCGTTGCAACGTATCAATTAGCCATTACAGTGGGCTTTCTTGGCGCTTATTTTATCAATTATCAAATCTTGGGTTATTCCGCTACTGTATCAGAGGCAGATACCGGGTTTTTTAATTGGATTTTCGGGCATGAATTATGGAGAGGAATGTTAGGAGCTGAAACCATACCTGCGTTTATTTTTCTGCTATTAATCTTCTTCATACCAGAAAGCCCGCGTTGGTTAATCGTTGTTAATAAGGTTGATAAGGCGAGTAAAACTTTGCGTAAAATCTATAATAACCCGGAAACGATTAATAACCAGATCTCAGATATTAAAGGGGCGTTGGAAAACGGACAGGAATCAGACTGGACGATGCTTCGCAAGCCAGGAATTATTAAAGCAATAATTATTGGGGTTTTAATAGCGATTTTAGGCCAGTTCATGGGGGTTAATGCCGTCTTGTATTATGGGCCATCTATTTTTGAGAAAAGTGGTTTGTCGGGGGGTGATTCCTTGTTTTATCAAGTGTTGGTAGGTTTGGTGAATACCATTACAACGGTAATTGCACTTGTGATTATCGATAAAGTGGGGCGAAAAAAACTGGTTTATTACGGCGTTACCGGGATGTTCTTCAGTTTGATTGCCATCGGGGTTTTCTTTGCCTATGGTGATGGGGTCTCCAATCTGTTTCTGCTGTTTTTCTTTCTGTTTTATATTTTTTGTTGTGCCATATCAATTTGTGCTGTTATATGGGTGTTGTTGTCTGAAATGTATCCTACTAAAATACGGGGATTGGCCATGTCTATGGCTGGCTTTTCGTTGTGGATCGGGACCTATTTGATTGGACAGTTAACCCCTTGGTTACTGGAAAATGCAAAACCTACCGGTACTTTCTTCCTGTTTGCATGTATGTGTATACCATACATATGGATAGTATGGAAAAAAGTGCCCGAAACAGCTGGTAAGACGTTAGAGGAAATAGAAAAATACTGGGAGTAAAATTAATTAACAAAAAATATAATGGATTTTAGTGAGTTGGCATCCTTGTACAAAAAGGAGCTGTTTGATAATGTTTTACCATTTTGGCTTAACAATAGTTTAGATTTAGAAAATGGCGGATATTTTTCCTGCCTGGATAGAGAAGGTCGTGTGTATGATACGGATAAGTTTATCTGGTTGCAGGCAAGACAGGTGTGGTTGTTTTCCATGTTGTATAATAAGGTAGAAAAGAAACAGGAGTGGTTGGATTGTGCTTTGCACGGTGGTGAGTTCTTAAAGAAATATGGACATGACGGGAATTATAATTGGTATTTTAGTTTAACGAAAGAGGGAAAGCCTTTAGTAGAGCCGTATAATATTTTCAGTTATACGTTTGCTACCATGGCGTTTGGTCAGTTAGCTAAAGCAACAGGTAATGATGAGTATGCTGATATAGCCCGTAAGACATGGGATATTATCTTAACCAAAGTTGAAAATCCCAAAGGCAAATGGAATAAAGCTTTTCCTGGAACCAGGGATCTGAAAAGCTTTGCGTTACCTATGATCCTTTGTAACCTGGCGTTAGAAATCGAGTTTTTATTAGATAAAGAGGTGCTGCAAAAAACCATCGATGCCTGCATTGATGAAGTTATGAATGTTTTTTACCGTCCGGAATTGGGCTTGATTGTAGAAAACGTAACTGCAGATGGTCAACTGTCTGATACCTTCGAAGGTCGGTTAGTCAATCCGGGACATGCCATTGAAGCTATGTGGTTTATCATGGATCTGGGAGTGAGATTAGAGCGACCTGAATTGGTGAAAAAAGCCAATGATATTGCTTTGAAGATGATTGAATTTGGATGGGATGATAAGTTTGGTGGCATATTCTATTTTAAAGACCGCCTTGGCCATCCAACCCAACAATTGGAGCATGATCAGAAGTTATGGTGGGTGCATCTTGAAACACTTATCAGTACGCTTAAAGGTTACAAACTTACTGGCTCAAAAGAGAGCCTGGAATGGTTTGAGAAAGTCCACAAATACACCTGGGAATCATTTACCGATGAAGCTAACGGAGAATGGTTTGGTTACCTGAATCGACAAGGAGAGGTTCTGTTATCTCTGAAGGGTGGTAAATGGAAAGGTTGTTTCCATGTTCCCAGGGGATTGTACCAATGCTGGCAATTGTTAGAAGAATTAAGTGCAAAATAATTTACAATAAGATGATAGAACGAAGGAAATTTTTAAAACAAGGACTTGTGGCAGTAGGAGCAGCTGCCGCAATTCCTGCGGCTATGGCTTCCGGTAAGAATACGCAGGGGGGCAGCTTTTATGATAGTCCGTCTACTATTAAGAATAATTTCGATAGTCCGGGAATATTCCAGGGCATGCCGATTCGTGCTACCTTTTTGGATGAAGTAAGTTGGGATATTCCTCACCAGAACTGGGGCGTAAAGGAATGGGACCGTGATTTCAAATCCATGAAAAAAATGGGTATTGATACGGTTGTTATGATTCGTGCCGGATTGGGTAAGTTTATTGCCGCTCCTTTTGAATCTATTTTAAAGACTGAAGATGTTTATTATCCACCAACGGATTTAGTGGAAATGTTTTTAACCTTAGCCGATAAGCATGGGTTGAAGTTTATGTTTGGAATGTATGATAGTGGTAAGTATTGGATTGCCAATCAATTCCAAAAAGAAATTGATCTGAACTTGCGATTAGTTGATGAAGTATGGGCTAAATACGGTCATCATAAATCGTTTGCGGGTTGGTACATGTCCCAGGAGATTAGTCGCCGGACAAAAAATATGTCAAAAATATATGCGAAGGTAGGTAAGCATGCAAAAGAAATAAGCGGAAACCTTCCATCGTTAGTATCACCTTATATTCATGGTGTAAAAACCGATCAGGTGATGAGTGGTGATAAGGCCATTACCGTGAAACAGCATGAGGAAGAGTGGGACGAAATATTGAGTAATATCGAAGGTGCGGTAGATATTCTTGCCTTCCAGGATGGTCAGGTTGATTATCATGAACTCTATGATTATTTGTGTGTAAATAAAAAACTGGCAAATAAGCATGGTATGCAATGTTGGACAAATATCGAAAGTTTTGACCGGGATATGCCTATTCGCTTTTTACCTATTAAATGGGAAAAGCTGTTGATAAAGCTGGAAGCAGCGCGTAAAGCCGGGATGGAAAATGCGATTACATTTGAATTTTCCCACTTTATGAGTCCTAATTCTACCTATTTGCAAGCGGCAGGTCTGTATGACCGTTACATGGAACATTTTGCCCAATTAGTGAAATAAAATTCAATTAACTAAAACATTACAATGAGAAAAAATTCAAGTAATCCTCTTCGGAGGATTAGTACTCTCGTGCTCTCTGTATTGTGCTATTCTTTATTTGTAAGCAGTTCGTAGGTATATGCACAAGATATTATTAAGAAAAATTAAAGTATAAAATTAAATCAATCCAAAATGAAAGAAAAATTCTTTTATCTTTTTGTATTAGTCATCTTATTTTTCACAGGCTGTGATAATGATGATAAATTATTTATAAGTGAAAAAATTGGTTATGAGTTTGAAACAATTGAATCTAAGGATTTAAGCAATAATTGTAAATTATTCCATGTGCAAGAAAAAACAAAGCCTTGGAATATTTATGCTATAGAAATTGATTTAAGTAATAAAAAAAACAGTATTGAGTTATGTTCTGCTAATGATTGTGTTGCATGGGGTGTGTCTGTCAATAGAGAATCATTGCAAAACATGATAAAGAGGGTAAGTTCGACTGGTCAAAAGGTTCTTGCTGGTATTAATGGCGACTTTTTTAATATGGATAATGGTCAGCAATTTGTAACTATGGTTCATGAAGGTAAAGTTTATAGTTCAGGTATAACATCAATCCCTCATTCAGGTTTATTAATTGATAAAAATGGAGTTCCTTACATTAGTATAGCAAATTTAAAAAGCAAATTCATTGCAAATAATAGTGAGTATGTAATTAGTTCTTATAACGGAATAAGGAATGTTAATAATCTTGTAGTATACAATTCTTTTTTAAAGGATAATGATAATAAGTCTAGTGCAAATCCTTGGGGATGTGAATTATTAATAGAAAGAATTGCTCCTAGTAATGTTGTAGTTAATGATGTTGAGGAATATAAAATTCTTGAAGTTGATGATAATATGGATACTGAAAGAATTCAGATTAAAAACCCAGAAACTCAATTAATTATTTCTGGACATGGTAAAGCGAGAGATTTCATTAATGTGTTAAAGATAGGTGATATTGTAAAAATAAAAAATGAATATCCTGATCTTAATGAAGATGTGCAAATTAAAGAAGTAATTGGGGGTTGGGGTCATATTGTAAAAGATGGTCTAAATAATTCAAAATATGCAATTGTAGTTGAAGGTTCAATGTGTCATGAAGCTCAAAGGCATCCTCGTTCTTGTGTTGCTTATAATAAGGATAAAAACAAATTTTATATGGTTGCAATTGAAGGTAGAGATGAAGCTAGTATTGGAATGAATCTTGATGAAATTGCATATTTTATGAAAAAGAAGTTTGATGTTTGGGATGTATTAAATTTAGATGGAGGAGGATCATCTACTTTAATGGAAGGTCGGAATTTAGTTAATTATTTAAAAGATGATTGGCAGCGTCCAATATCTAATGCGATTTTAGTATTAGAAAACTAGTCAGTTATGAAAAGAAATGTATTAATACGAGATAAATTTCTAACTCGTGAAAAATCTTTTATAATGAGAACAAAGCTTCGTGTTTTATTATTGGCTTTATTATGTTGTTTTAGCGTATATGGTCAAAATCAAAAAATTAAAATAGTTGGTAATGTTGTTGATGATGATAATCTAGAGTTACCAGGTGTTTCTATTATTGAAAAAGGTACGACAAATGGTACTATTTCAAATCTTAAAGGAGATTATGAATTAATTCTAACAACAGAAAATCCAGTATTACTTTATTCTTTTATTGGATTTGAAAAGGAAGAAATTGTTGTTGGAGAACAACGAGAAATCAATATTACTTTACATGATCAAATTAATGATTTAAATGAAGTAGTAGTTGTTGGTTTTGGTACAAATAAAAAAGCTAATTTAACTGGAGCTGTAGAAACAATTGATCAAGAAGTTTTAGAAAATAGGCCGGTTAGTGATTTAAGTCAGGCTTTGCAAGGTGTTGTGCCAGGTTTAAATTTATCAAGGACCTCGAATGGTGGTAAACCTGGTATTGCTATGGTTATGAGTATTAGAGGAGCTGGTTCGCCCTATGTTTTAATTGATGGTGTTGAAGGAAGTATTCAGGATTTAAACCCTGATGATATTGAAACTGTTACTGTACTTAAAGATGCTGCATCTGCATCAATTTATGGAGCTAAAGCTGCTTATGGTGTTGTATTGGTAACAACAAAAAGTGGTAAAAAAGGCACTAAAATTAAGTATTCTAATAACTTTAGTTTTTCTACTCCAAGTAATTTACCTAAGCAAGCTAATTCATTTGAATATGCTAAATTTTTTAATGCAGCCAGTGTAAATTGTGGTGGTACTCCATTAGTTTCTGTAGAAACTATGGAAAGGATAAAGCGTTATATAAATGAAGGTGATATAGATGGGACTATTCCAAATCCAATGGATCCAAATTATTGGGCAAATACTGAATATGGGAATGCTAATTCAGATTGGTTTGATTTTCATTTTAAAGACAGAGCTCTTCAACAAACACATAATTTTAGTGTAAGTGGAGCAAGTGATAAGATTGACTATTATATTTCCGCAAGTACCTTAGATCAAGAAGGTATTATTGCTCACGGAGATGATTCATTTGATAGGTCTACTATTCATGGAAAAGTTAATGCTGTAGTAAATGATTGGTTTTCTGTAAATAGTAACATGTCCTATACTGATCGAGAAGTTGATATGCCAACATTTTTAATGTTGAATGGTAATATGATGCATAGAATTGCACAAGCACGTTGGCCGAGTACTCCAATATATGATCCTAATGGACATTATATGAAAGAAGCAGATGTAAATGAGATTGAAAATGGTGGACGTACTCTTGATGTAAATAATAGTTTTAGAGGTAGTTTTGGGTTTAAATTAGAACCTATAAAAAACTGGATTACTGAATTTTCTTATGATTGGAGTAGTTCTTTGTGGAAACAACAAATGCATAGAAATAGTGTTTTCACCTACTATAATGTGCATAATGAGGAATATAAATTTGGTGATTTAGCAAACAGTAATTATTATATATATACCGGTATAAAAGATTTTAGTTCACCAAAAGTTCATACTACCTATAGTAAATCTGTCGGAAACCATAATTTTAAAATTATGGGTGGTTTTCAGCAAACAAAAAATGAGTATCATAATCATTCAACTGGAAGATCAAAAGTATTGAGTGCTTCATTACCTTCAATAAGTACTTCTACTGGCAAAATCATTGGTAATGAGGGTAAAGGACATTGTACTACTCGTAGTTATTTTGGTAGAATTAATTATGATTACAAAGAAAAATATTTGCTTGAATTTAATTTCCGTGGAGATGGAAGTTCGTATTTCCAGGAAGATAATAGGTGGGGATATTTTCCTTCTTTTTCCGCAGGATATAATATAGCAAAAGAATCTTTTTGGGCTCCTCTTCAATATTATGTAAATCATTTAAAGTTTAGAGGGTCATATGGTAGTTTAGGTGATCAAACATCATATGGATATCAATATTTAGAAACTTATCAGGTTTTGAGTGATTATCCATGGTTAATGGAAAATAGCAAAAAGCCAAATGTTGTTTATATGCCAAATGTACCAAGTAAACATTTAACTTGGGAAACTATTTCAATGTTAACATTCGGTTTAGATGCAGGAATGCTGAATAATCGATTAACATTAAATTTTGATTGGTATAAACGTGATAGGTCTGATATTTTAGGACCTAGTGTAACTATACCTGCAACTTATGGAGGTAATATTCCTAATTCAAATAATGTTGAAATTGAAACAAAAGGTTTTGAAATTGCTTTAGGTTGGCAAGATAGGATTGGAGATTTTTCCTATAATGTGAGAGCTACTTTAGAAAATTATAAGAGTGAATATAAAAAGTATAATAACCCTACAGATAATTTGTTTATACCTTATGAAGGGCAAACAGTTGGTGAAATTTGGGGATATACTTCTAGAGGATTATTTCAATCAGAAGAAGAAGTAGCTGAAGCACCGGATCAATCACGTATTTCTGCTGATGCTTGGCATGCAGGTGATGTTCGATATGAAGATATTAATGGTGATGGTGAAGTAAATAATGGTAAATCTACTTTAGATGATCATGGGGATTTAAAGGTTATAGGTAATTGGATGCCACAATATCAATATGGTATCAACTTAGGAGCAAAATATAAAAATCTTGGTTTTTCAATGTTTTGGCAAGGTGTTGCTAAACAAGATGCTTTTTTAACAGGTAATTTCTTTTTTGGTAGTGCAAATGGACGTTGGCAAACTACTTGTTTCGAAGAGCACTTAGATTACTGGACTGAGGATAATAAGGATGCTTATTTCCCACGACCAACATTGAATAATGAAGGTGTAATAAAAAATCAACAAACAAGCACAAGGTATTTGCAAAATACTGCATATTTAAGATTAAAGAATATTCAAGTTTATTATAATTTACCAAAGAAACTTATTGAAAAAATAAAGTTACAAAATGCTCAAATTTATGTATCTGCAGAAAATATTTTGACTTTTACCGAGTTGCCAGATACATTTGATCCTGAAGCTCTTTCAGGAATTAATGGTTATTCTAGCGGTAAAACTTATCCCATGCAAAAATCAGTGTCATTGGGATTGAATTTGACATTTTAATTAAAACATTTAAAATAAATTGGAATGCAAAAAATTGGTTTATTATTGGTATTGTCCATATTAATATTTTCATCTTGTCAAGATGAATATTTGGATTTATATCCTCAAGATAGATTCACAAAAAATGATTTTTGGAAAACTACATCTGATTTAGAATATTATTGCAATCAATTCTATTCTAATTACACATTTGATGTACATGGGCCTTGGTCGCCATCATTTTATAAAGAGAATAACAGTGATAATTTGGTTCCAATTGAACCAAATAAAAGATTAAATGGATCTTTAGTTGTTCCTAACACTGATGGAAAATATGATTGGAATCCTATTAGAAAAGCAAATTATTTTCTCGAAAATTATAGGACTGTAGAAGGGTCTGAAAATGAAATTAATCAATACATTGGAGAGATTAAGTTTTTTAAAGCGTATTTTTATTTTAGATTATTAAAATATTATGGTGATTTACCATGGTATAATTCTGTATTGGATATAAAGGATGAAGAATTATATGCAAGTAGATTGCCTAGAAATGTTGTGGTTGATTCAATTGTTTCAACTCTAGATGAGTCAATTCGTTTATTGAAATCAGTAACGAATGCTAAAACTTTTAGAATTAATAAGGAAATTGCAATGTTATTTCAATCAAGGGTTTGTTTGTATGAAGGAACTTGGGAGAAATATCATAAAAATACAGTTTTTGGTGTACCTAATGCAGAGGGAAAGAAATATTTAGAGAAAGCAAAAAACGTTTGCTCTGATTTAATTTCACTCGGAAATTATTCTTTATATTCTGACGGTAATCCTGGTACTTCATATTGGTCTTTGTTTAATCAGACTGATTATGGTAATAACCCTGAAGTAATGCTTTGGAAACAATTCGGTTTAGATCAAAAAATAACACATGATTTACAAAGAGATTTACCATGGCGAGGATGTGGTACAGGAATTTCTTTATCCTTAGTTAATTCTTATCTAAATAAGGATGGATCATTATCTATTAATTCTGATTATACAAGTTTATCTACTTTAGTTAAAGATAAAGATCCAAGATTATCTCAAACTGTATTGTTTCCTGGGCAGGTATTGACAAATGTAGGATATGAATGTACTTCTCAAAGAGTTTTTTCATTGCCTTATATTGATCAAACGGGTTATAGTCGTAATACTACTGGATTTATGATGTATAAAGGTATTAACCCTGATCCGTTTTATCAAAGATGTCAAGAAGGTATTAGTATTACAGGGTCTATTATTTTTAGGTATGCAGAAGTATATTTAAATTATGCAGAAGCTACTGCTGAATTAGGAGAATTTACTCAAAATATTGCAGACTTAACAATTAATAAATTAAGAGCTAGAGTAAATATGGCTCCAATGGTTATTAGTAATATTCAACATGATTCTAATAATATTTTGGGTGTTAGTGATGTTATATTTGAAATAAGAAGAGAAAGACGTGTTGAATTGGCTTTTGAAAATTTCAGATTTGATGATTTAATGCGTTGGAGAGCACATGAATTATTTCAAAATAAAAAACCTAAAGGAATGAAATTTTATGGTGCTGATTTATTTAATTCATTTCCAAATTTATATCCACTTGCCGATGAAAATGGATTTTTAAGTCCTTATGGGAAATCTATTCCTAGGGGTTATGGTTTTAATCCGGAAAGAGATTATTTATTACCCATACCTATTCAAGAATTAAATCTAAATAAAAATTTGAAGCCTAATCCAGGGTGGTAGAATAATTTATAATAATGCCCAAGAGTTTTCTCTTGGGCATTTAAATCTCATTGTATGAAGTGCAAAGTGTATTATGTATTCTTAATGGTTTGGTCATCTGTTTTATTTTCTTGTAGTAATAAGAATGATGTTTCTCAAGAAATAATCGAAGTATCAACAAATACGCCTATTTTAAATAGTTCAATAATTAAAGAATTTACAGCTAAAAATTCTGCTAGGATTTTAAATAGTATTATTGTTTTTACGCCATCAAATGGTGAAAGTACTAGGACGAACGAATGGGGTACTGAAGCAATAGTTGAGGATAATATTGTGACTCATCTTGGTGGCAATAATTCAAAAATACCTAAAAATGGTTTTGTTATATCTGGTAATGAGGATGGGTGTAATTGGATAAATAAGAATATTTACATTGGTATGCAGGTGAAAATAAATAATGGGTATATTAATTGTATTACAAATGAAAATACTATTTTGAATTATGCAAATTATTTTATTGAAAGAGGTAATAAGCGGATTGGTTCTAAAAAATTAACATCAAAACAAAAAGAATATAAAAATTGTATCGCACAAATTTTAGAGGAATTTAAGAATAATAGGGGGAATGTGAATGTAGTTGAAAATAGTTGCAATAATATTTTAAAATTAGCGAAATTATATTCTTATACTACATTTGATTCAAAAGATGATATAAAGGGAGTTTGGATTAGATTAAGAGATAAGACACCTGCTGAATTAAAATTAACTGTAAAGAAAATTGCTGAAATTGGATTTAATGCTGTTTTACCTGAGACTATATATAATGGTCATGTTATTTATCCAAGTAGTAATAGTTCATTACCTCAAATGGATAAATATAAAGGATGGGATCCTTTAAGACTTTTAATTCAAGAGTGTAAAAAATATGATATTAAAGTGATTCCATGGTGTGAAATGTTTTTTGTAGGATCTCATAATATTCCAGTATTTGAAACGCATCCGGAATGGAAAGGGATGTTTAAAAATGGTTTGGATCATTCCTTAATTGAGGAAAATTTCAAATATATGTGCCCTTCTCGATTAGAAGTACATAAAATGTTACTTAATGAATTAGAATACATCGCAAAAAACTATGAAATAAATGGTATTCAATTGGATTATATTCGATATCCCCAATCGGTGCCTATTGATAAAGGTTTTTGTTATTGTGATTATTGCCAAAAATTGGTTAAGAATAGGTATGGGTTCGATATAAGAAAAATAAGTCCTAATGATAAAGAAGAATGGGCTGAATGGAATAAATTTAGAATTGATAATGTTACTAGGTTTGTAAAAAATGCTAATTCGGTTATTAAATCTATAAATCCAGGAATAGTTATTTCTGCCGATGTTGTTCCTGATAGTAAAAAAAGTCTAGAGTATAAATTCCAAGATTGGGCTAGTTGGGTTAAGGAAAAATATTTGAATGATGTATATATTATGACTTATACTAATTCTAAAGAAAGAGTATCGGAAGATTGTGAAATTTTACGTCAAAATACTGAAGGTACAAATACTCAACCTATTGTAGGATTAGGTGCGTATATGAAAATGTCTGGATTTGAATTATTGGAACAAATTGAAATTGCTCGAAATAGTGGAGCAAAAGGAGTTTGTTGTTTTGCATTTAATTCGATGACAGAAGAACAATTTGATGCATTAAGGGTTGGATGTTTTTCGGAAAAAAATAAAAAATGATAATAAATAAATTAGTACTTGTTTTAGGTGCTTTAATGCTATGTGTGAATATATTTAGCCAGGAAAATGAGGTAGATTTATTTATTGTAGCCGGACAAAGTAATGCTGTTGGAGTTGGAGACAAAGACAATTCGATAAAAGTAAAAAAAGGTGTTGCTTTTGAATATGATTCACAAAAAAATGCATTAATTCATTTACAAGATCCTGTAGGAAGCTCTTATATGGGTTTTCAAAGATCAGAAGATGGGAGTTTTGTTCCATCTTTTGGTAAAACTTATAACGAATTAGCAAATAAAAAAGTAGTTATAGTTCAATGTGCAAAGGGTGGCAGTTCTTGTCATTTATTAGCTGAAACCAATGATTGGGGAACTTGGGATAATGAAGGAGCACTTTTTGAAAATTGTGTAGAAAAAGTTAGGAAGGCTGAAAAATTTACTAAGGTAAAAGTAAAAGCTGTTATATGGTCGCAAGGAGAAAATGATGGAGAAGCTATAGCGAATAAAATCATAACAAAAGATGAATATGAAAAATCTTTGAAGGATTTGATTTCTAGATTTCGTCAAGAATTTGGATCTGAATTGTTGTTTTGTATTATTGAAACTGGTCATAAACTTAATGATAAAAGGGTAGATAAAGGATTTAGTGTTGTAAGATCAGTTCAAAAAAAGGTGGCAAGGAAAGATAAACAGACTTATATGATTTATAGTAAAACACATAAATTTAAAAATAGAAAATGGCATACGGATATCGTACATTATGATCAAACTGGATTAAATGACATAGGAAAGAATGTGGCAAAGAATATTAATAAAATAATGAAATAATATATGAAAGATATAACACCATTTTTAATAATATCATTGATTTTGTCTTTTTGTTCTTTGCCAAAAAATGAAACCAAAGAAATTATAGCTAAAGAAGTTTTAGAAAGAACTATCGGAAAAGAATTATCATCAAGATTTCATTTTCAATATGAAGCAAATGACTCTTTAGATTATTCGAAGATTAATGTAAAAGATAATTCTGTTGTTGTTGTAGGTAATTCTGTAATAGCTCTGACTAGAGGTGCATATGATTATTTGAGGAATCACACAAGTTCTATTGTTAGTTGGTCTGGTAATCGTATAGATATGCCTGATAAGTTGAATAAATGTGATACTATAATTCGTTCTCCATTTAAATTTAGGTATTACATGAATGTTGTTACTCATGGATATACTACTCCTTATTGGGATTGGAATAGATGGGAGAAAGAAATTGATTGGATGGCTTTACATGGAATGAATATGCCATTAATTCCTGGTGCTCACGAAGCTATTTTAATGCGTACATTTAAAAAGTTAGGATTAACTGAAGAGGAAATTTTAAATTATTTTTCTGGACCAGCCCATTTACCATGGAACCGTATGGGAAATATAACTGGTTGGGATGGAGCTATGCCGACATCTTTTCTAGACAAGCAGGTTGATTTAACTCATAAAATAATAGATAGGTTAAATGATTTGGATATGTTTTATATAGTTCCTGC
Organism: Marinilabiliaceae bacterium JC017; assembly: GCA_004296775.1. Lineage (GTDB taxonomy): Bacteria > Bacteroidota > Bacteroidia > Bacteroidales > Marinilabiliaceae > JC017. The sequence continues at coordinate 37,931 of RHGE01000045.1, forward strand.
TTTTGCCGGTTTTATTCCTTCAGAATTATGTCAGTTATTTCCTAATGAAAATGTTAGAGAACTGGGTTGGTGTGGCTTTGATAAAAAAGTCAAGATATTGAATCCTAAAAGTGATTTATTTCAAGTTATTGGTAAATTATATATTGAAGAATGGGAAAAAGAATTTGGAAAAGGAAAATTTTATTTAGCTGATAGTTTTAATGAAATGAATGTGCCTTTATCTAAAAATGATAATGAAGCATATAAAGAATTATCTAGTTACGGAGAGTCTGTATATAATCCGATTAAAGAAATAAATCCTGATGCAGTATGGGTTATGCAAGGATGGACTTTTCCGTATTATAAGGATTCTACAGGAAAAAGATTTTGGACAAAAGATAAATTGAATGCATTAATATCAAAAGTGCCCAATGATAAAGCATTAGTTTTAGATCTAGCTAATGATTACAATAAATTAATTTGGAAAATTGACTATTCTTGGAAGATTTATGATGGTTTTTTTGGAAAACAGTGGGTGTATTCATTTATACCTAACATGGGCGGAAAAGTGCCTTTAAATGGGGTTTTAGATTTTTATGCAAAAGCTCCTCAAGAAGCCATAGATAATTCGGATACTAATCTTGTTGGTTTTGGTTTTGCGCCTGAGGGAATAGAGAATAATGAAATAATTTATGAGCTTTTAAGTGATTGGGGGTGGCGAACAAAAGCCATTGATTTAAAAAAATGGATACCAAATTATTGTAAATCGCGTTATGGATCGTCTTGTGATGAGATTATTAATGCATATGATTTATTGAGGAAATCTTGTTATGGGAAATTTTATGATGCCCCTAGGTTTAAATATCAATTTAGGCCAATGCAAGATTATCCTTCAGTAAATGACTCTCCAGAATTTTTTTTAGCAGTAAAAAAATTTCTGAATTGTTCTGAAAAGTATAAAAATGAGCCTCTATATATTGTAGATGCAATTGAATTATCAGCACAATATTTGCAATTAAAAGCTGATGAAATGTTGGAATCTTATTTAAATGATGAAAAGAATGATGAAGTTTTTAATGAAGCTATGCTATTATTAAAAAATGTTGATAAAATATTAGGATCACATCCTAATCATTCATTGAATAGGTGGATTAAATTTGCTAGGGAGATGGGTGATAATAAACTCGAAAGTGATTATTATGAAAGTAATGCTAAGCGTTTAATTACTACATGGGGAGGAAATGTAAATGAATATGCTGCTCGTACTTGGAATGGATTAATATGTGATTACTATGTAAAACGTTGGGAAGAATGGCATGAAGCTAAAGTAAATAAAGGAAAATTTGAAATTAAAAAATGGGAAGAAAATTGGATTAAGAAACCTTATTTAAAAAATGAAGATAGATTATCTGATCCCTTAATTTTAGCTAAAAAATTGGTTAATAAATATTAAAAAATGAATTTAAAAATATCTATTGTTTGTTGCTTTGTTGTGTTTTTGTATTCTAAACAAATGACTGCACAAAATACTTTGCCTTATGATACTTCTTATACTTTTCAACATTATGAGCTAAAGCAAGCTATGTATAAATGTTTGCCAAATAGAAATAAGGAAATTGTCTTTGTAGGAAATAGTATTATTGAACGTGGACCGTGGAATGAGTTGTTTAAAAATAAGAAAATAATAAATAGAGGTATTGGAGGTGATATTTCCTTTGGTGTGTCTAATCGGTTGAATACTATCGTTGATTCTAATCCTAAAATGGTTTTTATCATGATTGGGATTAATGATATAGGACGTTCTATTCCTACTGACACAATTGCTAAAAAAATATGTGAAATAGTATTGGTGATAAAAGAAAAATCTCCAAAAACCAAGGTTTTTTTACATAGTGTTTTGCCTATTAATGAAAAGATTATATGGTATGATTATATGAAAAGTAAGTCTGATTTTATTGTGCAGTTGAATAATAAATTAGAAGTTATAGCTCGTGATGAAAATGTGGGGTATGTAAATTTGTATACTCATTTTGCTGATAGTAATGGTCAGTTGAAACCTGAATTAACATGTGATGGTCTTCATTTAAGTGCAGCGGGTTATTTATTATGGAAGGAAATTTTTGATGATGAAAAAATAAAATTTTAGGCTAAATATTAGTTTTTATTTAGATTGTTATTTGAGATTATTATCAAAAATTTATTAAGCTGTCGAATTTTGACGTATTGGTTTTTAATACAATAAGGTTCTTTTCTAAATATTAGATGATTTGTGTTAGTTACGAACAATGCTTTCAGGGTTAAGTGAACATCGTAAAATTTCAATATTGGTTATTCTTATTTGTTATCCGTCTTTGAAAAATTACAGGTCATAAAATAATAAGTTGTTGTAAGTTAAATGTTTAAATCAATCATTATTTAGAATAGAACCTACAATAATAAGTGTCCGAATTTATACATTGAGATTGTTGTAGTTGTATTTATTTGCGTTGTCATCAGTAAATTGAAAGAGAATTATGTTAAGGTATGATAGGTTACAATATTATCGATTTATTAATTAAAATATTTAAGGATGACAAGATGTAGAGCTACTTCTCTGGATGTCTTTAGGGGATATGCCATTATAACCATGATTTTATCGGGTACCATCACCTTTGGGATACTTCCCGGATGGATGTATCATGCTCAAACACCCCCACCTCAGCATGCTTTCAATCCTCAAATCTTTGGTATCACCTGGGTCGATTTGGTTTTCCCGTTTTTTTTGTTTGCCATGGGAGCGGCATTTCCTTTTTCTATTGGCCGAAAAATTGAAAAAGGTGTCTCCCGGTTTGTGTTAATCAAAGATTCTGTAATTCGTGGATTTCAGCTTACTTTTTTTGCGATTTTCATACAACATATGTACCCCTGGGTTTTAAGCTCACCGCAAGATAACCAGGCTTGGTTGCTTTCTTTGGGCGCTTTTGCGTTGATGTTTCCCATGTTTATGCGCCTGCCTTTGAAATTACCCGAATGGGGGCATTTAACCATCAAACTTATTTCCTATGGCCTGGCTTTTTTACTGCTTTTTTCGGTTTCGTATGCCGATGGGAGGCAATTCAGTTTAGGGTATAGTAATATCATTATTTTAATATTGGCCAATATGGCTATTTTTGGTTCGCTCTCCTATATATATACGCATCAGAAGCCGTTGAGGCGTTTGGCAATTCTGCCTTTTATCATGGCTGTTTTTTTGGGAAGCTCCACCGATCATTCCTGGATTAAGGCTTTGTTTAATTGGTCGCCGGCCGGTTGGATGTATCAATTCTACTACCTTAAATATCTGTTTATTGTTATCCCCGGATCTATTGCCGGAGGATACCTGCATGAGTGGCTTAAAGCACCTAAACCGGAAGTAGAAAAATCAAAAAATCATATTTCATTATTACCTATCCTTTTCTTGTCCGTTGGTATTATTGTACTGAACCTTTATTGTTTATATACGAGGCTTTTGGTTTTGAATCTATTCGGGACTATTGGTTTAATTATTTGCCTGCATTTTTTAATCAGGCCAAAGGGAGTAAATGAGAAACTGTGGCGGAAGTTCTTTATCGCGGGTTCTTATCTTCTTTTGCTGGGTCTTTTTTTCGAAGCTTATGAAGGAGGTATTCGGAAAGATGACTCCACTTATAGTTACTATTTTGTGAGTTCCGGGTTGGCCTTTTTTGCTATGATCGTTTTCTCAATCATTAGTGATGTATATAGGTTGAATGGTATTTTTAAAGTCTTTAAGATGGCGGGCCAAAACCCAATGATTGCTTATGTAGCTCCCAATTTGGTGGTTATGCCCCTGTTAAGTTTGTTGCATTTGACGCCTTATCTTGATTTGTTGAACCATGACCCATGGTGTGGCTTTTTGAGAGGATTAATTGTAACCTCCCTATCGGTAACCATATCTGTATTATTTACCCGTATTAAGTGGTTTTGGAGAACCTGACGAGATTCACTCTTTGGTGAGTGATAGGTTGTTTTCATATTATTAAAATTGTAGTGTATCATGAATAAATTTCCTTTAATTCTTTTTGTTTTTCTTTTCTTACATACTTTATCCAATGCGCAGGTAAAGTATTATGACGGCTCAGATTTTCCGCTTTATGGGAAAATCACAACAGAAACCGAAGCACGCTATGAGCGTTTACCAAAGACATTGAAAGGTGAAATAAGGGATCGTCTTTGGTATTTAGGGACTAATAGTGCGGGACTATACCTGCGGTTTCGAACCAATTCTACTTCTGTTCATGCTAAATGGGAAGTCTCTACCAATACGGTATTAAATCACATGCCTTTTGTTGGTGTTAAGGGGTTGGATTTGTATTGTTATCAAGATGGACAATGGTTGTTTGTGAACTCCGGGAAGCCTACAGCTAAGAAGACTACCGGGCTTATCATGGACAATATGAAAGGGGAGATGCGGGAGTATATGCTCTACATGCCCTTGTACGATGGATTAACCAGCCTGGAGATTGGCGTGGATTCTGCGTCTGTGCTGGAACAGCCGGTTATCGATTCACCTAAAGCTCAAAAACCTGTTGTGTTTTATGGTACCAGTATTACTCAGGGTGGTTGTGCATCTCGTCCGGGAATGGCGTACACCAATATATTGGGTCGGAAATTAGATCGCCAGGTAATCAATCTTGGATTTAGTGGCAATGGTCAGTTAGATTATGAAATAGCCGAGGTGATGGCTGCCGCTGATGCATCGGTTTTTGTGCTGGATTTTGTACCCAACGTCAATAAAACACAAATTTTAGAGAAGACCGAGAAGTTTGTAAACATCATCAGGGCTCAGCATGCCGAGACGCCTATTATTATTGTGGGAAGCATTCTGTTTCCGCACTCCCGGTTTGATCTGAAAATGGCCGATGTTCTTAAGCAGAAGAATGAGGCCTTGAAAGGTATCTGTCAAAAAATGAAAAAAGAGGGTGTGAAGAAACTCTATTATGTGACCCCGGATAAATTGATTGGACTGGATGGAGAAGCAACCGTGGATGGCATTCATATGACTGATCTTGGGTTTACACGTTATTCCGAAAAGATGTACCCGATCATTCGTAAGCGTATAAAATAATGTGATAAAGTGTTTTCGTATATCTATCGCAAGAATTTTCTGATACCATGTAGTCATTTATTGAGTATTACAATGAGTTGTAATGTCCTCATATAGCCGTGATATCTGACTAAAGGTATTCAGGTTTCTATTTGTGAGGATGGGATGGATATCGATTAAAGTGTAATGCCTTTGTTATTATAAATCCATTTAAACTTTAATAAATATGAAAAGAGTACATTATTTGTTTCTCTGCGCGTTGTTCTTGTTTACCGCGTGTAACTGGCAGCAACCAAAGGAAAAAGAGAAAGGCAAACCAAAATTAATGTGGTTTGATGCCAGTGCTAACTTTGAACGCTTTAGCTATCCGGATAGTATCGATTACTATTTAACAAGGATTGCCGATTTAGGCTTTACCCATGCGGTGGTGGATATTCGTCCGATAGTAGGGAGTGTATTATATCCAAGTAAGATTGCACCTCAGTTGAAGGAGTGGAAAGGATTTAAACGTCCTGACTTTGATTACTTAGGGCGATTCATAGAAACAGGTCATAAGCTGGGGGTTGAGATACATGCTTCAATGAATATTTTCGTGGGCGGTCACAATTATTTTGACCTGGGACAAGTGTATACCGATCATCCCGAATGGGCTTCCATTGTTTATACACCTGATCATGGGTTAACACCTATTACTAATTTGAAACACAAATATAGTGCGATGATTAATCCTATTAATATGGATTACCAGGCCTACATTATTAATGTTTTAAAAGAAGTGGCACAAATGTATCCGGAACTGGATGGTATCATAACCGATAGGGTAAGGTACGATGGCATTATGGCTGATTTCAGTGCTAATTCAAAAGAGGCTTTTGAAAAAGTAATTGGTGAGGAAATTGCTAACTGGCCTACGGATATCTATGAATGGAAAAAAGATGATCAGGGAAAGGTTACCCGTGTTAATGGTAAATATTTTAAACAATGGATCCAGTGGCGGAGCCAGAATATTTATGATTTCATGCTCCGGTCTCGTAAGGCGGTAAAATCCGTTAACCCTGATTTGAGTTATGGTACTTATACCGGTGCCTGGTATCCATCTTATTTTGAAGTTGGCGTAAACTGGGCCAGCAACCAGTACGATCCGTCAAAGGATTTTGACTGGGCACTGCCGGGCTATAAAAATTCAGGGTATGCTGAATTAATGGACCTTTATACTACTGGTAATTACTATAAGAATGTGACTATTAAGGAACATCGCGAGAAAAACCAGGTGGTGTGGAATGAAACCGATAGTGAAGGTCAGAAAGGTGATTGGTATTGTGTGGAAGGAAGCTGTAAGCAGCTGCGTAAAATCCTGAAAGGGCATAAATTTTATGGTGGTATCCTGGTTGACCAGTTTTACGATGACCGTCCTCAGTTAACAAAGACAATTGCCATGAACCTGAAAGAATCAGATGGATTAATGGTGTTTGATATCGTCCATATTATTAATAAGAATTTGTGGAAAGAGGTGGAAGCCGGATTAAAAACCGAATTTGAATCGGTTAAAGAATAATTTATTAGTTATGTTTTTTTGTATGATATATATAACTGGTATAATTGTAAGAAAAATGATACCCTAGAGTATTATTCATTTAGTGTGTCGTAACTATTCAGTCCTTAGGGCTGAATAGTTACGTTTTTTATAGCTGGAAAATTAAGACGCGTTAACATTAATCATTATGAAAATAGATATGAAATTTAAAAATGTATCGCTCTCTGTGAAAAGAGCCTGTGGTTTAATGGGAATTGTGCTGTTGTGTCAGATGGGTTTAACCGATAAGGTATCAGCCCAAAATACCTTGCCCTATGATACTTCTTATACCTTTCAGCATTATGTGAATAAGCAGGTGATATTTGAAGGCTTGCCGGCGGCTAAAAATGAAATAGTTTTCTTAGGTAATAGTATTACGGAACAGGGCCACTGGGCTGAATTGTTTAAAAACAAAAACATTGTCAACCGGGGCATCGGTGGCGATATCTCTTTCGGGGTGCAGGCGCGCATAAATACGATTTTGGATGCCAGTCCAAAAATGCTTTTTTTGATGATTGGAATCAATGATATCGGACGATTGATTCCCACCGATACCATTGCCCAAAAAATTGAGGAAATAATCAGAACCACTAAAGAACAATCACCCAAAACAAAGATTGTTTTGCAAAGTGTTTTGCCCATCAATGAGAAGGTGATATGGTATGATTATATGAAGAACAAATCCGACAGGATTGCTGAATTAAATGACCGGTTGAAGGACATAGCCCGGAAAGATGAAATTAAGTACGTTGATTTATATTCCCGTTTTGCCGATAGCAATGGACAATTGAAACCTGAATTAACCTATGATGGGCTGCATTTAAAAGCAGACGGCTACTTACTGTGGAAAGACGTTTTCAAGGAACAAAAAATTAACTTATAACCATTTAAACCATAAAAACGTGAGAATTAAAGGGAAAATATCAGGTTTTCTTATAGCATTGACAGGCTTGTTATGCTATCAATGTACAGAAAATAAAGAAGCTCTGAAGACACGGTTTGTGACTGCTGCCGACCAGGCTTTCTTATACATGGGACGTGTCGATAAACAAGGTGATCAGGTGGCTTATAACTGGCCGGGCATAATGGTTTCAACCCGGTTTACCGGTCGTTCATTGGGTATCCGCATCAAAGGAGAAGAAAGAAACTATTTTAATGTTTGGGTGGATGATTGCCCGGAACAGGTGGTACATGCCGTAAACGATACCGTTTGGTGGTTTCCCGGGCGTTTATCTGCAGGCGAGCACCAGTTACGTCTGGTCAAACGAACCGAAGCCGATATGGGAATGGCTACTTTTTACGGGCTTCATATCGGGGAAAAGGACTCTTTGATGGCGCCCTTGCCGTTGCCTGAACGTAAAGTGTTATTCATTGGTAATTCCATTACCTGTGGGTATGGTACCGAAGGGAAAAATAAGCTGGAAAGATTTCATCCTTCCACGGAGAATTGTGAGAAATCCTATGCCACCATCATTGCCCGAGCTTTTAAAGCCCAATACCAGTTGGTATCTCATTCGGGGTTGGGCATTGTGCGTAATTATGGCGATCCCGAAAAGATTTCCCGCAAATTACAACCCATGCCGGCGCGACTGGATTACTTATTTGATGGCGATTCCACAAAACGTTATGATCTGAATAAATATATCCCCGATGCCGTAGTCATTAATTTGGGAACCAATGATTATTCCACCCAACCTTTTCCCGATGAAAAGGATTACGTAAAGGGGGGTATGGCGCTTCTGGAGCGAATAACAACAACATTCCCTGGAGTCAGGGTATTTTGTATTGCCGGGCCCATGATTAACGAACCTTGTTATTCTTATAATAAGAAAATAGTGGAATTATACCGTGAGCAGTACAGCAATAAAGATGTGGCGTTTATAGGTGTGCCGGTTGAATTATTGAATCCGGAGAAGGATCTGGGATCCGACTGGCATCCTTCCTATCGCGGCCAGGTGAAATCGGCTTTCCATATTATACCGGTTATCAGTACCGTTATGAATTGGGATTATTCATCCGAAGAAGAACGACAGGTACTAATTTCTCAATAATAATTTACAATAGATCGTTAGATAATAGACATTAGATATTAGACTGATTTACATTACATCCATTTTCAGACCATTAACAATTTCGTCTATTAGATAAAGTGAAGTTGTTTTTCAATTACTTACAAAAGTTTAACGAACTATTGAATTTAAGGAGAACAAGGTTATGGCTTTTGTATTTCGGTTAAAAAGAGTGTTTCTGAAGAGAAAAAGCAGAAGACTGGCATACCAATTAACCATGGTTTCAAACCTATGTCTCCTGAGATATGGAGAAAGAAAACAGATGATGACAATGAAATTATTGCTTCAAATTTTTTTATAATCAAGATTTACACAGGAAGAGGCCAGTGTATGCTGGCCTTTTTTTTTATGCAGAATTAAAATCAATCTATATGTTTCTTAGAAAAGTTTTAACAATGTGTTGTGTTGCGGGTTTTGTCCTTTTGGCCGGGTGTCAGAAGAAACAAGCTGTGGCAACCTATAATGAAGGAATAAATATTGTTCCTAAACCGGAGTCGATACAAGAACGTATTGGCGAATTTGTGTTATCCGATAAAACCGGGTTGGTAGTTAATTGCAACAATCAGAATGTAGGGCAGGACCTGTTTTTAGAGAAAGTAAAAAAAGCAACCGGTTTCGATTTGGCTGCTAATGAAAAGCAAGGTAATACCATTGAGCTTCTTATTGATGAGAGTCTCACCCTGAATGATGAAGGTTACACCTTGTCGGTACAGCCCGAAAAAGTATTGGTAACCGGAAAAACCAATAAAGGGGTTTTTTATGGCTTGCAAACCTTGTTGCAGCTGTTGCCGGCTGAGATTGAAAGTGACAAAGTTATTACTGATATGACTTGGCGTATTCCGGCTGTGAAAGTTATTGACCAGCCGCGTTTTGTTTACCGGGGGATGCACCTGGATGTGTGTCGTCATTTTGTGCCCGTGGATGATGTGAAGAAACATCTGGATATGATGGCCATGTGTAAGCTGAATAAGTTTCATTGGCATTTAACCGAGGATCAGGCCTGGCGCATTGAGATAAAAAAGTATCCTTTGTTGACGGAAATCGGTTCCAAACGCATTGAAGGCGAAGGAACAGAATACGGTGGTTTCTATACCCAGGAGCAAATTAAAGAGGTGGTGAAATATGCGCAGGAACGCATGATTGACGTGATTCCGGAGATTGAACTGCCGGGACATGCATTAGCGGCTTTAACGGCTTATCCGCAATTTAGTTGTACCGGAGGCCCTTTCAAGGTGCGTAATTTGTGGGGTGTGGAACCCGATGTGTATTGTGCCGGAAAAGAAGAGACCTTTGAATTTTTGTCAAATGTGATTGATGAAGTGGTGGCCTTGTTTCCATCAGAATACTTTCATATTGGCGGTGACGAATGTCCGAAAGATCGCTGGAAAACCTGTGCTTTATGCCAAAAACGCATGCGTAAGGAAGGCTTGAAAAATGAGCATGAGTTACAAAGTTATTTTGTGCGTCGCGTAGAGAAAATATTGCAGGCACATGGGAAAAAGATGATCGGCTGGGATGAGATATTAGAAGGCGGTTTGGCCGAATCGGCCGTGGTAATGTCCTGGAGAGGTGAGAAAGGCGGAATTGACGCCGCTAACCTGGAGCATGATGTTATTATGACCCCTTACCAGTGGTGTTACCTGGATTGGTACCAGGGTAATGAAAATGTGGAGCCTGTCGCTATCGGTGGTTACACACCGCTGAAAAGGTGTTATGAATACGAACCTCTTCCGGCTGCGTTGGATGCCGCCAAACAAAAACACATTTTAGGCACCCAGGGCAATGTGTGGACCGAATACATGTACACCCCGCAGTTAATTGAATACCGCGTATATCCGCGTTTGCTGGCATTGGCAGAAGTAAACTGGTCGGCCGCTGACAATAAAAACTGGGAGGACTTTTTAAAGCGTCTCGACAATCAATTCGTGAGGATGGATTGTAAGCACATTAATTACCACATTCCACTTCCCGAAGGACCTTGTAATAATGTGGTATTCCTGGATACAGCCCGCATTGCTTTTACAACCTCCCGACCGGTTAAAGTGGTATATACCACCAACGGTTCAGAGCCTGATGCTGAAAGTGCGGTGTATACCGATACCTTGAAGTTTACCGCTAATACCACCCTTAAAGCTGCCTGTGTGTTGAATACGGGTAAAATAAGTCCGGTACGTACCATCACCATTTCCAAAACTGAGACGATTCCATCAATTGATGCCAAAGTGAAAGGAAATGGTTTGAATGAAGCGTACAATGCAGGAACTTACATCACTACCAACGACATTAAGGATAGTGAAACGTGGAAGAAACGTACCAATAAAATGGCACCCATTCCTCCTTATACCGACTATTCATACCAGCAACCAAGCGCTTCTATTTTCACTGGTTTCATGAACATTGAAGCCGATGGTATTTATGAGTTTAATACCGATTTGGATCAGTTTTACATTGCCAATCAATTATTGGTTGATAATAACGGTGAAGTAAAAAGGTTCAGCCGAAATGTGAGTACCATTGCCCTTCAAAAAGGGTTGCATCCTGTAAAACTGGTATACCTGAATAACATTATCGGCGGATGGCCACAGTGTTGGAACGGACCAAAAGTAAGATATCGGAAATTAGGTGAGAAAGCCTGGAAGATGGCCGACTCCAATTCCTATAGGCTCCAAAAATAATACTGGAGTTTGGGACATGGTTTTTTAGTGAAAAACAATTGAATTTTTATTAGAATCCATTCTTTATGTTTGTTTAATCAGGCGGGTGGTCACCGGTTTTCCGGTGGCCACCTTTTTTGTGCAAGATTGTGTGAATTCCAAAACCGCAAACCGTACACCGCAAACCGAAAACCGTAACACCGCCAACCGCCAGAAAAACCCCTCCGTGAAAACCGGTACATCCTCCGGCAGGAAGACTGTTGCAACTCTGCGCACCGTATCCGTTCCAACGTAAGGCTTGTTGCAACTCTGCGCACTGTATTCGTTCCAACGTAAGGCCTGTTGCAACTCTGCGCACCGTATTCGTTCCAACGGAAGGCCTGTTGCAACTCTGCGCATTATTCCCGTTCCAATGGAAAGCCTGTTGCAATTTTGCGCACCGTTTCCGTTCCAACGGAAAGGCTGTTGCAACTTTGCGCACCGTTTCCGTTCCAACGGAAGGCTTGTTGCAACTCTGCGCACCGTTTCCGTTCCAACGGAAAGCCTGTTGCAATTTTGCGCACCGTTCCCGTTCCAACAGAAAGCCTGTTGCAACTTTGGCATAACATCCCAGAATATCCTTATCACCAAAGCCACCGGTCAGCATTAAAGCCAATCAACCTGTCAGCGTCCGCAGGACCTGATAGCGTTAAATGTCCCACCCTCTCCACGTCACCAACTTGTAAGGCGTCTTATCGGTAATATTCGGGTTCTTTTGGCAGAATGTTTTTGGCGAGCAGTAAATCATCTTGATACCTGATACTAATGACTGTTATTTTTTGGCGTCCTGCCTCGCTTCGGGCTCGCCACCGCGCTTTCCGTTTCTACTCCTCGCTATCCCTTCCCGCCCATGCCAACACCTCGCTGTGGGGTATCCACTGCAATCGCTGGCCGAAAACAAGCTACAGTCCACAGTAACCAATCAATAGTTGTAATGCGAATCAATGGTTAATAGTATTCATAATTAATATCTACAGATTCACAAGGCACTAATTGCAAATAGGCGTTAGCGGAGGTCTCTTGCTACAATAGACATAAGGTGAAACGATGACGAAGCGTTTTTGTATTTTTCTGTCGTACCTACGGCACTTATTTAGTTTACATGGTTAATGTCTACCATACTGTCGTGCCGCAGGCACTGGAGAATTCAACTTTATCATTTTTCATCATATAACAAGGTCCGATTACGAATCGATGTTAGCAGGGGCAAACGCGAAGTCGCCCTTGAATAAATCGACACTATAACACAAAAAGCCAAATGACGAGTCGGACCATGATGTTGGGAAGCGSGGGAGCCGGTCAAATAAGCGGGCCGGCGTAGGCGCGACGAAGATGAATGCGGGAATTCTGGCATGTGGGTTAGCAAAAATTCATCAAGGAGGTGGGTGGAAGCGTTTATTTGACTAGCGTTTTTTGCTTCGTTTTTGGGGCAATGCCAAAAATGAAGTAGGGTTTGGGACAACGTCCCAATAAAACTATT
>RHGE01000425.1 GCA_004296775.1 Marinilabiliaceae bacterium JC017
GAGCAATAATAAACATAGAAATAAACTTTAAGCGTGCCAAATTGATTTTTCCTTGAAACTGTTCATCCAATATTGCTATGAAATCCTTATTATTAGTCTCGACGTTGATTTTCTCCATTAGAAAAATGAGTGGTATTATTCTCCTAATGTACAGAAATTCAACGTTTTATCCTAGTATTAATATGACTTATTTAGCTGATTTTTAGTTCTTTATATTTTTGTCATGTACTAAGGGTTTCAGGTCTAAACGCAATGCACATCAAGCCTTGAGCTACCTGCGGGGTCAATGCATGAGACGAAAAATTAGCTGGGTGCTGGATGCAGATATACAAGGCTGTTTTGATAATTTCGACCATTCAGTCATGATGGAGTTGTTATCTAAACGGGTCAAAGACAAAGCTATCCTTCGACTGATCAAACAATGGCTCAAAGCCGGAGTGGTTGACGGAAATAGCTTGCAATTCAGTGTGCAGGGCACGCCCCAAGGTAATATTATTTC
>RHGE01000427.1 GCA_004296775.1 Marinilabiliaceae bacterium JC017
TGTGCGTATGATGGAGTTCGTGAGTGACTGGTTGAGTGGGTTGGTGGTTGAGTGTATTTTTGCGAATTTTTGTCTCGTTGTGAGACTGCTGAAATCATTCGGGTTAGGTGTGGCACACAAACCAACAAAATCATTACAATCAATCCTATGCAAACCAAAAGATGAAATAACAAAGGAAAACAAATCAAACATCATCTACAAAATAAATTGTACCAACTGCGACAAACACTACATCGGACAAAGCGGACGYCCCCTCCACCTWCGCCTACATGAACATCAATTAGCAGTCAAACGCCATGATATYTCTTCACTTATWTCAATACACGTGGAYAACTRCGGACAYTCATTCGATTGGRAAAATGTGGRAATCTTAGACAGAGGAAACTCCAAMAACACCAGAGAATTTYTAGAAGCCTGGCACTYAGGTCAATCRGCAATCAACAAGCATATTGARATCAATCCAATTTAYCAACCAATCAGAAAAATCATGCACAA
>RHGE01000428.1 GCA_004296775.1 Marinilabiliaceae bacterium JC017
CGTCCGCTTTATTACATCGCAACCAAACAGTCACAATACAATAAGTAAACTCTTAATAAATTATCAAATGTCACAATTCAACATCACTAGCAATACATTTCGCAATCCCTATCCACATCTCATCAAACACTCAACAACAACGCCTCATCACACTCACAATTCTTATATACATTAACACTAATAACAATAAATTACAAGTCGAGTGGAAGCGCACTAACATCTCCTTCATTCCACATCAGCATCATCAATCTACGCAACCACCAACACCAGTACCCACATCAACATTTCACATACACTCACACAACAACCAATCATACACATCCTCTCACTCTTAACCTACGCCTTCACGTGACCCTCAACTGCATCACGCTTCACCTATGTAGCATACAATTTCTACTGGTCTCACACTACTTTAACCATTCACATGCACTACGCTTACACCATTCATTTTCGCTTCTTTAACCCTTATATCAATCACAGGTCGACCACAACCAT
>RHGE01000430.1 GCA_004296775.1 Marinilabiliaceae bacterium JC017
ATTTTTATATTTGATTGGATACCCCTTATGCACASAAAAAGGACGGTTATTCTATTTTCATCATAGAATAATTATTAATTATTCGACTCTTTTTCCTATTTKGATCATATCATAATTCAATCAAAACTTTTCTCGAGTTATCTTAATCTGTAGGAAAAATTCCTTGATTCTTCAACTTCGATGAAATCGGACTAGTTCCCGCGATTGGTATACTACTACATTYGCATGAAATCTAATCGGATTCAAATATTTCTTTTATTATTGATTTCGAAGAAACAATTTGAGTAGGAGGTGTATATCTTTTTTTTTATTAGTCTGTTTTTATGTTATTTCGTAMTGTACAATTMCTTTMTTTGTGGGATCGTTTTCCCCCGAGAGGTAACGAAAAGAATTATAGAATGGATTGTTATCTATGCCTAGATCGCGGATAAATGGAAATTTTATTGATAAGACCTTTTCAGTTGTAGCCAATATCTTATTACAAATAATTCCG
>RHGE01000431.1 GCA_004296775.1 Marinilabiliaceae bacterium JC017
TTGTCGTTTGGGGTTTATCAGATCGACCTTGAGCTCATGGGTGGGGCGGTGATAGTCTCCCTGTTTGGCCCGGCACGGCGCAGGGGGTGGCGGCTATCATCACGGGTAAGGCTAATGCCATAGCTTACTCTCAGGCAATCCATTCCGCTGGTGGCCACCAGGACGTGGGGGATGCCAACTGTGAAATGACTGCTGTGATCCGACTTAGTAYRCGATACTCTTGGTTTCGAGCATTGCTGGCCTTGGGGTACGTGACTARTCATGWTAGGTGATTCACTATTGGGRGTCCCAATATGTGGAGTCACRAGCGAWTTCYRATATCTCGTCATCGTATATAAGTGGGTCACYCGTTGGRRRTCCAACGGAGTGGGGTCACTCTTGTTATATATATATTCCTTCGTGTGCRTGATTCKCTCAATTCGGGAGTACCGATAAGTTAGAATCATGAGTTCCATTTCTAGTATAGGTTACTCTTTTGCCTGAGTAATCAGC
>RHGE01000432.1 GCA_004296775.1 Marinilabiliaceae bacterium JC017
TATCAAGACACAAGACTGATGAACACAGAGACACAAAGACACTGAGTTTTTTATCATTCGCTTGTGTGATTAAAGCTTAATCATGATCGTTACATCTGTTTAGAATTTAGTATCAAGACACAAGACTGATGAACACAGAGACACAAAGACACTGAGTTTTTTATCATTCGCTTGTGTGATTAAAGCTTAATCATGATCGTTACATCTGTTTAGAATTTAGTATCAAGACACAAGACTGAGGAACACAGAGACACAAAGGCACTGAGTTTTTTTATCATTTGCTTGTGTGTTTTAAGCTTAATCATGATCGTTACATCTGTTTATTTTTAGTATCACGATTCAAGTATCAAGACACAAGACTGATGAACACAGAGACACAAAGACACTGAGTTTTTTATCATTCGCTTGTGTGATTAAAGCTTAATCATGATCGTTACATCTGTTTAGAATTTAGTATCAAGACACAAGACTGATGAACACAGAGACACAAAG
>RHGE01000046.1 GCA_004296775.1 Marinilabiliaceae bacterium JC017
AGGCGGGCGGAAGCGTTTATTTGACTAGAGTTTTTTGGTTCCTTTTTGGGGCGATGCCAAAAAGGAACTAGGGTCCGGGACAACGTCCCGATTAAAATACAGAGTCTTCAAGTCTTGACATTCTAACAAAAGGTAAGTCAGAGATGGCCGTTGCCCATATTGACGACTGTACAACCCGATCCTACCGTTACCTTCAAATCAGAAAAGATAGAGATGCTTCTCACTACCTGGAAAAATATACCATTGAATATCTTAAGAACAAACTAATACACCTTGAACAACCTGCATCCAAGACAAAAGCACTAATCCCTGGCAATGGGGTACTTTGCAAGTTTGTTATGTGATAGACAGTAGTGGTAACGAAAAGATTCGCAGAGGAACCGTTAACCCACAACACAGAACAGGGAACAGAAAACCAGAAACACCTAACCTGGACAAACCAGAAAAGTAAAAAGTATCAAGTAAAAAGTATCAAGATGATTTACTGCTCACCATAAATATTCTGCCAAAAAGAACACGAATATTACGGATAAGACACCTATATTTTTTTCAGGGGAAACCTGAAAAAAAAGCCTCTTCGAGGGATTTTACTTAATGCTGATTGTTGTTCGAGATTAATATTGGTAAGTGCTGTCTATTTCAATCTGTTTCCATGTATTTCTATTTATTTCCCCCTCTAACTTCTGACCTCTAACCTCTCTATATATTTCCATCCAATTTGAAAAAGTTGCGACCTAAGTGCCTAAAAAAGGCCCTGCTTTTTCAAACAGGACCTTGTAATATGAGACTTATTAAGGGATTACTGTGCATTAGCGACCACTCGTTCGGCCACTTCTTTACCCGCTCTCAGGGCTTTGAGGTTCATATCCACAATTTGCTCGCCTTTTCTTCCGAATATTTTACGTATACCGGCTTCCAAAGCTTCAAAAGGCATCCCGAGGAAAGGAGCTGCTGCGCCTAACATGACAATATTACTGGCACGGGCCGATCCACAATCCTTGGCAATGGCATCGGCGTCCACCAGCACCACATGTGGATGACTATTCAATTCATCCATCAGGGCCTCATCCGAAGGATAATTATCAATATTCTTGAACGGCGTGGTATTAGTTACGACCCATCCGCTTTCACTTAAAAACGGTACATAACGCAACGCCTCCATGGGTTCAACCGACAAAATCAAGTCGGCACCTTTGAGGGAAATAAGATCGGAATAGATGGGTTCTGATGAGATACGAAGATTGGACTGCACATCGCCGCCACGCTGGCTCATACCATGCACCTCGGCTTGTTTCATGTGAAGGTCATTATCCAAAGCGGCCATACCTATTACAGCCGAAATAGACAGAATCCCCTGACCTCCAACTCCTGATATAATGATATCTGTTTTCATGTGTTTAATTTTATAGACAAGAGACTAAATTGATAAAAGACAAGAGACTGTAAACATAAAGACACCAAGTTCTTCATTTTGATCATCCTCTTCCCACCCTTACAGCATCTTTACAGGTTGTGTCAAAATCTTTTATCATGTCTCGTTTCATGAATTTTGTTTTTGGTTTTAAGACTCACTTATCAAGTACAAATTTCCATTTCATGAATAATCATTTGTCTTGACGATTGTCTCTCACATTTAATCTTAACTCTTTTGTTTGGCCTCTTTTCGCTTACGACGAGCAAGTGTTTGAATACATTCACGACGCGGAATAATTACCGATACCCCTTCATAGGCAAACTCCTCTTTCATCATCTGCACCATTTCATCATGATTTTTACGATGAGGCACCACCACTCTAATGTGAGCCGGATCAACACCAATACCTTTACAGATCTCTTCAATCTTTCCATTGGCAGCCGAATGCTGACCACCCGTCATACCAGTGGTTTCATTATCACTGATAATCACCGTCATCGAGGTTCCTTCCACCACTGCATCCAACAAGCCGGTCATACCGCTATGGGCAAAGGTAGAATCACCAATTACTGCTACAGACGGACGTAATCCTGCATCGGAAGCTCCTTTCGCCATGGTAATGGAAGCACCCATATCCACACAAGAGTTAATGGATTCATAAGGCGGTAATGCACCCAATGTATAACACCCGATATCCGAGAAAACATGTCCGTCACCATGCTCTTTCATGGCTTCATTTAGCGCACTGTAGGCATCCCGGTGACCACATCCCACACACAACGACGGCGGCCGATTGGCAACAATATCCGCCACTTTTTCATCCAGACTGACATCAAAGCCCAGCGCCTTTCCAACTAAATCCGGATTCAACTCCCCGTCACGAGGCAAGCTCCCGTCTAAACGGCCATGTACCGTCTTTCCTTTTCGGAAATAACCGGCCAATAACTCTTCCACCAAAGGATAACCTTCTTCCAGGATCATTATCTCATCACACAGCGCTTCCAATTCCATCACCTGTTTGCGCGGTATGGGATATTGACTGATTTTTAATACCGTATACTCACATCCCTGGGGATAATGCTCCATTAAATAATTATAGGCAATTCCACACGCAATAATTCCCAACTTCTTATTGGGCCCTTCTACAAACTGGTTGTAAGGCGAATCCTCCGATGAACGTTCAAAGGCCTCCTGAGATTTCAACAAGGTCTTATAACGCACGCGTGCGATGGCAGGCAACAACACAAATTGGCGCATGTCATCCGGCAACACCAACGTATTCTCATTCATCACTTCTTTACGCTCCACACCGGCTCGGGAATGGGCAATACGGGTTGTGATACGTATCAACACAGGCACCTTCAATGACTCACTCAACTGGAAACCAAAATAGGCCATTTCATAAGCCTCTTGTTGATTGGATGGCTCCAGAACAGGCATCATGGCAAATTTCCCATAAAAGCGGGAATCCTGTTCATTTTGCGAGGAGTGCATGGATGGATCGTCAGCGACAGTAACTAGCAAACCACCATTAACGCCGGTGATCGCCGCATTAACAAAGGCATCTGCTGCCACATTCAAGCCAACATGTTTCATACACACCATGGTTCGTTTGCCTGCATAGGACATGCCTAAGGCAGTTTCCATGGCTGTTTTTTCATTCGCCGACCATTGGCTATGAACCTTTCTTTCTATGGCCTCTTTAGAGGCCTGCACAAATTCAGTAATCTCAGTTGATGGGGTTCCTGGATAGGCATATATTCCTGACATTCCACCATCCAGGGCTCCTTGCGCGATTGCTTCTGCTCCTAATAACAACAACTTTTGCATAACTTGCGGAGATGGTTTTAAATTATTACTACTTTTTACTGGTTGACTAAGTAACGAATATTAGAATCCTTTTAATATGACATTTATCAATGGTTACAATTTATAAGTGATATTAATAATAAACCGTAAGCACCATACGCCTTGCTCCCCCGTATTTCCGAAATTCACATAAATAGATACCCTGCCAGGTTCCCAAATTCAATTGCCCGTTTGAAATGGGAATAGTCAGGGATGCCCCCGTTAAAGAAGCCTTGCCATGTGCGGGCATATCATCCGGTCCTTCCATTGTGTGCGTATAATCAGGATCCCTCTCAGGCACCATTTTATCTAGGATTAAATTCATATCCTCCCGAACGGAAGGATCGGCATTTTCATTAATGGTTAAACCGGCCGACGAATGTTTAATAAATACATTTAACACCCCTTGATCAGGCAGCGTTCCTAATTTCGCTTCCACATAACTGGTTATTAAATGACACCCTTTTGAAAATTCTGGTAGTGTAAACTCTACTTGATTCACCATAGTTAAGGCAGTTTAGATATCTTATAATTTTAATCGTACCAAATTAAAAATTAAAGGGTGGTTTTCCAACCACCCTTTAATTTACGATCCTACAAACTATTCCACAAGGGATTAACTACACTTACTATTCACAATAAAAAAGAGTAATTAACCTACACCTGCTCCGAAGAATACTATCCTCATGTAATGAACCTATTACCCCATAAAATCATGAAAGGCATTATAGGTATCACCAGGTATTGAACCCTTTTGAATATCCTGCTGTTGCATTTTCCAATTCTTTGCCAATTCTTTATAAACAGGATCAGCATGCTCCAGAAAACGTATCGTAGACTTACAGAAACGAGGCAAACCACTGTCACGCTTGTCTTTTACCCGGTCTTTCGTACAACCACCGAAACAATTCTTATACCACGAACAAGTTCTGCATTTACGGGGCAATTTCGCTTTCAAACTACCAAACTGAGTTTGACGTTTACTATTTAGCATGTCAATCAACCGGCCATTTTTAATGTTACCCAGCTTCCAGTTGGGCTCCACAAAAAAGTCACAACTATACACATCCCCATTATGCTCGATGGTTAAATAAACACCACACTCCTCTCTCAAGGTACATTCCGGCGCCTGTATTCCCACATAGGTATGGAAGATGGAGTCAAAATTACGGATGTTAGTAGTAGGCATACCGTTTTGAAAATCGTTTATCCACAAATCAAACAACTTTACCAGGAATTCGCCATATTTCTCTGCCGTCAATGAAAAATCAGCAGCTTTACCCGGATTATCCTTATCGGTTTCCACCACTGGAATAAATTGCATCCAGGTAAGCCCCATATCCTTGTAAAACTGATACAACTCCTCCACATAGTCAGCCGAATAATCAGTAATGCAACACATGGCATTCACTGCCACACCGGCATCCAACAACAAACGGGCACTCTCCATTACCCGATCCCAGGAAGGTTGCCCATTTTTTTTCAAACGGTAATGATTATGTATGTGCTCTGGTCCATCTAAAGACAATCCCACCAAAAAATCATACTTCTTCAGAAATTCCGCCCACCGGGCATCAATCAGCATACCATTTGTCTGCAGCCCGTTCCCGACTGTTTTGCCAAAACCATATTTCTTCTCGAACTCAACCACCTTTTCATAAAAAGGTAATCCCATCAACGTGGGCTCACCTCCCTGCCATCCGAATGATATATTTTGCCCCGATTGCGCCATCACCTGACGAATCAATTCCTCAAGCACCTCTTCACTCATCCTGTGCTGCTTTACCTCATTAAACAATTCAGCCTTTTTAAGGTAAAAACAGTAGGTACACCCCAAATTACAATCCGGACCAGCAGGTTTTACCAGTACTGACTCCAATGGTTTTCTTGCTGCGAAATTCATTTCCTATCTTCCTTTCTTCATTAATTTTACATCTATACGCTACCAATGCGCTAACACATCCGGGTTAATTGCATTGGAAGGCATTCTTCCTTCAAAAGCAGCTTTAATATTGTGAGCCACAACCACCGACATTTCATCCCTCGTTTCATAAGTAGCTGTTCCCAGGTGCGGCATCAATACCACATTATTCATCTCAAACAATGCTTCGGGAATATTGGGTTCTTTTTCGTAAACATCCAAGCCGGCTCCTGCAATGTTACCCTTCTTTAATGCGTCAATTAAAGCCGCTTCATCCACCACCGGTCCCCGGGCAGTATTAACCAGGTAAGCAGAAGTTTTCATCAAATCTAACTCCTTCTTACCAATCATGTGTTTCGTTTCAGTCGTAAGCGGCACATTAAGCGACACCACATCGGACGTCTTCAACAACTCTTCCAATGACAGGTATTGAGCTTTATATTGCGCTTCCACCGCTTTATCAACCGGCTTGCGGTTATGATAGACCACTTCCATGCCCGAAGCCAGTGCCCGACGCGCAATAGCTTTCCCGATGGCGCCCATTCCTATTATCCCCAGTCGCTTACCCATAAGTGTGGTACTCAGATTTCGCATCACCCCCCATTGGATTCCGCCATCCATCCGCAACCGATTATTCATCTCACCAATACGTCTGGCCACTGCAATCATCAACCCAAAAGCCAATTCAGCAGTCGGCTCCGTAACCGGATCCGGACTATTGGTAACCAGGATGTTTTTGGATGAAGCATAGGCAACATCCACATTATCATATCCGGCTCCATAGTTGGCAATCATTTTTAATCCCGGTGCAGCATCAATCACCTCATTATCCAGTTTATTTCCATAAACCGTTACAATAACATCACAATCAACCACCTTTTCTTTTAATTCTTCTTTGGAAAACCCATCCCCTGCAGGGTAAACAAACTCAGAACCGGGAAGATTTTCAACAAAACCGGCTTTAGGAACCGGTAACATGATTAGTATTTTTTTCATCGGTTATTAAATTTATAATGATCGGACAGAACCCACCATTTTCATAAGCGCCAACCGGTAATACCTTTTTCGTAGCTCGTATCAGCCCAATGGGTTCTATATTTCAGGTATTAGCATGCAGCCAACTGGATCGTCACATCCCTAATTGTATTGATCTGCTTGTTAACCCCGCATAAAGATAGTTTCATTAATACTTATGACCAATTCCTAAACTCTTTCTTGGCAAAGAAAGAGTGTTGTAGTATATTATCTCCTCAACCTAAAATAGATGAGCCGGAAATATTCAAAATATCAAGTGCCGGAACAAGAAAACCAACACGAAGTATTACCAAATTTCCTGGGGTATACCCGCCTGGAAGATTTGCACAAAGCTGAATTTGCAGGCTTTTTAAAGGCTCAATACATCCTCCTGGAACAACTAACCACCTCTACTGTCTTTAATGCGAAATACATCCTGAATATCCACAAACTGGCCCTTTCCCACATCTATTCTTTTGCAGGAAAATTACGTACGGTAAATATGTCAAAAGGAGGTTTTCTCTTTCCAAGCTCCCGATTTCTCCCGCATGTCATGCATGACTTCGAACAAAACATTTTGCTTCCCCTTCCGCAAGAATATACGCATCCCGAACCGCTCATTAAAGATATCGCGAAAGTTCACGCCGAGCTCCTTTTTATACATCCTTTCAGAGAAGCCAATGGCAGAGTAGCCCGTATCCTGGCCAACCTAATGGCTGTCAAGCATGGCTACGATTTTTTAGGATTCTACAAAATACAAGGGAAGAAATTCGAGGAATATGTAAAAGCAGTACAAGCTGCAGCCGAACACAACTATACACCAATGGAAAAGATCATTCAGTGGATTTTTTAACTTCCACCTCCACCTGCTTAACCATCTCACGCAACTCTTCTTCAGAAAAATTAATGCCTTCAATATTAAATGAAGTAATTATTGCGTCGACTGACTTTAGGAATCTCACCTCTGCATCCTGTAAAAAAGGGTGATTATCTATTACCTTGATCTCCATGCTACAAAGATACGGTTTTTTACAGTGAAACGCGCTATTTTATTGACTTCATAACACTTTTTGGCAAGGTAATTTGCACAATATTTTTCTCAT
Organism: Marinilabiliaceae bacterium JC017; assembly: GCA_004296775.1. Lineage (GTDB taxonomy): Bacteria > Bacteroidota > Bacteroidia > Bacteroidales > Marinilabiliaceae > JC017. Next base: position 7,301 of record RHGE01000046.1, read on the forward strand.
GCCGAAGTTATATGAATTTAGTACAATGTTTCTATTTTTACCGGAATGAAAAAAAACTTATCCCTCATCATATTATTCCAATTCATCATTGGCCTTTTCTCACTCAGCGGACAGGAAAGATTTTCCATAAAAGGTTCAGTCAAAGACACGCTTAATCAACCACTGGAATTTGTAAACGTGGTAATTAAAGAAACGTTACAAGGTGATGTCACCAATAAATCAGGTCGTTTCTCTCTCTACACCCCTAAACAATTTCCAATAACCATCCAGTTTTCGGCCATTGGCTTTCACCAAACCGAACTTACCATTAATAAGGAATCTGAAAATAAATTCCTCGATATCACTTTATTTGCCAAACAGGAACAACTAGGTGAAGTGGATATCAAAGCCCGCCTTAATGACCAATCTTTTGAAAAAATCAATCCGGAATTACTGGTAATACTACCAGATGCTTCAGGCGGTAACATCGAAGGATTGGTAAAAACGCAACTGGGCGTTGCCTCGAACAATGAACTGAGCTCTCAGTACCGGGTTCGCGGTGGAAACTTCGATGAAAACATGGTATATGTAAATGACATTGAAATCTACCGTCCCTTTCTGGTAAGATCAGGGCAGCAAGAAGGCCTCAGCTTCGTAAATCCGGATCTTGTCTCTTCACTAAACTTTTCATCAGGAGGATATAGCGCTGAATATGGAGACAAGATGTCCTCTGTTTTAGATATTAAATACAAACGTCCGACCAATTTTGCAGGATCGGCCAAAGCCAGTTTACTGGGGGCATCCACCCACCTGGAAGGCAGTTCACGCAACAACAAACTCACCTTTATTGGCGGAGTGCGTTATAAAACCAATAAATACCTTCTGGGCACCCTGGATGTTTCAGGCGACTACAACCCATCCTTTTTTGATGCCCAAGCATTTATTACCTATCAATTACATCCCAAATGGCAATTGGAAGCTCTTGGTTATTATTCGCAGAACGTTTATCATTTCGTGCCGGAAAACCGGGAAACAGTTTTTGGCACCATTAGCGATGTAAAAAAACTAAAGATCTACTTCGAAGGCCAGGAAAAAGATCTCTTTCAAACGGGATTAGGTGCAACAGGCCTCACCTTTTCTCCTAACCTTCAAAATCAAATTAAGTTTTTGGCTTCCGGCTTCAGAACCTATGAAGAGGAAACCTACGATATCCTTGGACAATATTGGCTACAAGAGCTGGAAGCCGTGCCTGGCAAAGAGCCGGATCCTGACCAGGGAATTTCAAACATTGGCGTTGGAAGCTATTTAGAACATGCCCGTAACGACTTATATGGCATCATTCAAAACATAGCATTGCAAGGGAAACACCGCATAAACAGTCACCTTTTATCCTGGGAAGTAAAATATCAACATGAGTGTTTCTCTGATTACATTAACGAATGGGAAATGCGGGATTCTGCCGGATATTCCATTCCCTATACCGGTGAAAAGATTGATTTGATATATGCCCTTAATGCCGATCTGGATATCAATTCAAATCGCTTCATGTCCTATCTGCAAGATGAATACCAACTGGATATAAACAATGGGAAACTGTTTCTTAATTATGGGCTGCGCACCAGCTATTGGGATTTTAATAAAGAATGGCTGGTGAGTCCACGAGTTAATTTACAGTATGCCCCAGCATGGGAACGTGATATACGATTCCGACTGGCAAGCGGCATCTATTACCAATCTCCTTTATACAAAGAGTTACGAACGCCCGAAGGAAAACTAAATCGAGCTATCAAAGCACAAAAATCAGTTCATATTGTAGCAGGGACCGACATCTATTTCTCAGTATGGGACCGCCCTTTTAAATTTACCACGGAAGCCTACTACAAACACTTAACCAACCTCATCCCTTACCAGGTCGACAACGTTCGAATCCGCTACCTGGGGAAAAATAATGCAAAAGGATATGCTACCGGCCTCGATCTGAAGATTAACGGCGAATTTGTTAAAGGCGTCGAGTCTTGGGCGAGTTTATCGCTCATGAAAACAGAAGAGGATATTCTGGATGATTTTTACATCGAAAAAGATGAAAACGGCGATGAGCAAATAATTCACCCAGGCTATATTCCCCGCCCCTCAGATCAACGGCTTAATTTCTCATTATTTTTCCAGGATTACCTCCCAAGTGATCCATCTTTTAAAGTGCACCTTAATTTGTTATATGGAACAGGACTACCATTTGGCCCCCCGCAGTCAGAGCGTTATAAGGCAGTGAATCGAATGCCGGCTTACCGACGCGTTGACCTGGGGTTTTCAAAAGAGCTGACGGGAGCCAACAAGCATCCCGAAGGAATTGGTCGATCAAAAACATTCAAGCACATCTGGCTGGGACTGGAAGTATTTAATCTGTTCAACATCAGCAACACCATTTCTTACTTTTGGGTGACTGATATTAATAATCGTCAATACGCTGTTCCTAATTACCTGACCTCCCGTCGTATCAATTTAAAACTATCGGCCAGCTTTTAATTTGTCAAGGATTACTGCCCGGCACACCATACCTGATAAAACTCAGGTATTAATCTGTAGGTTATTTGGTATAATCCTCTAATTTTGTTACGAATCAAATGAATACGTAACACTTAATTAAACCGTAGTTTATGATAGAAACAAAAATGGCACCCCAGGACTACATTACCCGCGAAGACAAATTCGGAGCTCACAACTACCACCCACTTCCTGTAGTATTAGATCGTGGCGAAGGCATTTATGTATGGGATGTAGAAGGAAAACGTTATTTTGACTTCCTGTCGGCTTATTCTGCTGTTAACCAAGGCCACTGTCACCCTAAAATCATCAATGCCCTTACCGAGCAAGCCAAAAAACTGACTCTTACCTCCCGTGCTTTCTACAGCAGCGTATTAGGTGAATACGAAGAATATATCACCAAATATTTTGGTTTTGACAAGGTATTACCCATGAACACCGGAGCAGAGGCAGATGAAACAGCCTTGAAATTATGCCGCAAATGGGGATATGAAAAAAAAGGAATTCCTGAAAACGAAGCCAAAATTATCGTATGTGAAGGTAATTTCCATGGTCGCACCATCACTATCATTTCCATGTCGACCGATCCTGAATCATATAAAGGATTTGGTCCTTATACCCCTGGATTTATCACCGTCCCCTATAACGACGTTGCAGCATTAGAAAAAGCACTTGAAGATCCTAATGTAGCAGGTTTCCTTGTTGAACCGATTCAGGGCGAAGCCGGAGTTTACGTACCTGAAGACGGCTACCTGAAAAAGGCTCATGAACTATGTAAGTCCAAAAATGTCTTGTTCATTGCCGATGAAGTACAAACAGGTATTGCCCGTACCGGAAAATTATTAGCCTGTGATCACGAAGGCGTACGTCCTGATATATTAATTCTTGGTAAAGCAATCTCCGGTGGTGTATTTCCAGTCTCTGCCGTCTTTGCCGACGATGATGTAATGTTAGTTATAAAACCGGGTGAACACGGTTCAACCTATGGCGGAAATCCCCTTGGCTGTAAAGTAGCCATTGCCGCCCTTGATGTAGTTAAAGAAGAGAAGCTAGCAGAAAACGCCGAACGACTCGGAAAAATATTCCGCGAAGAGTTGAGAAATATCAAATCTGATATGATCGAACTTGTTCGTGGAAAAGGACTTTTGAATGCGGTTATTATCAAACCAAAGAATGGTAAAAAGGCTTGGGATGTATGTGTTGCAATGAAAGAAAACGGTTTAATTGCCAAACCAACACATGAGCACATCATTCGTTTTGCCCCACCATTGGTAATCAATGAAGAGCAACTACGCGAAGCTATTGAAATAATCAAAAAGACTTTAGCTCAGTTTGACTAAAATATAAAAGCTGCTTCCGGGCAGCTTTTTTTATCTTCCAGCAATCCCTTCTTCCATCAAAAATTCAACCAACACCATCTTGCCTTAAATTTTTGGATTAACTCTATAGCCATGGAGTTCACCTCTACCCCCATCCCGAAAAGCGAACCGGTTATTCAAATTTAATCCCTTGGGATTAGGATTATCTGAAGGTTAAAAATCTTTAATTCAGATTAACTATAAATAATGCCTGGCAAATTCCAGGAGGCTTCTTTGCCACAAAGTTGAAGGCTGGGAAAAGCCAGGCTGTTCTTTTGTGACAAAGTTGGTACTTGGGAAAAACCAGCATGCTTTTTTACAACAAAGTTGGTGCCTGGGAAAAGCCAGGAGGCTTCTTTGTCGCAGAAATAGTAGCTAGAAAAAACCAGAAGGCATTAATCAATTATTAGAGCCCCCTTCAGGATAATATTTTCAATAAGACAAAATCAAGAACAATAACGATTAGTGATTAAATTGACCATTTAACGCGCTACGCTTTTAACTGGTTTTTAATCATCTATCAGCATTACACCTCTGTCATTTTGAAATATGTTTGGTATAACTATCTCATAGCTCGTATGATCACATATATTTTTTATAAATTTAGAAACTGAATATCCCGTTACTTTAACGAAACCGCAACATGGAAAAAAAAGAAACTTATCTTGCTTTACTAAACGATCAACTACACAAACTGGATGAAAAATCCTTTGACCTTTCAGCCTGGAAACGTGGTACTACATTAATCATGGAAACCATATTTGGCTTAAATGCCCCCCAGGTAAAAGCCATTGAGAAGATTGACTATGCCTATAGCAGTTGGGCGCTGAGAGATGAATCAGGTGCTACAGATCCTGTAAAAACAGCTTGCCGGTCAACCCTTGAAGTTATCATCCGGGAAGTAGAGTTAATGGATATATCCCCCGCTAAAAAAGAAAAAACACCCCTTACCGATAAAGAACTCAATTTCATCTGGGATTCTTTTGAGAATGAATTAACCGGTGCTTCAGTAAAAAAATTAAAACAACTTCTGTTGGCCACCGAAATTCAACCTCTCGAAGTCGAAAAATTTTTAAAAGATTTGCCCGGACAAACAACCGTCACCTTGCTTCAGGCAATCATCTCAGCCCCACAATTCACTGAATGGCTAACAAAGCAATAACTATTATTTTTAAGTTCCGGGCTCATCGGCCGCTAGCTTTTTTATATGATTTCTTATTCCAGATCCAACGACTTGTTTCGTATTATAATGAAAGGCCGCATTAACTTTAAAGACATTGCTACTTTCCTGAAGCAGTTAGAACAACTTAAAGATTTACCGGACGATATGCGGCTTTTGTATGATATACAAGAAGCAGAGCTACATCTTTCTCTTAAGGAAATACGCAAGATATCTGAATTGGCTGAATCGGTAACTAAAAATTCATTAAGCGTAAAAACAGCTTTTCATGTGACAAAACCAATCATGACAGCCTTTTCGGTTATATTCGCCAAATCAAGAAAACCCGACCATACCCAAAGAAAACTTTTTTCCACGCAGGCATCAGCGCTTGAATGGCTTCAACACAATTAAAAAACGCCAGATAAAATAGATCGTTAGATTTTAGATAATAGTCAGAGATGGCCATTGTGCATATTGACATCAAGCTAATAACTTAACATGCGGGTTAGTTGATGTATAGGTTTTAGTTCTTCAGTAATAGTTTTATTGGGACGTTGTCCCAAACCCTACTTCATTTTTGGCATTGCCCCAAAAACGAAGCAAAAAACGCTAGTCAAATAAACGCTTCCGCCCACCTCCTTGATGAATTTTTTCCAACCCACAGGCCAGAATTCCCGCATTCATCTTCGTCGCGCCCTCGCCGGCCCGCTTATTTGACCGGCTCCCGCGCTTCCCAACATCATGGTCTTTTTCGTATTTGTTGAGTAAATGCAAGCTTGTTATATTATAGACTTGGGCCTGACATTACATCTTATTCATTTATCACCTCAGTGATAATACTGGTAAAAACTCGAGTTATTTCCTTCTTATCTCCTTGTTAAGCTATGAGAACTTGATATAGATGGAGCATTGTATCCGTCTCCGGGTTACCCTATCAAAATAAACACCCCATTAAATTGAGCAGTCAATTTGATGGGGTGTTTATATCTCTATTGTGCCCACCTATCGGGTAGCAAGTTGCGCATTTGTTCGTTGGTCATCCCAGGAGATTCAGCCAGGTGTTGTATCACATCCTTGAAATATGAAAATGTATTCACCTCATTAAGCCTGCATGAAATAGCTAGAGAATATAGGGTAGCAGTTCTCAAGGCTCCGGCGTTGGAACCACAAAATAGGGAATTTCGACGACTGATGCTGATGTAACGCATTGGTCGTTCGATTATATTGTTGTCCAGGTCGTATTCGGTAGATGTGATAATGTTGTAAATGGACTCTAATTCGTTAAGACAGTATGCTGCCGCTTTGCCTAATATATGGTTAGGCAATATTTCGGGGTCTCGTTCTATTTCTCTGAGTTTCTTTTCCAGCTCCTTGTATATTTTCAGCGAAGCTTCTTTCCATTTTTCTTTCGGCTTCTTCTTTCGGATACTGTAAAACTTATTGTACAGGTCAATGATCTCCTGGGCTTTGGGTTGCTCCTGAATCTCTATAAATTTTCTTTTACAGTGCTGCACACAACCTAAGCGTATTGCTTTGGGGTAATCCCATCCTTCTAACACTTTGTATGAACTGTATCCATCGGTCTGTACAGCACCTTTATAATCTTCCGGTAAATAATCAGTAAACACCGTCTTACTTCTGGAGCCATTTTCGTAAATGAACTGTATTAAATTGTTTTGGTGAGAAAAAGCACTCCAAAAATAGCCCTTCCGGCTTCCTTTGTCACCACCTAATATCGTGTGATAAGTTTCATCAAAATGAATATAGGAATCCTCTAAAATAGTATTCTTGAGCACAGACATTAACCTGTCAAGCAACTCTGCAGATTTTTCAATTAGTCCATGAGTAGTTGCCTTGGGAATGTCAATTCCCATCTCGTTTAGGTATTTCATGATGCGTTCAACAGGCAAGCCGTACACATATCTTTGTTGGATCAGGTGTGCTAGCAATGAGCTGTCAAAATTAGAGTTCAGGAAAGGTGCTATAGGGGCTTTGCCTTCAAAAAAGTCATCGCCCATTCTGTATTTTTTACATCGATAGATATGTTTGATCAGACGCGGTGGAATATACTCATACCTTATCACATCGCGGTGAAAAAGATAAATGGCAGTCTTTTCGTCAAAACTGGCATCGGAAGGCAAAACATCCTCAACAAGCTCTTCAATATTATCGTATACTTTTCTTTTAGCCCCATTGTTACCTCTTTGCTTGGGTGTAGGCGCCGGAGGTTTGTTTTCTGAAACAGATGGGGTTTCCTTGCGTTTCTCAGTCTTTTTGGGAAGATTAACATTCACAAGGCGCTTCAATTTCTCAGCATCTTTATCCTTCTCTAAGATGGCTTTTTTTAAGGCAGCCAACTCTTCTGTTAACTCCTCCACGGTTTGAGATAAAGATTCTATGGTGCTAATTAATTTAGCATTTTGTCCTTGCAAAAAGGCCACTAACTCCCTGTCTGTCATGACATAAAGATACAAAAATAGTGTGATTTTACCATGAGAAAACCACACTATTTATTACCTTTTTCACTGTCTGTCAGAGTGTTGACTGTGCTTTTTGTCGCAGTTCGTTGCCACTACTTTTATGCTTTATGTCATTAACCATTTGATCAAGAATGTTGCGCTCAAGCTCAAAAAATGCACCTTCACTTAGTTGTTGTGGAAGGGAATAACACCCTAGTTCCAGCTTCTTGTTATAAAGAACAAATCCTTCCTTTTGCCATCGTAATACTTTGATAGATTTACGTGTCCTGCCGATGAATACATAACCATCTCCATTAAGCGCATCCATTTTGCCTGTAGTTTTTACCAGGTGATAGAGGGAATGAATTCCTTTTCGCATGTCAACAGGTTCTCGGAAAAAGTAGAATCGTGTATCGTCAGTAAAATTAAAAATCATAGTGTATCCTTTATTGTGAAATAATATGGATACAAAACTTCAAAGTTTTATCTCAATAAACTATACGTTATTGTGGAGACGGTTACGGAGCATTTACACCCTTTTTACTAACTCTTGCAAGAGCAAAAAAGGCACTAAGGATAGCTCATCCTTAATGCCTTTTCTATTTCATTTAATCATTGGTATAATGACCAATTTCAGAATTTTACTCCTTAACAAACCTTGTTTGGTAACTATTACCGCCGGCAATTATTTGAATAATATAATAGCCTGGCACTAATTCAGACACTGGAATGACATTATCTCCATTAACCTCTGTCATCATCTTCACTACCGTTCCTAATGAATTATAGATATTCAACTGCTCTATACTTCCCGAAACATCTACTTTAATGTACGCATTAGCCGGTGACGGGTAGACTCTAAAACCATTGTGTTCATCATGAATACCAGTTACTGTAGAGACTTTAAGCGTCTGTTCTACCGGTTCGGCAGCCAGATAGTTTTCATCACCGGGTTGAGATGCTGTTAACACTACACTACCGGACTGATGTATGGCAACCAAATTCCCCGACATGGAAACAATGGATTCATCCCCGCTTTCTACCTTCACCGGCAGGCCGGAGGTAGCCGTGACAACCAAATTAAAATCATCATCATTCATGGTTTTATCCGAAACAGGATCAAACGTAATGGTTTGGGATGCCTTATCAATATCCAAAAGCCCATTAACAAACGAAAAAGTATAATTTGAAGCCTGTAAGGTTCCTTCATCAATAGTAATTGTCACCGGGCTTTCACTTACCGATGTATTGGCAGTTGCTGTAGTTACCAACTCCGGCGTTCCGGTCACACCGGCAGATGCCTCATTCTCCCCATTCACAAAGCCTGAAAAGGAATAGGTTAAATCAGGTAATTCCTCCTTATAGACCTTTGTATTATTTTCGGCTTTAACGGATAGTGGCGCCTTCTCCACGGTAAAGGAATAGGTTGTTTGCACCGGATCATAAGCTGCTGTTCCTGCCTGCGACCCTTTTAATTCAACTTCCCCAGCTCCCCTTATCGTTAACACATCACCCTCCAAAGAGGCCGGGCCACTAATAATGGAATAACTCAACGGCAAGCCTGATGTACTGGTAGCATGAAGATGAAAAGCCTCATCTCCATAGGTCACAGAAGCCACCGGATCAAAGGAGATGGTCTGTTCAGCTGTTGCATCAAAATTAGTCAGTATCCTGAAACCGGATGGCTGCAAATGGAAATTATCAGTAGTAGCACTCACATTAAAGGTTGTCCCGTCAACAGTAGGATCACCATTGTATTGATACCAGGTACCTGCCTCTGAATATCCCGGTTGAATATCCTTCCCGTTATCGGGATCAAAATTGGCAATCACAATCACCTGGTTCCCTTCATTATCTTTATACGCCATTCGACGAGGCGTTGCCAGATCATTCCTCCCAATATTACCATAGTCACTAGTCGTATAGAAATCGTAGCGCTGGCGCAAGTTAAATATTAGGGAATAAACCCTATACAGCTCCTTCCGGTGCGCATCCTCATAGTAGTCCCAACGTACGGGCTTACGACCAGTCCGCCCATTCTCGTCAATAGAAATATCATAGCCCAGCTCTTCAAATTGCCAAATCATACGCGGCCCTGGCAATAAACCGTTAAAAGCTGATATCATCTTCAATCGATCAATTGCTGCTTCGGTTTTTTCTTCCCCGGTTAATGATTTCACATTTTTTGCATAGGAAAAGACCTCATATCCCAGCCGCTGCTCATCGTGACTCTCAATGTAACTCACGAAATTGGCATAAGTGAAATTTCTTGACAAATACACACTACTCCAGATGGAGTAATTATTGTTGTCGTCATAGCCCAGGGCCAGATTTTTATACGGTTCCTGTGGACCAGCACCAGACCACATCAGAATGCCATGATCAGCCAGTGCTTTATCCTCGGCATCATTGGCCAAGTGCTCAAAAATAGCATAAGTCCCGGGGTGCTGACTCCACATATTATCAACCATTCGTTTTAATAAATCCACCCGATCCTGATCATAGGTTGAAGCCCAAGGATCATCCTCATCCGGTGCTGTTTGGGTGAATCCTTTTGTAAAATCGAAACGAAAACCATCCAGGTTATATTCCGTGATCCAGAAATCTAAAATAGCATCTATTAGTGCTTGGGTGTGTTCACTTTCGTGGTTCCAGTCAGCTCCCCAATGACCTGCACTCGCATACACACCTCTATGTTCAGCATTAAACCATGGATTGTATGCCGCGGGCCGATTATTGGCCTTATCCCAGTAGAGACGAGCCATTACATTTGAATGAAAGGCATGGTTTAAAACCAGGTCATTAACCACGGCAATGCCCCGTTTATGCGCCTGGTCCACGAAACGTTTAAAGTCTTTCGCTGTTCCATAAGCCTTATCCAGGGCAAAATAAAAGTTTGGATTATAGCCCCAACTGTCGTTGTTTTCAAATTCAGAAACAGGCATCACATGAATACAGTTAATCCCAAGCTCCTTAAGGTAATCAAGTTTTTGCGTTGCCGCTTTAAACGTCCCTTCCGTGGTAAAATCCCTGAAATGCAGCTCATAGATATTCAGTTCGTTGGATGCCGGCCGATTGAAATCGTTAACCTCCCAGCTATAGTTCTCCTGATTGGTTTGAAAAACAGAAGCAATTTCAGAGGTCTTACCATAGGGATAAGGTTTTAAATCAGGATAGACAGCTGATGAAATATCCCCATCGGCCGGATCAGATACCTTGCGGGTATAGGGATCAGCCATACGAATTTCGCCATCCACCAAGTATTGAAAGGCGTATTCCTTTCCGGCTTCCAGGTCATCCAGTGTAATCCACCAATAATCACCGTCCTTTTTCATTTTATAGGCTTCCTCTACCTGCCAATTATTAAAATCACCAATGGCATACACCACCTTTTTAGCCGGTGTGGTATTACTACCACTCACCGTTCCGGTTCCTTTCTTATAATTGGTACTGGTGGGCGTATGTAAAACAAGTGTCACCTTTGAGGGATCATCCGAATAATAATTGATCCCGGCCACGGTATTTTCAGGACGTGGAGCCGTCACAACCGACGAATACCCTTTTACACTAAACGTCTTATACTTGGTTTCACCATTCAACTCGGCCTTCAACCGGAAATAATGAAGTTCTAGGTTCGGGATTTCATGATTAAACGAAAAGACCGTGTTGGTTTGCTGTGTAACCACAACCGGATTATTCATGCCGGCATCCGTCTCTTCCAGGGTCCAATCCACCGCCACATTGGCTGTAGCGGTCACGGCAAAAGGAACGGCTTCCTCAGTCAGGAATGGTGAATAACCGGGATTATTAGTAAAAAACCAGAAGGTCCCCGGATTCATCTCAAAATGGTAGTTCTCATGCTTAAGTCCATCCTCTTTTATGGAGCCATCGGCACTTCTGAAAAGGAAATTAAGTCCGAAAGCATCCTGCGTATCGGTTAATCCATAATAAGACACGGCGTCCGGGATGGTAATTTCCCAGGTATTGACACTTCCTGGTGTTTTTATCATCAAGCCAACACCATCGTCCTGTCCCCAATTACCTACGGCTGTATTAAAGCTGGTGGAATTTGGCCCGTCGGTGGCAATGCCGGAATGGAAATAGACTTTCTCAGCCCCTTCCAATGTGGTACCGGCTGCATCAAAAGTGATGGTAAAAGGTTGCGTCCGGTGAGGCATTTGGGGGTCAATTGATACACGATTATCAGCTACATCCACGGTATAATTGTGACCATCGTTATTATTGTAATTGATGGTAACCAGGTCTATATCCGATTCATTGTTGAGAGTACTTAAGTCGAGTGTGGATGAGAAGGTATAAAAGTTATAAGTTCCTGTTTCCGGCAAATCAATTTGTACACTACCTGATGCATCGGTACAAATAACTTCAGCCAAATGGAAAGAAGAAAAATTGTCATTGGAATAACGTACATAGATGTGCTCCTCCAGGCAGGGTGCTTTATCCAGTGACACCTGAACCGTAAACTTATCTCCTTTTCGGACTACCGCGGGTGCTGTCACGTTATTGATTTGTGCAGGAATAGCACTCAGGGTCATGATCCCCACAGGAAGATTTGCACCAATATAATCCTGTGGATTTTTAATGGTCAAGTGCACATACTGTTTCAGCTCCCCAATATTAGAACCATTCCATTTAGCATTTACATTAGTACCATATCCTATTGTCCATACAGTATTCAGATGTCCTTCCCCGGGAATCACGTAGCCACATCCCCAATTAACGCTCCAATCATTAAAAGCAATTTTAAATTCATCATTGACCGATGGCTGAATGGTTTTTCCATAATAACCAGTAGCTCCCAAATTGGTTTTCAGATCTGCCCGGTTGTCGTCATTCAGGTCCCAGACATTATGACTTCCCGGTACATATACCGACTGGGCAAAGGCACCCAGGTACAAAAAAGAAAGAAATAAAATAGATAAAAGTCTCTTCATGGATTTGGATTTTTGATTAGTAAATTCTTTTCATACAATATTAACGAAACGTTAACAACCTTCAAACGTGCTATTTAACTTGCAATATTTATCAATCAGTGCAAACGGTTGCGGAATCGTTTGCAACTCCTGATAACTGTTGTAAAACATGTTTTGGGAAAGAGGGACGGGGTGGATGGAAGGTTTTTGGGTTCGGGGTTTATGGTGTTAGGGGTATTGGGCAGGGAGAGGGAAGTTTGAGGTTAGTAGATAGAGGTTAGATGCCAGAGGCTAGTGGCTAGAAGATAAAGGTTGGGGATTAGATGCTAGAAGTTAGAGGTTAGAGACTGGCAGATGATAAAGGGTTGGCTGGTTAGTTTTAGGGTTCAAGGCATACGGTACAAGGGGAAATGGGGATAAGTCTTGATACCTACTTCTTGGTACTCACGTCTGGTTAGAAATTAGTAATTGGAGCATATCGAACAATAACCTTACTCTTCGTTTCAGGAATTGAAATCTATTGGTAGCTTTGCGCCATTATTCATCGATTCATAACTATTTTCGGCGTGGCGCAAAAGATACTGCTCATTACTCCTCCATTTACTCAATTGAATACTCCTTATCCGGCAACGGCCTATCTGAAGGGATTCCTGAATACAAAAAACATCATCAGTCACCAGGCAGATCTGGGTATTGAGGCCATCAACAAACTGTTCTCTACGGAGGGGCTAAGGCTTCTCTTCGAGGAGGTGGCCAACAACAAAGCGCCCTTATCCCCTAACAGCAAACGCATCGTGCACCTGAAGCAGGAATACATCAAGACCATCGACCCGGTCATGAACTTTCTAAAGGGACAAAATTCCACCCTGGCCCATGTCATTTGTGACGGTACTTACCTGCCCGAAGCGGCGCGTTTTGAGCAGCTCGACGACCTGGAATGGGCCTTTGGTACAATGGGGATTCAGGACAAAGCCAAGCACCTGATCACCCTTTACCTGGAGGATCTCTCGGACCTGATTATTGAAGCCGTGGATCCTCATTTTGGCTTTAGTCGCTATGCCGAACGCCTGGGCCGGTCGGCCAACTCATTCGATGCGTTACATGCGGAATTGAATAAGCCGGATACCTACATTGACCGGTTACTGCTTGACCTGTTACAACACAAAATAGACACCATTAAACCAACGGTGGTAGCCCTGTCGGTGCCTTTTCCCGGCAACCTGTACAGCGCCCTTAAATGTGGCCAATGGCTGAAGCAGTATCATCCGGCCATCAAACTTATCCTTGGCGGTGGTTTTGCCAACACCGAACTGCGCTCCCTGTCGGATGCCCGCGTGTTCAACTACACGGACTTTATCACCCTGGATGACGGGGAAGCACCACTGTTATACCTCCTTGAACACCTGGATGGCACGCGGCCCTTAACGGCTCTGAAACGTACCTATACCCTTCAGGCAGCCGAAGTGGTCTATATCGACGGAGCCACTGAACCGGATTGTTCGCAACCCGAAGCCGGCACCCCCGATTATGCGGGTCTGCCGCTTAACGATTACCTGTCGGTGGTGGAGGTGGTGAATCCCATGCACCGCCTGTGGAGCGACGGCCGCTGGAACAAACTCACCCTGGCACATGGTTGTTACTGGGGTAAATGCTCCTTCTGCGATGGCTCACTCGATTACATCAAACGTTACGAACCCAACAAGGCCAGCACCATTTGCGACCGTTTGGAACAAATCATAACACAAACCGGGCAAAACGGCTTTCACTTTGTGGACGAAGGGGCCCCACCAACCCTGCTCAAAGAACTCTCACTGGAAATCCTGCGCCGTGGCCTGACAGTAATCTGGTGGACCAATATCCGTTTTGAGAAGAGCTTCACGGCCGACCTGTGCCGCTTAATGCAAGAGGCGGGCTGCATTGCTGTGTCCGGCGGGCTGGAAGTAGCCTCCGACCGGTTGCTGAAACTCATCAACAAAGGCGTAACGGTGGAACAGGTGACCCGTGTGGCCGACCATTTCACCCAGGCTGGTATTATGGTGCATGCTTACCTGATGTATGGCTTTCCGACGCAAACCGTGCAGGAAACCATCGACGCCCTGGAGGTGGTGCGCCAACTGTTTATGCACGGTGTGGTGCAGTCGGGTTTCTGGCACCAGTTTGCCCTCACAGCCCACAGTCCCGTTGGCCTTCATCCCGAGCGCTTCAACATAGAGATCACCACGAAAGAAACGGGCGCCTTTGCCAACAACGACCTGCAATTCATCGACAAAAGCGGCGCCATTCATGAGGTATTCAGTGAAGGGTTGCGCAAGTCATTGTTCAACTACATGCACGGCATCTGTTTTGACTACCGGCTGGACGAATGGTTCGATTTCAAGGTGCCCCGAACCACCCTTCCGCCCAACTACATTGAGCATTTCCTCTCCACTCAAAAAGAAAAGATTACCAGCCCTGCTACCCGTGTGGTTTGGCTGGGGTACCAACCGTTGATGGAAATCTACACCAAAAAGAAAAAGGGTAAGACCACACCCATGGCTCGGTTAATTTTTCATAATAAAGCCAACGACCTTGTACTGAACGTGAAAGAAAGCCTTGGAGCCTGGCTGTGTGACATCCTGCCGGATATAATGGTAACACCCAACAAAAAGGTTACCCTGGCTCAACTGGAAGAAAGTTTTAACCAGCACCATTTGGGAGACTTTTCCATTTTTATGACAAGCCATACCTTGAAACAATTGAGGGAAAACGGTCTTTTGTTTTTGTAGAAAAGGAAAACACTTTAAAAAATCTGGGAGGGGATATTTCCATTTTGGCATATTGACAGGATTAACAAGATTGACAGGATTATATTATCGTGGTAAGGAGTGTTGGTGGAAATTCTCGGGTTTATTGATCATTGTCAAATGCCGGGGAGGGCACGGATTACAAATCTGCGCCAGCCATTGGGTATTATTGGACAGGATTATATTTTTCTGAGAGAGAAGATCAGAAAACACCAAACAACCTTGTGAGAAGATTTCTGAAGCTCAGAATACACCAAACGACCTTGCGAGAAGGTTTCTGAAGCTCAGAAAACGCCAAACGACCTTGCGAGAAGATTTCGCGGGCTCGCGGAAACATCTTGCAACCGTTCTGTTATTACAGGACCTGGTCTTCTTCCATTTTTTTCTTTCACCTTTCACCTTTCCTCTTCGCACCATTGCCTGCTCCCTTTTACCTCTGCGGCTGTGATGGTGCTGCGGCAGGGGGCGCAGTGGTAGCTGGCTGCCGGCCGGGCTGATGTGGCGTTGGCGGGCGGAGGCGACGAAGGAGCCCACGTACCGCCTTACGCCACACAGCCTGGCGGGTAGCCACTACAAACGGAGCACCCGCCCGGCCGCCCATAAAAAAAGGCTGTCCTATCGAACAGCCTTTGCAATATATAAACAGACTATGATTACATTCTGTTTGGCACGTCGATACCGAGGGTCCACATGCCTTGTTTGATGACTTTCCCCACATTTTGACAAAGTAACAGACGCATGGCGCGTTTGGCTTGGTCCTCTTCGAACACGATGGGGCATTCGTGGTAAAACTGGTTGAATTCTTTGGCCAGGTCATAGATAAAATTGGCGATGATGGCGGGGCTATATACGCTTCCTGCTTCCGCGATGACATTGGGGAAGTTGGCCAGCATGCGCATTAGCTGCACCTCTTTTTCATTCATCTCTACCTGGGCGTTTACACTGGCTGGCACCTCAATGCCTTTGTCGGCGGCCTTACGTATCAATGATTGCACGCGGGCGTAGGTGTATTGAATAAATGGGCCGGTGTTACCGTTGAAGTCGATGGATTCCTTGGGATTGAAGGTCATATTTTTGCGCGGATCGACCTTAAGGATGAAATATTTCAGGGCTCCCAGGGCGATGATGCGGTAGACCTGCTCGGCTTCTTCTTCGCTGTAGCCATCGAGCTTACCCAGTTCTTTGGACATTTCGCGGGAGGTATTCACCATCTCTTCCATCAAATCGTCGGCATCGACCACGGTTCCCTCGCGTGATTTCATTTTCCCTTCGGGCAATTCAACCATGCCGTAGGAGAAGTGCACCAGGTCTTTCCCCCACTCAAATCCCAGTCGGTCGAGTACGATGGATAACACCTGGAAGTGGTAATTCTGCTCGTTTCCTACCACGTAAACCATTTTGTTGATGGGATAGTCGTCGAAACGGAGCTTGGCAGTTCCGATGTCCTGGGTCATGTACACGCTGGTGCCGTCGCTACGAAGCAACAATTTTTCATCGAGGCCATTTGTAGATAGGTCGGCCCACACACTCTGGTCGTCGCGGCGATAGAAAGCGCCTTTTTCCAATCCGCCCAGCACCATGTCGCGGCCCACGCTGAAGGTATCTGATTCGTAATATATCTTGTCGAAATCGACGCCCATGGTTTTGTAGGTTACGTCGAATCCATTATATACCCACTGGTTCATGGTTTCCCACAGCTTGAATACTTCGGGGTCGCGGGCTTCCCACTTACGCAACATCTCGCGGGCTTCGATGATTAATGGCGCATTGTTCTTGGCGAAATCAATCACTTTTTTACAATCCTCCATCTGATCAGCTTCGGCGTCATTGAGGCCCTCTTTGGACTTGGACTTCTCGGCGAGCTGCTTCAGGGTGGCTTCTACATCGTCAACCTGAGCCAGGGAGGCATAAGTTGCTTTGTGCCCGGGAATGAGTGCCGCAATCTCTTTTTTATACTCCTGATCGAATTTTACATAGAAATCACCGACCAGGTGATCGCCTTTTTTACCGGTGGATTCGGGTGTTTGGCCTTCGCCCCATTTCTGCCAGGCCAACATGGACTTACAGATATGGATTCCCCGGTCGTTCACAATATTAGTTTTCACCACCTTATTTCCGTTGGCTTGCACCACCCTGGAGAGGGAGAACCCTAAGAGGTTATTACGAATATGCCCCAAGTGCAGGGGTTTATTGGTATTGGGTGAAGAGTATTCAATCATGACCAACGGAGATGCATCTGTCACGGGCTTGAAGCCGTATTGCTCATCTGTTGCCACGTTATTTAGTAACGTCAGCCAATGGGAATGGGACAGGGATAAGTTCAGAAACCCTTTTATTACTTCAAATTCTGCCACGGAAGACAAATCCTTCTTAATATACTCGCCTAATTCCTGGCCTGTCTGCACCGGATTCTTCTTGGACATGCGTAACAACGGGAATACCACCACGGTGAAATCCCCTTTCATGTCTTTGCGTGTAATCTGTAGTTGAACCGACTCGGCGGCAATGGTTTCGCCATATAATTCCTGAACAGCCTTTACAACTGATGCCTTTATCTGACTTTCAATTCCCATTCTTTTATTTCGTTTAATTATTTTCACATAAATTTTAGCAGGCAAAGATAATAAAGTAATATGGCTTTAACCCTTTAAAAAAACACAAAAAGATACCCTAGCAACTAAAAAACAACCATCTATCTTTTTAAATAATTTGGTAATCTCCATTGCGCTCAAGCCGCGCAGGCTTATACTTTTTTACTACAGCCCAAAAAAGACCGTCATTCTTCCCGAAATAAGTTTTTGTTGCTCTTGAAAAAAGCTTACAAAGCTATAATCGGGACTAAAATTTAATTCCTTTTCGCGGAAAGAAAATAACTCGCTCCGTTTCAGATTTTCTTTCTTTACGCTATTTATTGAAGGCGGCATGACCAATCAATCCCCGATATTCCAAAAATATTATTAAACCGTTATAAATTTAACATTATCCTTTACAATCCTTAGTTATTGAGGACACTTATATTTTGAAGTAATGAAAACGAAAATGCCGGTAGTCAAAGCAAAGAAAACATTAGTTACAAATGATGACTATTTTCGTCAAAAAGTTTTTTTAATATGCCTTTTATAACATATTTTTATCGCCTCATATTTTTCACCCACAACTTTGACAACTTTGAGGAAGGCCATAATTAACCAGATCGTTTTGCTTTCATTACTTCTTTTTGGAAGCACTATTATTTTGCCGGATATACAACTCTTGCGCGCCCAAGAGATCCAGACAGCAGCTGAAAACATTGCTCCGGACACAGGTTGGAAAGAAATACAAAGTCTGTTTCTTCAGGTAGGCATATTATTAGGCCTCTCCTTAGCGGCCTATTTATATGTAAACTTACGCACCAACCGCCTTAAGCGCTCTACTGCTACCCTACAACCCCCTTCCAAACCCAAAGCTATTCACCCGGGCATCTCCGTCATGGATCTCCCATATGCCGCCTGCTGCATTAATGACAAATGGCAAATACAACAAGTAAATAAGGCCTTTGAAGCCTTCACCGCAAAGGACAAAAAGGCACTAGTGGGTATGGAATTTCCATCCATCATGGAATGTCAGGACGCCTTATTGAAGAAAGAAATAACTGAAAAAGCATTAGCCAGTGACCAGCCTTATTTCACCCGTTTCATAAAAAGAAAGATGACCGATAAAACGGAGAAGTATGTAAAACTAACCGTTTATCCTCAACACAAATTGGAACAAACACCAACCAGATGGATCATAACAGTAGAGGATGTGTCACAATTATCTACTTGCCTTCAGGCCATCGATGAACAAAAAGAGATTTTTACCCATTTTATCAATAAATTCCCCGATGCCATTTTCCTGGAAGACTTCTCGGGAACCATTATTGATGTAAACAACCGGGCTTGCCAACTGCTGGAAGGCACCCGTGAGCAACTCATTGGACTCAACATCATGGACCTCACACCGGTGGAATTCCATGAAGCATACAAAGCTCGTATTCCCAATATTGCCACGGAGGAGGGGTATCACTTTAAGAGTTACTCATTCACCCTGACCGGAAAAAAGATACCCGTTGAGATCAATGCCAATAAAGTTACCTATTTTGACCAGGAAGCTTTGCTGTATAGTGTTCGGAACATCTCCAACCAGGTAAGCTTTGAAAACCGCCTGCAAGAGGCCTTAAAAAAAGCGGAAGATGCCGACCGGCTGAAAACTTCTTTCCTGGCTAACATGTCACACGAAGTAAGAACTCCTATGAATTGTATCATGGGTTTCTCTGAACTGATGTGTGATCCTCAACTACAAGAAGAAGAACGCCGGGAATACCATCAGATAGTAAAAACCAGCGGGTACGAACTATTAAACCTGCTTGATGATATTATTGAATTTTCCAAACTTGAATCAGAGACTATACATCTTAAAGAGGCCTCCTTTTCACCGGAAGACATCCTGCTGGAGTTGAAAAAAACAGCGCTGGAACTGCTGGAAAATAAAAAGAGTGTCAAGCTAAAATTATCCGCTCCGGCCGGTCTGGCCTCAGTCAAATACATTACAGATATTGACCGGTTGAAACAAATACTTCGCAATTTCATTGAGAATGCGATTAAGTTCACCTATGAAGGATCGGTGGAGTATGGTTACAGAACTCGCGCCAATGGCGGCCTGGATTTCTTTGTGAAGGACACCGGCATTGGTATTCCCAAGGAGAAAATACACGCCGTATTCAATAAATTTATGCAGGTAGACAACAGCTACAAACGAGAATTTGGCGGTATGGGACTGGGGCTGGCCATTTGTCATCACCTGGCCAGTTATCTGCAAGGGTACATATGGGTGGAATCAGAGGAACACAAAGGTGCTACGTTTCATTTGGCCCTGCCCCCTAAAGCCCTCACCGGACAAACGAACGAACTAAATCAACTCATTAGACCCGACTCTAATATTTTGCTTTATGATCCCCAGCTATACCTTTCTGGCCGCATAAACACCGAATTGGAACGCTCCTACCGGCTCCTCTGGGCCAGCCGGCACGATGAATTGAAATACCTGCCGATGTCGAATCTCATTAAGCTGGTCATTATCGAAACAAGCCACATAAACCACACCTTATTGCCAGGTATCATTGAGCATCTTAGAGAGACACAACCGGACATCCCTGTTATTCTCTTTGACCAAAAAGCCGGACAACACAAAGAATCCAACTATCCGGATCTGGCAAATCTTGACGTTATTATCACCACCAACAAGGATGCATTACTTAAAAAAATGAATCACCTGCTTCGCCTGTGACACACACCTATTGCTGATCCGCTTCAAACTTAATAACGATATGGTACTCCTCGCTTATGGACTTACCATTTTGTGTGGCGGCCAACCATTGCCAATCATCGGGTATCTTGCGTGCAACCCGCATCACCTCACTATCCAAAAGAGGATGAAGTTTTTCATGTAAATAAAATCCCCAAAGCTCTCCCTTAGCATTAATTTTTAAAGCCAACACCACTTTCCCTGAAATATTTAAATCCAATGCTTCAAGGGGGTAGCTAATATGATTCACAACAAATAGATAAGGAACCACCGGACTTCCCAGGTAAAGACAAGGTGAGATCCTTTTTAATTGCCTTCCCCTTTCCCCACTCAGCTTTACGATTGCAGACCGATCAAAATTATATTCATATTCCAAAACGCCATTAAAACTAAAGAACTGCCAAATACCTGTTTTTTGATTATTGGTATACTGCCCACTCTCCACCATATAATCCTTATAAAAGAGATTGTAGTTTCCATGCCTGATGGCAGAATTTGCCTTTAACACTTCAGAAACCTCTTTAAAATTACCTTCATTCCGTGTCACTGTCTTCGTAACATCCTGAGCACAGACACTGAAAGACACAAAACAGATGAGGAAAGCAATACCTAAAACAACATTCTGCGTATTTATTTTCATAGTTTAAATGTAGTATAAACTTGCAATAGATCATCAAACTTCATGTGAGAGAACTGAAACCAATAAAAAACAGGTACACTTAAAACACAATAACGACTTTATTAATTACCTAACCTGGACAAGCAAGAAAAGTAAAAAGTATCAAGTACAAAGTATCAAGATGATTTATTGCTCGCCAAAATATTTTACCAATAAATACACCAATATCACGCGTAAGACACTAATAACAACTCATACAGACAGGCCCGATAAACTACTACAACATTACAATCAAATTAGTCATAAATCAATCTCCAATTCATAAGATAAACACTGACATTCTTTGATTTTGAAGACGATGACTAAAAACCCATTGGACATTTTTCTTTATTTTTTCATAACTTATCCCTACTTGACTAAAAAACAATGCCCATGAACACCTCAACACCAAATAAAAAAACGCCCATTTATGTTGTATCCGGTGGTAAAGGCCTGGCCGGACACACAATGGTAAACTCCTTACTGATTCAATACCCACAAAATAAGCTACCCATTATTGTGATGGCCAACGTACAAAACCAGGAAAAAATTGAAGAAGTAGTCCTCAAAGCCAAATATAACAACGGGCTAGTTACGCACACCATGGTGAATACAAATCTCCGCAATGCTTTAATAGAAACTTGCCGAAGACATGGCGTCAGAGAGATTGATTTCATGGGTTCCCTGGCCCACTTTCTGGAAAATGAGTTGGGCTTAAAATCCATTAACGTTCCCGGCCTATACCGCCGCATTAATGCCCAATATTTTGATCGCATCGAAGCCATCGAGTATACCATGAACCACGACGACGGCCTCAACCCGGAAAAACTGCTCAATTCCGAGATCATTCTTACCGGCGTATCGCGCAGCGGGAAAACCCCTTTAAGCGTTTACATGTCCATGTTTGGCTGGAAAGTGGCTAATATCCCCTTAATAAAAGGAATCATGCCACCTAAAGAGCTCTTTGAAGTAGATCCGTTACGGGTATTTGGTTTAGGCATTAACCTGAATCAACTCATTTCCCAAAGGCAAAAACGTTTGGTTCAAATGAAAAACACAGACAACAAAACGTATGTGGATCCAATAGAAGTAAGGGATGAAATAAGGTTTGCCAATCTAATATTCGATAAAGGAGGGTTCACACGTATCAATGTGACGAATAAACCGATTGAAACAACGGCCAACGAAATTATTGGTCACATCTCCGACCGCTTTGGTCACCAGGATCGCAAATTAAAAACCCCTGACAATCCGTAATCGACCAGATGAGACTATTGACCAATTCATTTAAGTTATGATATAAAAAAAGAGCTTATCCAATTAAAGGATAAGCTCTTTTTTCGTGCCCAGAACAGGACTCGAACCTGCACGTCATTGCTGACACTGGTCCCTGAAACCAGCGCGTCTACCAATTTCGCCATCTGGGCTTAACTGCTGTTTCGTTCAACAGCGGTGCAAATATAGTAATTATTGCTTACCACAAGCAATAAAAACAAAAAAAAATAAGGCCGACTTTTACAAGCCGGCCTTAACAAATCATTAATCAATCAATTATAAATTTCTGAAAATATACTCGGACATCATCGTATACAAGTGAAGACGGGTATTTCCCCCGTAGATACTGTGGTTACGGTTAGGATAGGCGAACATATCAAATTGTTTATTGGCCTGTACCAGTCGGTCCACATATTCCATGACATTTTGAAAATGCACGTTATCATCGGCCGTTCCATGCACAAGGAATAAACGCCCTTGTAAGTTATCTACCAGGTTAATCGGACTATTATCATCATAACCACCACCATTCTCCTGTGGTTTACGCATATATCTCTCAGTATATATGGAATCATAAAACCGCCAGTTTGTGACCGGAGCTACCGCGACACCAACTTTAAACACATCAGCCTTGCTCAAACACAAGGAAGACATGAAACCACCAAAACTCCAACCCCAGATACCAATCCGGCTACCGTCAATATAATCCAGACTGCCCAGGTATTTAGCCGCCTCAATCTGGTCATCCGACTCAAACTTACCTAATTTCATATAGGTACATTTCCTAAAAGCTTCACCCCGGGCTCCGGTTCCCCGCGGATCGACACAAGCTACCAGGTAACCATTGGCAGCCAGATATTGCTCCCAACCAATACCCCAACGCTCAAGTACTTCTTGAGAATTCGGGCCGCTATATTGCGTCATTAAAACCGGGTATTTCTTTGATGGATCAAAATTCAGCGGTTTAACCATCCAGCCATTCAACTCAACACCTTCTGATGTAGTAAACGAAAAGAACTCTTTGGGACTTAAAGCATATTCATTCACAGTCTCCTTTAGTTGTTTGTTATCCTCCAATACACGCAATTGTTTCCCGTTTTTAGCATGCAACGTCACCAGCGTGGGAGTATTAACACTCGAATAATAATTAATGTAATATTTAAAACCCTTACTAAATACAGCTCTATTTGTCCCGTCTTTAGGTGTTAGTCTTATTTTTTTCTTACCGTCAATACGAACAGCATAAACATCCCTTTGCAGCGGTGAATTTTCAGCCGACTGATAATAGAACATCTTTTTAGAAGAATCATATCCTAGAAACTCAGTCACGTCCCATTTTCCGCTTGTTATTTGCTTCACTTTTGCCCCTGCGAGTGTATATAGATAAATGTGATTATAGCCATCCATCTCTCCCACATACACAAAATGCTTTCCGTCGGGTAAGAACTGCAGGTTATCCAATACATCTTGCTCAATGTAATACTCATTCCGATGCGTGAACACAACATGCGATACACCGGAAGCAGTATTGGCAATATAAAGCTCAAGCTGATTTTGATGGCGGTTCATTTTAATAACACCCAACTTCCCGGCTTCTTTCGTCCAACGAATCCTGGGAATATAAATATCATCCAGATTCCCTACATTCATCGTCTTAGTGGTGCGATTACGAATATTAAATACATGCACACTTACTTTTGAATTCTCCTCACCTGCTTTCGGATATTTAAACCGATATTGTCCGGGGTATAACCCATTCTTCTGCTTTCTGGGGAAGGAAGCCTGATATTCCGGGAAATCAAACTCTTTAACATGTGCCTCATCAAAACGAATAAATGCAATCTCTTCACTATTCACCGACCATTCATAAGCCCTATTAAAACCAAACTCCTCTTCATAAACCCAATCCGGAATACCATTTAATACTTTATTATACTCTCCATCGGTAGTGATGGCACTCTCCGTTCCGAATTTCAATTTTTTCAGGTAGAGATCATTATCCCGGACAAAGGCCACCATTTCACCATTGGGAGAAAAACTGGCAACCTGTTGCTTACCCCCGTCGGACAATGAGGCGATCTCTTTACGCTTAATATCATAAACAAAGTAATCAGCCCTGAAAGAGTGACGATAAATACGTTCTCTATTGGTGTAAAGCAATATTTTCGTCTCATCCTGATTAAGCTCGAAGCCTTCAATGTGCTTCACCGGACAATCTTCTATTTCCTCCAGATTAATCAAAGTACCTACCAGGTTTCCGGTCGCATACTCATATTTCTGTATTTTCTTTCCATCCTCCAGCGTGGTAAAATGAACACCGTCATTCATGGATGTAAGCCCTCTGACAGACTTGGCATAAAAGGTATAATTAACATTAAGGTCTTCTAATGTTACTTTTTTCTTTTGTGTTTGTCCATTCGTTATCAGTGGGATTAACAATCCCAACAATAATAAAATGTGATATCGCTTCATTACAATTTTTTTTGAATTCGGTCAAAGCTAATAAAAATGACCTGAGCAAAACAAGGATAAATCATTGGTTACAACTAATTTTTCAGAATATATCCAGATCTGGTAATAATTTAACCCTTCCGCCATATATCTATCTGATAAAGCAATATGTCAAAACCATTGATTTTTATAGTTCCCATAACCCATGTTCCAAACAACCAACAACAGCAATTAAAAATGAATCAAATAACTACTTCCCATAGTAGTATAACCTCAAATCATCAAAAGCTCCCCATCAACATTCTTCATTTCAACCAAAAAACACACGCCACGCCTATACATTTGACGGGTTTTAGTTATCTTTGCGTGTTTTTTAACACGTAAGAGCACAAAAAATGATAAACATCACTTTTCCGGATCAATCAGTCAGAGAATACCAGGAAGGTATTACCGGTTATGAGATTGCGCAAAGTATAAGCCCTCGGTTGGCAAAAGAGGTTTTGGCTATCACAGCCAACGATCAATTATTAGACATAACGCGTCCAATTACCACTGATGCCACGATAAAGCTCCATAAATGGGAAGATTCGGAAGGTAAACATGCCTTTTGGCATTCCTCTGCCCACCTCATGGCAGAAGCATTGCAAACCTTATATCCCGGAATTAAATTCGGCATTGGTCCCGCAATTGAAAATGGCTTTTACTATGATGTAGATCCAGGCGACGGCGTTATAATTAAAGATAGCGACCTACCACGCATTGAGAAAAAAATGAAAGAACTGGCCAGTCAAAAAAATACTTACGTACGAAAAGAAGTAAGCAAAGAAGAGGCTCTTTCTTTTTTTAATGCAAGAAATGAAGAATACAAATCTGAGTTAATAAGTGAACTTGAAGATGGCACCATCTCTTTTTACCAACAAGGTAATTTCACCGATTTATGCCGTGGTCCTCACTTACCAAGCACAGCACCTATTAAAGCCATTAAACTACTTAGTGTAGCCGGAGCCTACTGGAGAGGCGATGAGAAACGCAAACAGTTAACCAGAATATATGGTATATCATTCCCAAAGCAAAAAATGCTGGAAGAATACCTTCAAATGCTGGAAGAAGCTTTGAAACGTGACCATAGAAAAATCGGTAAAGAATTAGAATTGTTCACATTTTCACAGAAAGTAGGACAAGGTTTACCTCTTTGGTTACCCAAAGGAGCAAAACTAAGAGAACGCTTAGAAAATTTCCTTAAACGCGTACAGGTTAAATATGGCTATGAACCAGTCATCACACCACACATTGGTAACAAGGAACTTTATATAACATCTGGCCACTACGCCAAATATGGTAAGGATTCATTCCAGCCAATAAATACCCCTACAGAAGGGGAAGAGTTCTTATTGAAACCAATGAACTGTCCTCACCACTGCGAGATATACAAGGCCAAGCCTCGTTCATATAAAGATTTACCCGTTCGTTTTGCCGAATTCGGTACGGTTTACCGTTACGAACAAAGTGGTGAGTTGCATGGATTAACCAGGGTAAGAGGCTTTACTCAGGATGATGCACACATCTTCTGCCGTCCCGACCAATTAAAGGACGAATTCAAGAAGGTGATAGACATTATCTTGTACATATTTAAAGCACTTGATTTCAAAGATTATATCACCCAGGTGTCATTGAGAGACCCAGGCAATAATGAAAAATACATTGGCTCTGATGAAAACTGGGAAAAATCAGAGAGCGCAATCATTGAAGCTTGCAAAGAAAAGGGAATGAAGACCATCGTTGAATACGGTGAAGCAGCCTTCTACGGACCCAAGCTGGACTTTATGGTACGCGATGCCATTGGCCGGAAATGGCAATTAGGAACCATTCAGGTTGACTACAATCTACCGGAACGTTTTGATCTTGAATACGTTGGTAATGACAACCAAAAGCACCGCCCGGTAATGATACACCGTGCACCATTTGGTTCCATGGAACGATTTGTTGCTGTACTTATTGAGCACACAGCAGGGAAATTCCCATTGTGGCTAACTCCGGAGCAAGTAGTTATTCTGCCAATCAGTGAAAAACATAATGACTATGCAAAAAAAGTTTTAAATCTCCTGAATAATTCCGATATTCGTGCCGTCTTAGATGATCGGAACGAAAAAATAGGTAAAAAGATCAGAGACAATGAATTAAAACGCACCCCTTATCTCTTAATTGTGGGCGAAAAAGAAGCTGAAAACAATGAAGTTGCTGTTCGCAAACAAGGAGACGGAGACAAAGGGTCAATGAGCATTGATGATTTTGTTAACTTTATCAATGCTGAAGTAGAAAACATGTTAGCTGAAATTGAAAAATAATTACTAACTAAATTAGGAGGATTTTACAATAAGAAGACCAAGCAGAAAACCGGTAAGAGCCCCAAAGCTAGAACCGCAGCACAGGATCAACGAACGAATCCGTGTTCCAAAAGTAAGGATTGTTGGAGATAACATTGACAATCCGGGGGTATATTCAACAGCTGAAGCATTAAAGATGGCTGATGGATTAGATCTTGATTTGGTAGAGATTTCTCCCAATGGGGATCCACCTGTGTGTAAGATAATTGACTATCAAAAGTTTCTTTATCAACAAAAAAGAAAACAAAAAGAGCTAAAAGCTAAAACTGTAAAGGTGGTGGTTAAGGAGATCCGTTTCGGACCTAACACCGACGATCACGACTACAAGTTTAAGCTTAAGCATGCAGAAAAATTCCTTGGTGAAGGCGCTAAGGTGAAGGCATTTGTTTTCTTTAAAGGACGGTCTATTCTATTTAAGGAAAAAGGTGAAATTTTACTATTAAAATTTGCTCAGGATTTGGAAGAGCATGGTAAAGTTGAACAACTTCCTAAATTAGAAGGTAAGCGAATGACAATGTTCATTTCACCAAAGGCCCCAAAGAAGAAATAGGAACCAATTATTCACTAAATATATTCTTACAATGCCAAAAATGAAGACAAATTCCAGTGCAAAGAAGAGGTTCACTATCACTGGAAGCGGAAAGATTAAGAGAAAACACGCTTACAAAAGCCACATCTTAACTAAGAAAGCTACTAAGCGTAAAAGAAATCTGACTTATTTCGGTACTGTTCATCAAGCAGATGAAAGCAACATTAAGTTGTTGTTGAACATGAAATAATCAGAAAAGAGTTATTGATTAAAAAACCTGAATGATTTAGCTAAAAGTTCCCGAATAGCGGGGCGCTAACCATTCGAAAAAAAAAGAAAATGCCAAGATCAGTAAATGCAGTAGCGTCAAGGGAAAGACGTAGAAAAGTATTGAAGCAAACCAAAGGATACTTTGGTAGAAGGAAAAATGTTTGGACGGTAGCTAAAAATACCTGGGAAAAAGGTCTTCAATATGCTTACCGGGATAGAAAGAAGAAAAAGAGTAACTTCAGAGCATTGTGGATTCAAAGAATCAATGCTGCTGCCCGTCTTGAAGGGGTTTCATATAGCCGTTTAATGGGTTATATGCACAAGCAGAACATTGAAATTAACCGTAAAGTTCTGGCTGACCTCGCCATGAACCATCCGGAAGCTTTTAAAGCCGTTGTTAAAAAAGCAATGGAAGCAGCAAATTAGTATCACACAGATAAATTGGTTAAAGGGAAGCAATAGCTTCCCTTTTTTTCTCCCTATTAATACCCATACATCTTTCATTGCCTCACCAATTAGTTGCTGTCTTTTTTTATCTTTGCTTAAGAATATAAAAAACTACCATAAGAATCATGAAGATTGCACTTATCGGATACGGAAAGATGGGCAAAGAAATAGAAAAAATTGCCCTTGAACGCGGACATGAAATTGTTAGCAAAATAGATATCAGTAGCCCTGACAGCTTTGAGGACGATACATTCAAATCAGCCGATGTTGCCATTGAATTTACGGTACCTGAAGCCGCTTATTCAAATTACCTGAATTGCTTTACACACCATATCCCAGTAGTATCAGGAACGACAGGCTGGCTGGATAAATTGGATGACATCAAACAACGTTGCGAGAACAATGGTCAAACATTTTTCTATGCCTCTAATTTTAGCTTAGGCGTAAATATCTTTTTTGAATTAAATCAACACTTAGCTCGTATCATGAATCAAATGCCTGATTATGATGTCTCCATGGAAGAGGTTCATCATACTCAAAAACTGGATGCTCCCAGTGGTACGGCAATTACATTAGCCGAAGGTATTATTGACAACATGGAGCGCAAAACATCATGGGTTAAGGAAATAGCCCAATCACAAGCAGAGCTGCCGATTCATTCCATTCGCGAAGGAATGGTACCAGGTATTCACACTATAAAATATGATTCCCCGGCGGATGAAATTATCATCCATCACAGTGCCAAGTCTCGCCAGGGATTTGCGCTGGGAGCTGTCTTAGCAGCAGAGTTTTCTCACACGAGAAAAGGATTTTTGGGAATGAAGGATTTACTAAAATTTTAAACTGTAATACAAACCTATGCAACAAGTACCTCTCGCCAGATGGATAAAACTGGCAATCGCTTCTGTTATATATTTTCTTTGGTTGGTATGGATTGGAAATTATTGGCTGCTTTTGGGTTTACCATTGATTTTTGACGCCTATATTACAAAGAAAATACCCTGGGATTTTTGGAAAAAGCGTAAAGACGGTAAAAAACCAAGTACCGTAATTGAATGGATTGACGCCTTGATTTTTGCCCTTATTGCGGTTTATCTAATCAATATATTCCTTTTCCAAAACTATAAAATACCTACCAGCTCGCTTGAGAAATCATTATTGGTAGGCGATCACCTCTTTGTTAGTAAGGTTAGTTATGGCCCCCGTATGCCAAATACGCCCATTGCCTTTCCTTTGGTTCAAAACACTTTCCCTGTTACCAATACTCAATCCTATACCAATTGGCCGCATTGGGATTACAAACGACTAAAAGGATTCGGTCACGTTAAAAGAAATGACATTGTTGTATTTAATTTTCCGGCTGGGGATACGGTTCCATTTCGTTACACCAATCCTGATTTCCACAATACAATTTTCAGGGAAGGGATAAACACGGTGGCCTCAAATCCGGCACTACTAAAGAACACAACTTTTACCTGCCCCTGGGAAAGAAACCAGTTCTTTAAAAACCTGGGAAGGAAAGTAGTATATGACAACCCTGATTTTTATGGCGAAGTGTTATACCGTCCGGTAGATCGCAGAGATAACTATGTAAAACGTTGTGTTGCTACACCGGGGGATCAGTTGGAAATACGACACAACCAGATTTACATAAACGGCGAAAAAGTAGAAAACCCGAAAGGATTACAGCATGTGTATGATGTAATTACGGATGGAACAATACTGAACAGTCGCTTCTTTGAGAACATGGAAATATCCGGGGATGATCGACGGGACGCGGGTATGGCGCCTCATTACCTGCTTCCACTGACCGAAGATAAAGCAAAAGAAATTAAAAATTATCCGATCATTAAAAGTATCACCATCAGAGATGAACAAGCAGATTCTTCCGGTTTCAGAGTTTTTCCCTATAGCCCGGATTATCCCTGGAGCCGCGATAATTTTGGTCCGCTCACGATGCCTAAGAAAGGTGAAACCGTTGAGTTAACCATGAAGAACCTGGTTTTATACGATCGTATTATTTCTGCTTACGAAGGCAATAAGCTGGAAGTGAAAAACCACCAGATTTTCATCAATGGGAATCCGGCATCATCCTATACATTCAAAATGGATTACTACTTCATGCTTGGAGATAACCGTCATAAGTCGGCGGACTCAAGGTATTGGGGTTTTGTACCCGAAGATCATATTGTTGGTAAACCTATTCTGGTTTGGTTATCCCTCGATAAAGACAAAAGTCTGGGAATCCGATGGAACAGATTCTTCAAATTGGTTCATAACGAATAATTCGTATTCTTTATATTAAAACGTTTCCCCATTATTTTGGGGAAACGTTTTTCTTATTCAATAGATCGTTAGATTTTAGATAATAGACATTAGACTGATTTACATTACTCTCAATTTTAAACCATTAACAGTTTTGCCTATTGGATAGATACAAACTGTTTTTCCATTACTTACAAAAGATTAACGAACTATTGTTTTTACAAAAAGAATGAAACACATCCGACAAATAACAATAGCATCAAGTTTATTACTCCTACTCCTTTTCGCTCTCTGGAGTACCAACTGGTTCGTCCCCCTTATTCTATTTTCTGTTTTATTCGCAATATTTTACCCCCCTTCATCCCAATGGTTATTGATTCGCTGGAAAAAATTAACTGACACACAAAAGACAATAGCTGAATGGGCAATCGCCATTCTTATTAGTGTTATTACGTTATTATTCCTGAATACTTATATCATAGGCTTCTATCGCATTAGCTCTTCTTCCATGGCTAACACCTACTCAGCGGGTGATTTAGTAATCGTTAACAAACTAAAGGCCGGCCCCGCAATAAATATTAACCAACCACAAACCTTTAAGCGATTGACAGGTTGGAACACCTTTTCACCGGGAGACGTGATCATGTTTCATTTTCCGGAGGCAGATACAATCCTGGTTAACCATCCCAACGAAAACTATCATTATCTCCAAAGACAGTATCAAATAAATAATCAACTATCTAAACCTGAAGCAAAAGACAATATTTCCTTTTGCCCGGTAACAAAACGCCCCACCTATTTAAAGCGTATTATTGCGCTTCCTGGTGATACATTAACCATACGAGACAACAAAATAAAGGTCAATCATAAACCACTTAAATTCTTCCCTTTTACATCTAAATATTTAATCAAGGAAGAGACACCTGCTTCATTGATAGCGCAGATTAGAAAAAACGCTATCAATCAATATGTAGAAAAGGGGAAAAACTTTGTGGAAATATATAAAAAAGGCACTAAAACCAATGCGTTTGACGAGTTCCTAAAAGAAGAAGTACTACCGTTAAACCTGCCAGATCTGCTGGTATTTCCATTTGCAATGGATTTTTTCTGGAATGCCCATAACCTTGGCCCGGTAGTCATCCCACAAAAAGGCCAACAAATAGAACTAACCATAGAGAATTTACCTCTCTATAAACGCATTATTTCGGTATATGAAAACAATACCCTGGAACTAACTGACAACCATATCATCATTAATGGAAAACAAACGAATCATTATCGGTTTAAAATGAATTACTACTGGGTAATGGGCGACAATCGTCCACACTCATATGACAGCCGTTACTGGGGATTTGTCCCGGATAATCACATCATAGGAATAGTTGGCACTACTCTGTTTTCATCCGGGAAATAACACCAAACCTTATTAACTTCGTTGATTTTTAATTCGAAATAACCTTGGTATGATGCCAACAAGAGATTAAAAGCATTGTGCATTATGGGGGTATTTTTATCCCGCATCAATATAAATGTTTTAAAGTGGAGTATTTCTTTTAAATTTATTGGTGATTATTTAGCAATACTAACAAGATAAAACTGAATGAAATGAAAAAATCCTTTTGGTTATTTATAATTATCGCGGTCTTACTCGTTGTATTCTCTGTTCAAAATGCCTTTGAAGTATCAGTTAATCTATTCTTTTATGAAGTAAGACTCTCAATGGCGGTATTACTCATTATTACCTTCCTGTTAGGACTACTGGTAGGTGCCATATATGGGTACGCCAAACGAAATAAGCGAACTGCAAAAAAGAAGGAATCAGAAAAGCATGAATCAGAAAATCAGGTTAATGAAGAACAATAATCAGCCTTACTTACGCAATAGATAATAGAATGGAAACCTATTAACTTCTATTTCATTTATAGCACTGTAGTCGCTTCGTCTATTATTTATTCACAAACTAATTAGCAAGTATTTACAAGCATTAAACGAACCATTGTTGCTACAAACAACACAACTAACAAGTTCTTTCATTGCAAGAACAATACGCATATTTTCATATTTTTCATCAAATGAATACATCTGTAAAACTATTCTCATCCAGCTATTTTGGCCCTATTCAATTCTTTGCACATTTAAATAAAGCCGCTAAAGGTATTATAGAACAGCATTGTCATTACACCAAGCAAACCTACCGAAACCGTTGTGTTATACTGGGCGCTAACGGTACTTTACCTCTTACCATCCCGGTAGAAAAAGGCAAAACCCACAAAACTTCGATGAAAGAGGTCATCATCAGTTATGATACCCCCTGGCAAAATCTGCATTGGCGCTCTATTGTTTCAGCCTATAACAGCAGCCCGTTTTTCGAGTATTATCAAGATGACTTCCAACCCTTTTTTGAAAAACATTGGAAGTACTTACTGGATTACAACATGGCTATCCTTAAGCAAGTTTTAGAAATACTTGAGATGGAATCCAATATTGAATTATCTGACCATTGGTATGAAATACCGGTTCAAGAGATAACAGATCTACGTGAAATAATCCATCCAAAGAAAAGCTACCTGCAGGCCGACCATCAATTCACGCCTCAAGCCTACAGACAGGTATTTGCCGAGAAATTTGACTTCATCCCCAATCTGAGCATCTTAGATTTAATCTTTAATAAAGGACCTGAAGCTATTGACGTACTAGATAAATCACTCTCAAATACCTAACCTGAACAAGGCAGAAAAGTACACAGACATGAGTATCAAGTATCAAGATATTTGCATGACCAACCTTGCAATAGCCTGCCAAAAAATACACAAACATTAAAAGTTAGATACTAACCTGGACAAGGCAGAAAAGTACACAAATATTACTGACCACAATAGATCGTTAGAATTTATACTTATTTACATCTAATTCATTTGTAATGCCATAAGAACTTTAGCAGTCATTTATCCACAAGCTATCAATGAAATACTTACAAAAGTGTAACGAACTATTGTGACCAAATACTAATTATTTAATACAAAGGCTTCAATGGCGTCGCTTACAATTATATCGTGATCAAAAGCCAACAATGGTAATGCATTTATATCAAACCATCTGGCATCTGCAGCATCATCCAGTCCGGTAACCTCTTGCTCCTTGTCGATCATACCGACATAAGCAACGGTTATGGTACGATGCCGCGGATCACGATTGATGTTCCCATAAGCTTTAAATTGTTTCAATGTCACACCCGACAAGCCGGTCTCTTCTTTGAGTTCGCGCCCTGCCGCCCGATCCAAATCCTCATCCATATCTAAAAAGCCGCCCGGAAGCGCCCATTTTCCCTTGAAGGGTTCCTTTAACCGTTGAATCAGTAAAATCTTAAAGCTACTTTCGTTTTTTGAAAATATTAACGCATCTGCAGTCACTGCAGGCCTTGGGTATTCATAGGTAAATGCCATTAAATGATTCGTTTTATTACTCTTAGTTTATGACTATATTTTCCACTCGCCACATTGTAGATTCCCTGATGGTCGAGTTTATCAATCCGCACACACCCCGAAGCGTGAATTATCTCCCCGTTGTCAAGGCACAAGCCAACATGGGTGATGTTGCCTTCCGCATTATCGAAAAAAGCCAGATCGCCTTTTTTTGCCTCCTCCACAAAACTAACATTGGTTCCCTCGGCAACTTGTTGCGACGCATCACGTGGTAACGCAACACCCATTATTTTATAAACGATTTGGGTGAATCCGGAACAATCGATGCCGAAAAAACTTCTTCCGCCCCATAAATAAGGCGTATTGAGAAAGGAGCGGGCTACTTCGTCAATACCACCCTCTTTTATTTCAGATTGATTATTTGAAGGAACTTCATAAGTCTTTGTACCAATTAAAAAACTGTTCTCTTCCGCCCTGTTAAAACAAACAGTACTACCCCCGGATAAATAATGCAGTTCGTTTCCCGGTTCACTAACAATCTTCACATAAGGAGCCGGAATAATCCACTTGGCACCCTTCTCCCAGGCTTCTACTTCCGAAGGATTAAGCACTTCAACCAGTTTAGCATCTACCCACCCGGAGTAGTTATCAAAATGATTGGTAACCTTAATCCATTTGCCTTCACGTTCAAGAACCGAAAACGATTCACCAAATAGAAGCTGGCTAACCATTTCAGCCTGTTCCCGCGGTTCACTTCTCATAGGAATGAAGCCGTAGGTGCATATTGAATTCACCATGATTTCTGCTTTTAGCCGCAATTTATAATAAAAGGCGAACCTAACAAAGACTCATTTTTTTTAAGAAAATAGTGGGCTTTGTAGTATTTTAGCCAATGAAAGCGATAATACTAAAATCTGTATTTAATGATTAATTGGTTCACTAATTCCTGGAAGAAATATTACACCCCAACATATCGTATTCTGGCATTTATTGTTGGGATTGCTCTTGTTACTTATCTATTACCAAAAACCAGCAAATTCAGGTATGAATACATTAAAGGGAAACCCTGGAAACACCAAACCCTGATAGCACCGTTTGATTTTCCTATTTACAAGAACCAACAAGAATTAAAACAAGAAAAGGATAGCCTTTCGGTTAGTTTCAGGCCCTATTTCTTTTATGAGGAATCACCTGTTGAGGCCAAACAGAACCTGCTGCATGCCGATTACACCAAGAAACTATCGACCTTTCAAAAGCAGTATCCTGAGCTCTTCGAATCAAATCATAGCAATACGGGTCTGCAAGAAAAGTTGATTTCAACGGTGGATCAATCGCTGGCCACCATCTACAACAAAGGCATCATCTCCTTACCCGAAGAATACATTGATGCACCGCCTACTTTTGAGCTGATGCTGATCATTGGAAGCATTGCGGAGCCGTATGGCCTCTCTGAATTCTACTCTTTCAAGTCAGGCTATCAATACATTATCAACCAAAGCCTTCAACAAATACCCCCCACGGATACGATCATTTATGAACAAGCCCGCAATTTTCTCTCCGATCTGCAACTGAATAAGTATTTATCGGCCAATGTGACCTATAACAATGCACGAACCACACAGGAAAAACAAAACCTCTTAAAAAAGATCTCCCTGACAAGTGGCAAAGTCATGGCAGGTCAAAAGGTGATTGATACGGGTGACCTGATTAATGATGATCTGATTAAAATCCTCGACTCCCTGAAACGCGAATATGAAAGCCGCATAGGTTCTATCTCTGCCTACTACCTGATTATTGTAGCCCAGGCCATCATCGTGCTTCTGCTGTTTATCACCATCTACCTATTTCTCTATTATTTCCGGAGAGATGTCTATGACAACCTGCTTTCGGTCTCCTTTATTCTTTTTATGGTGATTACCATGATCGCATTAGCAAGTATCGTGAATTACCTGGATGATTTTCCATTGCTTATCATTCCGTTCGCGATACTTCCCATTATAGTGCGCATCTTCTTTGACTCAAGACTGGCTTTTTTCCTGTATATCATCACTATTTTACTGGCGGCCTTTTTCGCAGAGAACAGCTTTCTGTTTGTCTTTCTTCAGATTCCGGTGGGATTGGTTGCTATTTTTGCGCTCTTCCGAATGGTTCGCCGCAGTCAGCTGGTTCGCGCAGCAGTATTTATTATCATCACCTATGCCCTGTTTTACTCTGGTATCTCCTTGTGGCAGGAGGGTGACATTACCAAGATCGACCCTTTTGTATATGCTCAGTTTACCATCAATGGCGCTTTAATTTTATTGGTTTATCCACTTATTGACATCTTTGAACGCCTGTTTGGTTTTCTTTCGGATGTCACCCTGGTGGAGCTTTCGGATACCAACCACCCCATCCTGCGAAAACTGGCTGAAAAAGCCCCGGGCACTTTCCAGCACAGTATCCAGGTAGGAAACCTGGCCCAGGAAGTAGCCTATGCCATTGAAGCTAATCCGATGCTGGTGAGGGCCGGTGCCATGTATCATGATATTGGTAAGATGGCCTCCCCCATGTTTTTCACCGAAAACCAAACATCGGGTATTAATCCGCACAATGAACTTCCTTATGAGGAGAGCGCCCAAATTGTGATCAATCATATTGAAAGCGGTATCAAATTGGCTAAAAAGGATAAAGTGCCGGAGCAAATCATTGATTTCATCAGAACCCACCAGGGAACCACCACAACACGGTATTTCTATACCTCATTTATGAATAAATACCCGGAAAAAATGGTTGACATAAGCGTTTTCTCCTACCCGGGTCCAACACCTTTTACCAAGGAAACCGCCATATTAATGATGGCTGATTCCATTGAGGCTGCTTCGCGTAGCTTAAAAAACTACACCGATCATGACATCGATAAATTGGTTGAAAATATTATCAACACCCAAATAAAAGAAGATCAATTTATAAATGCCCCGATTACCTTCCGTGAGATAACGAAAGCAAAAGAGGTATTTAAGCAGAAATTGAAAAATATCTACCACGCCCGGATAGAATATCCGAAACTCAAAAAGAGACATTAAGCCTGTGTAGCCGGGAGAAAAATATCCCGGCTACACCTCCTTTCTATTCATTCCTGCCCGTTACCTGTTCAGGCCTCCATACCATTCATTCAAATTACAGGGAGGACATGCCAGAAGAGTACACAGATATGAGTATCAAGACATTTGCATGACCGTCATTGCAATATCCTGCCAAAAAATACACAGACATTACTGATAAGACACTATCCTGCACATGCCAGAAAAGTACACAGATATGAGTATCAAGATATTTACATGACCGTCATTGCAATATCCTGCCAAAAAATACACAGACATTACTGATAAGACACTATCCTGCACATGCCAGAAAAGTACACAGATATGAGTATCAAGATATTTGCATGACCGTCATTGCAATATCCTGCCAAAAAATACACAGACATTACTGACAAGACACTAAG
Source organism: Marinilabiliaceae bacterium JC017 (assembly GCA_004296775.1). Taxonomy (GTDB): domain Bacteria; phylum Bacteroidota; class Bacteroidia; order Bacteroidales; family Marinilabiliaceae; genus JC017. Next base: position 45,024 of record RHGE01000046.1, read on the forward strand.
AAGCAAAAAAAGGGAGAGGCCCAAATCCTCTCCCTAACACAAACCCAACTAAATTTAAACCATATAACTAATGAAGTGAGCCATTACGCTTACATATAATCCAATAAAGACAACAAGAAAAATCTTTGTTCGCAATCCTAATCTATGTAATTCCATAACAACAAATTTTGGAGTTTATCATTCGAGGATATACACTTCAAAAGACCGACCATTAATTACCCAAAAATGTTAAAAAAACCTGGATAATATTAAAAACAACTAATACTGATTAATGATTAAAATGACCACTTAATGCGTTACGCTGTTAATTGGTTACCTACATTTCCCATGATTAACAAGATTTATATGACTGAGAATAAGGGATGGATTCCTGCAACCTGACGTGTTCCCGGAAAGCCCCAAATCTCTCCCGCAAGTTGCAATCGTCTTCCCGAATAATTTCCTGCATTATTAGCATGATCCCCACTCTCCACAAAGGTATATCCTTTATACCTTCCTACCCTAAATTGGCTCAATCGTTAATTCTCATTACCAGCACAAACCACCTTATACTGCCAGCTTACTTCATGAGGAAGCAGGATAATTACAGAGATCCTTTACCGACGCTTTCGTCCTTATCTCGGCCGCCAATTTTGATTTTCACATCAGCTTTTTTAATCAGAAAATAGGTAATCCCCAAGACCAGCATCATGCCCGATAAACTCAATAGCTCACCAATACTATATTTATTAAAATCCCAGATAATTACTTTTCGGGCAATGGCAATAATGGCCACCAGGATAATGAATTCAACATGCACAATATCATCCTTCAAATATGCTTTTACCGTTTCCAGGAGCTCCAAGCCAATGAGCAACACCAGAAACAGACTAAGTAATCCCATCAAGTCACTGGCACTCACAAAAAAAATGGGAGGAGCCAAAATCTTTTGTTGTATCACATAAACAATATCCATAAAGGCAAGAATCAGGATAATAGCCATCACAAACAGGATACCTCCAATGATGATGCGTTCAATTTTCTTCAGCAGGTTTAGCATGGTTAAATTTTTTTATTCATTCTGTTACTGTTCAAAATCAACTGGCACTAAGTAATGCACTTAAGTCGCGCGCGCTTTTACTTTATTTGTTCACGCTTCCTTTTAATTTTACAGTTGCTCACAATTTAGTTTCACATCAATTCTACAACAAAAAAATGTAAACAAAAAACGATTAACGAAGTTGTAACGCGGAGACGCACCTTGAACCCATAAACTGTAACGCAGAGACTCGCAGAGGAATCACAAAGATAACGTTAACCTCGAACCCAGAACCTTTCAGTCTCTCGCCAAGCCGCATAAGACGCAAAGAATCCAAAAACATTTTTCCGACCCGTAACCCAGAACCCAAAAACTGTAACACAGAGACTCGCAGAGGAATCACAAAGACTCGCGAAGATACCGTTAACCTCGAACACAGAACCTTTCAGTCTCTCGCCAAGCCGCATAAGTCGCAAAGAATCCAAAAACATTTTTCCGACCCGTAACCCAGAACCCAAAAACTGTAACACAGAGACTCGCAGAGGAAACACAAAGACTCGCGGAGATGCCATTGATTCACATCTCAACGTTTCAATATTCCATATAAATCAATAGGTCTGAATGGCCTTCCTATCAAAGCCCGGGTAAAAATAACCACCTCAAGGAAACCTCCAATAAAACACAACCTTAAAATAACGAGAAAGGCCTCGATGATCCGAAGCGCGCAAGCCCGTCAAATAAGCGGGCCGGCGCAGGCGCGACGAAAATGAATGCGGGAATTCCGGCGGATGGGCCGGCAAAAATTCATCGAGGAGGTGGGCGGAAGCTTTTATTTGACTAGCGTTTTTTGGTTCCTTTTTGGGGCAATGCCAAAAAGGGACTAGGGTCTGGGACAACGTCACAGTTAAAAATTGAAACCCACAGGCTCCATTTTGCCCTCGCTAAATCGCGTATAATAAACCCTCAACTCAGAACCCATAATTTGTAAATTATAACACAAAGATTCACAGAGATACCGTTAACCTCGAACACAGAACTTTTCAGTCTCTCGCCAAGCCGTATAAGTCGCAAAGAATTCCAATGATTTACCGGCCTGAAACCACCAACTCAGAACCCATACCTGGCAGCGTCCGAAAGTCCTGCCAGCGTTTAAAAGCTAGAAGCACCATCCACCTCACATCTCCAGGTCCCCTAAGCTGACATTGTCTCAGCCCCTCGGCTGATAATGTCTCAGCCCCTCGGCTGATGATGTCTCAGCCCCTCGGCTGACGATGTCTCAGCCCCTAAGCTGAGACAGACTCAGCCTACCTATCTGAGACAGACTCAGCCTACCTATCTGAGACAGACTCAGCCTACCTATCTGAAACGGACTCAGCCTACCTATCTGAGACGGACCAGACGACATTCACTTGATAATCCACATAAAAACAAAGCGTTCTGTCAAAATAGACAAAACGCTTTTGTGTAAAATAACTGCAAACTTTTTAATCGGCTAGGGAATTACCTTTAGCAGGTAATCAAATTGATAGGTGCGCACCTCCTTTAGTAACGTACCCGCATTGGAAAACTGGGTACCAATAGACAGCGAATACTCCCCAATAGGCAGCCCGGCAGGAATAATAAAAGAGATGGCCGAAGGCGAATTGACCAACACCGAAGTCATTGGAACAACCGTTTCTTCCTGTGTATCCTGGTTGGTAAGCTTAATGCCCACGCCAGCTTCACTACCAACCAATTTAATTTTACTGCCCTCCAGGTTGGCACCACCACCCGGCGTTAAACGGTTGTTTACTTCACCCGTAGTCACATCAGTAACCGAATTAATAGCAAGACCTGAAGCAGCCATGCCACGTACT
>RHGE01000434.1 GCA_004296775.1 Marinilabiliaceae bacterium JC017
TGCAACTATTAATATGATTATTCCAACTATATTTAGTATCATACATGTAACGATCATAATGGGGATCGTCACTCTTAGATACATGATTCAGATAACTAGAATTCCGATAACTATAAAAAGAACTTTCTACTTCACTCAGAAAAGAATGATCATTATCAATATCAAAAATCTGCTTTTCAATATCAAAATATATGGAATAACTGTTCCCATTACTATCCTTAACTAAAAAAGTGTCATCAGAGATGAAATTCTGAATGTCCCGAACGCCAAATAAATGATCAATATTATTGTAACTAGAACTGGTACTATCACCCCAACGAGGAATGTTTTTATACGTATCGGTTATAATCGGATCTTCACTACCACAGGTATTTTCAATAGGACCAAGACTGTCCATTGATTTACTTAGCCCACATCTGTATTCTAACTCCTCGTTAGACAACATCGAATTGAACCGCCGTTTTTCCATAGAGCTTTCTTGCCCCCTATTT
>RHGE01000435.1 GCA_004296775.1 Marinilabiliaceae bacterium JC017
ATCCCCGGCCTGGGGCGGAAAGGGGTGGCGTACACCTACGACCTGATCAGTGGCAATGTAACGCAGGTGGCCTATAACCAGGGACAGACCGATCAATTCTTCCACCGTTACCGCTACGATGAAGATAACCGCATTCATGCGGTGGAGACCTCTGACAATGGGTTTGTCTGGGAAACTGATGCCACCTACGACTACTATAAGCACGGTCCGCTGAAACGTACTGTTCTGGGAGAAGACAAGGTGCAGGGGCTCGATTACCTCTATACCCTTCAGGGATGGCTCAAGGCTATTAACCATCCCTCGCTCAACCCGGCCCACGACCCGGGGGCGGATGGTTTCAATAATAAACGGGGCCGCGATGTGTTTGGCATGATCCTTACCTATTACAGTGGCGACTATAAAAATGCCCAATCGCTGTTCGACGGCACCTCCGCGGTAGCCAGTCAAAAGCAGGCGCCGGGTGAGTTGACCCCGGCATCCGGGCACGACCT
>RHGE01000436.1 GCA_004296775.1 Marinilabiliaceae bacterium JC017
GCATCAGRAGAAGTGGTAAGCGTAGTTGGCGAATTACAGTGTGAATTTTGCCACAATGGAAGTAACTGTGAAGGGAATATGCTATGTTACTGTTGTTGGTTATGTAGTGATTGGCACTATGTCGGATTGTGTCGATTTAAGAAGCATAAATGTCGAGTGTGCAACCGACGTGGACATAAACAAAGTGATTGTCCACCAAATCGTACGTCGCAGTTCAACAACAAACATAAACCTCCTGAACATGTTGTGAAATCAGCTGAATGTAAATCTGTTTCTGTGGTAGCAGCCTTCCAAACAGACTATGGTATTCGGAGAAAGTATGCTTCTATCCAGATTAACGGCATATCAACTCGTCTTCAAATTCACACGGCATCCCATATCACCCTAGTGTCTAGAGAATCCTATAACCTGCTTGATGAAGCACCAATGAAGCCATGTAAGAAAACAGTTGAAAATGCATCAGGAGAAGTGGTAAGCGTAGTTGGCGAAT
>RHGE01000438.1 GCA_004296775.1 Marinilabiliaceae bacterium JC017
TTAACCCAACTTGAAAAAAATGGACCCATAAATGGCAAAAAAGTCAGTTTTTTTAATGAATTTCAGCACTTTTAAAAACACAATAGCCAATAGATCAACAACATGAAATTTTTGAAAGCTTCGCGGTTGTGACCCATAGGTTTGGTTAATATTCTTTTGTTTGTTATATTGCGCCCATGTATATCAGGCGAGTAGAAAAAAAGAATAAGAATTCAGATAAAACCTATAGCTATTTCCGGCTTGTCCATGGCTACAAGGTAGGAGATAAAGTGCGTCAGCAAACATTACTAAACCTGGGGAAGCTTGAGGAGCTTGATTCAAGTCTTCACAAAGCATTGGCCGATCGTATTGAAACGCTACTCACAGGCGCTTCATCAATGTTTTATGTTGAAAACAAACTAGTTGAGACCTTAGCTCAGCGCTTTGTCTTGGAAATACAAGCCAAAGGTCTGTTTCCAAGTAAAAAAAGAAAGTCAAGCCTTGGCGT
>RHGE01000439.1 GCA_004296775.1 Marinilabiliaceae bacterium JC017
CCTGAAATGCCGTTAGTGAGACACCTAACCTGAAATGCCGTTAGTGAGACACCTAACTCGATTAGTGTGCCTGAGGCCAGAAGCGCTCGAAACCRCAGGGACAACCACTAACCAGAATAGTTTCAGTCATTTAAAGGTAGGCTGTCYCCCACGTCCTGGTAGCTAACCAGCGGAATGRACGCCTAGAGATAAGCCAWGGCACTGGTCTTACCCCCTGGTGATAACGTCGTCCCATGMASCCATGCCWGGATTAACACATGGTATTTATCACCGCACAACATCCCGTGAGCTCAAGGTYGATMTGGTATGTTCAACCCCCAATCGACAAAAAGGGCATGACTGAAGCGACCCGATCCAAAAGGACCACAACGTCCCGTAAGACCCCCGCACGACCCTCGGTWAWCCATAGGYATCGGCAACACAACCCCGCACGAKKCTCAGTTWYCCMTCGGGGACAACGAGACATCGGCAAACACAAGAGTCATCA
>RHGE01000047.1 GCA_004296775.1 Marinilabiliaceae bacterium JC017
CTTCTTCCTCATAATTTTAAAAAACAAACTGACAGATCTGCGCAGGTTGCCTCTTAAAGACTTTCAAAGTACTCTGCATGTTTTGGGATAAATTTGAAAGTAATGCATATTTTCATGTAATCAATACGGGTTTGACCGAATGCTTACCTTTCACCTCCTTAAAAATTCAATCGATGAAACAACTAAAACCTAATGAGCAACGCGCCAAAAATACCATCCTGCTATTTTTAATCCTGTTAACAGGAAACATTGTAGCACAAGTAAAGGAAAACAACTTAAAGTATTCGCTTTCAGAAAAAATTAATGACCAAACCGGGCAATATGAGAACTATTCAAAATCTGAATATGAATATAATACCTTCGGTAAACTCTTAAAAAAAAATATTTATAACTGGGAAGCTTCAACTAATCTATGGTTACACACCCAAAGCCTTGAACATACTTATGATGAGAATGGTAATGAAACATTATGGTGCGAATATGAATGGAATGAAACTACTAATCAGTTGGAAGGTAAATTCAGAGATGAGTATTCCTACGATACAAACGATAAACCTTCATTAACCAGAATATATGGCTGGGATATTACTACTCATAAGTGGATCAATAAACAAAAATACGATAATGCCTATGACTCCAATGGCAACCAAACATTAGAGTGCAGATTCAATTGGGATGCTTCCTCTCAACAATGGGTAGGATTTGGAACCAAGGCTCAATATGAATACGATGCCAATGGAAATAAGCTAAATGAAATACATTATGAATGGGATGAGGATAAAAATCAATGGAGGGGCAGTTTTTCTTTTGAATACCAATATGATTCGCAAGGTAACCAGATATCAATAAAAACATTCACGTGGGACGCTACGGTTCAGGAATTTGTATTTACTCAGGTCACTAAGTTCAATAGCAAGGGATCACAAATTTTAGAAGAATATGGGGGTCTGTGGAAAAGTAAATACATGTATGATGACAACAACAATCGCACAACATATACTTATTTCACATGGAATAGTACAACCCATCAATGGATAAATAGCTTCCTGTCAGAATGCACCTATGACACCAATGGTAAACAAACACTGAAAAAAGAGTACACCTGGGATACTAATACCAATCAATGGTTGAATCAAAATAAAACTGACTATACTTATAGCGCAAACGACATTCAAACATTGATAGAATACCATTGGAATATTACTACCAACCAATGGGAAGCGAGCAATAGTAAGTATGAGTACGAATATGATGCCAATGGAAAAAAAACCCTGGAAATTCATTACACCCGGAATGCTAATCAATGGATTAAGTATAGCAAGCATGTATGGGCCTATGACGATAATGGAAACCAAACATTATACAGCCATTACAACTGGGATACCGCAACGAATCAATGGATAGGTGAGGGTACTAAAAGCGTCATATCATATGATGCTATGGGAATAGAAACAATGAGTAGTAAGTACATATGGGATACCTCATCGAATCAATGGGTGAATAGTTACAAAGAAGAGAATATTTGGGATGCTAACGGGCATCAGATAAAGTACACTCTTTACGTCATGGATAGTGCAAGCAAATTAGCGAAAGGCATAAAATTTAAAAACACTTATGATGCAAATGGAAACAATACATTTTGGTTTCATTACACCTGGGAGGCCGCTACAAACCAATGGGTAAATAGGGAAAAAAAAGAATGTAAATATGATTCGGATGGTAAAAGGACTTTTACATTTTCCTACACCTGGAACGATCAATTAAATGACTGGAAATCCACAGACAGAACCACCTATTATTACTCAGATGACATAAGCACTGAGATTCCTGACATTGCTATCGGAAGTTTTAATATCTATCCAAATCCTGCTACCAATTTCATTACTATAGATGCTAAAACATTCACTAATCCGATTGTCTTTGAAATGTATGATTTAAATGGCCGAAGAGTATTAACTCAAAAAATCTCACAAAACAATCCCATTTCTGTTAGTCATTTACCAAGGGGTCCCTACATCCTGAAATTAATTCAAGATGACACCATTCATTGTAGTAAGATTATATTGCAATAGTAATAGGACAGTTTGTCCAAAAACATTATGGTATTTAACCTAGCATCCGGGATTATTTCCGGTCACGATTCATAACATGCTGGTTGGAATAGAACTTTAGGAGGGCCTGCTCAAAGCCCTCCTATTCTACTATATTAAAAAGAGTGCATCAACACACCACTGCTTCACCCTCTACACCAGAAGTAATGGGTACAGAATTACGTTACTGAGACCGGAATCACCCCAACATTGCTATTGCAAAACCAATTCCGACATCCTTTTCCCTTAATTTCAATTTACACCGGGTTATTCTTATCTTACCACCTGTCGTTCAAATAACAATCAAAACCTACTTCACCATGAAAACAGCAGCTACTTTCCTGACCTTTATCTTGACTCTTATAACCTTGAACGGGCTGGCCCAATACAACGTCAACAATGTCCAGTTGCCGGTTATGCGGGACAACCAGCGCACCAATATCCGCATCCCCCACATCGATGGTTTTGTGACCCTCAAGGGCGATTTACATATGCATACCGTCTTCTCCGACGGTAAGGTATGGCCCGCCATACGGGTACAGGAAGCCTGGGAAGAGGGGCTCGATGTGATTGCCATCACCGACCACCTGGAATACCTGCCCCACAAAAAATACCTCACCGCGGATCACAATGCCTCGTATGAATTAGCATTGGCCGAAGCAAAGAAATTCAATCTCCTATTGGTGAAAGGATGCGAAATAACACGGCACATGCCGCCTGGCCATTTTAATGCCCTGTTCATTAAAAACGCCAATCTACTGGACCAGAAAAAGGCGGAAAAGGTAATGGACGAATCACACCGGCAAGGCGGCCTCTTGATCTGGAACCACCCTGGCTGGCAAAGTCAACAACCCGACACCACCAAAATGTTTAACATCCACCGGCAACTGATTAAAGAGGGAAAATTGCATGGCATGGAGGTGGCCAACGAAGAAGAGTGGTACCCCATTGTGTTGCAATGGTGCCTGGATCACCAATTAGCTGTCATGGCCAACTCGGATATCCATGAGGTAACGGCCCATTTTTATGACTTTGATAACCACCACCGGTTTATGACCCTGCTGTTTGCCAAAGAACGATCGCTCGAAGGCGTGAAAGAAGCCATTAAAGCGGCGCGCACCGTAGCTTGGTTTGGTCATCAACTAGCCGGGCCGGAGGTGTACCTGGATAAACTCTTCAAGGCTTCCGTTACCATAGGTCAGCCTTACAGAGCCGACGACAGGAAAACAGAATACTTCGAACTGACTAATCACTCCGACTTCCGGTTTGATTTTGTAAACAAAACACCCAAAAACGGTGCACCGGAACAGTTCACCCTGCTTCCCAACAGCTCTATCATCCTGAAAGTTAAAAAAGGAACCAAATCGTTTCCCTGCACACTGACCAATGTGCACACCGGGATGCATAAAAACCTTCAGGTACAGCTGCGTTGAAACCCGGGCTCAAATAGACTGGTCTAGCCGGAAAAGTAAACAGATAGAAGGATCAGGTATCAGTATTTTTGTATGACCGGGATAGCAAAAAAACACGAAGATTTCTGCTTAGATACCTATGTTTTTTTCAGAAGGACCACGAAAAAAAGCCGCTTCGGGGGATGTTACCTCAAGCTGATTGTTGTTCAGGATTGACAATGATAAGAACTATCTATTTCAATTTGTTTCAATCTATTTCCATTTGTTTCCATATATTTCAACCTATTTCCATTTGTTTCCACATATTTCAACCTATTTCAATTTGTCTCCATATATTTCAACCTATTTCCATCTATTTCAACCTATTTCCATCTATCTAAAATATTACCCCTCAATAATTCAGCCACCGCTTGAACGTTGAGGCCTTTTCCCGGCTAACGGTCACTTTTGTTTTGGCTGGTGGTTGAAGGGTTACCACTATCTTACCTTTAAAATAAGGCGATATCTGCTTAATTGAATCGATGTGAACCAAAGTGCTGCGGTTGGCTCTGAAAAACAGATTCGGGTCCAGCTGCTCCGACAGTTTATCAAGCGTATAATCCACCACGTGCTCTTTCCCGTTGTGGGCAACGGCACAGGTAACCCGGTTTTCACTGTAAAAATAAGCTATGTCTGAAACAGGCAGGGTATAAAGCATATCCCGGTAGTTGATTAAAAAACGGGTACGGTAAAGCTTCTGTTCCATGCGAATGGAGGCGATTAATTCATCCACCCGGATGGAATCAGTATTCCGATGCTGAAGGTTCTCGGTTAATTGTTCATACTTAGTTAATGCCTTTTCCAGTACCTCCTCATCAAATGGTTTTAATAGATAATCGATACTGTTGACCTTAAAGGCCTGAATGGCATACTCATCAAAGGCTGTTGTAAAAATAACAAAGCTTTCCACTTTGATTTGATCAAGGATATTGAATGACAGACCATCAGAAAGTTGGATATCCATAAAAATGATATCCGGATGCGCATTGTTTTCAAGCCAGTTTACGGCATCGGCTACGGAATCATGATGAGCAACCAATTTCCATTGGGGTCGAAGCTTTTCCAGCATCCCTCTCAATAAGCGGAATGCCGGCATTTCATCTTCTATTATTACTATTTTCGTCATCGTCATGCATTAAGAGATTATCATTGGAATACGCACCAAAAAGTATTCCTCAGTTTGTTCCACCTTCAAATCGCCCGCTCCCATCAAACGCAACCGCTGCCGCAGGTTCTCCAGGCCCGTTCCCAGTGAAGCTACTTCAAGGCGAAGCTGGAAACTGTTTTTCACACACAAATAGGCTCCCTGTGTAAAAACGTTTATTTGCAAAGGCTTTTTAGAGGTGGCAATGTTATGCTTGATGGCATTTTCACACAACAATTGAAGGGTCAGCGGTGGAATCTGTGCCTCCCTGTTTTTGGCCTCTACATCCACTTGATACTGCAGATTCTCACCCAACCTGACCTGATGCAGATAGATATATGACTCGGTGAACCCAAGTTCTTTTTCAATGGTCACCAGTTCATGATTCCTGCTCTGCAGTACATAACGGTACACATCCGACAGCTTCCGGGTGAACTTTTGTGCATTCCCGGGATTGTATTCTATCTCCGAAACCAACACATTCAGGCTGTTGAACAGGAAATGAGGATTGATCTGATCCTGCAGGGCCTTATATTCAGCTTTTGACTTTTCTTCTTTGAGCTTTTCAGTTTCCTTATAATACTTTTGCAGGCTATTCAATGAATTTTTTGAAACAATATAAAGAAGGATAAACAAGATGAAGAGATAGATAACCAATATGGGCAACACACCTTGATCTTTTATCCTGAATGGATGTTCAATACCAACAATCAGCTTGTTGATGGTTAAAAGAACATACAACATACCGGCTAATGCAACGAGCGTTACTCCCCCCTGCAGAACAATCCGGCGGTTGGGAAAAAAGAACCAGGGAATATGTTCCTCCAAGCGACGGTCAAGTATCAGAAACAAACGGTAACAAAGTATAAAGTTAAGGGCCCAGATCAATTGACTCACAGGCGTATCGATCACGGCTATGTCAGCGGTATTAATAGCAGAATACCTGAACAGAAATTCTTTAGCTCCTATCCCAAACAAAGCTACCACCACATAAGGCCTTATTTTTTTTAGTTTCTTCATTACAATAGATCGTTAGATTTTAGATACTAGACATTAGACTGATTTACATTATTCTCATTTCAGACCATTAATATTTTTACCTATTGGATAAACAGAAACTGTTTTTCAATTACTTACAATAGTATAACGAACTATTATCATTAAAATCATCATTTCAGCAAATAGGGAACACCGCAAAGGTATCAAACAATCATTCGTGTCCTTTACAATGGATCGTTAGATTTTTGTTTTCCCAGGGTCTTTGACCATTTTGATGTCAGGAAACATTGAAAATTTATTTCAAACACCAATCAACATCCGGACATAACAAGAATACAAACCAAATATACCAGCAAAACCAACACCTCATCCTAACCTGCTGCTGAAAAGAAGAAGGGTAGGATGAGGTGTTAACATGATAGAAAGACGCTTAATTATAATCCACCTCACCCCAACCCTCTCCTCAATGAGAGGGAATCTGCAAACCTCATGTTTCTACTCATATTGTTTGAGTAGAATGGAAGCTTGCTATATGATTGCTAATCTACCTGAGCCTGATTCTCATCCGTTTCACTCGTAGCACTATAAAAACATTGGCTGCCACATAATCACAAGCTGTCTTTATTGCTACCGGCAAAACATCAACACACTACTGCCTCGTCATCCATCACGTATGATAGAAAAACCACAAGGCAGCTGAAACACTGCTTGCCTCAGCCCACATCATGATTTATCAACGATACATCCGCACCTCTAACGTATCGAATTATCTATTCTACCTGATCAATATTGCTTACCAGGGTACCAATCGCTTTGTAAAAAGCCGATTCGCTGACACACGCTTTCATCTTTGCCTGGGTATAATTAATACGTGCATTTTGCAGGTATATTTGCGCATCCAGCACCTCCACAATGGATACAATGCCTTCCCGGTAGCGGGTCTCCATCATGTGAACATTCTCTTCCGCCTTGGCCAATGAATTATATGACAAATTAACCTGCTGAATGGATTGTTTCAAAGAATAATAACCCGACCGGGCTTCCAGGGTGACTTGATCACTCACCTTTGAAAGGTTTTGTTCCTGGATACCGGTCTGCAACCGGGCCACATTTTTTTCATGTTTCCGTTTATTCCATTCAAAAACAGGAATATTGACAGAAACACCCACATTCACATTTTCAACCATATCACTATTAAAATTATAACCAGGTGCGCCATACGTCCCTTCCACACTGGCATAAACCTGCGGATTATAACGCGACAGGGTTAGTTTTTCCATGGTTTGTTGTTTCTCCACATTGGCACGTGCAATTTGCATTTCGGGCCGTGACTCCAGAACCAGTGAAAACCAATCAACCGGTACCTTCAGGGTATCAAGGGCCGGGATTTCCGCATCAATTGGCGATGCCGCCTCCACCGGTTGTCCCACTTGCTGATTCAAGGTCATGCGTGCTACCTGGAAATTGGTTTTGGCCTCCTCCCATTTATACTCCACCTCATTTTGCTTCACCTCTACCATTAACAAATCATTCCGGCTAACGGTTCCCGTTTTCACCCGTTCATCTACCACTTTAACCAAACGTTCAATGGATTGATAATAAGCCTCAAAAATATCCACTACTTCCTGTTGCCCCACGGTTCGCCAATAGAGCAGATCAGTGTTGTAAACAATATCGCTTTGTACCTTTTGCGACACGCCTTGTGCCTCGTCCTCTTCCTGTTTCCGAATAGTATGCTGGTGCCGGATAGCACCCCCGGCATAAAGAGATTGAACCAGGGAAGCCTGAAGACCGTAGTTTTCGTTCATGCCGCTAATGGTCGTAGGCACGCCCCCCATGGGTAAAGTGAGTTCCATGGGGTTTTGAACCCAGTTATAGGAGCCCCCTGCCGACAACTTGGGTTTGTAATCAGCCGCTGCGGCTTTAGTATTGGCCGCTGCAGCCGCCACCTTCAGTTCTGCCGCCTGAACTTGCTGATCATATTCCAGGGCCATCCGGCGATACTGATTCAGCAACTGGTTATGCTGAGCGAAAAGAGGATGGGCGGAGACCAGCAGCATAACACCTGCCAGTCCTCCCTTTATTGATTTTATTGATAATCTCATTTAATCGATTTCTTTGGTGACACCATAAAGAATTGCATAGATCGCCGGAACAGCCAGCAGCGTTAACAGGGTGGCAAAGGCCAGACCGAACACAATGGTAGCTGCCATGGAACCAAACACACTGTCAAACAACAACGGCAGCATACCACAAATGGTGGTGGAAGCAGCCATCAATACGGGGCGGCTACGCGATACCGTTGCCGAAACAATGGCCTTGTAATGATTTAAGCCATTTGCAATCTGAATATTTACCTCATCCAGCAACACAATGATGTTTTTGATGATCATACCCATTAATCCCAACCAGCCAATGATGGAGTTAAATCCAAACTCCTTGCCGGTGACAATGAGGCCAAACGACACTCCAATGAGCGATAAGGGCAGGATGAGCATGATAATCGTTGGTTGCTTATAATTGGCAAACAAGGCAATCAGCACCACAAACAAAAGAATTATGGCGATGGGCATGTACCGGGTAAGCGCCTGCATGGCTTCCTTCTGTGTTTTGTATTCAGCATCCCAGAACATGGTGTATCCTTCCGGCAAATCTATCTTATCCATCTCCGGACGCAATTCTTCCAGCACTTCATTGTTTGTATAGCCCGGGACGGCATCGCATTGGGCGGCCATACTACGTTCGCGATTGTAACGTTTAATCATGGGATAGTCCCACTTAATCGCTTGCTTTCGGGTTAACCGGCTCAACGGCACCGATTCATTACCGGCACCAAACACAGGCACATTCTCCAATTCGTCCATATTGCTCACCTCATCGTTGTCAATTTTGAGCATCACCGGCATCTGTTTTTCCCGCTCGCGGTACACCCCAATGGCAGTACCATCGGTAAAGGCAGCCAGCGTTTGGGCGATCTGCCCCCGATTGGTATTAACCCGGCGTGCCTTGTTTTGATCAAACTCCGGCGCCCACACCATCACGCGGTTTCGCCATTCGTTACGGGGCATCATGACTTTAGGATTGTTATTCATTATACCCATGGCAACCGAAACCAGGGAATCAAGCACATCGGCATCGGGACCACAGAAACGCGCCTCAATATCTGCCTCTAAAGCCGGCATGGTGGCGTAGAGGTTAATCTTCACACTGGCAGCAGGAAACTGTAACTGAAGCTCGGCATTGACTTTATCTTTAATGGCTAACACCTCCTCAAAACTATGGGTTTCAGCAATGATTTGCCCGTAATTGGATTGTGGACCGAAAGAATTATTGGCCAGGTAATACCTTGGTGGCGTTTGACCGATACTGGTGGTCAGTTGCTTTATTTCATCATACTCCCGGAGGTAATCACACACCTCATCCATCACTTTTTCAGTATTCTCAATGCGGGTTCCTTCGGGCATCCACAGATCCACCAAAAACAGCGGTTTCTCCAGATCGGGCATGAAGATGCGCGGAATAAACCTAAACCCCCAAACCGCAATGGTCAGAAACAACACAAGTATTCCGGCAACACCCCATTTATAACGGATTGTCATACTCAATAACCTGCGAAACCGGTCATACATTTTCCCCTGGAAAGGTTCCTTCTCCGCGCTATTCTTCGACTGCTTAAGAAACTGGTCACAATAGAGCGGTGTTTGTGTGATAGAGAATACCCAGCTTAAGAAAAGCGATACGGCTATCACCGCAAAGAGAGAAGCAAAATATTCACCCGTTACGTGTGGTGACAAATAGATGGGCATAAAGGTAAGCACCGCAATAAAGGTGGCACCCAACAACGGCATGGCCGATACTTTCACTGCTTTGTTGATAGCCTCCCGGCGCGCCAGGCCCATCTGCATGTTAACAATAATAGAGTCGGCCACCACGATGGCATTATCCACCAACATTCCCATGGCAATGATAATGGCGGCCAGTGATGACCGTTGCAGGGCAATCCCCTGGGAAAACATAACCAGCAAGGTTCCCAAAATAGCAAACACCAGTCCACTGCCGATCAACATACCTGTGCGAAACCCAATAAAGAGTAACAGGATGCCCACCACGGTAGCCACCGACAGGATAAGATTATTGATGAATCCCTGGTTGGCTTTACTGGATTCAGCCCCCTGGTCGTAGATCTTGTGCAGCTCCAATCCCAGGGGAATATTCTGTTGCAGATGTTGCATAACCCGCTCCACCTCTTCAGCCATATCCACCACATTACCACCTTGCACGGTAGACACAGCAATGCCGACACCGGGTTTCCCATTCACTTTAAACTTCGACGTATAAGGTGTCAGATAGCTTTCTTTTACCGTGGCCAGCTCCTTAAGAGCCACCTGCTGTCCGTTGGGCGCCGGGATGAGGAAATTCTCTATCTTTTCCACGGAAGAAAACCACCCTGTAGGTTCTATGCGGATACGGTTAGTTTCCGTAATGATGTTACCGGCATTCACCACCTTGTTCTGGGCATTAAATACCGCTACCAGCTGACTGATGTTGATGCCGGCTTCACCCATCTTACCCGGGGAAAGCTGTACCTCGATGGTAGGCACCTGTAATCCGAAACGTTCCACCTTGGCCACATCCTTCACCTGTAGCAACCTGTTTTTTATTTTCCGGGAGTAATCATCCAGTTCACGGGAGGTGAAGCCATCGCCTGATAAGCCATAAAACACCCCCAACACATCCCCGAAATCATCACGCACAATAGACGCCTGGGCACCTTCGGGAAGCTTAGCCTGCACATCATTCACTTTACGTCGCAGCTTGTCCCACAACTGTTGCATGGCAGCAGCCCGTATCTCTTTTTTTACATAGACGGTAATTTTAGACAAGCCTGCCCGGTTCTCCGAAATAATGTAATAGAGCTCGTCCAGTGACTGGATGGCCTCCTCAAGAATATCGCTCACCTGCTCCTCCACCTCTTCGGGTGAAGCCCCCGGATAACGGGTGACCACCAACGCTTGCTTAATGGTAAAGGGAGCGTCCTCCAGTTTTCCCATTTTAAAATAGGAATAGAAACCTCCCAGTAACACCATTAGCAGCACAAAATGGGAAAGGGCTTTATTCTTAAGTGTAATATCTGTAATTCTCATATGCTGTATTAATAGTAGTTCGTTAAGTTTTTACTCATCCTGTCATCACCTCATTCTAACCTTCTCCTCAAAAGAAAAGGAATAGCTCACCTATGCCGACTAAGCTGGTATTGGTTTGTATTTATTTTTAAATATCAACCAGCCAACCAATTTATAATGCTATCAATATGGTAAAAGGACATCGAGGAATTATCATCTAAAAATCTAACGACCTATAACCTAAAGAAGTGCTTTAATAATTTGATTCTCGTGAAG
The DNA here is from genome assembly GCA_004296775.1 of Marinilabiliaceae bacterium JC017. Classification (GTDB taxonomy): domain Bacteria; phylum Bacteroidota; class Bacteroidia; order Bacteroidales; family Marinilabiliaceae; genus JC017. The sequence goes on from RHGE01000047.1 coordinate 11,084, forward strand.
TTTATTGCCGCCGGCAGCCACCACCAATTCACCTCCGGTCAACCCCGCTTCTATCTCAATGCTATTCTGATTCTTCAATTTTCCTGTTTTAACCTTAAGACGGGTTACCTTCTTATCCTTTATTACCCACACGTATGTACCCCGGCTCTTTTCATTATAAACTGAAGTAACGGGCACCTGTGGCAATATCTTTTTCCCGTTTTGCCGGATATACAGGGTGCCGGTTAAACCTCCAATGAGATTATTCTTAACCTTTGGATTATCAACCTTTGCCGTTAACTGGTAAGACAAGTTGGCATTTCCCGAACTTCGCGCAATATCAATCAGCTTAATGGGGAGCCGTTTACCGGGCAATTCGTCAAATTCCATTTCCAGACTAATGATGGTTTCAGGTCTAAGCGCAATGTCGGATGACACAGATGTCTGAATCTCCAGTGTATTCAAATCAATGAAGGTTACTACTCCCTGGGTGGGTTTCACATCCTGGTGGGCTTCCACATAAACCTCCTGAATGTAACCATCAAATGGTGCCAACAAGCGTGTATCACTTACCGCATTGGTAGCCGCCGTAAGGTTTACCCGGTCAGCCAGATACTTCGATTCAACTGCATCAAAGGCGCTTTTCGATACATTGTCAGCACGAATCAGCTCTTTGTAACGGATGTATTCAGCTTCCGATTGCGCAAAAACCGCCTTGGCTTTCTCCTGTTGAATAACAAAATCACGGTCATCTATCATCGCAATCACATCGCCTTTTCGATAGTACTGACCGGGTTTTGCCTTGAATAGTTTTAATGGTCCCCCCACCCGAAACGAAAGGGTAGTGACCTGGTTGGGCTTGGAAATAGCCGGAAATGATTTTTCCCGGTAAGCAACCGATTGCTCCACTTTGAAAACTTTCACCGGCTGAAGCGCTGTTTCCTTTTTCGTATTGCTTTTAGAGCAGCTAAATAACACCAGTAAAGGCAGAAAAAATAGAATACGCTGTTTCATATGATTATATTTTGATATTAGACTTATAGATTAAAGATTTATAGATTCGAGACCTATAGATAATAGACTCATAGACGATGAACATGAAGGCAATGAGTTTTTCGTTTGGAATGAATATGGTTGTTTCACTTTTTTATCCTTCTCGATTTTTCAATTTCTCTCCTTTTCATTTTTTCGCTTTGTGTCACATTTTTACCGGGTGGCAAAAATCAGCTTTGCCTTATAACTTTAAAAGAGTGGTCAATACAAAACCGAAATTATCAATGGTGAAACCGGAATTTCCAAACGCGAAACCGGTATCGATGGCGATTCAAAGAGCTTCATACAGATCGTTTCAGACCAGTCCATTTTTCAAAACCCACCTGGATTACTATCCTCATAAACACCTTGACACAGGCCTCCATCTTCCTTACTATTGGGAAGCAAGTCAAAACAAACCAATCATGAACCAATCAACAGTAATATGCGAAACCGGGTGTTGTCCGCGCTTTGACCCAACACCCTGGGATGAAAAAGCCTTTGAATGGAAAAACAAAACATTTATCAAAGACAAGGTAACAACCCTTTTCTACATGCCCCTCAACTTTGGGCAGGTGATGAAACGATTCGACCGGAAACTAAAAAAGGCCGGGGCTACCATCCCCGATTACCTCTGCCTGTCGGACCACACCTCCAAATGGAACATGGATGTGTACCTGGCGGTGGACAAAGAAATACCCGATGCAGAAAATACCACCATCAGCGGTAAGTTCATCAGCAAGGTATACGAAGGACCTTATAAGGATACCGGTAAATGGAGCAAAGATTTTGAGGACTATGCCAGAAGTCAAAACCAGAAAATTAGAAAGTGGTACATGTGGTACACCACCTGCCCCAAATGTGCCAAGGTCTATGGTAAGAATTATGTGACTATCATTGGTGAGGTATAGAAGCTATTCTCCCCCACAAAGGCGCCATATCATCATATTATGAGAAGGTGATAATCATTTTCACCATTACAATACATATTATGCATTGATTACCTTCATTCCCATGATTGATTACAATCATTCTCATGATCGATTACCTTCACTCTCATGATCGATTACCTTCATTCTCATGATTGATTACCTTCACTCTCATGATTGATTACCTTCACTCTCATGATTGATTACCTTCACTCTCATGATTGATTACCTTCACTCTCATGATTGATTACAATCATTCTCATGATTGATTACCTTCATTCCCATGATCGATTACCTTCATTCCCATGATCGATTACCTTCACTCTCATGATTGATTACCTTCATTCTCATGATTGATTACCTTCATTCTCATGATTGATTACCTTCATTCTCATGATTGATTACCTTCACTCTCATGATTGATTACCTTCACTCTCATGATTGCTAAGTACCTTATCCGGACAAGCCAGAAAAGCACACAGATATAAGCATCAAATAACAAAGTTTTTACATAACCGGGATTGCAATATCTTGCCAAAAACACACAAACATTACTGAAAAGACACTTATTCCAACAACCAATTTTAATTAATAGATAAAGAATGATCTCACACCTCTCACCTTTAACCTCATACTCGACCACTCGAAAGCACCGATACCTACCACCCCCAGAAACCATGTCTAAAATCATGCGTTAAATTTTCCCCGTTTCAAAGCAATCATTTTTCTTTGCGACTTCAACTTGTTAAAATCATAACACAACATGCATAAACTAGCAGTATTCACAACAATTGCTTTACTCTGCCACATGGCAATGGGTCAGGATATGACTAAGGTGAAGCAAGTTGTTGGAGACCTAAGCTCAAAAGCCTTTTATGGCCGGGGCTATATAAATAAAGGAGATAGCCTGGCAGCTGATTACATTGCACATGCTTTAAAGCAACAACGTATCAAACCATTGGAAAAATCCTATTTCCAACACTTCAAAATGGACATTAACCGCTATATAGGTACGCCAGTATTGAAAATAGACGGAAAAACATTAAAAAATGGTATCGACTGGGTGCCTTATCCCAGCTCCCCTTCGGTACATGGTAAATACCCGCTGGTATGGATCACAAAGAAAGACCTGACACACAAAAAAGCACTAACAAGGCTGCTGAATCAAGACCTGAAAAGCAGCTTTATCACTTTTGACACCAGCGTGACCAACAACAAAGAGCTATATTGGTTTGCCCGCAACCTCTTTACCACCCAACCCTTACTGGTAAAAGGTGTGGTTGACAGGGTTAAATCACCCAAATTTTCAGCTCGGCGTTATTTGAGCGATTATATCACCCTACGTGTTCGTCGTGAGTTTCTCTCACCGGAGGTTAATGAGATTGAAGTAGAACTGGAGAATGAGTTTCTGAGGGATTACACGTCTCAAAATGTGATGGGATTCATCAAAGGCAAAACGGATACCTGCATCACCCTGATAGGTCATTATGACCATATGGGCATGTTTGGCGAGGCTATGTACCCGGGCGCCAACGACAATGCCAGCGGAGACGCCATGATACTTGAACTGGGTAAGTATTTCAAAAAACACAAACCTTACTATAGCATTCAGCTAATTTTCTTTGGGGCTGAAGAAGCAGGCTTCTACGGTTCGGAATATTACGTGGCACATCCGGTTTATCCATTGGAGAAAACCAAACTGGTCATCAACTTTGACATGGTGGCTTCAGGCACCAAATGGACCGAACTGATCCATGCCCAACTCTACCCGGCCATTGAAAAAGCCTTTGTGAATATCAATGACCGTAAAAACTATATAGAACACCTGAAACCCACTGGCTACGAAGCCACCTCGGATCACATCAACTTCCATGACAAAGGTATTCCGGCCCTGTTTTTCTGGACTGCCGGCGGAAATGAGTTCTACCACGAGCCTGGTGATTTGGCTGATACCATTAATTATCCTTCGTTTGAAGGTATCTACAATCTGGTTTGTGAATTTATAGAAACCTACCGATAGTTTTTCATATTCATATAGTATCCTTAAACGGCCGGCATGATTCTCATGCCGGCCGTTTTATTTTTATCCTCTTCCCTAATAAGCCAGAGATACCCTCTATATTATTTATCCCTGAATAAACATCCAGGCAATCACAAATAAGACCAAGGCATTGGCAATGGTTCCGAATTTGGCATCTTTCCAATAATTAATAATCAGGAATTGTGATACTATCACAGCCGGGAAACCGACCATCCACCACTCTTTGGCACCGGATATGGATAAAGCAAAAGCCACCACAAACAAAATGGCTCCCACTAACCACAATATTCCCATGAACTTGGAAATGGGTTGTGTCAGTTCTTTCACTTTGGCCAGTTTAAATGCTTTTGCAAAGCCCATTAAGTGAATCAGGCCATGGATAATCATAATCAGAGACAGCGTTAGGTTCATAATTTTTAAATTTAGATTTAATAATAAACACCAGGGATAAAAGCTGTTTAGACAGCCATATATGCTCCATATTTCAGAAACATTTTGATGCAATTTAAGCATTAATCAGCGCAACAGAAGTGAGTACGAATAAATTATCAGAGTTTCCGGTATCTATTTACATCATTAGCACTGATGCATTAACTTTACTTACGTATCACCGGAGCATAAACTATGAAGCACTCAAGCCTTATGAATAACAAAACCAGCTTTCTCTTTCTCTTATTCTTTCTTTTCACAGACGGAGACATGCTACCAATTAACCGTTGGGAAGAAAGCAACAAACGAATGGAAAGAATGGCGTATGTGCTCAAAGTCGGAGTATTAAAATTTGGTGAAGGGCACATTCGAATAGAGGATGATTCACTCCGCCCCGAAAAATACATCAGCCTGGAAGCGCGAAGCATCGGCTTTTTCAAATTCTTCTATAATGCCCATTACTTCTTTGATGCTTCCAGAGATAACCATTCAGGCCTGCCTATAAACGCTACACGCATCATAACCCAGGGGAGTTATAAAATCCACAACACAGTAACCTTTGATCATATAACCCGCACAGACTCTTCCATCATTCATAGTCTGCTGACAGGCACCAAGGTGGTTGAAAAAAACATCTATGATATCCTCACCGCCTTTTATCACTTTAGAGATAACCTTATGGACAAAGAAACAAAACCCGGTGACGAGCATGTTATTACTACCTACTTTACCGACCAGGTATGGATTTTAAAGATCAGGTATTCTGGCCGGGATACCATCCGAACCATTTATGGTGCCACGCCTTGCCTCAAGTTCAAACCCATCGCCGAAGAGGGGCGTTTTTTCAAGGATAAAAATGCCATCTCCTTCTGGTTCACCGATGATGAACACCGCATCCCGGTGAAGGCTCAAATAAATATGACAGTTGGTGCAATTACCGCTTCTCTATCCGATTACGAAGCGTTGTAAGCAATCAAACACTTGTACAATCCAATGAGTTCGTTGTCCTGAAGTATTTCAACAGCATAAACGACTTAATAATATCTTCTCAAAGCTTTGATTTCTCATCTTCTCAATTCACCAAATTCTCAATTTCTCACTGAATCACCTTCTCATTTATTCCCCGGATGGCAATACAAACCTGAAACAACTTCCTTCCCCCAGGTTACTCTCCGCCTGAATGCGGCCACCATTAATCTTCACAAACTCATTGCAAAGAATTAATCCCAGTCCTGTTCCTTCTTCACACTCCGTACCTGGGGTAGAATAGGCTTCATCAATCCTGAATAGTTTCTCCAGTTTATTCTGCGGAATCCCAACGCCGGTATCGGTTACAGCCACTTCCAGCCATTCCCGGTGGTGCTCCACCTGTTTTTTAGCAGTAATTGACACCACCCCTCCCTGAGGCGTGAACTTAATGGCATTGGATAGCAGGTTTCGCAATACAAATAAGATCATGTTCCGATCGGCAAAAACAGCTTGCTCGTCCACGATGTGACTAACCAGTTTTATATCCTTTTTCGTTGCACTCTCCCTCAACAGTTCCATGGATTCAACCACTAACTGCTGTATATTAATCTTCTGCTGACTAACCTTGATATGTTTTAACTGACTTCGGGCCCACACCAATAGATTTTCAACCAGATCATAGGTTTTTTGGGCCGTATAGTGAAATTGCTCCAGAAGCATTTGTCTTTCCTCCCGGGTCATATCTTCAAAATTCTGAGAAAAGATCTGCGCCGCATTTAAAAGGATATTAAACGGATTTTTAAGGTCATGGGCAATAATGGAGAAGAACTTATCCTTAGTCGCATTCAACTCTTTAAGCATCTGTTCCGTTTTCCGTTGCTCGGTGACATCACTGGCCACCGCCAAGCGCAAATCTTTACCCTCATAATTGATCATGGTTATGGATATATCAATCCATTTTACCTTTCCCGACTTTGTGATGACCTTAACATCGTAACGGTCGGGCACCTCCTCGCCGGCATTACGCTGATTAAACCGGGTCAGTATAATCTCATGCATGTCAGGATGCAATAATTCTAGAATCCCAAATTTTAAAGCTTCTTCTTTCGAATACCCTGACATCCTTTCCCAGGCTTGATTCACATAATAGAACTTGTCTTTCGAAAAAATAACAATGGCAGCCGGCGACAACTCTGCCAATTCCCTGAAGTGTCTTTCGCTCTCTTTTAACTTCTCCCGGGTACGCTTTAATTTAGTGATATCGTTGGCAATGGCTAAGGTTGCATTAATTCCTTCAAATTCAATCAGGGTAAAAGAGACGTCCACCCATTTGGTCGTATTGGATTTTGTCTGGATTTTCAGTTCATAACGGGATGGCACTTTTTCGCCCCGTAATCGTTTTTCAGAACGTTCCTGAATCTCCTCCCTCACATCGGGATGGGCAATATCCACCGGAGTTATCCGTAGTCCCTCCGCGATGGAATAACCGGTCAGTTTCTCCCAGGAATGATTTAAATACAGGTAACTGGAAGCACTGTGAATAGAGATGGCAGCGGGTGAAAGATCTGCCAGGTTTCTGAATTTCTCTTCACTTTCCCGTAAGGCATGCTCATAGTTCAACTTGAAGAGGGTTAAAGATACCTGATGGGTAAAAAGATCAATCCGTTGCCGGCACTGAGCTGTCAGGATCTCATTAGTTGAAAACAACAACAAGCCAACCGGATCACCTTTGGTATAAATGGGGACAATTCCCAATTGTTTCACCGCTTGTTCCCTGATCATTGGTTCAATTAATTCAGTTAAATAATCAAACCCTTGCCAACTTTTAAAAGAAGACAAAATTTCATTCTTACCGGTTTTATAACAACTCACCCCATGCATCAGTGCATCGTAATAGCAGGTGCCCTTTTTCATCACGGGATATATTCCTTTATAATCCACACCGGCAATATTACGGATGTATGATTTTGTGTGTTCATTAAATTGATAATGTATGCACTCCAGCAGGTTCACATACTTATGGTATTGAAACAGGGCAATGTTACTGGCATGACTAACCTCTTTAAAGGCATCGGCTATCTTTTTCATCACTTCAGGAAAAGAAGCCCCCTTAGCAATGACATTATCAATCTCCTCCAGCAGTTTAAAAGTCCGGTGATTCTCACTACAATTAATCTCCAACTCCTTTCGAGCAGTGATGTCCCGTGAGATACCCATAAATCCATCAAAATTGCCTTGGCCGTCAGTTATTGGTTTAATGAGGGTTTCCAACCAGATCGCATGCCCATTTTTATGATTAAACTGCCCATCCCAACGTTTTTGTTCCAGGCCTGATTTCTCCGATGGTTGCAATTGAATCGCCTCATTAAATATTTCAATCACCTCCCTGGATATAAAGGCTTCCCACGGTATTTCCTCAAATTCTTTGGCAGTATATCCCAGCACCTTTTTCACGGAAGGACTAACATAGGTACACATGAAGTTTTTATTTAAAGCCCATGAGAATTCGGAAGACTGATTAATCATGAGTTCAAATTTAACCAGGAGCTCATCAATTGAATCGGCACCACCCATTTGTTTATCGAAATCTTTTCGGAACCATCGCCACATAACCCTACTATAAAGGAACTGCATCACAGTTATTAACGCCATCTAAAACAACACCCTTAAAGACTAATAATTAACTAAATATAAGGAAAAACCAAGGGTTTGTGAAGACTACATATCCCTTTAAATAAAGGAAATCACAGGCTCTTCGATTCACAAGATAGCATCAGGCTATAATCCAAATGACCACTAACGGCTACAGGGTAGTGCCAGAAACGGTAAAGACGTATAATGACAGAAAAAGCCGTTTGAAATTGATATTTCAAACGGCTTTAGAACAAAGAAAATTAAAGATTGGATTTATGAAGCATTAATTACAAAAGCTTAACGAACTATTGAAAATTAAGATGCCTCAAAATCAAACATTCCATTCTGGCTAATGAGTTGTCTGAAATTGAAGCATCTCCTCCTTTCACAACAAACCTATTGAACTATGAAGTCCAATCTAAAATCAAAAACTATCAATCAAACTCATATACTTAATCTTACCTTCCAGGCTGCCTTCGCCATCCTTTGGCAGGTATTTAATTCGTTTTTCTGTTCCCGGCACCAGGTCAAAGTAGTTATCAGTAAAAAAGCCATCGGCCTCATCTAACCACAGGAACACATTCTTGGCCAGGTGATCGGTTGATAGCACTATTTCATAACCTTCACTGGCTTGGTTCACCTGAATATCGATAGCTGGTTTTGTCAGCTTCAAATCTTTTGGCTGCACAAAATAAAAGTGATTAACACTTTCTGTTTTCCCGGCATTATCAACACTTGCTACCAATACCACATCCTTTTTATCTATTCCTTTCAACAGCTCATCTTCTGCCACTTCGAAATAGACCTCACTGGCATTGGGTGCTATGGTTTTATTTAACTTTATGCTCCAAAGCTCAGCCCCGTCGAGCGATAATAGTTTCAGGTCAATGGTCGCATCAAACTGCTTTAAACGATCTGACACAACATAAACTCTCAGTTGACCATTCTCAACAAAAGGCGACACCAACACGTCATTGTAAACTTTTTTGGCGGTGTAATGAAGTGCCTTCCAACGTCTGTAACTATCAATACTTGCCCAGGAAGCCACCGGCCAGCAATCGTTAATCTGCCAGTAAAGGGTTCCCATACAGTGAGGCATGTTGCGCCGGTGAATCTCAATGGCATAGCCTATACCTTTAGCCTGCAATACCTGGCTCACATAAAGGTATGACTGGAAGTCTTTAGGCCATTTATAGTACCACTTAATGTATTTATCAATGACCGGATAACCAACGCGGTGTTTTTGGTGATTTTTCATCACATCGGAATAGATATCCCAATCCTCAGGAATGGTAAACTCTTTTACTGTTTTAAACTCAGGACATGACTGGAACCCATACTCACTCATGAAACGGCCAATATTAGTTGGCTTGGCAAATTCCTCAAATGGTTCCTGCGCATGCCAGATTCCCCAGTAGTGAACATCACCATCGGCATTAACCGGATAACCCCAACCATGTTTTGGTGACGATGGCCAGTATTGACGGTCCGCATCATATTTCTCAATAACTTCCGGCAGCAACTTATGATATAAGGCTTCATAATCGTGCCACAGGGAGGCGGAATCTTCTTTGGAATAACCGCTCGACCATTGCCAGTCCTTCCAGCCAATGTAGTTTTCATTATTTCCACACCACAAAGCAATACAAGGGTGATTACGTATTCTTTTCACATTACTGATGGCTTCTTCCTTTACATTATTCAGGAATTCCTCATCACCCGGATACATGGCACAGGCAAACATGAAATCCTGCCATACCATTAATCCTTTTTCATCACACAAGTCGTAAAACAAATCGTTTTCATAAAAGCCACCGCCCCATACACGCAACATATTCATGTTGGCTTCCACGGCTTGTTGAATGATGTATTCATAATCATCCCTGGTAGGACGATTCAGGAACATATCCTGAGGAATGTAATTGGCGCCTTTGGCAAATACAGGTGATCCGTTCACCTCAAAATGAAAACTCTTACCCAGCAAATCAAGTTTCTGAACCAGTTCAAGCGTTCTTAACCCGATCCGGTCGGTAGCAACATCTATGGCATCACCCCCAATTAAAATCTCCGAATGGATATTATACAATTTTTGCTCACCCAAACCGGCAGGCCACCATCTCTCGGGCTTCTCTATTTTCAGTTCAGAGGTGTGATAATTCATTCCGGGCTTAAGTTGCACCGTTTCTTGAAGCTTGATTCCATCTCCACAATCAGCAACCAGAACAACGGTAGTCTCTGCATCGGCTTCTATTTCATATTTCAATTCAACAACCGCTTCTTCATCGGTCAGATGTTTCTGAACCGCCTGCATATTATCAAAGCGGGCGGTATTCCACGCATTGATATAGACAGGACGCCAGATACCGGCAGTGATATAGATGGGGCCCCAGTCCCATCCAAAGTGATAAGATGGCTTTCGTGTGTAGACATAGTCGTCCCTCAGCGGCAGGCGTGCTTCTTCCCGTAACTTCTTATTCATCGTCACCGGTGAAGTAAATTCCACACGCATGGTATTACCGTTCGCTTTCAAAAGACTTTTACAGTCAATCTTATATTCACGGAAAAAATTGTTGGCGTCTAAAATAAGGGAATCATTCAGGTACACTTTAGCATAAGTGTCTAATCCTTTAAAATCCAATTCCACATTATTGCGGTTCAATACCTCCGCAGCCACATCAAATTGAGTGGTATAAACCCAATCCTTCTCACCAATCCACTGAAGCCTGGTTTCATTATCACGGTAGTAAGGATCCTCAATCACCTTATTACGTAACAGATCCATGTGAACCGATCCGGGAACCTGCGCCTTATATGTAGTATCCGAATCACTGCGACGCATCATCCAATCGGATTGCGACAAATCAACTTGCACCACATTGGTTTGATGATCACTTTTGTTTTTTGTGCAGCTCCACCCCATCAGTCCGATAACTGAAACCAGGAGCCAATTAATTGTTTTTTTCATACGCTGATTTAGATTTCTCTAATTGGTTATTGCATCTCGTACTTTCATTATTTACCTACTGTTATTGGTTTGGCATCACTGAATGAACCATGGCAACAACGGTAGCCATAAAACAAAAGCCTAAACTAAATCAGACCGGTTACGAAATCCTTAACAAGGGGGTTAACAAAGGGGTTAATGAGCACATATTGAAAGCAGAACAAGCCTTATTTAATCGGGGATTCATAGGAGGAAGACGATTTATTTGGGAAAGATTTGGAAATAGGGGAAATACTTAGAAAAAAGTTGAAATAGATGGAAATAAATTGAAACAGGTGGAAATATATTGAGACAAGTAGAAATAGATGGAAACAAATGGAGACTGGTGGAAATAAATGGAAACAAGATCATGGAAACTATGCCCCTCTTCGTATTTGCGGGTATTTGAAAAGTAGAAATAAATTGAAATAGATGGAAATAAATTGAAACAGGTGGAAATAAATTGAGACAGGTGGAAATAGATGGAAACAAATGGAGACTGGTGGAAATAAATGGAAACAAGATCATGGAAACTCTGCCCCTCTTCGTATTTGCGGGTATTTGAAAAGTAGAAATAAATTGAAATAGATGGAAATAAATTGAAACAGGTGGAAATAAATGAAGACAAGATCATGGAAACTCTGCGCCTCTCCGTCTTTGCGGTTATTTGAAAAGTAGAAATAAATTGAAACAGGTGGAAATATATTGAGACAAGTAGAAATAGATGGAAACAAATGGAGACTGGTGGAAATAAATGGAAACAAGATCATGGAAACTCTGCCCCTCTTCGTATTTGCGGGTATTTGAAAAGTAGAAATAGATGGAAACAAATGGAGACAGGTGGAAATAAATGGAGACAAGATCATGAAAACTCTGCGCCTCTCCGTCTTTGCGATTATTTGAAAAGTAGAAATACAAGGGAATACATGGAAACAGTTGATATAGGATGCCGGAGGTATCCAATGTTTATAGAATATAAAATGCCATAACAATCGACTCGGGATGGAGTCGCCCTTTCAACCCCCATTTTTCCTAAAAACACATCATCTCTCCGAAATGGAGAGGGAAATATCCGGTCGGTCCCAACACTCCTCAAAGGTACTGTTAAAGGATTGGTTATAGATGGCAAGGTAAGAAGCCGAATATTTCTCGTAAAAGACTTTGGCCACATTGCGTCGACCCAACTTTTTCAGGGCATAAATTTTCAAGAGACATGCCTCTTCATTGGTCGCATCATGAATTAAAACAGCTTCCGACACATTTAATATCAACTTAGGATCATTTTTAATATCCGGCTTGCTGATAACCCGGTCAAAGACATCCAACATATGATTGAGCAGATGCTCATGCATCTTATCCAGCCATTCATACCCATGCCCTTTTAAAAACGGCCCTCCCAGAAGCACTGAACAGAAACATCTTACTTCATCACCGCTCAAAGTTGTATCAGAAATCTTCCTGATGATGTCCATCAACCGCTGATAGTCGGAATCAAACGGTTCTTCCACATGGAAAGTATATTTACTGTCCACATATTCCAGTTCAATACCATTGAGAGCCTTAAGAAACTTACGTAACCTGGAGATATTGACATTACGCGTATTCTTTGCACTGGCTCCTTCCAGGTGATCCCAGAGCAGAAGGGTCAGATCCTTACTGCTGACGCCCCCCTGGAAGATGGTTTTGAAATAAATTACCAGAAACAGCTCTTGTATCTTAGGACTCATCTCCTTAAAAAGATTTACTCCATCAGCATCTAACAAACAAGCATCCCCAAATAACTTCAGATAATTGGTGCATGGTGCGCTAATCCGTTCGTTTTTTTCATCCGTTATAATATTTTCCGGTTCCTCCAAAGCCTCTGAGGGTAATACCGAACCTGATGTTTTCCTTTTTCGTCTATACAATACAATGAAAAGTATAATGATGCCGGTAATCAACCACCCACCCCACTTGAACCATGATGCAAAACCAATATGCGAAGTTTTACCTGTATTTTTTTCAAGAACGGGCACTGGTGGATATTTCAATGTATACACATCCACTACCGCCGTATCATTTTTAACACACCGGGTGTAAGCCACAAACTCCCTGGTAACGTCATTGAAATAAAGATTCGCATCAGATTCTATATCCTTAAAGAAGTAGGGAATAGAATCACTCAACACCTGATAACGCGGATGCTTGCTCGAAAATTCACATAAACGCAACGAAGAATAATAATGGTGATTGGAATAACACAAGGTAAAAAACGTTGAATCGGCGTTATTCACGGTGATTAGATTTTTTACCGGCACAAAATTCGCCTTTACATCCTCCAATTCCCATATTTTCTCAATGCGCTGCGTGGTCAAATCAAGTGAGAATAAGTCGTAAAAATTCTGCATCCCCAACGACTGATCTCCATCCCGGTTACCATAACCACCAAACAGGTACACCTGATCCTTTCCGGGCTGGTAACTCCCTCCCAGCAAATAACGGGGAGCAAACGCATCTTTTGAAAGATTTTTAACGCGTCGTACAGAACTGTCCAGGTTGGTTACTGAATACTCATTGAAGTAATGCAGCCAATCGTATCCCCCAATAATCACCAACTCACCTTTTGAATTAAAATGAGTGACGTGCTGATAGACACCCCTGATGCCGGATGAAATTTGTTTAACGATCCAATGACGGGTCTGTAAATCCAGTTCGCCCATGATGTTCCCGCCTTTATTGTAAGCCACTAATTTATTACGAACGGCATTCCAATAAGTGGTGTGATACCTTGAAAATTCGGGCATGGCATTGGCATATGGGTATTCATACAAGTTTCCATCTTCCACACTCAATAACATAAAGCTTCCGGAGCCGGTATTCACCAAAGCCTGGTGTTCCGGCAACCAGGTGATCCCGCTATTGACTGCTGTACGGAACGTTGCTTTATGGTGCCACCGATGGTGCTTATTGATTTCCCAAACGGGATTTATCACTTTCGCATCCATATCCCCCGCAAGGTCTGTAGCCACCTCACCAAAGGCCTGGTTCAACGGCCAAAAATGAATCAAACGCCCCTTCTCGTCTCTTATCCCTACCTCTTTAAGAAGAAAACCCGGCACATCAGTCCACACATTATCTCCTTGCTGTTTTGCCCCGAAATAAATCTGCAGTTCCTCTCTGCTTGCAAAATCCTTTAACGTACGAGCTAAGCGATGCCCTTCCAACTGCATTACCAAAGAATCGGTTTGGTGATTGAAGGATAAAACCAGGTGGTGCCATTTGTTTCGAACCATCATAAAGGAATCCAGTACCTCTTTATGAACCAGTTTCCCTCCAACAATCAGTTTTAAAAAGAGGGAATCGGCGGTCACATTAGGGGAATAGACCAGATCCACTGATTTTTTGTTTTTATCCAGGATACGACATATGTATCCAAAATCCCACTGGGGTAAGAACGATACATCCATCTCAACCCGAAAAGATTTTTTAGATACAAATGGTTCTTTATGGGTTAAACACAAGGAGGTGCGATGATCTTTATTAACCAGGTAGGAATTAAAATAGAGTCCTCCCGCATCATAATTTTGAGAATGGCAATAAATGGTAACAAATAAGATAAATAATAAGTTGACAACTATTTTTTGCATAAAGATTCGGCTGATTTAGGCCCCTAAAGTTATAGGGTGTTTCCTCAAAAACAAATAATCCATCACTATTACAAGCAAAGCATTCATTTACTCATGCGAATCTTTGGTTGAGATTAATTGATGCTTGATTTGGGGACAAAGCCTTTCCGCGGATCCGCGAAACCTTCTCGCAAGGTCGTTTGACGTTTCCGCGAGCCCGCGAAATGTTCTCGCGAGGTCGTTTGACGTTTCCGGGAACCTCCGAAAGCTTCTCGCGAGGTCGTTTGACGTTTCCGGGAACATCCGAAAGCTTCTCGCGAGGTCGTTTGGCGTTTCCGGGAACATCCGAAAGCTTCTCGCGAGGTCGTTTGGCGTTTTCTGAGCTTCAGAATTGTTCTCGCGAGGTCGCGGGGCGTTTTCTGAGGCTCAGAATTCTTCCTCCACCCCATCCCAGCCCTCTCCTCAATGAGAGGGAGTCTGCAAACATGATGTTTCTGCTAATAATGATTGAATGAAATGGAAACTTGTTATATGAACCGATTTACATCCAGCTCCTTTATAGAACCAGATAAATATGGAGCAACACATAATCAGAGGCTGTCCTTCGAATAAGTACAAAAGCCTATCAAATTATCATGATTATCATCCATTAAAAAAAGCTGCCCCAACCGGAACAGCTTTTTTAATATGTTGCAATAGTTTCTAATGGCTATTTCACAACTTCAATCAAATCCACATCGAAGATCAACACTTCATTGGGACCTATGTCATTACCGGCTCCTTTTTCGCCATAAGCGAGTTCAGAAGGCACGTACAAGCGCCACTTGGAACCAACAGGCATCAATTGCAATGCTTCTGTCCATCCTTTAATCACGCCGTTTACGCGGAAAGAAGCGGTATCACCACGTTCCACAGAGCTATCAAATACTTTTCCGTTAAGCAAAGTACCATGATACTGACATTTGATTTGGCTGCTAGCCTGAGGCTTTTCGCCTTTTCCTGCACGCAAGATTTCATACTGCAAACCGGAATCAGTCACTTTCACTTCTGCTTTTTTCTTATTCTCTTCCAGGAATTTTTTTCCTTTCTCAAGGTTTTCAGTAGCTACCTTTTTGTTAGCTTCATCCTTCGCTGCACGTTTTTCCTCGAATACTTTTCTCAACAACATATCAGCTGTTGTTTCGGTGAAATACGACTTATTATAAGCGAACTGATTAAGAAATCCTTTTTGAAAAGCGTCAAAGCTGATGGTGTCAAACTGATTCTTACGAAAATCGACATACCTCTTTTGCAATTCTGCATTAGAAAAAGCCTTGGCCATCTCTACAAAATTAACAGAATCCAATGCAAAGGGAGTTTGTTGCTCCAATTGCTTTTTAATTTGGTTAGCTTCAATGTAACCTAATGCATAACTCACACTGTCCAGACGTGTTTTAAAATCCATTTTGCCTGTATTGGGAACTTTAGTGTTACAAGCACCCAATCCAAGAGCCAACGTCAATACAGCAGTAAAAATTTTAGTATGATTCATTGATGTTATAATTTTGGATTAAACAAATAATAAGGTTTAAACAATTTCCAAAAGTTCTACTTCAAAGATCAAAGTGGTGTGTGGTGCAATAGCTTGTCCGGCACCTCTTTCGCCATAAGCTAAATCAGAAGGAACATATAGTTTCCACTTCGATCCTACCGGCATCATTTGAAGAGCTTCTACCCAACCCTGAATAACCCCGTTAACAGGGAATACAGCAGGCTCACCACGTTGTACGCTACTGTCAAAAATTGAACCATCTACTAAGGTTCCATGATAATGACACTTAACCTGGTCAGTAGCCTTAGGCATATCACCATCTCCCTGAGCCATGACTTCATATTGCAATCCACTTTCAAGAACGGTAACTTCTTCTCTTTTACCATTCTCTGCAAGGAAAGCCTCACCCGCTGCTTTGGCCTTTTCTACCATTTTACTTTGTAACCCGGTAAAATATTTTTGCAAAATTTGATTGGCTTCTTCAGCAGATATTTCAGTTTCCCCTCCTTCAAAAGCGGTTTTCAATGCCCGGTAAAACACATCCATATCCAATGCCTCCACACCTGAGGATTTCAAACTCGCTGCAATATTCAATCCTAACGAATAACTGATTTTCTCCATAATAAACTTTTTCTCTTAAATTAAAATATGAGCGAAAATACATTTTTATTAGCAAAGTAACGCATAAATAAGGTATTCCAATAGGGAATTCGCTTTTAGAAATAATTCCCCCATTAATTACTTTTTATTTTCCACTCAAGCCGTGGAGGCTCTTACTTTGTTCACCTTTGAATAATTGTTTTAAGGAGTTCACGATTTTCAATTCTCCTACAGTCGAGAAAGTAAGCAAAGAGTCCGCCGACTGCAGCACTCGTTCACCCACTACTCCTGAATTTGATGAGACAGCAAGAACTCGCTTCGCTCAAACAGATTTTCTTTCTTAACGTTCCAATCCGTTAAATTTCTTAACGTTATTTTTTGAAGGCGGAATGTTCATTCAATCTCCTATATTCCAAAAACTTTATAAACCGTTTTAGCTAATAACTTTATTCGTCATAGCCATTAATTATTTTGGACACTAATGATATAAAGTATGTGATGCCGTATTATCTCTTTATTACTACCCCAATATAGCCGAGATAAGAAATGCCCTCATTACATGCCTCTATTTATCATCATTCATGCCGTCTATTGACTTTGTTGCCCGCATCATCTCTCTTTTTCCCGGAGGGCCAGGCAACCGTTCCACTTTAAAGCCGGCAGCAATCAATCGACGACGAATAATCCCCTTGGCACAATAGGTTGTCAGAATACCACCAGGATTCATGGCCGAATAGAGCTTACTAAAAATTTCATCACTCCACATTTCCGGTTGGATATCGGGGGCAAAGGCATCAAAATACACCAGGTCGTAGGTAGAAGGCAGATTCACACTGGTTAAGTCGGTTTCCAATTTCAATAATTCCATCCCGGCGGTCCATGGCACCTGTTTATTCCATGGAAGCTGGTGTAGTTTTTCAAACAACTCCTTCTGCTGGGGATCATCTGCGGCGCAATAATTCAATTCCTTTACAACCTCTTCGGTTATGGGATATTTTTCCAGGGAATGATAAGTAATTTGATGGGCACCCCGGTTTAAAGCCGTTAAAAATGCATTTAATCCTGTCCCCAATCCAATTTCCAATATGGACAGGTTTTCCTTTTTGCAATGGGCCAATCCGGCATTTATAAATACATGCATGGATTCCTGAATGGCTCCATGGGTAGAATGATAGTGTTCATTGAGTTCGGGCACAAACAGTGTATGGGATCCATCCTCTGAAATCATTACTTCGATTTCCCTGCCCGATGCTAATTTTTTCTTTGTCATTGGTTTTGTTTTCTTTTGGCATGTCTAAAATTTCACTCATAAAGCCGTTTCCCCTAACCTGGACAAGCCAGAAAAGTAAAAAGTATCAAGTACAAAGTACCAAGATGATTTACTGCTCGCCAATAAATTCACCAATATCACCTGTAAGACACTAAAAGAACAGGAAACGAGCCCATGATCGACAGCCTTTATTCTATTTCCTCCTCTGAGGAAAATATCTGCTGCCGTATCCTGGTAGGAACAAAAGCTAATAAAATACGTTTCCGCATGGGTATATTATCAGGCATCGCATGTGACAACACAATCATAAACCAGCTCATGAGCACCACTCCCTTAAGCACACTTGAAAAGGTCAGGGCCCACCAGATACCATACATTCCCCAAATATGCTCAGAAGTTAGGACCATGGCAGCCGGAATGCGCATACCGGTAAAGACAATACCCACTACTGAAGGCGGCACCGACCTGCCGATACCATTAAAAGCTCCCCGCGTAATAATTTCGGTGATCATGAATACTTGAGATATCCCTAATATTTTGAGATAGATAATCCCCAGCCGGAGTGGTTCCGGCTCATAAAGAAAAACAGAAAAGATATACTTTCCTCCGGCCATGAATGCCACTGTTACAATGGTTCCCAGCATCGCACCGATACCCAAAGTGGTGAAATAGCCCTTTCGAATGCGCGCCCAGTTTCCGGCCCCGAAATTCTGCCCGGTGAAACTACCCAGCGCGGTGGCAAATCCCGAGGATGTCATCCAGGAGATGGCCTCTATTTGTGACCCCACACTCTGCACCGCAATGGGCGTATCGCCCCATTTAGTAATCATGCGGGCCAGCACCATGGCAAAGATGGCAAACAGGCAACTTTCCAATGCCACCGGTGAGCCTACCTTAAAGACTTGGCGGGTAATGTCACGACTCAAATGAAATTTGCGCAGGTCAAGCGACATCATTTCCGATTTAATAATAAACCGAAAAATAAACACGCCAAATACAATTAATTGAGATATTACGGTAGCAACAGCAGCCCCTTCCACCTCCATGCGGGGGAAAGGCCCCACCCCAAGAATCAGCAAAGGATCCAGCACAATATTTAATACCAAGCCAATAAATAGATACCAGAATGGCCGTCGGCTGTTTCCGGCACCATTATAAATTCCCTGGAACGTAGGATTAACAAAGGTAAAAACAAACCCACAGCTAATGATCCGCAGGTAATCAATGGCATCGCCTTCAATCTTAGGGGATGAAAGACGAAAAATACCTATCAATTGAGGTGAAAAAACAAAGGTAGCCGTCGCATACAAAAGGGAAAGAACCATTCCCCAAAACAAAGCATGACGGGCAAACCGGGCAGCCATATCACCGTCTTTACGCCCATAGGATTGTGACACGCCAACTTCGGCCCCAATACGCGTAATGAGCAACAGCGATATCCCAAACCAGAAAAAAAAGCCGGCAGCTCCCACTGAGGCTACCGCATCACTACCCACTCTGCCTATCCAGATCATATCCGTCAGGTTATAGGCCATTTGCATAAAAGAAGTGCCTATAATGGGCATCGCCAACTTTACTAACTGTTTGAAAATTGGTCCCTGTGTTAAGTCGATTGTCTTATTCATAATTCAGGCGCAAAAATAACAACAATATTGAGACAAAAGCGTTAAGAAACGTTACACAACACCCGGATTTAGCTGTTTGTTTTTCACACATACAAAAAAACAATCCGGTAATAACTCCTTAGACATCAAAAAAAATAGTTGTCCTACGAAACCTTCTGCCTTTATCTTTTTGGGGATATCCCATTGATCCTATAATATTGCACCCGATGCGAAAGATTATACATATCGACATGGATGCCTTTTTTGCCTCTATTGAGCAACGCGACCATCCGGAACTGAAAGGTAAACCGGTAGCCGTTGGCCGGAGTGAAGAACGAGGAGTGGTGGCAGCCGCCAGCTATGAGGCGCGAAAATTTGGCGTACGCTCAGCCATGCCTTCCAAAACCGCCCGGGCCAGATGTCGTCACCTCATCTTTATGCCGCCACGTTTTGAGGTTTACAAACAGGTTTCGAATCAGATCATGGCCATCTTCAGAGAATATACCGACCTGGTGGAACCTCTTTCCATCGATGAAGCCTTCCTGGATGTCACCGTCAACAAAAAGGATATACCGTCTGCCACGCTTATAGCCAGGGAAATTAAGCAACGCATCGTAGACACTACCCAATTAACCGCCTCGGCCGGTATCAGCGTCAACAAATTCCTGGCAAAAGTGGCCTCCGACCAGCTCAAACCCGATGGTATGTTTGTCATCACTCCCGGTAAAGTGCTTCCCTTCATTGAACAGCTCCCTATTGAAAAATTCTTTGGGGTAGGCAAGAAAACAGCCGAAAAGATGCACCGGCTGAACATCAAAAACGGCAAAGACCTGCAGCAACATGACCTGCCGTTTCTGCTGCATCAATTTGGGAAACAAGGCAAATACTTTTATGACATTGCACGGGGAATTGATAACCGGCCGGTCACCCCTTTTCGGGAACGCAAGTCGGTAGGCATCGAAAATACCTTCCTGGCAGACCTGACAACCCAGCCACAGATCACCACCGAATTGGAACGCCTCATTGAAGGTTTGATAAAACGCATGCAAAAGGCCGCGAAAAAGGGCCGCACCCTCACCCTGAAGGTGAAATACAGCAACTTTGAACAGATTACCCGCTCTACTACACCGGGTTATTTCATAACCTCCAAAATACAATTGGAGATGCTTGCAGAAACACTCATAAAAGAAGCCGATCTGAGCCGCCCCATCCGGTTACTGGGCTTAAGCCTCTCCAATTTCCCCGGCGATAAACCACAGGATGCCATCCAGCTGGAGATTAATTTTCCGGGATAGAAACTCCTCTACTATAATTGACGTTTGTAATCCCCCATACACTATGATATACAATAAGGAAATACCTCCCCGGATTAATCTACAGGACTAAAATCAACCAAAACTAATTTTCAAACATGCAAACTTTCATGCACAACACATTTTATATACATTTATCATCATTTTAACTTAACACAACAGCATCATTCTTAATCAAACAGAAATGTCAAAACTAACCTCTATTTTTCTATTTATTTTTCTCCCCTTCTTTCAGTTCATAAACAGCCAAAACTCAGATAATAGCCTGGATATAGAAGATGAAATAATCCATTTGCTTTCAGAAATAAAGAAGGATACCGATCGGGTCAAGCTTTGGAAAAAAGAAATACTGGGACCCACACTCTTTATTAATAGAACAACAAAAAAAGCTTATTGTAACTACAAATTAAATAATGCATTTAAAAGAGTAAGGGATGAACTCTATTCAGGTCAATTACCAGATGATATTATTGTTGCTAACTCAACCGCTCAGATTAATGGTATAAACTGCGCAATGATTGCCTTGCCCTTACCTTCATCCATAAGTTCCAAAAAAACACTTGTAATCCATGAATCATTTCATCGCATACAAGATTCGGTTATTCAAAACCATGCCTATTACAATGAGCATATCGATAATAAAGACGCCCGTATATTATTAAAATTAGAATGGGAATACCTCATAAGAGCTTATACCGAGAAAGACAAAAACACCAAAACTGAATATTGTCATAAGGCACTGGATTATCGAGCTCAAAGAAGAAAGATTTATCCTGAATGTGCGAAAAATGAAAACTATTTTGAATTAGAAGAAGGCTTAGCTGAATATACGGCAGTTAAATATTGTTTTCGAACCCGTACTGAAATTGCTGACTATTTAAATAATCAGTGGACGAAGTTCAAACCTGCCCAATCATTTATCAGGACATTTGGTTATTTATCGGGTTTATCCTATGCCCTGCTATTAGATGATTACAATACAGAATGGCGATTAAATTCTAATGAAATAGAAGACCTGGGAGCTTTATTACTAAAACATTTGCCAATGGCACAATATGAGTCCATGTCAAATAGTAATGACACGTTATACCATCGCATCACTCAAGAAGAAAACAACATCTATCAACAAAGACAACAGTTTCTGAATTCGATCATAACCAAATTAGATACCGCAAAATTCTTAATCTTCGAACTTACAGAAAACAAATCCATTGGATTTAATCCCTCTGACATGCATGATTTAGATAGCCTTGGCACTTACTTTCCTTTTATTGAAGTAAAGGACAACTGGGGCACCGTAAAGGTAAAAAGAGGCAATGGTGCCTTAATTAGTGATAATTGGTCAATCCTAAAAGTCATTCAAGGGGATAATCTTGAAATGAATCTTTCCAACGCCTGGAGATTCTACATAGATACTGAAGGAAATAAAGTCTTGAAACAAACCTCCCATTAATGCGATGCAAAATGCAATCTTTTAAGCTCATCAATTACTTGATTTAAATGATCCCTGCACTACGCTTTTAATTGGTTAATCATCTATCGGCACTATACCAAGGTCATTTTGAAAATGCCTTTCATATAATCTATGGAAAACAAAAAGCGTCTTTGAAATGAATCAAAGACGCTTTTGTTTCCTTCATGTATGTCTTATGCCTTATTCAAATTGTCTGTCAATTCCATGAAACGGGCATACATATCTTTACGCAAATTCTGGAAGAAAGCTTTTACCAATTTGCGGTTATCTTTTCCATCCGGATGATTGGCTCTTGCAATAAACTCAGCTTTAAAATTTACTGCTTCAACCATTATTTTAGCTATTTGTTCCTTATCTGCGTCTTCGTGCAATAATTGCTTCACATAGCAGTCTGTAAAAAGTTCGGAAGCCAAAAAGTTAATGTCTTTCTTAAGATTTCTAATGCTTGACATAGTTCCAATATTTAAATTTATCGCAATGCTGTTTCAAAAAATTCCGGTTCGAAGATACGTTTAAATTCTTTAGTATTGAACTGCCAGCAAACAGAAAGATAAAAAACCTGTGTCTTACCATACTTACCGTAATCAATGTCGCCTTTCCGGTAATCGTGATTCAAGAAATCATCCAGGTAATACTTAAATTTCAGGTTTAATCCCCTGGGCAACTGAATACCGGCAAATAACGAAGGCACAAAACGCTTGGTCTTCTTACTAAACCATTCGGTGGTTTTATACTTTTGACCGTCTTTCCAATATTTCTCTTTGTAGTGAAACAACAATTCATATTCAGCCCCGCCAAAAATATAGAAATGCTTGCTGAACGACCCCAGCTTAATGGCCAAGGGCAATCCCAGGGTATAGGATCGTTGCTTAATCTTGTCATATACCTCTTCTTCCTTAAGGAACCCATCTTCATTAATAAACCCAACATTACGAATAGCCAAGCCGGAATAGAGCCCCACATTATCGGTAAAATCCATATGCCAATACTGGCCGATATTAAGAAAACTGGTAAAACGCATATTTCCGGAGATCGGTTCCATCTGCCCGTTAATGCGCTGCTCAACATCGGACCATTGAAACAATAACTCACCACTGGTTACCGGATAAATATCCATTTGAGCCTTCGAAGGATTTATTGCCAATGTCATTAGCAATACAAATAGTAGCTTCTTCATGATTAATTTACAATTAGGTTAGTCAACTAAAACCCAAATGTAAGCAATTATAAAACGCACTAAAATAAGCGACTGCAGGATTTGATTAACGGCAGGAATCGACCAGGAATATTCAATGATTTATGGTCAGGAACAAGTTCAGAAAGCGACAGGTGCCTATGAACTAAAAAAATGGGCATCTCAACAGCTTGAGATGCCCATTTCATTTATTTAAAAAGTATCATTTAGGATCAGTATTGTCAAATATAAATCAGTATTAACCAATGTGCTCAAGCCGCACTGGCTTTTACTTTTTTGCTACAGCGAAAAAAAGTAAACAAAAAACGCCGCCGCTCACAATAAATAACTAAAATTTAACTCCTTTCCACTGAAAGAAAATAACTCGCTGCGCTTCAAACAGATTTTCTTTCTTAACGCTCCAATCCGTTAAATTTCTTTACGTTATTTCTTGAAGGCGGAATACCCAAGGAAGCCCCGATATTCCAAAAACATCACTAACACACTATAGCAAATACCTTTATCCATTTTAACCATTAATGATTTGTGATGGGTGACTACCCCTACTCCTCTTTATTAGAATAAAACAATTCTTTAAACACCCCATTTTTTATCTCTATATCACCATTATCGGTGGTGATCGTTAATTCAAACGTTCCACTGATATAATCCTTCCCATCTTTTTTCCCAATCTCAGTGATCTCGACTTCTCCCTTAGTCGCTTTAGAAAGGGTACTTATATCAGACACCTTCTTTGTATAACTCGCAATGAACAAATTAAGATTCAGCTTAGCTATGGATTCCATCAATGAGATACTATAATCACCTTTGGTATCCCCCACGGTAGTAATTTGAATCACTTGTCCGTCAATACTTGTTCCAACAATGGAAAAAGAATTAACTGGCGAAGTCATTTTCTTCACCACACGCACATCAGCTGACCAGCTCTTGCCATTTATTTCAGCGGTAAACTTATCTTTTATCCCCAAAAGATCTTTAGCCGAATCAATCACATCATCGGATTCACATGACATCATTAACATGGATATCATGACACAAAAAAGTAACTTATACATATATTCCAGTTGTTTTAATTTCAAATTCTACTGAGTCTCTACTCCTTCTACAAACAATCCTCTACCGCATTACTCAAAAAAACGATGGCCTTTTCAACGGGTAAGGCCAATGAGGCTGACAGGAAAAGCATGGGACTATCCATCCTCAATCCCCTCATATCGGCACTTTTATGCTCATAGGGCTTGTATTTCACCAGCAAATCGTGATTGATATGATCCATCAATGGCACTTCATAGCTCACGCCAAGCCTTAAATAACTAATACGTAGCGCCAGACGTGGCTGCAAAACAATATTAAAGGGTTGTATCTCTTTTCCTAACCGGTAATAGAACCGTTCATCGGGCATATTATAGCGCACCGCTTCAAAAATATACCTACCCGACACGCCCATTTGAATATCAAGCCCGAAATTACGGCTTCCCAGGCCCAGCATATAAGCAGCCCCCACCCAGGCCGACTTGGTTTTAATGAGCCCATTGGTAGTGAAAGCCTCCATATGGCCATATCCATCAGAGATATCTGTCAAATACGTGTTGGTATTTCTGAAACTCAACGAATCCTGCGAATACCCCCCGGATAAGATCACATGATTTAAGCCATTGTATCGATATATCAATTCGCCATAGTACCGAATGGATCGAGAACTCTGATGGTAATTATCGCCGATCGCCTTCACATGCGTCCAACCATACTCAGCTCCGCCGGCCAACTGCACCCTGGGACGACGTTTCGATTGCGCGTCACCCATTTGCCAGGAAATAATAAAAAGAAAGAGTAATAATAAATTTCTCATCTGCTCCATTTTATTCCACCACAAGATTGTGTTCCCTGATAGTAATCTGTTTGAAGTAAGTACTATCAGCATTAAAAACATTGACTTTTTCGGCTTTGGGAAGTTTTACAAAACGTTCGGTCTGGCCATCAATGGCAATTCCAGTATAATGAGGCACCCCAATAAATACTTTCTCACCGGTTTTATTGACGCAATACACATCCTCGTAGTCGCCACCAAACTCTATTTGTGTAACTAATCCCTTCACCAGCGTAATGCCATCCAACTCTTCAGAAATGACACCTGAGAATTCCCTGGCCGACACACAGTTTTCTCCTTCATCAAGGTAATAGAGGGTTTCATGCCCGGAGGAAAGCGCAGATAAACCTTCTGTATTTTCATAACCATATACCAGGTCTTCGATCATCGCATTACCCCAATACACATTCACCGCATCGCTGAGGTGATTAACAATTTTAAGCATCGCCACATTTTCAGGTATGGCATTGAAGCCCGGAATGCGGATATCCATTTCATCATGGGCTGCATTCAGGGTGATGTAGGGACTTTCGAGCCAACCCACTTCAGTATGGGATGAAGCATTCCCCGACTCGGAATACCAATACCGGTAATAGAATTTATACACGCCATAATCAATCTTTGCTTTATGGCCATTGCCCGGATTTAACGAAACCATGCAGGCGCCGGTTTTCGATTGAAGGTAAACATCCGTATTGTAGGTGTACTGAAACCCGTCTTGTTGGGTGGGATAATTAAACCGGATGGTGCCATTTCCATCCGACGTGGCAAATTCACTGATAACCCATTTCAAACGGTTACCCGGCAGAAGATCCGGTGGCAATATCACCACCCACTTCTTAAATATCTTTTCAGGATCAGGGCTTTTCACATCATCGGTTTCCGAAACTTTGTAAATAGCCAATTCCTGTTTCTCTTTATAGGCCGGAATATTAACCAGGTAATTACTTGTTCTTGGCGGGATAACTTTAGCATGCACATTGTTGATATATAAATGAAGCGTTTCCCGGCTTTCATTCATCACAATAAGGTTCCCATCGATATCAGGTTGACTCAGACTGTCAGGATCACTATATATATAGGCATCACTGTAATTGCACTGTCCATTATCGATGTTGGCCTCAGAATCGTAATTGAGCGCCCGTGAATCACAACAACCCACCTTATTCTCTTGATTTTTGCACGAATAAACAAAAGGGATTAAACCGATGCAACCCATCATTATCAGCTGAATGAATTTACACCTCCCTTTTTCTCCTGACTTTTTAGCACAATACATATACACTCTTTGCTTGTAGACCTGACAACTGGTTTAACATCTAATTAATTGAATCATTAACGTCCGGGAGTATAGTAACCTAAGGCATGATAATAGCTGATCAACTAACCCCTATGGAATATAGACCTGCTAATCACGTTTTTCATCTCCCTCCTCGTTTCTTAGCGGGACCTCCTGGTTATTTAGAAAGTTGGTACATGAATAAAAACAAAATCGAATAATCCGAAAGGTATGCTACGCCTATACCTTTAAAAACAACACAACGGATGCATTTTAAAAACCTTATGGCATAGTCATACCTTTCGGCAGACTTGTTATCCTATGACGTGATTATATCAATAGATCGTTATGTTTTCAGATGACAGACCTGAGACTTAAATACACTCCGATCATATAAAACCCTGACAACACCGGGGTATATTTAAGCTCAAAACAATCTGTCAGTCCCTATAAAAACAACGACTTATTAGTAAAGCAATATCATTTATTCACCCACATTCCAACT
Organism: Marinilabiliaceae bacterium JC017; assembly: GCA_004296775.1. Taxonomy (GTDB): domain Bacteria; phylum Bacteroidota; class Bacteroidia; order Bacteroidales; family Marinilabiliaceae; genus JC017. Next base: position 38,323 of record RHGE01000047.1, read on the forward strand.
TGCTGTTTCATCAGCAACAATCTCAACATCCGATTCCTGGATAAATTTTCCGTCAAGCGTTGTTGCCTTCAGAGAATAAGTAGTGGCATTAGCATCTTCGGTAGTGATAGGTAAAATATAAGTATACTCACCTTTGCCACTAATAAGTGACAATGCATCTGTATTACCACCAACCAGGTAACAAACTTCTTCAATCAAATTACCGTTAGCCCAAATATTTACAGGATTATTGGTATTGTTCTTAACATTCAGCTTGCCATAATATACTAAACCGGCATCGGTTCCTTTATGGTTAACCACGATGGAAGATTCCGAACGGCCCGCATTTAAAACCACCCAAAACGATACTTCTTCGTCATCAATGGTCTGATTATCCATCCATCCGTGATCTTCAATACCACTTGCCGTATTCTGATCCGATGACCAATAGTGATAATGCAGGGTATAAGCACCATAATCCAGACCGATCTGTTTATCCTGGTCACCCGGCTTCAGAGAAGCAATGCGCGCCCCGGTCTGACTATTCAGATACACATCAACATTGTAACCATTGGATCCTGAATAACTGTAATACTTTAATTTCAAAGTACCACTGTTACTATCCTGGTTAGTTGCGCCCACATGCCAGGTCACCTGATCACTCAACGCTGTTCCTTTAGACAAAGGCACTTTCCACTTTTTGAATACATTTTCAGTAGGTGGATTATTAATGTCATCCTTCACCAACTCATAATCATATAATGACAACTCTACAGCTCCTTCTGCTGCATTAGGAATATTAATCAAAAAATCAGATGAACTAGAGGATATTTTCCTGATAGGCACCTCCTCTTTATACAACACCAACCGCTTATTACTATTATTAATGATGAGCAAATTACCTGCTGCATCAGATGGATCAGCTACGAATTTTGCGGGTGGATCGTCCTTCTCACAACCGGCAAAAGCCATCGCCAACAATATCAAAACCGATAAAATTCTATTCATAACCTATTATTTTTATTTAACTAATTTCATTATCTATTTTCTCTTCCTCTCATCTCACCATATGAGTGGAATTACTGAATCGTGATCCCTTTAACCTTAAGATCTATCTCTTTCTCAATCACACTTGAAGAACTAATAAACCTATCATCCATCAATTTCCTCCATTCAAGATTACCCCAACTATCCTCAGGAATCCCAAATTCCAATTTCAAGGCCTTGTTTTTTAATACCCCCTCATCAAACACAATGGTTCCCCCGCTACAACAACCAAAACCACAAAATTTAAACGGTGCAGCATTTAATTTCACAAGTTCAGAAATGGACATTCCCAACTTAACACCTTTCGTCGTATGCCATTTCGATGAATCACCACTAATACTGATAAAAGGGCCTGCTTCTTCCCAGATAAAACGCACCTCATCGATGGTTCCTTCATTTAAAATGGACAACTCCTTTCTAACGGTACCTTCCTCCAACCAAATTTCATGAGAGACTACCTGTTCCTCACCAAATGCACCAATCAGTTGCTCTTTATTTTTGTATTTCAAGAAAGATGACAATTCATTCCCGATAACCATATATTCCCCGCCTCTTTGTTGCAAAACCAACTCCTTTCCTACAACTACATTATTTGAAGTATTTTCCTTTGGCCCGCAATCTATATTTTCAATATTGGTATTTCCTCCATTATTTACACAACAGACAAAACCTAATACAATACCTAGTATATAAACGGCCATTCTCATACAACACTTTTCGATGTCAACTATTACATTAAACGCTCAAACATTTTCATCCATAACGCAATTACCTATAGAACATGCTCAACATCAATTGTCAAAAACCGCATTTGGATTATTCCTTTTCAGCAAGCACTATTAACACCTGCAGTATAATTTCCTTCGTTTTGCTAACGCTCGTTCCAATTCTTTTTCTCTTCACAAAGAAAGAATGACGCTCATTGATTAAAAACACGTGATTCCGTGAAAATGAACATCGACATGAAATTTATTTTACAACGAAACGCCAGGTCTGTTTCCCGGGAAGAGCATTATCATTTTAGCTGGTTAGAGAATTAAAGAATGGAGAAGTAAACATTAATGACAGCCACAGCCGCTCGAGTGTGACACTCACTACCAGTCGAGTGTCACACCCACTATCAGTCGAGTGTGACACCCACTACCAGTCGAGTGTGACATCCACTATCAGTCGAGTGCGGCACCCACTATCAGTCAAGTGTGACACCCACTACCAGTCAAGTGCGGCATCTGCACTTATTTTTTGTTTCTTATTTTTCGGGTTAAATCCACGAATCCACCTCTCCTTGCTTCGTCTAAAAACTAATTACCTAATACTACGACACCCATCTCCAAGCGCTAATGAAGAAACATGGAGAATCGCTATTTTACCTTTTTTAAGGTTGAGACTTCACAAAAGATGCATGCCCAATTTTCCATCTCTGACAAAGGGAAAGGCATACCTGAAAATTTACTCAGTAAGATATTCATTCCTTTTTCACCATTAAACCGAAAGGTATTGGACTGAGTTTATCAAAACAGATAGCAGTAAACATGGGAGGTACCTTACTGAGGGAATCCGTCATCGATAAAAAAACAACGTTTATCCTAGAATTATAGCCATTCATAAAAACCAACAAAACCTTTATAGCCGCAACCCCTGTAAAGATGGGGAGTTTTATATCTTTGCTACCCGTAAGTACAAAGGAACTACAGATTAATTATCATGAAGAAAGTTTACTATCTAAGAAATTGCAACACTTGCAAACGAATTTTGAAAGAAGTAAATCCGGATGATGATTTTGAAATGATCGATATTAAGACCGAAAATATTACAGAACCTGAACTGGATAAGCTGGCCGAAATGACAGGCAACTATGAGTCATTATTTAATAAACAAGCCAGAAAGTACAGGGAATTGGGCTTAAATCAAAAATCGCTTAACGAAGATGATTTTAGATCACTGATTCTGGAAGATTACACATTTCTTAGACGACCTGTATTCCTTATTGATGACAAAATTTTTGTAGGAAACAAGAAAGACACTATCAACCAACTAGTAGTTTTTATTGATCAAATAAGAAGAAATTAAAGATATCCAGTAAGACCTAATCCTAACATTTAACCCCTGATCTAAAAAAAAGGCTTCTTTTAAAGAAGCCTTTTTAATTTTATACACTTTATCATTCTTATTCCAACCATGTATTAAGCGTACTGATCACTTCTTGTTTCATCTCTTCAGGAAGGGTATTTATCCTGGTAAGGTGTGAACCATTAGGCTGAATCGCTTTTAAAGTATTAGAACGGTTGCCCGTTACAATCGAAGTAGATCCCCAAGGATCATTTCCTCCTACAAGAGCGATAATCTTTGGATCATTCTTATTTATCTGCTCCATTACAAACTGCATCGTTTCAGGAACAAAACGCAAGGTATCCCCCCCGGGAGCAAATATGCAGCTACTGATGGTATCCTGGTCATATCCTTTCAACATGGGTTTCAATTCACCAGGCACATAAGCGTAGTAACCAAGCTCTTTATAGGCTTGATAAAAGAATGGTTTTATTCCTTCCCAATCCTGATCCGAAACATAGCCAAAATCACTGCCTTTCTTTAAATGATCAAATAATTCATCCAAAGAAGCCTCTTTTGACGGGATCATAGATGGCTGACTCCCCCATTGCCAAAAAGAAAACGGATACTCCAGTACAATAAGATCAAACGCTTTTTCATATCCCATTCGATAAGTGTAGCCTTGCTCTTCCACATACGCCACGAAACGTTTCATCATCTCATCCCGGTTTTCTAAAACACGTCGTTGAAAATCTATAATTTGATTCCGTGCTTCATCCGATCCTACTTGGTGAAAGAAATCAAAGAGGCGGTGATCTTCGCGGGCCAGATTCACAGGAGCCACATAAGGAACACTTATATCTACATCATTGGGGAAATAAGCCCTGTGAAATATGGTACACTGTCCACCTTTACTTATACCGGTGGTCATCCATTTACCTTTATAGAATTTTTTAAAGAGCTGAATGATATGATGGTGGTCATTAGCCGCCTGCTCTACGGTTAAATATTGCCAGTCCAGGCTATCCGGTATGGACGAATCAAAATAACGGTGCTCTACAATGATTTGGTTGGCATTAGTTAAACGGGCCAACTCAGAAGTATAATTCCTTCTGGCAGAATAGCCTTCTGTAACCATTACCACAGGGGCATTCACATCCCGGAAAGAAAACCACACACGTTGTTTAAAAGAACCTTTCTCAGGATGTTTATGATCCAGCGGTTGCTTTACCCAAACCAGATAGCTTTGCTGAAACAAGGTGGTATCAGTCGCTATTGAGTCAAATTGTAACTCGGTTTGCTCATTTAAAAAGGCCTCTACGGTGACCGGTTGCTTTTGACATGCCGTCAATAAAGCTAAAAATACCAGGGATTGAAAGAAGATTTTCATCATGGAATAAAATACTTGCGTTCGTAATTTAAATAGTGACTTACAAACGATGGTTAAACATATAAAAAGGAGGGGCCAATAAAATCAGCCGCCTCCTTCATCGCAACTTATGGTGAACTAAAAATTTTCATATTCAGTACGTCGAATAATCTCTTCCTGCAACTCAGGTGTCAGATCATTGAAGTAGTCACTATACCCAGCCACCCGGACGATCAAATCACCGTATTTCTCAGGATGCTTTTGAGCTTTACGTAAAGTGTCAGCATTCACCACATTAAACTGAATGTGGTGCCCATCCATTCTAAAATAGCTCCTAATCAGCTGAGTCAGACTATTAACTCCTTCTGTACCTTCAAAAAACTGAGGCGCAAACTTCATGTTAAGCAAAGTACCGCCAGTGCGCAAATGATCAATCTTTGACATGGTATTAATTACGGCAGTAGGCCCTTTTCGATCGGCACCCTGTACCGGTGAGATCCCTTCAGACAAGGCTTCACCTGCTTTACGTCCATCGGTGGATGCCAACATTACTTGCCCAAAATACACATGACTGGTAGTTGGTAACAAATTGATCCGAAAAGCACCCCCGCGAGCTGTTGGACGACCGTTTACAGCATTATAGAAGATTTCAAATACTTCCCGCGCCTGATCGTCAGCATAATCATCATCATTACCATACTTGGGCGTATTGTTAATTAAATCATAACGCAACGCTTCGTGCCCTTCAAAGTTATCATCCAACACTTTCACAAATGCATCCAGTGTCAGACTATTTTTATCATACACATGATACTTAATCGCTGTTAAGCTATCGGTGATGGTTCCCATTCCTACTCCCTGAATATAGGAGGTATTGTACCGGGCACCGCCTGCATTATAGTCACGTCCTTGGGCAATACAATCATCAATGATAATTGACAAAAATGGCACCGGCAGGTTACGACCAATAATGCTCTCTATTTTATTGTTTCCTTCTATTTTAATATCGATGAAATAGTTCACCTGTTTCTTATATGCTTCCATCAAATCATTTAACGATTCAAACGAAGCAGGATCCCCGGTTTCAATACCAATTTTCTTTCCGGTACGCGGATCGGTACCATTGTGCAGTGTTATCTCCAGCACTTTTGATAGATTAAAGTAACCGGTCAACCAGTAGGCCTCTTTTCCAAAGGCTCCTGTCTCCACACAACCACTGGCGCCGCCATCACGGGAATCTTCCAGCGATTTGCCCTGACGCAACAACTCCTGAACAATGGCATCGGTATTAAAGATAGATGGTTGCCCAAATCCGGTTTTGGTAATCTGCAATACCCGGTGGATATACCGATCAGGATTCTTTTTACTAACCTGTGCCATGGAACTAGGCTGCAACAAACGCATCTCTTCAATCACATCAAGTATCAGAAAAGAGAGCTCATTAACGGCATCCGATCCATCGGTTTTAACACCGCCAACATTAATCAGTGCAAAGTCAGTGTAAGTATTACTCTCCTTCGCTGTAACACCCATCTTTGGCGGGGCAGGCTGGTTATTAAACTTCACCCAGAAAGACATCAAAAGCTCTTTGGCTTGTTCCTTTGTCAATCGACCCTCTTTGATATCCCGTACATAAAATGGATAAAGGTGTTGATCCAGACGCCCGGGATTAAATGAATCCCATGGATTAACCTCTGTGATAACCCCCAGGTGAACAAACCAATAATATTGCAAAGCTTCATGGAATGTCTTGGGCGCATTAGCCGGCACATTACGACAAACAACCGCCATCTCCTCCAGTTCCTTTTTCCGATCTGAATCCTGCTCGTCATTTGCCAATTGAGTCAACTTATCAGCATGTCTTTGAGCAAAGCCTATGATGGCATCCGCAGCAATATCCATAGCCTTTAATTCCTCTAGCTTATCGTAAGCCTGCGGATCATTAAAAAAGTCAATCGCATCAATGCCATTTTGAATTTCAGCTTTGAAATCCAACATCCCTTTGCGATAAAGCTTCCCGTCAGCCACGGTATGACCCGGCGCACGCTGTTCCTGAAACTCGGTAAAAACACCTGCTTCATAAGCATTCTTCCACTCCGGTGACATTAAGGCCATTATTTTATCCCGGTTACTCTTACCTTTCCAGTAAGGTATAATGGTCTCTTCATAGTCTTTCTTCATTTTCTCATCCACCTTGAAAGATACTTTCGGACGTTGATCCAGCACTTCCAGGTCTTCAAGGGTATGAAGAGAAACTTCAGGATAAGTTGGTGTTGCCTTAGGAGAAGGCCCTCTTTCCCCGACGATTAATTCACCGTCAAGAATATTTATGTATTTATTAGAGAGAATATACTTAAAGGACATCGCTCTTCGGACCGGGGCACTTATCTCCCTTGCTTCAGAGCTTTGATAAAATTCTGTCAACAATAAAGCACGCTCTTCTGATAGAGAGTTCACTGCCTCCAATGTCTGTTGTCTTAATTTCTTTATTCTATCGTTCATTGTTTCAAAGTTTAAATTGTTAACCGCCAATCTTAACCTCCACACCCAATTTTATGAATCTCTCTTTTAATGGTTCCAGATCTGCCTTGGAAAGAGATGCTGTACCATCCATCTTAAATGGTAAATCAAAGCGTTCATATTTACCCCGGGCAATGTTGTGATATGGCAATAAGTGTAACTCATTCAACCTACCCCGGTAAACCTCCAACAACATTTCCAGGGCCTTTAATTGAGAAGACTCATCGTTCAATCCGGGAATAACAGGATAACGAATAATCACCCGTTTTCCTTTCTCCAGAATAAACGCCAGATTATCTAACACCTGTTTATTTGAAACCCCTGTATAATTACGATGCTTCTCATCGTTCAGGTGTTTGATATCATATAAAAACAGGTCAACATTATCGATTACTTTTACAAGATGCTCATGAGCCACAAAACCACTGGTATCTACAGCAACGTGCAACCCCTGATCATGACAAGCTTTTGTAGCTGCAGCCAAAAAATCAGGCTGCATAAAAGGTTCGCCACCGGAGAAAGTCACGCCTCCGCCTGACTCTTCATAAAACATACTGTCCCTTAACACTTCCGTCATAAGTTCTTCAACCGATACCTCACGACCGATTTTCTCCTTGACATCAAAGGTTTTACCATCAAGTTTGACAGTACGGGTTATGTCTTGAACAGACTTCTTTAAGCTCTCAGGATTATGACACCACCAACAACGCAACGGACAACCTTTCAAAAATACAGTTGTACGAATGCCAGGCCCATCATGCACTGCATAACGCTTAACATCAAATATTACACCTGTCATAAACAGGAATTTTAAAAGTTATTAATAGTAATTAGAAAAGAATATACAGGAAGGTAACCGGATCAATTTATCCAGCATTCGTAAAGTCCCTTTCCGGACTTATTAAGGGTATTATATGTCCTATTTCTTTGAACCATCTATAATAAGATCTGCGGGTAAATTTAGTATATTTTTCAAATCTTAAATCATGAGAAAAATCAATTTATTAAAATTATATCTAAAAAAGCTTAATATTTTCAATTCCACCAGGCTTTTCAATACTATTTAAAGTATTGCCATCAAAACAAAATATTGCCTCCATGAATAGCAGAAGTCAATTACCAAAAAATACTTACAAAATCACCGTTAAGGCCTAAAAATACAGACGTTAATCTCAATCATCATTAATTATTGACACAACATCGCAACATTCGCATATAAAAAAGTACGCTCCCCCCTTAAGAAAACATAGATGTCCATTCAATCCGACTATATTTTATGATCATTGTTCTTCTTTCCTCTTGTTAAAACAGTCCATAAAAAAGTCTTTGTATGCTTTAACCCTTTCTCTTTTCTAATCAAACTAACATCATTTTCATTGATTTGATGGATTTTAATATTTAATTTGCGCAACATCAATATTAACCCACAAAATCTCAAATCATGAAAACATTTGTATCAATATTCTCAGTTACCATCTTGCTGTCACTATCATCATGCCAGCAAAACAACGATAACCCTCACCCCGATGAGCCAGCTCTTGAAGATCAGGAATTCTATTTTAATGCCTTGGTAAACAACCAATACTGGGAGGCAGATACCGCTGCTGTATATCTTGCCATTGGCTACGACACATTCACTAATGACTCCTCCTATAGCATCACGGCTAATCACTTAACAGATAAAAATGCCATTCAGCTATGTTTTCCTAAGGTTAAATCCCCTGGTACATTCGCCATTTATAAAACGACCAAACGCTTACCCCATGCGCTATTCAATAACTATAGCGCATTACCATCCGGTCATAAAATCTACGCCACTCCAAATATCGTTAATTGGGATACACCCGTCTCTGAACAGATTGGAGAAGTATCAATCAAACTAATTAAAAGAGATTACATAAAGGCTACATTCAACTTCACCGCTTATACAAGTCAGTATGCAGATACAATAAGCGTAACTGAAGGTGAATTCTTTATGAAATGGGGTAATTAACAAATGAAGTTTCCCAGGTCATTATTAGCTGATTTACAGAGGATATAAAAGAAAATAAGTAGTGGAAAAATGATTTTAAAATGCTATATTTGAGTTAGTTACAAGACAAAAAGCAATTTGTAATCAAAACCACTACTTATGCAATCAAA
>RHGE01000441.1 GCA_004296775.1 Marinilabiliaceae bacterium JC017
ACTCCTTAAATTAGTTTAGTGTCTTAAGGCTGAAATTAAAGATTATGTTTAGGGGGCTAAGGATTCTAAAGCAAATATGATTGTACTTCCTAAATATATATAGTCTATTAAGGTTATATTATGAAGATTTCCTAAATATATATAGTCTATTAAGGTTATATTATGAAGATAAATTTATATTTAATTTTTTGTAAGAGGGATATACAGCAAAATTGTTTAGATTAGGAGTTTATAAGATAATATTGTTTTCAATTGAGGTCAATTTAACGATATTTTTTCATACTTTTATGTACTCAAATGTGGTTAYATTTAAAAGCATTAAAAATTATTTCAATTTGGTAAGTAGAATACACTGCTGATAGAATTAGAAGAAAGAAGTTTATATAGTATAGGGTAAATATAATAATAGGGGGGAAAGTAATAAGGTGAGCGTATTGCATACTTAATAGCAAATGTGATTATACTCCTTAAATTAGTTTAGTGTCT
>RHGE01000442.1 GCA_004296775.1 Marinilabiliaceae bacterium JC017
CGCGGTCCAGAATCAAAAAAAKAARAGTTTKKGRYATTAAWTARCTTGTATCCATAGAACATYTGGCGTRACATAGATAATRAATAWATAGGAGTTAATATCRTTCCAATTGCCATTACACAAGTAATTATTATTTTTGGCATTAAAAGATACTTTTGGCTGGTAATTATTCCAAAAAAWACWAKSAATTCTGCAAYAAAACCACTCATGCCCGGYAATGCAAGGGAAGCCATCGATAARATASTGAACATTGTGAATATTTTTGGCATTGGAATAGCTATTCCACCCATTTCGTCGAGATAAACAAGGCGTATTCTATCATAACTGGTTCCTGCCAAGAAAAAAAGCGCAGCGCCAATAAATCCATGAGAGATTATTTGTAAAATGGCTCCATTGAGTCCTGTATCAGTTATAGAGCTAATTCCGATAATTATGAAACCCATATGAGATACAGAGGAATAGGCTATTCTTTTTTTTAAATTA
>RHGE01000443.1 GCA_004296775.1 Marinilabiliaceae bacterium JC017
AAAGGTTTGGATAAACGAAAATAAAGCGCTTATTTTGCACCCGCTTTTCGAACGAGAAAGCAGGCACAGCAAGGGATTGCGAAGTCAAAGAAGGCATGTTGAGAATCACTTTTTTGGAGGGTGTAGGTTTAAGTTTTAAACCATAAAATAGGCATCGAAAAAACTTCAAAAAAGATTAGGATTTAGATTAAAAAATTGTTTATCTTTGCAGCCGCTTCTAATGGGAGGCACTATTGAAAAAGCATTCATTTATTGAATACGATATAGAACAACGTTCTTTGAAGAAATTGGAAATGTACCTATAAATACGAGGTAAGAGTAAATCATCGAGTCGAGGGAATAGTTTGAAAGATATTTAAAATTTTCTTTTACAACGAAGAGTTTGATCCTGGCTCAGGATGAACGCTAGCGACAGGCCTAACACATGCAAGTCGAGGGGTAACAGGGAAGCTTGCTTCCGCTGACGACCGGCGCACGGGTGCG
>RHGE01000444.1 GCA_004296775.1 Marinilabiliaceae bacterium JC017
CTTGTACGGAAGGATTATTGTAATTAACGTTTTAAAAACTCAGTACCTGAATTAACTGATATTTCCCATATGTGTTTAAAGCCTATAGAGCTTGCTCTGCAAGCATTTTGTCAACCGCGAATTTATCGAATTATGCGAATTGCTTTTCGTTGAAAAGCTGCTACAACCACGCAGTAGTTAAAAATTCGTTCCCTTCGTATAATTCGCGGTTAAAACAATATTAAATGCAATTTGCTCTTAATCAATAGTTAGTTAAGCTTTTGTAAGTAAATGAAAATCAGTTTGTATCTATCCAATAGACAAAGTTGTTAATGGCTTAAAATGAGAGTAATTAAAATCAGTCTAATGTCTATTATCTAAAATCTAACGATCTATTATATTAAATTAGTGTTTTATAAGACATGGAAAATAGCAGTCGTTAATACTTGTACGGAAGGATTATTGTAATTAACGCTTTAAAAACTCAGTACCTGAATTAACTG
>RHGE01000446.1 GCA_004296775.1 Marinilabiliaceae bacterium JC017
ATAGGGGTCCTTACTCTCTGTCTCTGCATCCTGACCGCTTCTTGCTATGGGACCAGCGGGAGTGCCCGCATCTTGCTGTGAACTAGAATCTCCTACTCGAAGACTCACATTTCTAGATCCTTCCGTGCTTATCCCCCAATCCCCTAATGTGTCGTCCTCCATGAATGTGGCACCTGTATTGAGGAATGTGTCATCTGTATCAAGGAGTCTGGAWGTCCATGCCTTCCTACTGGGATGGAGGAGGCCACGGGGATCGTGCTTCATCCGCTGTTCTTCTCGTTGAACAAACTCATGGGCCCAACTTGAGTTGGGATCTATCTCTGAAAGGTCAATAGAATAGCTTCGAGAAGCTTTTTGACCGCTTTCTTCTGTCGTGCCCACAGGTGTTTACATGGAGAAAGACCTGGTCATTCAACGTGGATCCAACCCGATCTATTGCTCTGTATAACAGAAAACACGCTCTAGTTGCGTTCAGCGCTGGA
>RHGE01000447.1 GCA_004296775.1 Marinilabiliaceae bacterium JC017
TAATGGGCGTGGCTTCTGGTGCCTGGGCGGTAAAGCGGCAAAAAACTACCGTGAAAAGTCGGTGGATGTGGCGGGTTATGATGAACTTGCTGCTTTTGATGATGATATTGAACAGGAAGGCTCTCCGACGTTCCTGGGTGACAAGCGTATTGAAGGCTCGGTCTGGCCAAAGTCCATCCGTGGCWCCACGCCAAAAGTGAGAGGCACCTGTCAGATTGAGCGTGCAGCCAGTGAMTCCCCGCATTTTATGCGTTTTCATGTTGCCTGCCCGCATTGCGGGGAGGAGCAGTATCTTAAATTTGGCGACAWAGAGACRCCGTTTGGCCTCAAATGGACGCCGGATGACCCCTCCAGCGTGTTTTATCTCTGCGAGCATAATGCCTGCGTCATCCGCCAGCAGGAGCTGGACTTTACTGATGCCCGTTATATCTGCGAAAAGACCGGGATCTGGACCCGTGATGGCATTCTCTGGTTTTCA
>RHGE01000048.1 GCA_004296775.1 Marinilabiliaceae bacterium JC017
ATTTCCTCTGTTCGTGTAAGAGTAGAACATGCTATCGGAAGCATAAAAAGGATGAAGATTGTACGCAACGAATGTAGGTTACGCAAAGAGAACATCTTGGATAAGGTCTTTGCCACTTGCGCAGGATTGCATAATTTCAGGCTTATGGACAAACCATTCCTATATAAAATTTAAATTGATATAAACTCTAATGATGAAGTTAGTAAAGAATAACAAAGTCTTACTCGCCTTATTGTTAATTATTGGGTTAGTAGTATTATGGTATACCCTTCCTGCATTATGTAATGGATTAATTAGAACAATTCTTGAAAGCAGATTACCTTACATCTTAATATGGATTCTAACTTTTGCGATACATTTAATGTTTTTCATATATAGTGATAAAAAAGACTATAATACAAATAAAAAAATCAATCCGAATTTCGGTAGCTTCTTCGATGTAGTAATTGGTAATGGTATAGGAATATCCACAGCATTGGTTTCAGCACTGAAGATGTTGAAAGCGTTCTATTTTCACAAAGTATTTGAAATAAAATATTTTGAAAGATTCGGAGATGTAGATTTGTGGACTATTACTTTAACGATGGCATTTTTATCTTATTTTCTGATTGTAAGAATAATTGGAACATTAAAAGAACTAATTTGGTTAAGTAAAATGAATCCGATTGAAATTAAGAAGTCAGCACCCAAAAGCGGACTACAGTAATGATAATCCCCAACATAAGACTTTGAGCAAAGGATCGACATCATCATCTAAAAATGTTTTATCCTTTATTAGCAACTCAATTAATTTGATTTATCCGGTTTATGATAATAAACCAGCTTTTTTGTTGCTTTCGCCAGGACAAGAAATATAACCTACTAACATATCAAACTAATTGCTTACACAATAAACTAAAGGCTGGACAATATCCATTATGAAAATAGTAAACAGAATTCTTGGAATTATAAAGATCTTATTTGGAGTACTATTATTAATACTAGTTTTAATAATAGCACCTGATTTAATAGAATTAAAAGACTGTTTTTATCCTGTCTATGCAATTTCAGGATATCTTGTGGGAATGGCTATATTTTTATCTTATGGATTATATATCATATATAGTGGATGGACTCATTTCTTTTGTTTAGAACTCAAAAAAATATTTTTCATAACAGGAGTTACTCTTTCAATTATTATATATGTTATGTATGCGGTTCTCATAGCAAACAATGGTCAAATCCGCGGTTTTAATAGAATATTTTTAATTATTCTTTTTATAGAAATGCAAGACGTAATTAGAATGATCAAAATTTTTAAAACGAAAAAAACATTTCCAATCGAGTAGCCTGCCCACCTAACGAAAACAAGGTAAAGTGGCCATAAGAATACATTGAACTTTTTAACACCCCAGTCCCCCCACTTCCCCAAAGCACCTCTCTGCGTTCTTTGGTGGATTCAACGGGTTTCGCCATCTTCGTGCGCCTGAAACAGGCAGGTACCGACAGCTAAAATCTGTGATGGATTTACAGTCGCTATTTCAAAGAAGTAAGAATCAATATAGTGAAGAGAAAAATTGAATTACTGGCGCCGGGTGGAGATATTGATGCCATAAAAGCGGCTATTCTGGCAGGTGCCAATGCCATCTACTGTGGTTTGGATAAATTTAATGCCAGGAACCGGGCAGCCAATATAAGTTTTGAAGATTTACAGGGAATTTTAAGAGTGGCGCACAAACACCACTGTGAAGTTTTCCTAACCCTTAACATTATTATCGTTGAGCAGGAAATCCCGGCTCTTATTGCCCTGCTGAATAAGTTAATTAATACCGGCATCGATGGTGTAATCATCCAGGATTTCGGGATGTTTCACCTCCTGTCTAAATATTTTAAAAGTCTGAAAATACATGCCTCTACACAGCTTACGACTCACAATGAGGGGCAGATAAAATTTCTCAGCAAACTAACTGCTACCCGGGTAAACCTCTGCAGAGAGCTAAATATTGATGAGATAAAGGCGTTAACAGCTGTTAGTCATAATAACAATGTCCTGACGGAGGTATTTGTCCACGGTTCCTACTGCATCTCATTCTCCGGCATTTGCTATATGAGTTCGGTTCATGGAGGCAACTCGGGAAACCGCGGCCGATGCAGTCAACCCTGCAGAGACAGGTACCTAACCACACCTGCCGGCAAGCAATACCCGCTGAATCTAAAGGATAATTCAGCCTTTTTCAATCTACGTGAACTTCATGATGCCGGGGTGGATTCCTTGAAGATTGAAGGCAGAATAAAGAAGTTCGATTACGTTTATACGGTAGTAAACACCTGGAAGAAGCAACTCCTGAGCTTCATTAACCAGGATAAACTCAACACTGACGACAGTGACCTGTACAAGGTGTTTAACCGGGATTTCTCCAACGCCTATCTACAAGGAGATATTAGTGAAGATATGTTTATCGATAATCCCAGGGATCACTCCATCCAGCATCTTTCGGAGATCAACAACTATGCATCGGAGGAGGAAAAAGAGAAAGATCAGCTAGCGCTTTACGAAGAAAAGGAAAGGCTTAAAGCATCGGTAGAAAATAAGATCAACCGGTTAAGCATCGCCAAGGCGCCCCTGACAATAAGCATTTCGGGTGCATGTGGCGAGCCGCTGAAAGTAGTGGTAAAAACGCCCGATACTTCTTTTGTTGTGCTTTCAACAATCAACCTGGCAAACAAGGGAACGCAGGCCTTAAACCACGAGGTGGTATTAAAAAGACTGCAAGCCATAAATGACACGGAATACTACATTGAACACCTGGACTTAACTGCCATTCAAGGCAAACTATTCCTGCCCTTTAAAGAGCTCACGGCCATTAAAAAAAGAGTGTTGTTCATCTTAAATGGCTCGAAAGAAGTGATGGAACCCATTACTGTTCCTGCCTTAAAAAAGCCAAAAAGGGAAGCCATTACCCCTACTCTATCTGTCTTGATCGCATCCCCGGCGGATGTAGCCCTTTGTAGTGAGACCACTGCGAATATTTATTTTCAACTGCCCAATTGTTTCAAAAACAAAACAGCTGAGTTCATTGAACTATTCAGCAAAAACAAACATTTAATTCCCTGGTTTCCCTCCGTATTGATTGGTGATGACTATGCTGCTGCGGTAGATTTCCTTCAACAGGTACCGGCCAAACAGGTTGTAACAAATAATACCGGCATCGCCTATGAAGCCTGCAAGAGAGGAATCCCCTGGATTGCCGGCCCCTATCTTAACATCGCCAACTCCTATAGTCTGTTGGCGCTAAAAGAGCATTTCAATTGTTCCGGCTCATTCATTTCAAATGAGCTAAACAAAAATCAGATAAAACGGATTAACAAGCCCGAGGATTTTAATCTATACTACAGCATTTACCACCCCATTGTACTTATGACCAGTAGACAGTGTTTGCTGCACAAGGTGATAGGTTGCAAAAAAAATAAAATGGATGATACCTGTATTCAACAATGTGAGAAAGCTGCATCCATTACTAATCTTAATAACACCTCTTTCGTTATTGAAAAGACAAAGAGCAACTATTACCGTGTGTATAATGAGATGAATTGCCTGAATACAGAGATTGTGACAGATATACCCCATCGCTTTACCAGCTTTTTCATTGACTTAAGTAATATAAAAACGGCTACCCGGCCAGAGATGGATAAAGCAGGCCTAATTAAACTATTTAAAGCACTTCTAAACGGTGATCCTGATTCGGAAAAGCAATTAAAAGAAATGGTTCATCCCACTACTAACGGTCAATACAAGAAGGGGATTTAGTTAATTCTTGATTACAGGAATGAAAGAGAATACATAAAAGGCTTGAAATTTATAATAATTGGTATTTTTGAATTTCATTTAACCGTTACACAATCTAAATCATTTCTTCATGAAACACTTAAGTTTAATATCGTGCATGGCAATATGCGCTATAATACTTCTGTCATGCGAAAAAGATGAAGCCCTAAGTACTGAGAATTCCTTATTGAGCTTCAAATTTGAAAAAAATAATAATGATGAATTAGCATCAGATATCAATTGTGAAATTAATGCCCAAAATGGCCAGGTAACCGGTGTTTGTCCGGTCAATACTGATTTGACAAAACTTGTCCCTTCCTTTGAAACATCGGAAAATGCTTCATTAATCCTAAACAACACCAAACTTGAAAGCGGAACAGCAGTACACGATTTTTCAACAACACAAACCTGCACCATTACCGCTGAAGATGGTACTAAAAGAAACTACACCATTGCTATTACAACAGAAACACTCCCGGAAGTAAAAATTGCAAAAATCGTGGATGTGGACTATCTGGATATTACGCTGAACATCTCGCTGTTATCGCAGGGCACTAAAAACGTTGATAATTTTGGCATTTGCTGGGGAACAAGCGAAATGCCAACCATGGAAGAAAACAAAGCTGAAACCACGATGGGTGAAAATATAACAATTAAAACACCTCTGCTTAAAAGTGATACAAAATACTATGTAAGAGCTTTTGCAAAAAGCAGCATTGGCATCAGCTACAGTGAACAAATTGAAGTTAACACCAAGCAGCTTCCCGCAAGCGTTGAACCCCTCATTGATAATAAATGGACTGTTTTTGAATGGCCCTACAATGCCTATTTTCCCGATTATAGCGGCGAAAACAACATCAACAATAAATTCCCCGCTCCCTGCGGCGCAACCACAATCGCCAGGTTACTGGGATACTGGAAAGATAAAATCACTTATACCGGTAATATTTCTTCAATGAATACCTGGAACGAAGTAAAATTCACCTGTGATTTGGACAATATTCAAATTAATTACAATAATCTTCCCGCTAGTTTAGATTACAACAGCACAGAAAATGAATATAAGGATGTGTCAAAAATATTCCTGGTAGCCGGAGCTGTTGGCCTTACTAACAACATGGATTATGGTACCCCTCCCGATTCCTTTATTGAAGCACTAAAGAAATACTTTAATGTAGGTGACGACATCAAGTTTGCAAAACGATGGGAACATAACAAAGATGAGTGGATTGAAATTTTAAAAGCTGAATTGGCCAAAGGACATCCGCTTGCCATTGCAGCAAGAACAGCCGATAGCCCCGCTCCCGATAAAGAAGGCCAGGTTTCCGGTCATTGGTTTAATATTGAAGGATACAATGCGGAGAATAAGTTCTACATAGACTATAACTATGGAGGCAATGCCTTCAGAGGGTATTACGATGTGGATGATTTTGGTGAATTCAATTCCTATGGCATGGTAATTACCGGCTTCGAACCTAAACACTGAGCATTATAAATAATGCCCTGAAAGTTTTGGCTATCAAACAGACATAAACTGTTTTTCAATTAATTACAAAATCTTAACGAACTATTAAAATAGGTACAAACTGTTTTTTTAATTATACCAATACAAGGTTGAAATTTATTGATCCTCAATAATGGCAAACAAATTCAACTTCTTCAAGGTTGAATTGAAGTATAGTTAATACCATCCCCGAGTTTCGTTGGGGATGGTATTAACATTTTTATCCCTCGGACAATCCCATACCGAAGGGATTAAATATGAATCAAAGCTATGACATTGTTCCGATAGAATTGGAACAACACCCGGCACAACGCGCGAAGCCTTGTCTAAATTAAAAGCCAACACCATGACCAACATCTGAAGCCCCGATTACAATTAGTACAAATGCTCCATCAACGAAAAAAAGTTCCTGCCACGGGTCTTACAGCCACCTTGAAAATGAACAGAATCCCGGAAATAGTTGATACAACGACTTTGCGGACGTGAAAAACTCCGGACACACTTGATGCAACGTCTTTGCAGACGTGAAAACCCCGGACATACTTGATGCAACAACTTTGCAGACGTGAGAAGCCCCAAGCACACTTGATGCAACAACTTTGCGGACGTGCGAAGCCCCAGACACACTTGATGCAACGACTTTGCGGACGTGAGAAGCCCCAAACACACTTGATGCAACAACTTTGCAGACGTGAAAAGCCCCGGACACAGTTGATGCAACGACTTTGCGGACGTGAGAAGCCCCGGACACAGTTGATGCAACGACTTTGCATACGTATGAAGTCCTTGACACAAGAAAAACAGAATACAGACAGACATGCAGAACCTTCTTCCAGCAATCATCTTTTATCTCACAAGTTATTTCTCTTCTCAAAACAAGATGGGATTGCCTCTTCACACCACTACGAATAGTTATCCATATGGAGGTTTTACCATTCACGGCACACCAAAAAAAAGCACCAATGGATATTTCCATTGGTGCTTCTCGTATCAAGTACTTTTACTGTTATAAAATCATTTCATAACCAGTTAAAAAACGGGTTCCATCACAAATTCAAACAGGTAATCATCTGCCGGCACGCTATACTCGGCATAGGGTCTGGCTCCCCACGAATTATCGCCTGCCACACCCATCTGTTTCAAATCAAAATTCACATACACACCATTTTGCTTTACAATATCGTTGATGTGTCTGAAATCCTCGTGTGTAACCTGATCGAAATCTTCGATTGGATTGTGCAGTGCTGAGAAGCCCAACAACGGTGCTCCTGAGATCTTAAGCCCCCAGCCATTGTTGTTGCGAAGTTCCAGCCAACGCACATCGGTTTTATAGCCATTCTCCTGTGGACGCACGTAATTGAAATACTGGTCGGCCACTTTTCCGTCGTAAAGACCAACAAAAGCGCCGCGATTACGATCACAGTAGTTTTCATGCGGACCACGTCCCAGGTATTTCAGGTTGTCAAAATTAACCGGCAGCTCCATACGCATACCAAAGCGGGGCATGTCGGGCAGCTTCTCGGCACCTTTATAAAACTGACTTTTAACCTTCACCTGACCGTTACCCAGGCATTCGTATACCACTGTTTGAGTGGATTGAACTTTATCCAAGGCATATTCCACTTTCACAACGACTTTTCCGGAAACAGGCTGTGTAGCCGTCACATTGGTTACCTTTTTTTCATGACCAGCCTCACGCCATACACCTAATCGGCCGATCATATTACTACCTTTATCATTATCGTTACAGGCACGCCAGAAATTAATCTCAGGCCCTTTCTGCAAGAGATCCATTCCGTTTACCTGCCAACTACTGATGGTTCCGCTGGCTTTGTCAAATCGGATAGTGAAGTTCGCCCCATCCACACGGATGGTTTCACCATCGCTTAATTGTAATGCGGCATAATGCTCATTACCCGCGGCCGAAACTTCTTCAACCGGCAATTGAAACTGCTCATGAGCCACCTCAAATCCTTTGTTCAATAGCTGAGTCGCTTTCTTTGAGCGCACGGAAAAATCGACAAAATACGCCTTGCCTGCTTCACCTTTGAGTTTTGACAACGGCAACGTAACAATTTTACTCTGATGGGGTGCCACATCTAAATCTTTCAGGTAGCCAACCTGCACCTCTTTACCATTACATGACAAGCTCCAACGAATATCGTAATTGGCCAATGAGACGAAATCGTAATAATTGGATATTTTAAATTGTCCCTCAGCTAAATTCTCAGCTTTAAAATGAACATACCGGTAAGCATATTTCACCTCCCACATGGCAGGATGAGGGGTATAATCCGGAGATATGATACCGTTACATACGAAGTTATTATCCGAAGGCATGCCTTCCCCATAATCTCCGCCATAAGTCCAGTATTTACGCCCATTCTCATCTGTTTCGGCTAATCCCTGGTCAATCCAATCCCAGATGTAACCACCTTGCAGCTGTTTATTTGTACGGTCGTGAATCACATCCCACATATCAGACAGGTTACCAGTACTATTACCCATAGCATGGGAATACTCACTAATGATCATCGGTTTCTCCTGCTTCTTGGATGCATAATGTTTCAGGTAACGCACACCCGGATATTGCGGACAATACAACTCCGTATTGGGTCCCAATTCGGCACGTTCATAATGTATAGGCCGTGAAGCATCGCGCTCTTTGATCCATTTGAATACAGCGGTGAAGTTGTCGCCGTCTCCCGCTTCATTACCCATAGACCAAACGATAACACAAGGGTGGTTCTTATCGCGCTCTACCATGCGCATGTTACGATCCAGGTGTGCTTCTTTCCACTCGGGATTCTTAGCCAATGAATACTTTCCATAGTACATCCCGTGGGACTCAATGTTGGCCTCGTCGGTAATGTATAATCCATATTCATTACAAAGCTCATAAAAACGCTCGTCATTGGGATAATGAGAAGTACGAACCGCATTAATATTAAACTGTTTCATTAGCTGTACCTCATGGAGCATGGCGGCTTCACTCACCACATGCCCGTTGAACTCATCATGTTCGTGACGGTTCACTCCTTTGATCAGTACAGCTACACCATTGATGTAGAAAACACCATCTTTAATCTCCACTTTGCGGAAACCAACTTTGGTGGAAACGATTTCCCGGCTCACCCCTTTTCCATCGGTCAATTGCAATACCAACGTATAAAGTTCAGGGGTTTCAGCCGTCCATTTTTCAGGATTAGAAACGGTGGTTTCGAAATTCAACAAACACTGCTGTTTTTTATGGATATTGGCTTTAAGGGTCTCTTCAGCGATCACCTTCTTATCCTTATCAAACAACTGGTACCTTACTTTATAGTTACCCGAACGCAGCTGCCTGGCATGATTCTTCAGATCCACTTCAACCTTCAGCTTACCATCGGTATAAGATTCATCCAGGTCAGCTTTCACAAAGAAATCACGAATACGCACCTTGGGTGTGGAATAAAGGAACACATCGCGTTCAATACCACTGATCCGCCAGAAATCCTGACACTCCAGGTAAGAACCATCACTCCAGCGATACACCTCAACGGCTAATGAATTTTCCCCTTTCTGCAGATATTTCGTAATATCCCACTCGGCAAATGTTTTACTGCCCTGGCTGTAACCTACTTTTTTCCCGTTTACCCAGATGTACATGGCTGATTTCACCGCGCCAAACTGAATAAAGACTTGTCTACCGTCCCAGTTTTCAGGAATGGTAAAAGTACGTCGATAGGACCCTACCGGATTATAGTCATGTGGTACCTGCCCGGGATTAGAGGGATAAATACCTTCAACAAATTCAATTTCGGGTGAAACAGGGGCCTTGAAATCCGCAAATTCATACTGGTGATTGACATAAATGGGAATACCATATCCTTGCAATTCCCAGTTGGATGGCACCTTGATATCGTTCCAGTCACTCACATCAAAACCAGGCTTGTAAAAATCGACTGGTCGATCGACTGGTTTACGCACCCAGTTAAACTTCCAGGTTCCATTGAGGCTTTTATAATAGATGGAAGCATTCCGCTTTTTAGTCAATGCCGCATCAACAGAGGCAAATGGCATCAAAGTAGCATGAGGAGCTTCCTTATTTTGATTAAACATCTTTGGATTTTCCCAATCCGTCCGATTTTCTCCCGGACCTGCCATGATATCCTGCGGCCAGCTCAAAGCAGTAGCTACAGCGACTATGGCCATTATAAATTTTATCCTATCCATCGTCATATTATTATCAAATTCTACAACACACAAAACCCCATAGGATTGTGCATCTTCCACAATCTCAAAGGGGGTTTGTATTTATATTTACTTTATCATATCCAGATTAAACAACCCGCATTCTTAATGCACATTCAATTGTCCTTTAGCATCTGCATTTTTGAGGTTACGTACTTTCGTCGTCCCGCCACCATTTAAAGTCAGATTAACCGGTTTGTTGGTTTTCCAGGCTCCCCGGGTAAAATCAGGCACATCAATCGGTTTAGATTTATTGGCAATGGACCACTCACTCAATGGTGTGATACAACTCCAGGCAGCAGCATCGTATACATCCAGGTCCATTGGTAAGCCATTACGTAAACAATCGATTAAACGCCAGTCCATAATGAAGTCCATACCACCATGACCTCCAACTTGCTTGGCCATTTCACCCACACGCCTTACGATCTCAGGCGTATATTTATCCCACAACTCTTTCATTTTTGCTTCATCTGCCACATCGTGTCCAAACGCAATGTGTTGCAATGGCCATTTTTGAGCAAAACACTTGGTGCCGCTCAACATGTGGATACGCGAGTATGGACGAGGCGAACTAATGTCATGTTGAATCATGATAGTACGACCTTTCACGGTGCGAATCATTTGCATATCCATGTTACCACGCATATCCCAGCCCACAAACTGCTGAAAGAACGGATCTTCTTTTGCTTTCTCCTCGATACGTTGCTTTAATGTAAAGTCATCCGATATCATGGCGGTCAGGTAATCCATCCGATCGCCCCGGTTAATGTTCATGGCCTGACAAATAGGGCCTAATCCGTGGGTAGGATATACATTAGCTTTGCGTTTATTTTCATGCAGACGCCACATCTTGTCATAGGCTCCATCTCCCCCTGGCCGATCATCCTGGGGCTTATTAAAATGCCAATAATCTAAGTTGTGAATATATGCTCCTTCTCCATGAATTAAGTCACCAAACACACCCTGACGTGTCATATTTAAGGTTAATAATTCAAAGAAGTCGTAACAACAGTTTTCCAGTATCACACAGTGCTTCTTCGTTTGCTCCGACACCTCAACAATTTCCCAACACTCATCCATTGTTTTGGCAGTGGAAACCTCAACAGCGGCATGCTTGTCTCCTTTCATGGCAGCAACAGCTACCGGCACGTGCCATTTCCATGGAGTAGCAATGTAAACCAGATCTACCAAGTTACTGTCACACATCTCTTTAAATGCCAAATCACTTCCGGTAAATTCCTTAGCCTTTGGCAGGCCGGCCTTAGCTAATTTTGCCTGAGCGCCATCTAAAGCGGCCTGACGGGTATCACAGATAGCTGTAATTTCAACACCGTCAATATATGTCATGCGTTCAACAGCTCCTATACCACGGTCACCGATACCTACAAAACCAACTCTTACGGTATCCAGTTTAGGAGCGGCGTACCCGCACATGTTAAAATGCATTTTAGGAATTCGTTCCGCTGACTCTTTAATGAAGGCCTTTTCACATTTTTCTTTTTTTTCACCACACCCCACTAACGGAGCAGCAGCAACCACGCCTGATCCCAGGGCTATATTTTTCAAAAATGATCTACGATTTGATCCCATGTTAAGTATATTTTTTTTCAGTTATTGTTTGAATATTGTAATTAGCTATCTACTCAAGGCGCCCAACAAACGGAAAGGCTTCAATGCTTATAAACAATCAAGCTAATAGTTTTACAAGCTTATTTGATATATAAGCATCAGTCCTTCAGTAATAGTTTTATTGGGACGTTGTCCCAAACCCTACTTCATTTTTGGCATTGCCCCAAAAACGAAGCAAAAAACGCTAGTCAAATAAACGCTTCTCCCCACCTCCTTGATGAATTTTTGCCAACCCACAGGCCAGAATTCCCGCATTCATCTTCGTCGCGCCTACGCCGGCCCGCTTATTTGACCGGCTCCCGCACTTCCCAACATCATGGCCTTTTTCGTATTTGTTGAGTAAATGCGAACTTATTATATGATAGACTTTAGACTGATTTACATTACTCCATTTTTCAGACCATTAACGATTTCGTCTATTGGATAAATTGAAGTTGCTTTTCAATTACTTACAAAAGTTTAACGAACTATTGTATAAAACTACCCGGATTACATAATGACACTATGGTTTAAATGTAAACCAGTCGAAATTAAAGGATTCTCCATTGAATTTAAAACAAATGGTTTTCACTCCCTTAATTCGTTTTATTTTGCACCTCGTCATTTTCCAAATCTCATCTCCACCGGTACTATTTATTTCACAAGTACCCAACAATTTTCCCTCCGGACTATCGCAATGAATTTCAATAGTACCTTTTGACACCGAAGCAATGCGCGCCTGAAAAGAAGTGGCCCCTTTCTTACCAAAATCAATCCTATCAAATTGAATCCATTCCTTATTTTCAATATTTGTTAAGAATTGACTCTCTCCTTTCTGCCATTTCAAATCCCTTCCGGATTCACTATCGTATCTTTCAACTTGAATTGTATCAAATGCAGAATACCTATTCCCATTGACATCCGAACTCTTGAAATGCAAATAATTAAAATCTACATACCCACCATCTGTTTCATTCAAGGAGTAATTAAATAAAGCAAAACGGTAACCAGACCACCACCATTTGGCGTAGTACATCTTTAATTTATCTCCAATAGGTGTATAGTTAATACTGTCAGTACTATAAAAAAGCACTGCCGTATCTGTAATACAATCAGCCTTTGCTTTAAACCAGATTCTATTTCCCTGAAAATTGTTAACCGTCTCAATGGTTTCCCCATTATTAACCATTACAATCTTCTTCAAATCCTTCTCTTGTTTTATAGCCACATAGGCATAAGGGCTTTGAAAAACACACAAACCTGCCACATTACCGTCAACCATACCACTTACATCCATTTCAGTTACGCCCTCGCATCTGGGTCCCTGTAGTCGTTGAGTTAACGTATTGCGAGCCGTTTCGAGTGTGCTATCAGTGGCCATACTTGCCTTTAACCTTAAATAGCCAGGTCGTTCATTCAATGTCCACTTTGTAGTATCGGGATTGTGATTCCATTGCCATTGAAGACCTAAGCGGTCAGAAGAAAAATCATCAGATGCAGCAGGAGTCCGCTTTGGATATTCTGCCCCAACCTCCGGTTTCTTACAGGTTATTACACCTTTCCCATTTTTACCCGGGATCGGCCACCCGTCAATCCATGTGACCGGTTGAATGGCTGGCACACGGCCTACAGTACCTCGATCCTGCATAATCATAAACCACCAATCTCCATTTTTGAGCTGAACCAATCCCCCCTGATGGAGTCCGTTCCCTTCAAAATTTGAATAGTCATTTAAAACTATTTTGGATTCATAAGGCCCATACACATTATCGGAGCGCAGACAAACCTGCCTGCCCTTTGTGCCTCCATAGGTAGCCATAATATAATATTTCCCATTTATCTTATAGAAATGGCCCCCTTCAAGGTATGGATAATCGGAATTGCTGTATATTTTCTTCTTCTGTGTTTTTACAGACAACGCGTCAGCATTTAACTCGGTGACATAAATGGTACCCTGACCATGCGCCACATACACTTTCCCATCCTCATCAAATAACAACCCGGGATCGTATAAATATTCCGGGAATATTGTTCTGGTCCATGGCCCCGCAGGATCTGTTGCTGTGCACATAGAAAAGTTGCCATCCGGATCACCGTAAGGAGTGCAGAAACCAACGTAGAACTTTCCCTTATGATAACGAATTGTACTGGCCCAGGAGCCATTTAAATACATACAACCCCCATCCATATTATACTTACTATCTTCTTCAAATCGGGAAACGGCATAACCCGCCATTTCCCAGTTAACCAAATCCCTGGATTTAAGAATAGGACACCCCGGGACAAAGTGCATACTTGTTGAGACAAAATAAAAGTCATCACCAACTCGTATAATATCAGGATCCGGCCAATCGCCCCATAATATGGGATTGGTATAAGTTCCATCCCCATTATCAGAAACCCAGGTATTATTGAAGTTTTGTCCATGTATGACGTGCATACTGAATACTCCAAATAAGATTATTAACCATCTATACTTATTCATTTCACTCTTTGCTTAACAATTAGTATAAAACGATGACTTATTTAAATAAAAAGAATTGAGGCCGGGCATAGATCCGAAACTCATTCACCTTCCCGGTTATTTTTTGGTAGGGTTGCATGATGCGAATGCCTTTTATGGTCATGATTTCACCTAAATCAACAATGACACTTTGTGGCTGACTGGCAGACCGGGCTTTCCAGTAAGTCCCCAAGTTTCCGTCTACCAGACAATCGGCATATCCCTTTTTATCTGCTTCTTCCTCCGAACTGGCATATACCACTTTCCAGGTATCCTTAGTTAAAGGTTTTCCATCTTCACCAATCACATCCAATTCACTTAAGCATGGCATCCCATCATCGAAAGCAGATACTGTTTCCAATGCCAAATGACGCATGGTAACAGCATTTTCGAATGTAAATTCCTGCCAGCCGAATTCCTTCTCTAAGGATTTCGTCAGAACGATATCTCCTTTATCCAAAATTGGTTTTTTACTATTATCCCGCTTCGGCCTTTCATCGGAATTGATATCAACACCCACCTGATCTAAAATAGGGGCGTTTAATCCCTTAACTGTTCTTGCACCTGTATCTTCTAAGGTAAAAATCACCAATTCATTTTGACCTTCTTTTAACCAGGGGCCTGGTACATAAAGTGTCTGCTGAGGACCTATATTCCAAAATTTACCCAACGACCGACCATTTATCCATGCGGCCCCTTTTCCCCACTTGCTTAAATCAAGAAAGGTATCGCCTGTTTTATCCAGGTTAAAAACAGTCCGGTGAAACGCCGGTACTCCTTTAATCAAATCAGATGAATAATGATAACTGCCAACAGGTGCTTTATGCAGTGGCAGCGGGGTGTTTTTCCATCCCTTCAGTTCCTTTCCATCAATGGTCACCTTTTCGGTAATACCTTTCCGGTTATTCAGAATGTCAGAACCGTAGTTTACCCTACCCACATTTTCAACCACAATTTCCAGTTTAGCCGGCACTTCAGTCACGTCAATTTCAATACTACTTTGCCGATGACGACGATCCAGGCTGCCAATTTGCTTTCCATTCAGCAGAATAACGGCATAGTCACGTACATTTTTAATGGTTAAGGTTCCTTTTACCGGCTTCGGAATAACTGTTTGATAATGGATGTAACCAAAATCCTGGTTGACATCTTCCATTGAAAGCGGCCGTTCCGAATTGATTCGTTCATTAAATGCATCGGCCAAAGGAGCACTCTCTGACAATGTTAACTCCGGAATTTCAATAATTGTATTTTCAGCCGGCACTTCAGGTAATGGTTTATCTTTATACAAATGCTTTTGCAACACCTCCCGGAATGCATAATACTTTGGATAAGCATTTCCATACTCACCCAGTGGCGCATCATAATCATAGCTGGTGGGTTGCGGCGCATAGCCATAAGCGGTATTAGCCCCATTGGTATAACTAAAGTTAGTACCACCATGAAACATATAGATACTCACTGACACGCCATTTTTAACCATCCATTCCAGTTGTTCAGCGGGGCGTTTGTAGTCACGATACGAATGAGGAGTACCCCACACATCAAACCAGGCAGGATAAAACTCAGCGACAAAATAGGGGCCTCCTGGGTTAAATTTATCCACCGATTTAATAATATCTTCTCCCACCGCTCCATTAACGGTAGGCAATACACCCGCCACATGGCCGGCTTCCATCTGGCCAGATCCATCACAGGTCATGAGCGGTACATTAAAACCAGCATCCTTAATCATATCCCGCAACCGTCCCAGATAGACCTTATCATCACCATATGATCCATATTCATTCTCTACCTGTACCATAAGAATGGGACCGCCATTTTCTACTGTCAAAGAAGACAACTCCTCTCCTAACCGTTTAATATATCTCTCACAAGCAGCTAGAAAACGTTCATCGTTACTGCGATATACCATCCCTTTCTCCCTGAGAAGCCACGAGGGGTAACCGCCAAAATCCCATTCTGCACACACATAAGGCCCTGGACGCAAAATAACATACAACTCCTCTTCCTGGGCCAGACGAATGAACTCTGCCAAATCAGCCTGCCCTTCAAAATCAAATTCCCCAGGTTGCAACTCATGGAAATTCCAAAACACATAAGCCGAAATAGTATTTATCCCCATCGCTTTGGCCCTTTTCAGACGGTCGCGCCAATATTCTTTAGGAATACGTGGATAGTGCATTTCGCCACATATTAATTGAACCGGTTTTTTGTCCAGATAGAAATGCCCCTCTTTTATTTGAAATCTTGCTTCCTCTTTAGAAGTACAAGATCCTATAAGGATACCAATTAAAGATAATACTAACAGTATCTGTTTCATTCTTTTATCTTATTATTTATAACACATCTTACTCGTGCAATAACTCAACAATTTTAGGTTGCTCACTAAAAGCAGATTTTGCAGTCATTACCAACCGTTGCGATTCATCTGTTTTTACCAGGAAGGAGGCAATACCAGCCTCTGCAGCAACACTAGCAGGTCCAACAACAGAACCTCCCTCTGCTATTTCGAGTGAAATCTTTTCTGAACTATTAACACATAATGTCTCATTATCATCTTCGATATTAACATATACAATCAATAGGTCGTTAGCTGCTGCCGGCTGACCCGATTCAAAATAATCAATAGATAATTGCGAGGATTGACCAGGCGTTTTTACGACGTGTTGACACACATCCTTTCCATTCATGTAACCAATGGCTTTTATCTCTCCCTCGGCCCATTTTACGTTCTCAAATGTAAAAGGAGCATGCTCCAACTGTCCACAGTTACCCCCATCGAAAGGATTTCCGCCCTTATACCACATTTCTCTTTCAGCAGCATAATCACTGTCCGGCCCGTCATCACATTTCTGCCTGGCGATCTCTTTTCCGTTTAATACCAAAGCTACTTCTTCCACATTGGCATACACGACTACCTTATTGTCTTTCGGCTGATTGTCCCAATAATTGGCCATAAAAATAAACGGATCGAACTCACCTGATGGAAGTGGCTTTCCAACAGACATCTGACTCCTGTAAAACGGAATACTAAACTTGTCAAGTCTAAAAACATCAGCTACTCCGCTCAAACAAATATTGTCACAACAGCCCCGGTTATAATCATACATGCTCCACACGGCATCACCTACTGTCCATGGATAATAAGTCCTGTAGCGGTTGTGTGACCATTGAGCATTCCACGCATTTTGCAGCAACGCTGTTTCTCCATCGCCCCGAGCCACCCTGGTAGTGCTATAATGACCGCCGAACTCATAATCATAATATTCACGAATAAACCCGGGTTTTCCACTCTCATTTGGACGATTGAATCCGTCCTCCCAGTCATTGTACTGCACATCCCAATTATAATAGCCATAACTATCACCGGATGTGAAACACTGATCTCCGGGATATTCCTCATGAGCTAGTTTTACAGCCTTATCTTTCCACCAGGCTGGTGGCCAAGCTTCATTTAAGATCGTTTCCCAAATTATGATAGACGGATGATTGCGGTCACGACGAATCAAATGCCTGATATCACGATAAGTAAGCTTACAAAACTTTTCATTTTTATTAAAGAACTGCCAGCCAGGGATGGGCTCAATAGCCAGAACACCTAATTCATCACACGCTTCCAACACAGACTTATCTTGTGGATAATGGCCCAAACGAACGGTATTAAAGCCACTTTCTTTGATGTGATAAATGTCCCTGTATTGAGCCTGATCCGAAATAGCATTACCCACATAAGGATACTCCATGTGGCGATTACTCCCTACTAACCTAACCTTTTGTCCATTTATCTCAAATCCATTTTCCCGACTAAAGGCAATTCTCCGAATACCAATACGCTGTTCCTGCACATCAATGACCTTACCGTCTTGAACTATTTCTGTTTTTAACAGGTAAAGGTAGGGGGCATCAGGCGACCATAGACGGGGATTCGTTACATTAATGCTTTGCTTTATATGTTTGGCTTCTCCTGGTGATAGCATGTCTGTAGCTTTTGCCAGTTCCACTTCTTTACTGATATTTCGTTGCTGAAAAAGTCCATCAATCTGCATCAATCGCTGACAAACCTTAATTTCAGCTGACGCATCCGATTCATTCTGCACATGAGTCTGAACTGAAATAATGGCCTTATCCTTCGACACTTTTGGATAAGTAACAAACACGCCGCCACCGGCAACTTCATTAGCCTTAATGGGATGGGTAATGTGAATTTTATTTTTCACAATGAAATTCACATCACGATAAATACCACCATAGTAGCAAAAATCCAGATCCTCTAAAGGTTTCCCAGGTGGAATCAGGGGATTATTCCGATTGTCAAGACGCACTAATATCTCATTGGATTCACCAAATTTTAAATGGTCTGCCACGTCAATCACAAATGGCGTATAACCACCCGCATGCTGCATGACATGTTTTCCATTGATCCAGATATCGGCCAAATGCATGGCGCCTTCAAATTCGATATAACTCTTTTGATCTTGCCAATCCTTATCGGCAATAAATTGTTTTTTATAGTAACATATCCCCTGCCACTGATGCAGTACGGTTAATTCTTCAATTTTAGGTGTATGTGGCAGAGAAGCCTCTTCCCAACTCACCGATTCCAGCTGTTTAAACTCCGACGATAACACCTCTGCTGAAACACTTAAACTTGCATCGGCTGAAACATGCGTCACATCATATTGCGATGACCAATCAGCCCCCTGGTTGATGATCTCTGCCTTATTAGCAGTTTCCTCATCCAAACGGGTAAATTGCCAGTCGCCGTTAAAATTCATTATTTTCGAAGATGGCTTTTGGCTCGTACAAGCCAAAAGCATCCATAACAAACTAATAAAAATTGAAATTCTAGTCATGCGTATGGTTTTTATTAATCTTAGAGGTTACTATTATTTTATCTTTTTAATCGCCAAAACATCAAAGTCTGCCACAGAAGTCCACTGACCAACTCCACTTAAAGCCACAAGACGTAGAAACCGTCCTTTAAACATATGGTCAAAACGTACTTCAACACTGTTCGCCACATCCAACTGACCGGACTCAACAGGTGCTCCCCAGTTTTGGCCATCCTCACTGAAATATAATTCATAGTCTTTAATGCATCCATTGGTACCATCGGTACGGTTAACCAACAGAAAACCGGCAATCTCATAAGTGGCTCCCAAATCAATTTGAATTTCATGGGGGTGTTTGGGTGCCGGTGCTGACCATTGCGTGTGCCATTTGGTCGCCCTGTTCCCATCCAATACGTTATCCGGCTCATCACCCGGCTGAAAACTATTGGCATAGACCACCTTCCAGGTTGTTTTATAATCAGAAACAGTTTTCAAAAAAGGCAACAACGTTTTTTCGACCCCCATAGAGGCAATCATTCCCTTTTTAAAACATCTGGCTTTTACAGTAATCTGATCGGTAATGGCAAACGGTTTTTTATACACAGCGGATTTCATGGTTGGTTCCGACCCATCAGTAGTATACCTGATATCAGCCAATTCATCTTCTGCAACAAGGGATACCAAATTTTCATCTGACTGCAGGATAACAGGTTCTTTTACCTTGATACATTTCCTTGCCAGGCGAACAAGATCATCACCTTTTGAAAAAGGTCGAAGTGACCAGGAGAAATTCACAGTTTCTGCATATAGCTGATAATCTGCCAAAGGAGCAGAACCACAACTACCATTACCCAAACCTAATTGCCGGTAATCGATATTCAATACAACCTGCTTACGAGGCTTCAATTGATTTATGTATCGAGCTTTATCAAGATCATTCTCTGTATAATGCAATGCTGAAAATGCCATTTGATTATCCGCTACGACCATGATTCCATCGCCCTGGTCATCAGTTAAGGTCAGCCATTTTGTATCTTCCTTGTTACTATTTGACTGAGGACGCACATAAGTCACCAATTGATCCTCCACTCTGCTGGTATATCTACCTAATGCGGCACCTGATTGACGATCGGGATAATTCTCCACCGGACCACGTCCAAACCAGGTAAGGTTTTCCAATCTTTCATTCAACTGCAAAGTCATTCCCACCCTTGGAAGACCTACTTTACCAATATGAGGCAAAATGGTTTGGTTTACATTCACAAATCCGTTTCCAAGGATTGTGTATTGGGTTTGCACAGTAAAGCACTTCTGACTTGAATTGGAATAGCTATTCACTACATCCACTTCAATACCCTCATGCCCATTATTTACCAGATTAATCGATTGCAATTGATTAGAAAGTTTATTCAACTCCAACTGATACCATTGACGACGTGCGTCATTATCAACCGGTGCCCTAAATACATTTAAGACGGGTGATTGACCATCGGCATGAATAATCTCTTTTCCATTAATAACCCAGCTGCTAACAGCACCTGTCTTTTCATCAAACTTAATTACGAATCCCTCTCCTTTAATAACATAAGCACCTTCTGAATTAACCGATATTAACCTGTTCAGATCTGCTTGTTTCACAACAGAAGCTGAACACTTCACTGGCAACTCAAACTGTCCCCAGGCTAATTCATGTCCGGCAGGTATCATAAGAGAAGCCTCCTTTTGTTTCAAACGAAGGGTAAGATGGTAAACGGCCCCCTCAACAGGTTTAATTTTCTCATACGGGACAGTGACTATTTTTCGCTCTTTTGGTTCCAAATCAATACCATTCAATATTCCACTTTGTTCTACTTCTCCATCCACACTTACTTCCCAAACAAGGTCATATTGACTCAGGTTGATAAAATTGAATTCATTATACAATTCTACTTTCCCTTTTTCTAAGTCAACAGGCTTAGCCCAAAAATTTTGATACTGCCCCTTTATCTCAAATAACTTGGGTGAAACACTCCGATCAGGTAACACCAAACCATTGATACAGAAATTACCTGAATTGGGATAATCGCCAAAGGTTCCGCCATAGTACCAGTAGTGCTTTCCGTTATCATCGTATGCATCCAATCCCTGATCTACCCAATCCCAAATAAAACCACCAATAATACGTGGGTATTGACGAACAGCATCCCAATACTCCTTAATGTTCCCACACGCATTTCCCATGGCATGTCCATACTCACACATGACATAGGGACGGACTACTTTTCGCTCACCTTGCGAGATAATATGGTCAACCGATGGATACATGTTACTGTCCATATCAGCCGGCCCCCACATTACTTCATAGTGCACCAGGCGGCTGGTATCCCGGGCCTTGATGGCATCATACATTTTCTGAAAAGTGGGCCCACTCCCCGATTCATTCCCTTGAGACCAGATTATTACAGCCGGATGGTTTTTATCCCGTTCCACCATGGACATAACGCGGTCAATATGGGCGTTTTCCCAGGATGGCAGGTAACCAGGTTCTGTAATACCTAGTTTTCCATACAAGCCGTGAGCTTCAACATTGGCTTCATCCATCAGGTAAATACCATATTTATCACATAACTCATACCAACGCGGATCATTGGGGTAATGACTGGTACGTACTGCATTAATATTATACAGCTTCATGAGACGAATATCTTCCTCCATGCTTTCAACGGTTACCGCCCGTCCAAATTGAGGATGATGCTCATGACGATTAACGCCTTTCAGTAAAACCGATTTGCCATTGATCATTAACTCTCCTTTTGGTCCCACTTCAACAGAACGGAAACCAATGTTAGCAGAGGTACAATCAACCACTTTTCCTTTACCATTTTTCAGTTCTAACACAAGCGTATATAAGATGGGATGCTCGGCCGTCCATTTAAGAGGTTGGGCGACTTTGGTCTCCAGCTCTATTTTCACATCACCATTCTTTGAAACAATGATGTTTCTTGAAATCATTTCTTTATTAACCTTAACCAACTGCTGATTAGCATCAAAAAGACGGGCCTCCACTGCATAATCTTTTGCCTTTCTACCTGAAAGGTTCAGAAGCTCCACTTCCAGTTTCAATTGGCCATTCGTATAATCATCCACTAATTGTGGTTGCGCATAGAAATCCCGGATACCTACCGGATTCTGTGCCCACAAATAAACCGGTCGGAAAATACCACTCAACCGCCAGAAATCCTGATCCTCCAAATAACTGCCATCACTCCATCTATAAACTTCAACAGAAATTTGATTTTCTCCCTTTCTCAGGTATTTAGTTACATTGAACTCTGCAGGTGTCATACTCCCTTGGCTATAACCCACCTTCACGCCATTTATCCAAAGATAAAAAGCGGAACTCACCCCATCGAAATGGATGAATATCTCTTTCTTGTTCCAGTTATCCGGAATTGTGAAAGTACGCTTGTAGGATCCAACCGGATTACGATGGTGAAATGCATACCAGGTGGTATCCTCAGGTTCACTGGTGACATAGGGTGGGTCACTCTTAAAAGGATAGATATTATTCGTGTAGATGGCCTTGCCATAACCGTGTAACTGCCAATTTGAAGGCACATTAATCTGATCCCATGCAGAAACATCATATTCATTGGTATAAAAATCAACAGGCCGGTGTTCCGGATCAACAGACCAGTTGAAATGCCATTTTCCACTTAGCAACTTCAGGTATTGGGAATCATACCTGTCACCTTTCAAAGCCTTCTCACTATTTTCATAAGGTATAAAAGTGGCTCTTGGTTGTTCCTTATTGATTCCTATTATCTCTTCATTTTCCCATTCCGGACTTAACTCCTCCTTTTCTCTAATTATCTGTGAAAAACTAGTGATTGGACACAATATCCATACAGCTATCACAAAGAGCAGTATTTCTTTGAGTTTACTATTCATTCTTTAATTATTATGTCAATTTTAGACCTACATCATCTAATAACAATCATTCCCTTCTAAATAAGCACAAGAACGACCAAGACCATCACTTCAAATTTCCTACTTCCACGCTTTCGGTGGCAACGGACTTTCCCATATGATGCCATATTTCTTACAATTCACTAACAGATAGGCTTTCTCCTCTAAGATTATCTGTAAAATCAGGTCATCTACCCATTCTTCAATAGAATACGCGGCATTTTCTTAAATATCCCTTGTTCCGTTTTTATAAAAACCAACCCAATTTCTTTAATAAATGTTTTTATTAACAATAAAATCAGATTTCTCAAAAGGTTTAAGAATGACTCTATTCTGCCCTTATGAAAAAACTGATGTGTATCCTTCGCAAAAAAACACAATGGCTTGCGCTCATTTATCTGTGTAATATTTCTTAGAAATTCTTAATCAAGGAATTACACTCTGCACCAATAATATTTACTGGTGCAGAGTGCAAGTCTTATTGGACTATTACTTTTTTGGAAACTATCTTACGATCTACAATCAAACGGACAATATATAATCCAGGCATCGCATTCATAAAATTAACTTCCCGATCATATTTACTGAGTTTCTTTTGAGCAATCAACTGACCGTTAACGCTAAAAATTTGAACAGTACTTTCCACATCCAAATCATGTCGCAGATATATAATTCGATTCTGAGAGCATACCTGAACATTAGGTTGATTCAAATTAGTTTCTTTAATACCGGTTATAGTAGAGCCATACACATCTATTTCAGCAGCTGAAGCCCATACATTACCATTTACCTCAGCTTTACCTACTAATCGTATGTACCTTCCTGTTTTAGCTGTAAAAAATTCTTTTTTAACACTAGAACTATTACTCCAGGTACCTATTTTGACCGGCGTTCCCCAATTTAATCCATCTACAGACACATAAAACTCATAATCCTTAATCATACCATTCTGGCTTCCATCCTGTCGTGGCAGGATGCTAAATGCTTCAAGACAGTAACTTTCACCCAAATCAATCTGTATTTCATGCGGATAATCAGGTGAGGAAGGACTCCATTCAGTATGCCAATGGGTGGTTATATTATTGTCAAACGCAAAATTAGCTCCTTCACCTGATTGTTCACTATCAACAGACAGAAGCCTCCAATTGGTTTTATCAATAGCTGGCTGAACAACGGAAACATTAACCATACTATTATAAGAACGACTACTTGTTCCATTAGCGTCTGTTACAGTGAGTGACACATCGTATGTGCCAGCTTCAGGATATATGATCTGTGGTTTTTCATCTGTTGAAGAAGAAGGTGTTCCACCGGGAAAAGACCAAGCATAGTTAGCATCTTCAAGTACCACCGAATGATCCACAAAACTAACAGGTACCTTTGCAGCAACCTCCTTATTTGTAACCATTGCATTAGCAATGGTAGATGAAGACTCATATAAATCATTTTCCCAAACACCCCTCATTGTTCCTATGCGTATTTTATTTTTAGCATAGTTCAGGCGTATGTACCAGGTGTCAGTAGCTACAGGTAATCCCTTGCAAAACGACTTCCATTCAGACATGGAATTATTTCTGTACCATACTCCAACTGAATTAGCAATATAAACACCCCCATTGGTCCCTAACTGGTGAGCAATGTGGTTAATCTGGTAGGATGGCAGTTTTCCGGCTGGTCCGGAATAATCAGTCCAAATACCTCCACCATCAATGGTTTTTAAAACTTTAACGTCACTTTGTTTACCACCCATGGTCACCCATATGATGTTTGAATCATCACCACCTATAGCTATATTAGAAAAACTTTTTCCCTTCGAAACAGTGTTGGAAGGTGTAATATTAGTCCAATTATCACCTCCGTCCATTGATCGATAAACTGTATTATAATTCACAATCACACATACTACATCAGGATTCAGGTAGCCAGTGGTAATTCGGCTCACATTATACCCGCTACCGAAATCTTTCATCACGTTCCAAGTAGCAGCATTATCAGTAGTCCTTAATAGTTTGCTTCCATCAAATGTGTAAAATGTATGATAATACCGATGATGAAACGTCTCAATGGGATTTAGGTAATTCGGACAGTTGGCGCCTAAGTCAACAACCACAGGCTGGGTCATCCTGTCTTTAGAACGGGTAATCTTCACACTTCCCCAGGGACGTGCATAAATATACTGATCATCTCCCTTGTTAACCATCACGGTTCCGGCATCTGCTCCAGAACTCACATACCAACCATCGTAGGTATTATCATCACGTATCTGTATAGGACCATGATACATCCCAATCCCCATGATATCCGACTTCCAGCCCTGATCAAATCCCCACACTTCAATCCCAACAAATCCAAAACTTTTATTTGTAATCGTACCACATTGATCATCTGAATAGTGCATACCTCCATCTGACGTAATCCATGTATGATTACCTTTAATGGTAATCCCCTGAATATCGTAATGCGTCCAAACCTTACTCGATTGAGGATTTCCACGTTTCACACAACTCCACGAATTTCCACCATCAATACTTTTCCAAACATTAATTCCCCCAAATAACATATAATCTGGATCGGTATCTGAAACTGCGAAAGCCATATCCCAAGTGTATTGACCACCCCCTGTTCCAACACCATTATCGTCATAATCTATCATATTAGGAGCATCAGGTGAAGGATTGACTTCTACACCTTCGGAACCACAGCACAGATGTCCAAATGTTTCTCCCGAATTGGTTGACTTATATATACCATGAATACCTTCCACCTGATTAGTATTACCCATATTTATTCCCCCAGGACAAACAACCCAAACATTATTGGGAGCCGCAGCTGAAACTGCAATTTCAGCACGCCCTATGTTTTCATTGGAGTCCTCGTTTATAGGATACCCCTGTAAAACGTTGGTCCAGCTTTCACCATAATCAACCGAACGCCAAAACTCAACCCAGCGATTATTCCATCCATTATTATTACTCACTACTGCATAAATCACTGCAGAATTAGAAGGATGCATCTCCACATCCCATGTTTCACGAGAAAACTTCTGAGACCAACTGTCACCACCATCTTCTGTAACATATAGCCCCTTAGATGTAGCCATATAGGCTTTGTCAGGATTATTGGGATCCACAACAATATTTTTAGGTTCTTCTCCTTTAGGATAATAACCCGTCCAATCCAGACCGGTCAAATTCCATGAAACACCACCATTTGTAGACTTAAGAGCCCCTGACCTACTAGCTGCATAAACTACATTTGGTGAATTTTTACAAAAAGCAATCCCCTTTAAATCTTTCACTAAAAGATCGTTTGTTACACAATTCCATGTACTTCCTCCATCAACAGTCCGCCAAATACCCGCCGAAACAGAAGCAGCCAAAACAATATTAGAATTAGTTGGATCAATAGCAACACTTCGCACTACCCCTTGTGTGGTATGACCACTTTGCATGGGAGCTTTCATATCCACTTTATCAGGACCAAGTGAAGACCAGGCATTTCCAGTACTTTTCAACTGACTAGACGCCGCTTTAATAATACTATTATCTGCCTCGTTGGCAGCTGTTTTCAATAAATTTCCCTGAGCATCAAAGTTGGTTCCAATCTTACGCAACCACTTTTTATACTCACGGGTTTCGAGACTTTCAACTATTTCTTTCCCTTCAAAATAACTAGTGTAAGCCTTCATCACTTCTAACACGTTAGGCTCCGAAGATTTCATTAATTGGTACCAATGACAATCGTAATAAAGACGCTTTTTACCTTTACTCTCGAAATTTTCTTCAAAATCCTGGGCTTCTGATATTGAAATAACTAAACACAATAATCCTAAGAAGGATATGATTCTTTTCATAATATGAATTTGTGGATTATAAATAAGGGTGGGAAAAAAAGCATTGCAGGATCGCTGTCTGAAACCTGCAATGCTATATTCAAATGGTTATCTACTAACGTAGAGATTTATTTCGGCCAAAAAGGCATAATTATAAGGGCCTTCAAGAGCCACAAATTTAAAATAGTTCATTTTTGTATGCTCCACATCAAATTTCTGCACTGCATCTGATGTACCATCAAAATCAAATGTTCCAAGATCGATCCAGTTTTTACCATCAGAACTAACAAGCATTTGAATTTTAGTTGGTCCACCACTATTACCTTGTCTACGGGCACACTCAAAACCAGTTATTTCTTTTGTTTCTCCAATATTAATTGAAAAATGGTGTGGATAATCAGGAGATGTTTCAGCCCAGGCAGAATGCCAGAACGTTCCCAGATCACCGTCAAAGACTGCTGTCACGACTCCATTCCCGTTACCTTCAGCAGGTTCTTCCGATGAAAAATCATGTACGGTCCAATTACCTCTATCCATTTTCTCCTCAGTAGCCGGTTCAAACTCCAGAGGCGTTTCAAAAGAATCTGAATAATTATAGTAGTCACTTTTTGCATTTACCGTACCTCCGGCGCGGACATACATAATGACTCCTTCCTCTAAGTAAAATTCTTCTGTGAATTCACCTTCTCGATCAGTTGGTGTGTTTTTAATTTTAAACACATTTTTATTATCCACGTCCGCATTACCAGGATACGGATACTTACTATAATACAAATTAACCTCTTTGACTTTTACCTCAGCATCATCTGTATTCAATTTGTAACTGTAAGTAACCCTCATTTTTCCTTTAACAACTTCCTGTTTTACTATAGAAATAGTTAAATAAGGCATTACTTTTAGATCAAATTTTTTGTGCCCATTCATCTTAACATTACGCATCGTATCCGTTTCAATGAATGGCCCTTTTGCATAGATTGTATAAGTAGACGGATACACTTTAGTATTGCTATACTTACCTTCAGGCAAAATATTGTACTCTATCTTTTGTGCATCTTCACCATAGGCCTCATCAATGAAGCAAAGTTTGGCACGGTTACCTGTATGATCTGTTTGCACCATTTTTCCGGTTAGATTATCGATCAATGTACCTTCAAAACCGGCCTCGAGCATGCCGTTGCGATCATCCAACTCACATGAAACAAACGCCACTCCCAATATTAGAATTAATAGTAATATATTCTTATTTTTCATCTCAAAAAATTTATTATTACCAACCATTGTTTTGTATCATACCTGGATTATCACTAAGCGACACAGGGCAATAATTGTCCTTCTCATTGTATAATCTGGGTTTTAAATGATCCCCCGGTTCAACTTTCTCAATTGTGTAATAAATCTCGGCAGGTGTTTTTGTCTGGTCAATCCATTGAATTGGATTAAGCGCATGAAACATGGTATTTTGCAATACATTACCACCAATCCTCCATCGCCTAAGATCCCAGAAACGGTTCATTTCAAAGGCCATTTCAATTTTTCGTTCGTGACGCACTTCATCAATTATTAACTCACCTTTTGAAGGTTGACTGGCACGACTCCGAATTTCGTTTAAGGCAGCTAAACCATCTACTACATAAGCACCACCTAACTCAGCAGCAGCCTCTGCTTTATTCAACAAAACCTCTCCATAACGAATCAAGATCTGATTTTGCCAAGACTGGTCAGAGGTTAGCACTTTATCCGGATCCAGGTATTTTTTGATATAAAACCCAGTACGAGTAATATCCCAACCACCTGATACATTAATTGGACCATCAATTCCGGTAGCATGAACACCATCAAGCTCAGGAACAAGATTATCCTTAGTACTGAGTTGCCATTCAGCATTGACATAGTACTTCTCCTCGTCACCATTAGACTTAATCACTCTTGTTTCACGATGAACCTCCATCTCTTCGCCATGCCACTTTGACCCGCCATGCAAAATGGTACCGTCCAATCGTAAATCCTTCCCCTCAAAAACCTCAGCTACTGATTGGTATTTTTTTGTATAATCAAAAGGTTTTATGGTACCATCGGTATATTCATAATCCTCCACCAATTCTAATAAAGGTACAGTTTCCGTACCCCATCCATCTCTGAATCGATATGGCGCCCAATGCATATCATAACTATGACCATTACCTGGAAAATCAAAATCGAATTGAAAAATAACTTCATCATTATTTTCATCTAAGAAGATATACTGGTAATTTTTAGAACTCCCGTGATAATTATCATACAAAGCATATTTTTGGGACTTTACCACTGAATCAGCAGCCGCATAAGCCAAAGTAAGATACCTTTCTGCTTCGGATTTTTCAATTCCTTGTAATCCATTATTTTCAGGTGCTAATCCATATTTTGCAATGGTACCGGCATATAGCATCGCTCTCGATTTAAGGGCAAATGCAGTGTACTTATTAGCCCGATCTTTATCGGTAACCTGATCTTTTTGTTTAACTACCATCAAATTAATGGCACTATCCAGTTCATTGGCAATAAAATCCCAACTCTCTTTCTCACTACTTCGTACTAATCGTTCATGATTTTCCAACTTGTCAGAGATTAAAGGAACACCCCCATACCGCTTCACCAATTCAAAATATAAATAACCTCTTAAAAAATGTGCCTCTCCAACAGTAGACAAGATCTTCTTATCTTCACTTTTAGAAAAATCACTGATAAACTTATTCAACCGATTAATATCTTTATACGGCCAAAACTTTTTATTCTTAGCATTATTACTAAAAACATCTCCATAACCTCTCCCTCCGGGCTTTGTAAAAGCATTAGCACCATCCCAAAGCGGGGCATTATCCATTCCTTCGTCACAATAGGCATTCCATCCGGAATAATTAGGAGCCATCTGATCTAATCTGTTCAATTGATTCTGAAGATCCTTATAGGAACTAAGGAATAAGTTTTCTGCCATCTCCGGATTCTTCTCAATCTCCTCATTATCGATGACAGAATCTAAATCTACATCTAACAAATCCGATTCACAACCACCCAGAAACAGTGACACAACCATTATTGTCAGATAATATTTCATTTTTTCTATATACATCTGCCTAGAATTTTAAATTTACTCCTACATTAAATGACTTAATCTGCGGATAGTCACTGATTTTCTGACCACCTCCCGTCTCCGGGTCGATATACTTAAATGAATTAAAAGTCAGTAAATTATAACAATTCACATACACTCGTGCCGATTTAATTTTCACTTTTTCTGTGAGGAATTTAGGCAAGGTGTAACCCAACTCGATATTTTTCAAACGTAAGTAAGAACCACTACGCTGCCAAAAAGTATTGGCTCCTCCATAGGCATTCACATCCCCATACCCATTTCTGTAAGTAGGGTATTCACCAGAAACCCATTCACTGCCACCTTCAGTATAATTAGCCTTGTGCCAATAACTACTAAGATATCCGAATGTTCCCTGATCTGGATTATCCATATTAAAAGGATTAATAGAACGACCATCCAAAAAGTATTGAGATTTTTCGGCTCCTTGCCAAAACATCATAAAATCGATCCCTTTCCAATCCAATCCAATAGTCATTCCATAAATCATCTCAGGATAAGAACTTCGACCAATAACATGCTGATCTTTTGAATCGATGTAACCATCTCCATTCCAATCATCATAGATAACATCACCTGGAAATTGATCACCTTTAGAATAACCAACAAGGTATTGTCCATTGACAATTTCCTTTTCGTTCTGATATCGACCTTCTACACCATATCCCCAAGAACTATTATTCCAATTTCCTTCATAACCATACCTCCACTTATTGTACCCACTTGTAAACGGCTTTTGCTC
This sequence comes from Marinilabiliaceae bacterium JC017, assembly GCA_004296775.1. Lineage (GTDB taxonomy): Bacteria > Bacteroidota > Bacteroidia > Bacteroidales > Marinilabiliaceae > JC017. Next base: position 30,141 of record RHGE01000048.1, read on the forward strand.
GATATGCCCATATTGAGTACGAGCCCATGATAAGTTTGCTGAAATAGTATACTTGAGTTCATTAATATTATTGTGATGATCAAGAGAGAGCTCAAATCCACGTGTATTATCCCCATTCAGGTTATAATAAGTAGCCAGATTCCCCGAATTATCATCGGCTTTTTTAGCAGGTAAGTCCGTACGTTCACGATAGAAAACTTCGGCTGAAAAACCTAATTTACTACCCCATAACTTTCCATCCAAACCTAGGTTATAAGTTGTAGATTTGGACCATGTGAAATCGGGATTGGGATTAAGGCGCTCACCCAATGTATAAATCTTATCATTTCCCAATTGAAGCACATCCCCAGGATATCTATAACCTTCTTTCCAATAATAATCCTCGTGCTTTGAATAGTAACCTTGCGCTGCTGACATATCACCCAACTGCCCCCAGGAAGCTCTCAACTTCAATTCCGAAACCAGGCCTTTAAGCGGCTCCATGAAACCCTCTTTTGAGATCATCCAACCGGCAGACACTGCAGGAAAAAATCCCCATCTATTGTCCGGTGCAAAATATTGTGATCCATCATAACGGCCAACGAACTCAATCAAATAACGCGTATCAAAATCGTAGGACAACCGGCCAATATAAGATTGAGAAGCATAAGTTCTTTCCCACTCGTTATTCCACTTTTTATCATCGTCCATCCCGGCGCCAATATTATCTACCACGTCGGAAGGATAGGTGTCTCTACCGGTTCCAAAACCGTGACCATTTCCTTTGGTCTGTTCATATATCAATGATAGATTGAAATTATTACGCTCAATAGACTTGATGTATTTCAAAAATCCCTGAATAGTCAAATCATAATTCGAACTATCATTTAATCCTAGCTTTGTTTTATTATACCCATCTTTAGAAACAACAGGTTCAAAACTGCCATTCACTTCATTATAAAAAACAATTTTCTTCGACCAGTCTTTCTTTTGTTGATCATAAGTATCATAACCCAAGACTCCTTTAACAGAAAGTCCTTCTAAAAACGGCACTTTATACTCAGCAGACAAATTAATATTCCACTCCTTAATTTTATCATTAGTATAACCTGATACATTCTTATCCATTAACGCCAATGGATTATAAACACCCTTCTGAGGAATATAGGTATACCCCATTGGGTTCACCGAATTAAATATTGGCGCAACCCTAATAATATGATCTCCAATATCGTGCTGGCCTGCACCCGGAAATTGCAATTGGTTAAAAATTCCACCAATACCCCCTTGTACCTTTAAATTGTCGTTGATTTTGATATCCAGATTTGAACGCACATTGTACCTTTCCTTAGAAATAGAATTAGCCGTCCAAATACCCTCCTGTTTTAGGTGACCCAACGAAAAGAAATACTTCACATTATCATTACCTCCAATAATATTCACATTGGTTTGCGCTAACGGTGCATAATCCCTGATTCCCTCATTAGCCCAATTCGTATTAGGTAATGTGTTATCAATCTTCATATCATCTTCCAGGATAACCGCATTAGGATCATTTTTAATCTGGTTATTAGCCCGGAATGTATTTTGCATCCGTTGCCAATCATTACTTCCCATAGGCTCAGGAAAACGAGTAGGATTTTGAACTCCATAAAATGAATTAACCTCTATGGTTGGCTTCTCAGATGATCCTTTTTTAGTAGTAACTAAAATAACGCCATTCGCACCTTGCATCCCATAAACCGCCGCTGATGCTGCGTCTTTCAATACCGAAATGGATTCGATTTCATTAGGGTCAAGATTTGAATAGCTACGCCCTGGAACACCATCCACTACAATCAATGCACTCCCAAATCCGCGAATTCGAATATCAGCTCCGTCGTAACCAGGTTCTCCACTTACTTGACGTGCAAACACCCCGGACATCCTACCACCAAGAGCATTCTCAAGGTTGGCAACAGAAGCTTGTTTCAAGTCATCGGTTTTTACTGTAGCAATTGAACTGGTCATCTTAGAACGCGTTTGGCTACCATAACCAACCACCACTACTTCATCCAATCCTAATACTTCTTCAAAAAGAACAACATCAATTTTTGTTTTTTCTCCAACTGCAATCTCCTGTGCTTCCATTCCTATGAATGAAAATACCAACACATCATTTCCACTTGAAACTTTCAAAGAATAGTTACCATCAATATCCGTTATGGTACCTTCCATGGTTCCTTTTACTAAAATAGATACCCCAGGAATGGCCTCACCAGTTTTATCAGTCACTTTCCCCTTAATGGTTGTTACCTGCTCCTGCGTATTAACATTTGTAGTATCCTCTACAACCGGAAGAATTGCAATGTAATTATCCACTATACGGAAAGACAGGTTCGAACCATCCAATACCTGATCAAGAAGTTCCAAGATGGATAGTTCTTGAAAATTTCCCGACACCTTATGGTTTGAAATTAATTCATCCGATTTATAATAGAAATAGAAATCAGATTCATTTTCAATTTCATCTAATACCTCCTTAATCGTGGCATTTTTCACATTAATGGTGAATTTAGACTTCTGAGCCAATGAATTAACAGCTCCTATATTCGATAAACACACCATTATAAGAAAGAACGTTAGTCTCATAATAAGCCAAATTTTTCCCCTTCGTCCCGGAAAGGACGAATCTAATCTGTTTTTTTTCATAAATTTGTACTGTTTTTTGATTTAATATTTACCCTTTGAGGTGAACATGTATCTGCTCTGAAAATATGGCGGTATTTTTAGAGCTTTTAAAAATCACCGGAAAATAGATCCTTCTGTTTTCCGGTTTTTCATGATGAATTCAAATGCATATTCTATTTATTTCTTAATGGTTATAACTGTTTTCTGTGTTTCATGATACTTTATGGTATAATCAATCTGTCCGGTCATCTTCATAACGGCAAGAATCTGATCAACCGGTTTACTTTTTAGTAATGTTCCATTAATAGGTAGCTGTTCCGCAGCTTTATTCTCAAAAACAACATCCACATTATACCAGCGTTCCAAATAACTGGCTACATTCTTCATTGTTTCTTCCCGAAACTGAATCACCCCTCGTTGCCAATTGGTAAAAACATCGGTTTTAACCGTTTTCTTTAACAAATCATTACTACCAGGCGACCAAACCGCTGCCTGCCCCGGACTTAACCTGAGGGATTTTCCTGCTTCATTCCAATCTATATACACTTCTCCTTCCACCAATACGGTGGTATATGGAGCTCCGTCATAAGCTGACAAATTGAATTGAGTTCCCGTCACACGTACATCATAAACATCAGTACTAACGATAAAGGGTTTATGCTTATCCTTGGCCACCTTAAAAAAACCTTCTCCTTCAAGAGAGACCGTTCTTGTTTTCTTATTAAAAGAAACCGGATAGATCAATTTCGATGCAGCATTAAGAACAACCTGAGACCCGTCAGGTAAAGTAATTTCTGCCGTTTGTCCGGCCGGCGCTACTACTTGTGCAAATTGAGACATGCTTGAACCTACGCTCCCAAATTGCTTCCAGGCCAAATAGGAAATACCAAACGAGAGTATCATAACGGCAGCATACCGTGTCAATTGCATCCAATAGGTTTTTATTTTTCGTTTGTAAAGACCTGTTTTTTGTTGGATACTTTTGTAGGCAGCCTCCTTTTGTTCCCTGTTTAAAGTCCGGTAAGTATCGGTGAGAGCATTCAGCAATTTTAATTTTGCCTGTTCTTCCAAATTAGAGGACTGTTCTTTATTTATGTTTTCGTTCATTCTAAATTTTCCTTTATTCCAACCGGTATTAACCGGCTTCATATAGTAAATCCACAAACCCTACCTTACCCTATGTCGGAATTATACTATTTTTAACTTTTTTCAACACTATTAAAGTAAAAGACTGAAGCTGTGCTGATTCAACCATTAGAAATTTTTAACAGGATTATTAAGATTTACATGATTTCAATAGATCGTTAGATTTTAGATAATAGACCCCAGTCTGTTTTATATTACTTACAAAAGTTTAACGAACTATTGTGATATAGCACTAACGAGTTACTCCTGCTGGATGCAGAATGTTTCCTGCCTAGTTATGTCGATTTCAATGCATTATTAGCACTAATCCTGCACTCCGTATATGCATGTTTTGAATAATCCTATCCAGAAGGGTTAAACGCATGAATAGTATATATCATCCAGAAAACCGACTGTATTAATGAATTGATCAACGCATCCTGGATTTTCCCAAGTACTACCTTTGTCGCAAAAGAACATCCTGGTTTTTCCCAGGCACCAACTTTGTCACAAAAAAACATCCTGGTTGTTCCCAGACACTAACTTTGACGCAAAAAAGCATCCTGGTTTTTCCCAGGTACCAACTTTGTTATAAAAAAGTATCCTGGATTTTCCCAGGCACCAACTCTGCCACAAAAAAGCATCCTGGATTTTCCCAGGTACTAACTTTGCCACAAAAAAGCATCCTATATTTTAACAGGCATTATAAATTGTATCAGACATGAGTACCGCATAATCAGACCCTCAGACCGAATACGATAAAAATCACATTGGACTTAACAACCTAACCTAGACAAGCCAGAAAAGTACCGGGATTTGAGGCATGATGATAATATTCAATCGTACACACCACCTAACGTTTGCAAATCCACTATTCAACCCCCTAAGATTAGGGGGACTAAGGGGGTATGGTTGGTCATTTTATCCACTTTATTTACCCCTTGCTTACCCCCTCTGTCTTGCAAGCAAGACATCTCCCCCTGCAAGCAGGTGGGAGAATAAATGCTGAATTGAATAATCCTCAGTTTTGCATTTATTTATAACCGCTGTTTCCACTGTCTTAACACTAAATTGTAAGTGAATAAAAAAAGCACCAGAGAAAATACAAGGTAATTAAGAGTAAACTATAATTTACTGTTGATTTAACCGCGAATTAAACGAATTTCAAACCACTGCGTGGTTTTATGAGCCTTTCATCGAAAAGCAATTCGTATAATTCGATAAATTCGCGATTGGCAAAATGTTTACAACGCAAACTTTATAGGCGTTAAACACATATGGGAAATGTCAGCAAGAGAAGATTTAGCTTATATAACGAACCAACTAACCAACGGTAAATAATCCTGAAGATTCTTCTTTAAAACCTTTAAAGCCTTCGTCATTTGTGCTTCAACTGCTTTTTCAGAAATATTTAATTGCTGCGCAATTTCCCTGTTTTTTAATTCTTTAAAACGGCTTAACTGGAATATTTCCCGACAGCGTGGAGGTAATTGCTGAAGGGTTTGCTCAACTATTTGGTGTATTTCTTTTAAAACCAGTTCAGAAGTATCGAACTGCTCCAGGGCCTTTAATCCCACAATATTTTCATCTGCAAAATTAATAATTGAGTCATCAACCAATGATTCCTTACGCCGTTTGCGCAATAGTTTTAAACAATCATTTTTCGTTACAGTAAATAACCAGGCCAAGAGATTTGAATCCACTCGCAACTCCTTACGTTTCTCCCAGAGTTTTATAAAGGCGCCCTGCGCTACGCTATTGGCAGTATCGTCATCTTGCACAAATTCTTTAGCGAAAAAGAAAAGTTTATCGTACGAGGAATCAAAAACATACCTAAAGTATTTCTCTTCATCGTTTTTAATTCCCTGAACTATATGTGTATCTAAAATCTCCATTTTTCCCCGCGGCCACAAATATATAATAACAAATTATTCTAAAAGGTATCATTTGTTCTATTTTGAAGAAATAAAGCTTTCATTACGTTATTTTTTGCAGGATAACAAATAAAAAGTAAGATTTCCTTTCTTATCCACAATAAAAAGCTCATGGTAGATGGAATTTGACTGTTTCATTTTTACAAAACCAATTCACGCAACCATCCCGAATGGATTAAATCATTAATTCTAACGATATAGTATTAATTTTTTGAAATTCGCTTCATCTCTCCACCATCAATAGCACAAAACAGAAAATAACCCATCAAATATAAAAGAATAAACTGACGTAATAATAAAGACATTGCTACGTAATGAAAAACATTTCAATTTTTTTTCATTTTCCCTTAGTAGTTGTTTTTACTATTTGCGTAATACCTGTAGAATAATGCCAACCAGGAAAGATAATGGTGCAGGTACCTAAACATGGTATCAAACTACAAAGTGATTTACCGGTGGCATTCATTATCAATATTATAAAACATTATTTATGCGTTTAAAAAGCACACTGAATAAACCATTACTCTGTTTGAGTCTTCTCCTTGGACTAAGTTATCTGGGATTAAGTGCCCAAACAGTACAAATCAAGGTATCTGAAAAAAAAATAAGAAAAGCCTTTCCGCTTGTTTCATCGGGCACTTCAGCTAACATTTACATTGATCAATCAGATTACAAGGTGGTAGAAATATCAGCAAACCTTTTGTCCGATGACGTCGAACGGGTAACAGCTATAAAACCTGATGTTTCCACTACTAATGACATCAAATCGGAATATGCAGTAATTATCGGTACGTTGGGAAAGAATAAACTGATTGACCAGCTCGTAAAAAAGGAGAAACTGGATGTTAGCGCCATCAAAAACAAATGGGAATCATACATTGTGGCGACCCTTAAAAATCCGTTTCCCGGGGTAAAGCAAGCATTGGTAATTGCCGGTAATGACCGGCGGGGAACGGCCTATGGTATCTTTACCCTCTCTGAAGGTATTGGCGTATCGCCCTGGTATTGGTGGGCTGATTTACATCCGACACAGCGCAAACAATTATTTGTTGAACCTGGCATTTATACACAAGGGTCACCTTCGGTAAAATTCCGCGGCATCTTTATTAACGATGAAGGATTCGGCGGTCTCAATATCTGGGCGAAAAAAACCTTTGAAACCGATCCGGGAGACATTGGTCCCAAAACATACGGCAAGGTCTTTGAGCTTTTATTGCGCTTAAAAGCCAACTATTGCTGGCCTGCCATGCACGCCTGTACAAAGCCCTTCTATTATTACCCGGAAAATCCCGTGGTTGCCGATGATTATGCCATCGTCATTGGCACGTCACACTGTGAACAGATGCATTGCAACACAATGACCGAATGGGATGTTGATGCCACCGGCCCCTGGAATTACAACCTCAACCGTGACAGAATAAAAGCATTCTGGAATGACCGGATAAACACCACCCACAAATATGAAAACACCTACACATTAGGTATGCGTGGAACGGAAGACATTGAGATGGAAGGAGCTGACAACGTGGCTGACATGGTAAGAATCACCCAACAGGCCATAGACGATCAACGGCAAATCCTTGCAAACAACATCAATAAGGATATTGAAACCATACCACAAATATTATGCACTTATAAGGAAGTACTGGTAACCTACCAAAATGGCTTAAAAGTACCGGAAGATGTTACACTGTTGTGGGCCGATGACAACCACGGATACACCCGGCAGCTCTGCACGCCTGAAGAACAAAAACGTTCCGGTGGTTCGGGAGTTTACTACCACCTTTCCTTACTGGGCACTCCTGAAGGATATTTGTGGTTAAATACCATTTCACCCAGCCTGGTAGCCTACGAAATGACCAAAGCCTACCATTACGGTGCCGATCGCATATGGGTATTCAACATCGGCGATATAAAACCGCATGAAAAAGAACTGACCATGGCATTAGAGCTGGCCTGGGACATTAATCGCTGGACACCTGAAAATGCCGATCAATTCATAAAAGAATGGTCAGCCAAAGCTTTCGGAGAAGAAACGGCTGCTGAAGTGGCTGCCCTAATGAAAGAATATTACACACTGGCTGCTTCGGGTAAACCAGAACAATGTTATCGTCTGGACTATTCGCCGGCAGAACTGGATGCACGGATTGCACAATATCGCCAGCTTTCTGAAAAAGCATATGTATTAAAAAAACGCATTCCGAAAAATCTAAGAGCTGCCTATTATGAATTGATAGAGTACCCCATATTAGGCTGCCGCTGGATGAATGAACGGAATTTACTGGCTCGCCGCAGCCTGATAAAAGCCGCCACGGGTGAAGCTTCTGCCTTAAACGATGCAAAAGGAGCCATTGCCAGTCAGGCTCAACTTGATTCCATCACCAATTATTACAATGCGATCAATGCCGATGGAAAATGGAACCATATCATGAACTGGCACCCCTTCTCCTGGGGCAGAATGCCGAAGGTGGCCACTTCAGAAATGATTGAAAGAGCTAAAATATCGCCGGCACCGGTTGCAATCAATCTGCAAAAAGGCCGTTTGAAAACGCCGCTTGTACTGGAGAACAACACCCTCAAAAACATGGGAAACCTCAAGGCACCAAAGGACAGCAGCTACTATGCCGAATTCCAATGGAACGCAGAGAAAAAGGGAAAAACCGCCCTTTGGATATTCGCTACCATTCCTACAGCTTATGTGCCTTCATTTACAGTAGCAGTGAATGATAGTGCTAAAACCACGGTCCTGAAACACATCGGAAATATCTGGCACACACAGGCTGCAGCACCAATCTGGTATAATATGGGTGAGTTCGAAATTCAGGAAGGTAAAAACACCTTGAAACTGGCTTTACCCGATTCACTGCTTGATATCAGCGGCATCTACCTGGGCTGGTATCCGCCATCCAGAAAAAACTATTCCCAACACATCATGGCTGAACAATTCAGCAATAAACAAGATGCCTCAGCATCCACTGTCAATGTTGTTCCGGGTTTAGGATTGAGCAAAGGGGTATCCACCATGCCTTTCACTGCTGAATCGATGGATTTTAACCAGGTAAACGAGGCACCATGGGTGGAATACTCCATCAAAGTACCTAAAGGTCACAGTCAAATTGACATTCGGACATTGCCTACTCAACGCATTCACGAAGGACGCGGCGTGCGCTATGCCACATCCATAAATAATCAGAAACCTGTGCTATGTGATATCCAGGCAGATGAATTCACTCCCGAATGGCAGGATAATGTTATCAGGGGATTTGCTTCACGCACCATTGACTACGAGGCATCAAAAGAAGAGGAGATCATCCTGCGCATCTACCTCCTCGATCCGGGCGTAGTAATAAGAGATATTGTTATCAATTAGCTTTTGATTTATATTAACTGAGAAAATGAGCGTATTTATGGGAGAATATCCTGTAAATACGCTCTTTTCATTCTTTAAAAGACTAACAGTATTCGAAGAATCTGCCTTTCCAATGAGCACTCCCCAAAAGCATCGCTATCGGCTCTAACAAAATATAGACTTTGTTTTTTCCTCATTAATAAACTAAATAATAGACACAAAATGTGCAAAAAACTCAAAACAATAGTCTAATTAAAGATGAAATAAAGCACTGTAGCTAATACGTAGATACATGTTGCAATAATACTAAAAGAAAGACTATTAACTTTTATTCCCATTATTTTTAAGTGCAAAGCTTTGTGTTTAGTCGGACAGACATCCCTATCCAGACAATTAAAACAGCTCAAACAATCATTGCCGGCAATATGCTTCTTTTGAGAGGGGGATAATTGCATAGGACAAACTTTATCACATTTCTTGCAGGAGATACATTTATTAGTATCACGTTCTATGACTGAAAAAGGCAACAGACGATTGATAAGGTTGTAAGCTCCCTTCTGGAAACACAAATACTTACAAAAAAAACGTGGCAGAAAAAAGGGAATGAGCAGCACCGCAATGTGCTTGAATTTAATATATCCAGAAGTAAAGATATTAGTTTTGTACATAACCATGTGATCACCGAAGTAATCTACATTCCGAATAATCATCAAGCTTACAAAATAGACCATCAGAGGATATTTCAAGAAGCTCAATAGTTTATGAACATTCATGGGTAACTGAAATTGCCATCTGGGCAAAAACCTGGTTCCAATGCGTGATATAAAATAAGAGGCATTTCCAAAAGGACAGGCCCAACCACAAAACCAAGGACCTAATAAAATAATGGAACCCAATACTACATACTCAGTTTCTAAATCGTAACCAGCATGACCGAAGATGTGAGGAATGAGCACCAATCCATGAAACATTAAGGTAAAAACCGCTCTAATCCAATCGCGATAACGGGTAAAGGGCGTTACTTTTTTAATTTGTTTCATATTATTGTTTTTAAAAATTGTATGTCAATGAAATACAGCAGACATCTTCTCTTTTTATCGGAGTAATGGCAAGCTTTTTCTTAGAAAGCTTATCATGCAGGAAATAGCTAAGATCTACAGATAGAAATCCGATACCAGCACCAAGCAATACATCCGATATCCAATGCTTATTCTTCAAAATTCTGCAGACGCCCGTGGTAGCTGCCATGGAATATCCCATCCATCGAACCCATCGGAATCTTTTCCCATATTCTTTATCAAGAAAACGGGCAGCCAGAAATGCCTGGGCAGTATGACCGGAAGGAAAGGAATTACTTACAGAACCGTCAGGGCGCAGCCGGGAAGTTTGGTTTTTCAACAGATGAACCGTTGAGGTGCACAATAACTCGGCCGTTAATAATCTAACAGTTTGGCATATATATATCGAATTGTTTGGTATACTGATGGTGTTCAAACCATATACCAATACGATAGGGATAAATTGCAGGTAATCATCGATGCTATAGGTATACCCGGGAAAGGTTTTTAACGCATTGTACTGAATACCATGTTTGTTGAGCCACCACTTCTTTTGGGAGCCAAAATATTCGAATGCTATTCCAGCCGATGCCAGGGTTATTGGTAGTAATAAACCCAAATGGTTTTGACTGCCATTGGTAAAACTTGCTGATTTCTCAAAAGAGTATTGCCTGATTTCTTTAGCCTGACCGGTTATTTGTATGATTGAAACCAGCAACCATAAACCCAACAGAATTGTTTCCTTCATCCTTCCTTTTTTTCGCAAAGAAAGGTTGGCATCTTACACGAGTCGTCTTATCTGCTCAGTTGGAACAATTCAACCTTTGAAAAAAGGTTCAAAATGCGCAGTTAGGTCTTGTAAGGCTTAGATTGTCAAATGTATTCTTTCCTAAACTGAGAAGGCGTTTTCCCTGTATATTTTTTGAAGATGTTGTTAAAGGTCGTCTTGGAATTGAAACCGGAATCATATGCCAGCGCCAATATAGTGTAGGTTTTATAGCGCGGATCTATAGCTCTTTTCTTGAACTCTTCTATCCTGAATCGGTTCACATAGTCATTGAAATTACAGGCCAGCTTTTCACTTAGTACCTGGGAAAGGTATTGCCTGGATACTTTCAAAGTATTGGCCACCTCCTGAATAGTTAAATCTCCTTTAAGATAGGGAGCTTCGGTCTGCATATAATGTTCCAGCTGATGCCTGATTTGTTCCAATCGTAATCCTGAAACTCCTGATCCCGAATACTTAGGTTGCTCATTTTTGGCAGGTACTAAAAGCGATAAATCATGAACCATTTGAGGTTGGCTAAGTGTTTTATAACTGATAAAGTAAACCATTAAAAGAAGCAAAATATCAACAACATGAAACATGTCGAAAGCTTCAATGATCTGAAATCCTTCATTTACATCATCGGCAACATCAAAAATGACCGTTATAGCGAATATTACCAACAATGAGATTATCAAGGATTTATTATGAATAAACCTACTTTTCTCATTGATTGATTGTTTTAACTCCCTATAGCTTACTGGAAGTATTACCAACCAAAACAAGGAGTTGATAGCAGTAATTTCATATGAGAAGGATGAATCAACATAGGTGTCAAAAGAAAGAGTACCCACAGAGGACAAAGAAATAGCACAGTAAATAACGCTTACAAACAAAGGAATAAAGAATAAATACCTGGAAATGGAATAATCAGACGCGACCGATACTTTTATATAAACATACAACAAAACCGGAATAGTTAATTTAGACACCGTAAAAGGAAGTATCCATAAACCATTAGTGACATTTGGATAATAATGCTCAAATAATTCGATGCCATAAGTTAAAGCAATCACTGATACCAAAGCACCCAATAACCGATTCTCTTGAACGTTGTGTTTTCTTGTAAAAAAAAACAAGGATAATACCCATCCCTGAATCACCAGCAGCAGCATCAATACGTCCATAAATTCATATTTGATGTGACAAAGATAAATTATTGCCTTTTATTTCATAGAGCTGATTACAAATACACCAAATGAGCCCACCACCCGATCTTTACCATTTTGGGCTGCTCTTTTCTCTCCTAGCTTTAATGTCATTCACTAAAAAATATACACAATACTTTTACTCTCCTTTATGGCTCATTTTATGAATGGTTTTGCACTCATAATGATCAATTCAAAACAATTAGATCACTTCTGTCTCAAAGCCAACACCGTCACATTAATTCGAACCTGGATAAATCAGAATATCATTTAGATATGAGTAATCAATACTTATTAACACCGAAAAAGGGAATATTTGTCCAGGGAATACACAAATACCAATGATAAGCGCCTAATAACTATCGAGTAATTATCCATCTCGATTTGTAACCGGTTAGTTTTTGCATGCGTCAAAGAAATGAAATTACTAACCAGACAAAAAAATTATGAAGAACTCTAAAAGTATTATTCGCTTATTAACACTCATTCTCATTTTCGGGACAATCCAATCAAAAGCTATAAATGATTCAAAAGAGGTAAAAGACTCACTAAAACCAAAAATTGATGCCATGGTTTCTCAAATGGGGTTATCGAAAGAAACCCCGGGAGGCATTGTAGGAATCATGAAAGATGGGCAACTCATCTTCAAACAGGCATATGGCGTAAGCAATTTTGAATCGAAAGAACTTAACACTACTTCCACCCTTTTTAATTTAGGATCCGTATCAAAACAGTTTACCGCAGCGGCCATTCTTTTACTGGAAAGAGAGGGAAAACTATCCCTGAAAGATAACATACGAAAATATCTTCCTGACTTTCCTGATTACGGGCACCCCGTCTCCATTGAAAATTTGATTCACCACACAAGCGGGGTGAAAAGTTATGATGTACTGCAATTAATGGCAGGGAAAAGCATTGAAAACAAAGACACAATGGAGGAGATCTACAATTTAATTATTAACCAAAGATCACTGAACAATCAACCTAACGCGGAATACATCTACTCCAATTCCGGATATATACTTTTGGCTAAAATAGTAGAAAAAGCCAGCGGAAAGACATTCAGCCAATATGTGGAAGAGAAATTATTACGTGCCATCGGCATGAATCAATCTTTCATTTACGACAGCCGGGACAAAATAAATAAGAAATCGGCAACACCCCACCAACCTGATACGAACCATAAATTCAAAATCGTTGATGATCTGGATATTCTCACCTTTGGAGAATCCAATGTCTTTACTACTATTGACGACTATTTGTTATGGGATAATAATTTCTACCAAAACAAGTTGGGAGAATGGGATTTCAACAAAGCCATGACTTCTCAGGTAACATTAACCAACGGAGATACCTGTCACTATGCCTTTGGTCTCAACAAATCCTTGTACAAAGGATTAACAACCATCAGCCACCAGGGAGGTACCTTGGGCTTTTCCACGCAGTACATTCAAATTCCATCCGAAAGGCTGTCGGTCGTGTGCATGTTCAATGTCCACACCAATGTAACAAACCTTGCCTATCAGATTATTGACCTGTTTATCGAGGGTGAAACAAAACAAGATGAAACCACTACACAACTCAAAAAAGCAAGAGTCGATTCAACGATTCTTCACAATTATGCAGGAAGATACATCTGTGAAACAGATTGGTTTGGCATAAATATAAGCCAGGAAAGTGATCATTTGATTTATGAAGATGCAGGTAATAATAGATTTGAAATATACCCATCCTCCAATATTTCGTTTTTTGTAGACTTTGCTGATTTGACATTCAATTTCAAAAAAAACAAAAAAGGTGAAACCAAAGGACTAACGCTCCTCCAAGGCAATGAAATATATAACTTCACATACTGCGGCACTGATACACCTTCCATAAAACAGGAACAATTACTCCAATACATTGGTGACTTTTACTGCAAAGACATTGATATTACCTACCCGGTAATTTTAAAGGATAAAAAATTACACATCAAATTCCCTGAGTTAACGGCTCACTATTGCGGCATCAATGTTGAAACAGAACTGATATATGAATATGGTGATTGCTTTACATCACCAATAAGCAGTTTAAAATTTATCCGAAACAATCAAGATGAGATCTCGGGATTTATCATTAAAGATTTAGGTCGAGTAAGAAACCTGGTTTTTAAAAAGCTGGAATAAAAGAGCAAACCTCCTTCTTATTCATAGCTAAACTATCAAAAACAGGTAAAAAAACAAATACTAACCACTGGATACCTGGAGATTATACCTCCACGGCATCCAGTGGTTTTATAGATCAATTAGTTTTTCGCCATCCCTTCAAACCAGATCATACCTGTTAACTCTTATTTGACACAACCATGAATGGTTCAAAACCTCCATATTTCCAGATGAATTCCTTTATATGTGGCCGTTATAAACGATGAAAGTCATTGTTTCTCAGAAAATGCCCATTCAATCAATTCTCTTCAAAAATAATTAAAGGACAACCACCCCTACTCCTGAACTCTACCCAGGTTTATTACTATTTATCTTCCCCGGACAATTCTATCCCACCGGAAAGAATATGACTAACCGCATGTATAACCCGTGGATTATTAGCTCTCTGAACAAGAACACCGAAGAAGATTCACCCCTCGTCTCACATTAATAAAGCATAAATACAAGTAAATGAAATGGTAAACCCCAAATTTAGTTACGCTGTCAATGGAAAGTTTATTACTTTTGCCCCCTGATTGGGCTTAGCCGAAATATAATCTGAACATCTTAACTCGGACAAAAGACTAAAACATACGAAATACAAGGGGTAGCCGGCTATAGATCATACCAACCATCCCTGACAGTTTTAAATGAATAGAGTTTTAATGTGATGAATGGAAGAATTTGAAATGGAAGAAGTATACTAATAATACCGATTAGTGATTAAAATAACCACTTAAAGCGCTACGCTTTTAATTGATCTTTAATCATCTATCGGCATTATACCTGGCTCAATTTGATAAACAACTGGTATAACATACTGAATCTCTAAAAAATTGTTCTCTTAAATTTCACTGGCTCACAAATAGTAATAGTTGCACAGCCTGCTTTTAAATAAACAAGTTTGAATGAATACGTTTGAAGAATTAAATATAAAAAAGCAATTGCACAATGCAATTGAAGACCTGGGGTTTGATAAACCCACACCAATTCAAAAAGAAGCTTACCCGGTTATCCTTTCTGGAAAAGATGTGGTTGGAATTGCACAAACAGGAACAGGTAAAACATTTGCCTACATGCTACCCATCTTGCAGCAATTAACCTTTTCAAAGCAAGTTCACCCCAGGGTATTAATATTGGTTCCCACCCGCGAATTAGTCCTCCAGGTGGTGGAGAATATTGAAAGCTTTGCGAAATACATTAGCGTTCGCGTATTGGGAGTATATGGTGGTGCAAATATTAACATGCAAAAGCAAGCCGTTGGACAAGGTACTGATATTCTCGTAGCCACCCCCGGACGATTATATGACTTGGCTTTATGCAAAGCCGTACAATTAAAAGCGATAAAAAAATTAATAATTGACGAAGTGGATGTGATGCTGGACAGTGGATTTCGTTACCAGCTAACAAATATCTTTGATCTGATCCCGGCGCGCAGACAAAACATTATGTTTTCAGCTACCATGACCGAAGAGGTGGATGCTCTGATTGAAGACTTCTTTATTGCACCTGCCAGAATATCCATTGCCGTCAGCGGTACACCCCTGGACAATATCGCCCAACAATGCTACCGGGTAGCAAACTTCAATACGAAAGTGAATTTGTTATCACATATCACCAGAAACAAAAAAGAGTACAGTAAAGTATTGGTGTTTGTGTCTAACAAAAAAAGAGCAGATCGATTATTTGAGGCATTAGAAAAAACCAATGGATCCAAAGTCTCGGTGATCCATTCTAATAAATCACAAAACTACAGGATCAGATCAATCCAGGAATTTGACCAAGGCGTAAACAGAATTCTGGTAGCCACTGATGTGATGGCGCGCGGGTTAGACTTTGACAAAATCTCACATGTAATCAATTTTGACACCCCTGACTATCCGGAAAACTATATGCACCGCATCGGAAGAACTGGAAGAGCGGAGGAACAGGGCCAATCCATTCTCTTTTACACCAAAAAAGAGGAACCGGCCAAAAAAGCCATTGAAGACTTGATGGTTTACGAAATTCCAAGGATCGATTTTCCGGAGGAAGTTGAAATTTCAACGGAATTAATCCCTGAAGAGCGTCCGGCCAATCTTATTATTGACCCTATTGTTAATGTGAAAATAGAAGCACCTACTGGCGCGTTCCATGAGAAAAAAGAGAAAAACAAAAAAACCAATCAGGGCGGTTCATACCTGAGGAAGATGAAAGTATATAAAAAACCTAAAACAAGAGGTGATAAAAATTTCAACAGACGCAAAAAGAAATAGAGTGAATCCTACAATGGATTGAAACATTTCGCTGCATCTGTTTTTACGACACCACTAATAATTCACGATATAAAACACCTTATACCTCTGTCATTTTGAAATATGTTTGGTATAAGGTGTTTTTTAGCCGTTACCATTATTCTTTACGTTCACATTTATTGAAGTTGTTTAAAGTCCTAAAATTCAACTAATTAAATTGCTTAAATAATTGATATTCAGATAGATATTTAGTATATTTAATAAATATCTATCAAGTGTTAAGTACTCAAATAATTAAAAAAAACATAAGCCCATATTTAGCTTTT
>RHGE01000448.1 GCA_004296775.1 Marinilabiliaceae bacterium JC017
CTAAAAAAATATATGAARCTTTAGCTTTTAAAGACAGGCCCTATGTGCAAAAAACAAAAGTTGTGACCCAATTGTAAAAAACTAACTACCATGCGCTTCATATAGAGCTGTTTGTTATTTATAATTTCCAAGTTGGGTTAAGATATTCAAGAGTATAYYTTTCCAGGTAGTGASAAGCATCTCTATCTTTTCTGATTTGAAGGTARCGGTAGGATCGGGTTGTATAGTCGTCAATATGGGCAACGGCCATCTCTGACTCACCTTTTGTTAGGATGTCAAGACTTGAAGTCTCTGTATTTTAATCGGGACGTTGTCCCGGACCCTAGTYCCTTTTTGGCATCGCYCCAAAAAGGAACCAAAAAACTCTAGTCAAATAAACGCTTCCGCCCGCCTCCTTGATGAATTTTTGCTAACCCACTGGCCGGAATTCCCGCATTCATCTGCGTCGCGCCTGCGCCGGCCCGCTTATTTGACACCA
>RHGE01000449.1 GCA_004296775.1 Marinilabiliaceae bacterium JC017
TGATGATAAGTCATATAGAATCTAGAATCAATGGATTAGTGGTAAAATCCCTCCAGGATGCATTTTATTAAAATTATTCGGCTGAYAGAGGGATCAAATGGTATAGTTCTTTTGTTGGTAGCTTGGAGGATTAGAAGCATGACTATTGCTTTCCAMTTGGCTGTTTTTGCATTAWTTGCTACTTCATCAATCTTATTGATTAGTGTACCCGTTGTATTTGCTTCTCCTGACGGTTGGTCAAGTAAGAAAAATGTTGTATTTTCTGGTACATCATTATGGATTGGATTAGTCTTTCTGGTAGGTATCCTTAATTCTCTCATCTCTTGAATCTATTCGTCCCAGGTCCAAAAATAAAATGATCCTCCCCCCCGAATTCTTTCGGGGTTGTGAGACACATTAAAATTAAATATAAGTCCTCAAAATTCAAATCAAGAAAAAATGAGAGGGGGGTTTAAACTTCGTGAATTTAAATTAAATC
>RHGE01000452.1 GCA_004296775.1 Marinilabiliaceae bacterium JC017
CAAGTGGCTATGAGAACTCAGTAGCTGAGTGGATCACGCGATGGCGTTTCAAGCGAATGGTACTGGGTTCGAGTCACACAGTGAACATCAACTCTCTCAGATGCAGGTACAAGTGGCTATSAGRACTCAGTAGSTRAGTGGATMACGCGATGGCGTTTSAAGCGAAYGGTACTGAGTTCGAGTCACACAGTGAACATCAACTCTCTCAGATGCAGGTACATCCARCTGACGAGTCCCAAAYAGGACGAAACGCGCGTCAAACTGGATTCCACTGCTAGCCACTATCCATCATTGCTTACAAATAGCTTGTGAATTMAGGCAATATCGAGGCATACGCACAGTATGCACATATGCCAATAACAGACTGATCAATTGCAGTGTTAAACCTCAATGGGAAGATACAAGTAAAAGACAATATCAAGTGAATTCGAATTCACCACATTGCACAAGCAAGTGGCTATGAGAACTCAGTAGC
>RHGE01000455.1 GCA_004296775.1 Marinilabiliaceae bacterium JC017
TATTTGATCACAAAAAAAAATGGAGCAATCAAATAAAATAAAGCTTTCGCGGGCGAATATTTACTCTTTAAATATCTAGTTCAGTTGTAGGGTTAGCCCATGAKCGCTCAGAATAAATGAAATTGTTCTCCGGTTCGTTCCGCCATCCCACCCGATGAATCATTAGGATTCGTTTTCAATAGAATCTTCTGCATTCACAGGTTCCGTCGWTCCCATCGCTTCTCGATTAATGCTTAGGTCTGAATTCTACAATGGAGCCTCTCATTAAATTCATTAAATTTGTTCTTGAGTCAATCTTCTCAGTCTTTATTGGCTCGAGGCTCTTTATTTTTTTGTTCTATGAACAGATTAGATTCATCTACTTCTGGATGAATATGAATGAGAGTATTGATGCTTTATTACATTGTCTTTTATGAGATGACTTATAGACCTTACATATAATATTTTATATTGGAATTCTATATCATTGATA
>RHGE01000456.1 GCA_004296775.1 Marinilabiliaceae bacterium JC017
TTTCCAATTTACACACTTCCATTCACCACTTTCACACACATACACACTTGCACGAACACAAACACAAACAAAAACACACAAACCCAAACACACACACACACCATAATCAATCAATCACTCACTCACTCACTCAACCATTCACTCACACACTCTCTCACTCTGCTCGCCCACCAMCAACAAKATKCTATGCTGTATTCCATCGACTRGTCGATCAGCACTCAGACAACTCTCTGCTCACTAGTCACATGACAGAATCAATCTGCAATCGAGACATACCAYACATTGTCCTAACTGATGGCCTATTTGAACACAGTTGTGATGGACAGKCGCCTGTGAAATACCACTACACAAGTGTTACTGCTGCATTACACACATCGGAGAAATAACTCTTCTGGCTTATGTTTGCAGTGTGTTTCGAGATTCAGAGTTGCGATTGCGAGTTCCATTTCACAGTTTATGTGGACTTAACA
>RHGE01000049.1 GCA_004296775.1 Marinilabiliaceae bacterium JC017
AAAAATCCGTCCTTTACCCTTAATCAGCTTTATTAACCAAATCCAAATCTATGAAAAAAATCTTCACTGCAAAGATGCAGCTAATTTGAATGAACAAATTTAAAACGAAGTTAATTCTTGTTAAAACTAACAGCAACCTAACAATTTAGCTCAAAAAAAAGGACAGATTGAAAAATCCGTCCTTTACCCTTAATCAGCTTTATTAACCAAATCCAAATCTATGAAAAAAATCTTCACTGCAAAGATGCAGCTAATTTGAATGAACAAATTTAAAACGAAGTTAATTCTTGTTAAAACTAACAGCAATCTAACAATTTAGCTCAAAAAAAAAGGACAAATTGAAAAATCCGTCTTTTACCCTTAATCAGCTTTATTAACCAAATCCAAATCTATGAAAAAAATCTCCACTGCAAAGATGCAGCTAAATTGAATGAACAAATTTAAAACGAAGTTAATTCTTGTTAAGAAACGATTTTTACACATAGCACTACCGTCCTTTCCTCTGCAAGCACAAAATAGTACAAGTTCCAATCTTAAAATTTTTAAACCGACACTACCATGAAAAGATAATTGGTATTTACGATTATAGAAACAGCCCTAATATACATTAGAGCTACACATTTAAACAAAAACGCTGATCAGGCAATTAACGAACTACAAAATAAAGAAGTCCTTAAAAGGATTACAACAAAAGCGTGCATTTACAGAAGAAGGAACTTTTTAGCACAAAAAAAAGGACAGATTAACAAATCCGTCCTTTACCTTAAATCAGCTAACTAAATCCAAGTTTTATGAAAAATCCCCAGCACAAATATCGGAAGAAACTGAAAATATCCCACAGTCAAGCTTGTTAACGTTTGTTAAATTCCAATTTAAAACCTAATCCTTTTCAATTGCTTCGGTTTTTAATCCTGCAGATATAATACCAACCAATTTCTAATTTAATCTCTCTGATTCTTCAAAATTTCGCACATTAATAAATTGATAAATTTATGCTATTTTTGCTTATTCCTATTTCAATACCTTTTGAATCAAACTAAAAGCTTACATACCAACCTTTTCCTGAACTATAAATTAAACATTAACTTAGCTGTCTAAGAATAAAAGAACACGGAAATATGCAATTAAAGACATGGGTGACTGGCTTATTCATAATGACATTGGGTATATGCCCTCTATTTTGTCAGGATTATGAAGTAAACTTTGATAACATTTCCACTAACAACGGACTTATTGACAACAATATTCACTGTATATATCAGGATTCTGATGGATTCATGTGGTTTGGGTCGGAAGAAGGATTACATCGATATGACGGATACAGTATAAAGGTTTTTCGAAATGAACCGGGAGAAAACGCCGGTTTATCGAATAACTTTGTTCGTGCCCTTTATGAAGATCCGTATGGTCGCCTATGGATCGGCACCGATGGAGGAGGAATTACCATTTATGATTTGCATACACAAACCTTTCAATACCTACGCTATAATGCTTCTGATATCACCAACAGTTTATTGTCTGACGAAGTATATTGCTTTGCCGGCTCGAGTGATGGCAAACTTTGGGTAGGCACAACTGCCGGAATGAGTCTACTGGAAATAGCCCCGAGAAGCGATGAAACCACTGAACTGGTCACTCATTATGAGCATTTCAAACACAACCCCAATGATCCCGAAAGTCTGCCTCACCCCCATGTGTATTCTTTGTTAGAAGATAGCGACGGCACCCTTTGGATTGGAACAGCCGAAGGAGGCTTAAGCAAAAGACCCAAAGATTCAAATAAATTTATCAACTATAAACCAGATACGAAGTCAAAAGGCAATATCAGCGGCTATGGCATCATGACCATCTATGAAGACAGCCAGGCAAATATTTGGTTTGGAACCTGGGCGAAGGGATTAAACCGCTACAATAAAGAAACAGATGATTTTACCAGTTACCGCCATAATGCCAAAGACACAACATCCATTAGCCACGATAACATCTACTCTATTTGCGAAGATCACTTGGGTAATATTTGGCTGGCCACATATGACGGCGGATTGAATAAACTTATTAATGATCCGCAAAAAGGAATCTATTTTGAGCGTTACATGACTCAACCCAGTGAGCTTAAAAGTTTCTTTAAAAACAAAGTAAAAGTAATTTACGCCGACCGAACAGGTACCATGTGGGCCGGCACGTTAGGAAACGGCGTAAATAAGATTTACCAAACGCCCAAGAACTTTTACCATTTGGAAAAAAGCAGTGAGGCAGGTAAGCAGCTCCTGCATCCCCAGGTGAATGCCATTGTGAATCTTTCCCCGGATACAATGCTTATCTGTAGCCCCAATGGTCTTCAACAAATGGTGGCTGACTTGTCACAATCGTCTCCTGCTTTTGACCTGAAAGCATTACTGAATGATTCAACTCGCACTCCTAACTTATATAAGAAGAATATCACAACTATCTATAGAGATGACCAAGGTGAATTATGGGTTGGTACAGCTGACCAGGGGGTGCTACGATTTGAAATTGAAGGAAACAAACTAAAGTCATTTACGCAATACAATCCCTACAAGGCTTATCCAAATAAACTTCTGGGCCGGGAAGTTAAAACCATCTTTAAATGGAATAACGACTTATGGGTTGCTACCAAATCCGGCATTAATCAATATGACTCCGCCAAACAACAATTCGCTTGGGAGAAACCAAACGGAGAACGGTTTGTAGGACTTAAAGCCCAAGTTACCTGCGTACATATCGACAAAGCAAACCGCCTCTGGGTGGGAACAAAATACAATGGTGTATTGGCATTTGAGAACAAGGCTGCTATACCCGACAGCATTCACCAGTTACTAAATTACAAGGCTAACCTCAGCCCCGTTCAGTTATCATCAGACCATATATATAGTATTAATGACGGAGATGATGGCAATATCTGGATCGGCACCGATAAAGGCCTCCATTTAATTAATCCTAAAACCCACTTTAACAAATGCTTTAAAGAAAAAGATGGCTTACCTGCTCCGGCCGTTACACAGATTTTCAAAGACAACAAAGGATATTTCTGGTTTGGAACACTCCAGGGATTAGCACGCTTTGATCCGGTAAATAACGTCTTTTCTTCTTTCTACATGCCCGGCGGCTTTTTATCTAACTTCTTTACACCCGGAAACGTTGAGCTGATAAACGACAAAATGGCCTTTTTACCTTCCAGCAACGGCATCTGGATGTTCTACCCGGATAGCATAAAACGAAACCAGTACCTGGGAAAACCTGTTATTACTGACTTTAGAATTTCCGGACAAAAAGTGGAGCCACACCAAAAGGTAAATAACCACATCATTTTAAATGAATCGCTTTCTCACGTCAAAAAAATTGTATTACGTCACAATGAGAATGTACTTCATTTCGAGTTTTCAGCTCTCTCGTATTTCGAACAGAAAAAAAACAAGTTCGCCTATAAACTTGAGGGCCTGGAAACCAAATGGAACTATACGGATGCCAACCACCGTTCGGTTACCTACTCCAACCTCTCTCCAAAAGAATATACCTTACGGGTAAAAGCCTCCAATAATGATGGCGTCTGGAACCCACAGGAAACTACTCTAAAAATAGTTATCCGTCCGCCGTATTACCTCACCTGGTGGGCCTACATGATATACGGCATTTTAACCATTACTTCATTCCTATTAATACAGCGATTTACAGTACACCGTGTCAGACTTCGGGAAAAACTAAAGCAGGAACGGCTGGCCAGAGAGAAAGAGACAGCACTGAACCAAATGAAGATTCGCTTTTTTACCAATGTTTCACATGAATTCAGAACCCCACTAACCCTAATATCCGGTCCATTACACGAAATACTGGAGAATGAGCAGCAATGCCCCACGGCCATAAAACCACAATTGGACATGATGCATCGCAATGTAGAACGTTTACTGAGACTGATCAACCAGTTAATGGACTTCCGAAAATTAATGCAGGGAGATATGAAACTTCATGTAAGCCGAAACGATCTGGCTGCATTTATCCAGCGGGTGGCCGATTCATTTATGGGGATAGCGGCTCAAAAACACATCCGCTTTGAACGCACCATAGAAAACCAATCCATACAGGCTTGGTTTGATCAGGAAAAGGTAGAAACCATCGTGTTTAACCTACTGAGTAATGCCTTTAAATACACCCCGGCCGGAGGAAAAATAACCTTATCATTAACAACTGAAAACGGAAAAGCCATTATCATAGTGCAAGATAATGGTACAGGCATTCCTGCCGGAGATAAAGAAAAAGTCTTTGAACGTTTCTACCAGGTGGAGCAACACCAGGAGCTGGGAGAAGCAGGAACCGGCGTAGGTCTTTCTCTGGTTCGTGACTTTGCCGAATTACACAAAGGGGGTGTTAAAGAAATAGGAAAAGAAAACGAAGGCGCCTGTTTCCGGGCTGATATAGGCATTGACAAAACCCTTTTCAAGGAAAAACAGATCATGGAATCCGAAGAAGAAGAAATCCTTTCTACGGAATCAAAGGAAGCAATTGAGCCTCCTGTTAAAGAAGAGTGCAAACCTGCTGTATCGGATAAAAAACCATTGATTCTAATCGTAGAAGATCAGCCGGATGTTCGTTCCTACCTTACCAGCATTTTACAGAAACACTATAACATTGAAGCAGCCTGTAATGGTAAAGAAGGATTGGAGAAAGCAACGGCCAGCATGCCAACACTCATCATTTCGGATGTGATGATGCCAGAGATGGATGGTTTTATGCTCTGCTCGAAAATAAAGAAAAATGTAATCACCAGTCATATTCCTATTATTATGCTAACAGCCTTGGATGGGGTGGATTCAAGGGTTGAAAGTATGGATTCGGGAGCCGATGCTTACATTGTTAAACCATTTGAAAAGAAAGTGCTGCTCCATCAGATCCACAACCTGATCGAAAGTCGCAAACACCTGAAAGAACGTTTCAAAGAACAATGGGATTTTGTGGAAGAGATCGCCACCACCTCTGCCGACAAGCAATTTGTCAACCGGGCGGTGCAATTAGTTGAAGAGCAGATGGGCGATGCCAACTTCAATGTCTCTGAAATGGTGAAGAAGATGGGAGTAAGCCGAACACTACTCCACATGAAGCTGAAAGAACTCACGGGGCAATCAACCAGTGAATTTATCCGTACCATTCGACTCAAGCAGGCCGCCAAGCTTTTGAAGAAAGGCGAATTGAATGTGTCTGAAGTGACCTATGCTGTAGGATTTAACGATCCGAAATATTTTTCAAAGAGTTTCAAAAACCTGTTTGGCATAACACCCACACAATTCCAAAAGGGAGATGCTTCGCTGCATGGGGTATCGCTAAATGAAATTGAATCCGATGCCGATAAAGTGGTATAATTTTTTCAAGCCATACACAATAGATCGTTAGATTTTAGATAATAGACCAGAGACTGATTTACATCTATTCATTGGGAGCTTCATCGATATTAAAGTTGTCATTTACACATGAGCTATCCATCAGACAAGAACAAGGGTTTAACGAACTATTGAAATAACATTTGGAAGAGGGAAAAAGCAGACATTGCTTTTTCCCTCTTTCTGTTTTATCTCCCCTCTTTTTTTCTTATACAACAGTGTTCGAAAGCAACCTGTGATTATCATCTCGGTCATCCATGAATCTACTTAACCATAACGCACTTTTGCCTGACGTTCTGTCACTTTTTAGCACGTTCTTGTACTCCGGTCCCTCGTTCCACCACTTTCGTGTGACGTTCTGTCACTTTTTCGTCGCATTCCGGCGCTTTTTAACGCGTTCTTGCACTTTTGCACCTCGTTCCGGCACTTTTGTGACTCATTCTAGCCAAATGAGGGGCATTCTATTACTTCTTCAGGAAAAAATACTAAAGGTGTAATTAAAACCTCCACAACTTTTTGATGCGAAGTACTTACAACGCAGATTTGTATTCCATGAAATCATTTTCTCAATACTCAGTTAATCGCTTACGCTTCAACAGGTGATTACTGATCTCCGGACATGCTTCTCTTCGTCAGCCATGCTAAAAATCTGCCTCCACTCCGCGGTGGTTGTAAGAACAATATGCCTAGTTTTCATCTTTGATGGCCAGAGAAAACGGAATGGCTCCCAGCGACCAGAAAGCAACTATCTTGTAAGTTGTTTCGAGCTGAAGGTAATCACCTAACAGTCCTACCACCATCACCATAATGGCACCTATCAGAAAAGTAGTGGTCATGTAAACCCCATTAACGAGCGTGTGGTGATCCGATTTGATGCGATTAACCAATGCAAGAAATACCGGACCGGTAGCAAAAAGAAAAATACCGGTAAACACCAACACGATTAATTGCACCCACCCGGTAGTGTACAGAAATCCGAACATCAACAAAGGGGAAGCAATAGAGCAGATCACCAACATTTTTTTCTGACCTATTTTATCAGAAAGACTTCCAGCGAAAAAAGTTCCCACTACTCCTGCCGCCTGCAATATCGATAACGAGATACCGGCATACCACAGCGATTCACCCCGGGATTCCAAAAAGACGGGCAAATAAAAAGTAAGGGCCGATTTCATGGCGGCGCGAAAGAGAAAAATCATGGCAATGGTACCTATCAGTGGTAAAATGCTACGTATGGTTTTAAGGTATTCATAACCGGTTGATTTACTCATGGAGTCGCTGATGCGCTCTTGTTTGAATTTATAAAAAAGGATAATCGAGGCCAAAAGACCAGCCGGAATAAGCCGGGTGAGACCATTAAGTCCCCACAAATCAACAGCACCCAATGCGACCACAGGACCGACCGTACGGGCCAGTTCCCCTCCTACCATGTAGAAACTCATGCCACGCCCGATACGGTTCCCGGCTACTTTCCGGATCATGACGGGTGATGGCACATGAAAAAAAGAACTACTGATCCCACTGATTAACACCAGCAATACCAGGAAGGCTTTAGTGGGAGCTACGCCGATAAGACTCATGGCAATGGCTGTCACGGCAGGGGTAATGATCACAAAATAGCGCGCCGCAGTACGTTCTGCCAGAATCCCTACCAGGGGATTAAAAATGGTTGGCAAACGCTGTACTACCGAAAGCAAACCGGCAAAGGTGAGGTTGAAACCCAGATGATCGCGCAACAGGGGTAACAAAGGCGCTAAAAAGGCGGAATATACGTCGTGAAAAAAATGTGCAAATGAGACAAGGAACACCTTGCTGGTTTGAAACTCTTTTGTTTTTGTCATTTTAGTTATCAGATTGCTTTAATTGGATTTTATGGTTTTGGCGAGGTAACTCAGTATTTTACTTTTTGAATTCGATTAGTCCTTTTCCTTCTCTTTTTCAAAACTTCCTTTTGGATGTAAATAGCCAATTGATGGCCCATTTGCTGGTCATGATAGATGGTTGGATGTCCATGGTGCCCGTTATATGGGAAAAAGAAGGTGGTTATCTTTTCCTTTTTATCCCCGGCAATCATTTTATCAACTGCCTGCTGTACCAATCCCGGCCATTTTGAGCCTTCGCGGGTGGCATCCATACTGCCGAGAGCACACACAATGGGAGCTGAGGGATAGGCAACACGGATCTTTTTTAAAAATGCCACATACGCCTCCACCAATGCCTGATCAGTGGGTTTATGCCCATCCGGAAAACGCTTTTTGAATTGCTCATAGCCGGGACGCTCCACCAGCCAACTGTCATTTTGAAACAGATTAACCACCACCACATCGGGTTGAAATGAAGTGAAATCGCATCGACTGGCCGCATCAAACGGGTTGATGCGATTATAAACTTCAGGCATGATATAATCCCCCCAACTAACAGTAACACCTATCCCACTGAGTGAAATACTGTGATGCTCGGCATTCAACTCCCGGGCTGCAACAGAAGCATAGGACAAATAGTGATTTTTATAGAGAGGGTTGGAATTATTACGCCCATTGGCTGACAGATCTTCGTTACCCATACCGGTGGTGATGGAGTTACCGAAGAAAACAAGCTGCAGCTTTTCCTTTGTATCAACAGGAACCACTTTGGCATTGTCATCCAAAACAAATCCTTTAAAGGTGGTACTGCCTTCCCATGGCTCCGTGCGTTTTACCAACTCCAGATGGTGTTCTCCCGTCGGAAGACCGGCTGCCAGATGATAGGTCTGCTCCCCTTTTTGGCAATGGAAGACAATGGGATGTGCCACCAGCCCGTCGATGATGGCCTGGAAATAATTTTCACCCTTTTCGTCATCAAGCATTACTTTGACAGAGGTGCCCGTGAAATTCATTTCAATAGAAGTCCCGGCCCAATAGATGACCGGTTCAGCAGGATTGACTTGATTAATGCGCCCCACATAATGAAGGGCTTCATGGTTGGGAGCCACCAACAGGGAGTCATTGGGTTGGGCCTGAAGCAGGCAGAATGAAAATAAAAATGTGATAAGAGATAATGAGACTTTAGATTGTGAGATCATAGATAATGAAATTTTAGCTTAGTGGATCTTTCGGTTGGTAGCTCGTTCTTTTTCTTAAAGACAGCATATGTCGCCTGTGAACATCCTCTCCGCAACGACGGAAACTGAAGTCACCTATCACCAATGGCATTTTTTTAACTCCAATAGCAATTCTGCCTCGCGCTAGTTAATAGTTAAAAAAAATCCTGAATCGCTCCGAAACTTGTCCGAAACGATTCAGGATTACCTCTGCCATAACGAGGTTATCTTAATTAAAATGGTAGATCTTCATCTGGACTTACCGGTGGAATTTCGGCTTCAGAGTAATTGGGTAGTGGGGCATCGGGAGCCATAGCCTCTTCCACACCTTCCACTCTCCAGGCTTCCAGGTTGGAGAAGTAATTGACACGTCCATCTTTTTCCCACTTACGTCCTCTGATGTTAAAACTCACTTTAACCTTTTGCCCTACCTGGAAATTATCCATGATATTGCAACGATCTTGGGTCAACTGAAATTTAATGTAATCGTTCCAGTCGGTATTACGTTCGTTAATGACTTCAACAACGAATTCTCTCTTTTTAAAGCTTGCGCTTATTTCTACTACATCTTCTTTTATATGCAGCTGTCCGGTAAGTTCAAAATTCATCTAATGCTCTATTAATAAGTTTTTATTTATCCGTTTAAGATCTGCTTATTCAACGATCACGATTTTTTCGATAAGATCGCCGGCGCGAATATCATCAATCACCTCTAACCCTTCGAACACACGTCCGAAACAAGTATGATTACGGTCCAGATGCTGGGTGTTTTGCCGTCCATGGCAAATGAAAAACTGAGATCCTCCGGTGTCACGTCCGGCATGTGCCATAGAAAGCACGCCACGGTCATGGAACTGCATGTCACCATCTAACTCACAATCGATGGCATAACCAGGACCACCAGTACCAACACGACGATCGTCCATATCTTTAGAAAACGGACATCCACCCTGAATCACGAAATCAGGAATTACACGGTGAAAAGCAAGACCGTCATAGAAGCCTTCTTTGGCTAATTTTACAAAGTTTGCCACGGTTTTCGGGGCATCTTTTTCGTAAAATTCGACTTTCATAAGCCCTTTAACTGTATGAATTTCTGCTATCATTTTCAATACTTATTTGTTTGATCAGCAAAGGTACAATTAAAAAGGGAATTTTGGGAAAAGAAACTATTCCGACACTTATAACAGCAATGCAGTAAATAATTGAAACCGTGAGAAAATAAGGCTTTAGCCTGTCCGATAATCAAAAAAAAAGGACTGCTCACACTGAGCAGCCCCTCCCATAAGTCAAGTTGTTTTGAAAAGAAATATCAGATGATTAGAAATTACTATCCATTAGTCCGTCAGCACCTTTCTCTTCAGCACCTTTCACGTCCCACCAAACCATCTTATCCATCCGGTCATCATCATATGATCTATAACCATCAGGTAAGTTTGCTTCGTTCAGGTCATGCTGATTGTCCGGGTAACGAATACGTTTCACATATTTGTTTGCGGCCACGGTAGCATTACCACTAATGCCTTCGATAGGCAATGTCAGGTCAGGATAATCCGTCCTTCTAAAGTCAGCCCAGCCTTCTTGTCCATTCGGGAAGTTAGCGATCCACTTTTGAGTGATGATCTGCTTCAACTGCGCTTCGTTGCTTCCACTTAAGGTTGTCAATCCGGCCACGTAAGCATTTGCTTTATCACCAGCTACCCCAACGTAATCCATCGAGGCTTTTACTCCCTCTTCAAAAATAGACTGAGCACTACCACTAATCCATCCTCTAAGAGCAGCCTCTGCTTTCATGAAACACACCTCACTGTAGAACATCACCGGACAATTAAGGGTAGCATGATTAAAATCCTTATACCCTTCATTATCAAAATTCATAGTTGCTTTTTCGCGCCATCCTTCAGGTAAAACGTCATAACCATTTTCAACGCCTTCGAATGGCACACCTGTTTTACCATCCTTATAAGCCAACCATAATGCCGCCCGCGGATCTTCGCCTACAGACGATTGACTATAGAGGTGATCAGTAAATGTTTTGGAGATACGAATATTATCCCAGCTCCATGCCATTTGGTGCAGATAATCATACCATCCGGTTGGATCCAAGGGGTATCTAGCCACATCATCGTTACTCTCCATCACACCTGCATCAACAGCCTCTTTTGCTTGCTTCTGTGCAGTGGCAGCATCGATATTAGATAAACGCATAGCTAATCTTAAGCGCAAGGAATTACCAAAACGCTTCCATTTATTTACATCTCCATTAAAATACAAGTCGTAATCACCATAACTGAACTGGTTGCTATCATCAGATAATTTACCAACAGCATTGGCTAACCGGCTAAATAAATCATCACTAATATCTTTCTGTGTCGAATACTTACCAGGCTCACCTAATGAGACATCAAAATAAGGCAGGTCACCATACGTATCGATCATCACTATCCAGCGGTAACACATAAATATTTCAGCCATCGCTACGGCGTTGGTATAAGCTGTTTCCACGCCGTATAGCTCCTTATTCCATCCCTCTTCTACCATACCTCCGGCCTGACGAATCAAGTCATAGTGACGGGTCACATAGTTGGTATAATGCTCCCTGAACTGGTTACCAATCCAACCATCATTGTATTCGTAGCGGCCTGATTCGAAACTGTTCACTGTATTGGCCCAATACTGAGAATAGAAATCGGGAAAAAGGTTCACATTTCTTTGATAGTTGGCCACCGGGGCTCCTTCCATGTCAAAGAAGATATAGGAAAGGGGCACAGACGACACACCTATCGGTTCAGTATTTATTTCATCAAAATCATCGGTACACCCGCCGGCAAAAGCCATCAGGCCGAATAATATTAATAAGTTATATATCTTTTTCATAACCATTAGTCGTTTAAATTAGAAACCCAGATTAATAGAGAAACCTAACGTCCTGGTGCTTGGAACAGCGGACAGGTCAAATCCTTGTGCGAAAATTGAACGATTAAATGCACTGGCATCAGGCACGGTACCCGGTGTGTTTTTGTGCAGATAGAACAGGTTTCGCCCTACGAAGGATACCCGTGCCGTTTTAATTACCTGGCTTGGAATACGCTCCAACAAACTCTTTGGTACATTATACCCCACTGCCAATTCTTTTAACTTAATAAAAGAAGCATCGTAAAGGAACTCTTCATAAATCCCACTAACCCGTGTCCAGTACTCCTGGGCTGAAACTGTTTTGGTGTTAACCGTACCATCACTGGTAACGCCATCAACTAAAACATCAGCTCTGTCTTCTGTTCTTTTTGCCGTACCAGCACTAGTAGCATAAGCTTCACTCAAAGAAATAATCTCCCCACCTTTCTGGAAGTTCATCAATGCCGAGCAGAATAATCCTTTATAATCAGCAGCCAGTTTCAATGAACCTGTCCAGTCGGGTTGAATACTACCAATGATCTCCTTGCTTTGAGTCGCAATGGGCAATCCTTTATCATCTACCACCATTTTACCATTGGCATCACGCTGATAGGCAGAAGCCCTGATTTCACCCATTTCATGCCCCTCGATAGCCACTATTTTGGGACCGTTGTTAATCTCACCAAAAGTAAACTCGTCCACTCCTTCAGTAAGCTCAGTCACTTCAGAGATGTTTTTTGCCAGGTTCAGATCCACATCAAACCTAAAGGATGATGTTTTCACCGGAGTTCCATAAATCATTATTTCAGTTCCCTTATTGCGAATTTCACCGGCATTGATACGCTTATATCTAAATCCGGCTGATTGATCCAACGGTACATCTAACACTTGGTTCACAGTATTTGTGGAGTAATAAGCAGCATCAACTCCCAAACGGTTATTGAACAACTTTAAGTCAACGCCCACTTCTGCAGAGGTGGTAATCTCCGGTTTCAAATCAGGATTTAGTAAAACATCCCCTTTGTGTGCCCAGATATTCTGGAAGGCACCGGTGCCGGTTTCATACACTGAATATAATCCGTAAGGATCCGTATCATTACCCACTTGTGCCCACGATCCTCTTATCTTAAGGAAAGTGACCCATGAAGGCAGCGTCGTCATCTCAGAAACAATACCACTCACACTAACAGATGGATAAAAATAGGATCTGTTATTGGAAGGCAAAGTAGACGACCAATCGTTACGGGCAGTAATATCTACGAAAAGATAATCTCTGAAACTTACCTGTCCCAAACCATAGACAGAATGGATCTTTTTCTCGGTTAAATCATTCTCCGCATCCTTCTTTGTTCCGATGCTCAGGAAGTAAGCGCCTTCCAAATCAATCTTACCGGATTTACCTATTAGTGATTCTCTCCTCTGGTACATGCGGTTACCACCAGCACTCAATCCGATAGAAAAATCGGATACTTGCTTATTGTAGGTCAACAGAAACTCGGTATTCTCTTCTTTAAAGAAATTCTCAGTAAGATCAATTTTAGGCCGATCATTACTATACACATTATCGGTGTATTTATAAGTGGAAGAGATTCGTTCACGGTAAAAGTCGATACCATGCTTTAATTTCAGCTTCAGATTATCTGTGAACTGGATATTTCCAGCCAGGTAACCGAATACACGGTAACGGTCGTCTTCATTGGTTTGCTGTTCCTGAAGGAAATAAGGATTTCGGTCATTGGCATCAGGACCGGCATAATTCACCTCAACATGGTTGCCTGTTGCATCCAGCACATAACCCGGCTCTAAATCCTGGTTACGAATATTCATTGGCATGGTGTTGAAGTATGAGATGATACTATAGTTACCCATCTCAGGACGATCATTACCTTTCGTATTGATATAGGATATCTTGGAATCCACACTAAAGAACTTGGTCAATTTATAATCTGAACGCAGATCAAAGTTGTTTTTTGTGATCTTATGCCCTTTGTAAACCCCCTTATCTTCAGTATGACCAATAGAGGCGCGGAATGTTCCCTTATCACTGGCACCGGTAAAAGATAAGTTATGAGCCTGACTCAGTCCGGTTTGAAAGAATTCTTCCAACCGATCCTCCTGAGCTGTATAAGGAATAGTCTCACCCGTCCATGATTCCAACATTTGCCCTTCCATTTTTGGTCCCCAGGAAGTATTGGAATTCTTGTCATATACCCCATTCATTCCTTGTCCATAGGATGATTGCTGATCAAGGAAGTAAGCCACTTTAGATGAAACAACACTTCCGGAATAGCTGATCCCTAGTCCTTTTTGTCCTGTCTTACCTTTTTTGGTGGTAACCAGAATAACCCCGTTGGCCGCTCTGGAACCATAAAGGGCAGCAGCACTGGCACCCTTCAATACAGAGATCGACTCAATATCATTGGGATTGATATCAAAAGCCACACCGGCGCGGTCAACACCACCCCACTCGCCACCTTCGTCACTTTGCGAGTTATCAAACGGGATACCGTCAATCACCCAAAGGGGTTCGTTTTTATTAGATAAAGAAGTGTTACCTCTAATGGTGATTTTAGTTGAACCACCGGTACCTGATCCTGATTGTGAAATATTCAAACCAGCTACTTTACCTTCAAGGGCACTGACCACATCAGGATCGCCTGTTTCATTTAAGTCTTCAGACTTCACATCCTGAAAAGCATAACCTAATGCTTTCTTATCTCTTTTAATTCCCAGCGCTGTTACCACCACCTCATTCAGTCCGGTGGATTCAGGCACAAGGGTAATATCCAAGGTAGATCTACCCGCCACGATTATTTCCTGAGAATCAAATCCAATAAATGAATAAAGGATGGCAGCATCAGGCGAGGATACTTCAATGGTATAGGATCCGTCAATCCCGGTAATGACACCGTTGGTTGGATTCTCCTTTTCATACACGTTAACCCCGGGTAACGCATCGCCTGTATCATCAGTTATCTTACCTGTTACTTTGTGCTTTTGCTCCTGCTGTTTTGCTTGCAAGAACTGTTTTGTAATAATGATATCCTTATCAATGATATGGTATTTGAAATGGTCCACTTTCAATACTTCATCCAACACTTTCTCAATGTCAGCATCCTGAACCACTACATTAACCCTGCTGTTCTCATTTACAATCTCTTTATTGTAAAAGACACTAAACTCAGACTGATTTTCAATTTCGTCGAACACTTTTTCTAACGTCGCGCCTTTAAGGTTGATGGTAAGGCGGGTATTTTGACCGAAGGAAGCTGCAGAAACCTGAAGGATCCCAGCTATTAACAACATGACAGATAGTTTCATAATACGCCACAATTTTTTCTGTTGACATTGCCAGGTGCCAACGGCTCTTTCTGTAATTTTTTTCATAAATTTGTGATGATTGATTTATACTTAATTATCAATTTTTCTGTGAATTGCCAGTTCACGGAACAAGTCTAAGAGAACGGGAATCATTGCCAGTGTTTTCCGTTCCTTGTTTTTTTGTTGATTTCAGTTACCTCTTCAATCAGTAACCTTTTTCTTCATAAACAAGCGATTTCTTATTCAACCTGAATTTATTATTTGCGTTTAAGATATATTTTCGTGCCTTCAATCTCATAGGTAACATCAGATGTAAGCTTCAAGATCTCCAGCGTTTTAACAACCGACCTTTTCTTTTCCAGGACACAGCGAAAACGTTCCTTCTTAAGTTGCTCATCCTTGAAAAATATCTCAATGTCATACATCTCCTCCAGCTTCTTTGTAATCTGGGTCAACTCCACATCTTTGAAGATATACCGGCCTTCTTTCCAGCTGGTAATCACTTCAATATCGGCATTGCGATCCATCTCGAAACGGCCGCCATCCTCTTTCCTGATTTTTTCACCGGGTTTCAACCGAACAATCTCTTCATGTTTATTATTAAAGATGCCCACCTGTCCTTCGACTAACGTTACCTGAAAAAGATCTTCATTCTCTAACGCGGTCATGTTAAATTCCGTACCAAAAACTTTCACGTAATTATCTTCTGCAGCTACAATGAAGGGATGCTTCTTATCTTTTGCCACTTTGAAATAAGCTTCCCCATTTAACTGCACCGACCGGGTGGCCGCCTTTGTATTATAACGGTAACTTATAACCGACTGCGAATTTAACCATACCTGTGTCCCATCCGGCAACGTACAATTAGAGGTTTGTCCGGCAGGAACATTTAGCTCAAAACTACCTGCCAACAACTGATCTTTCTCGGCTATTTTGTATTGCATCCCGCCCAATAATGAAACAGAACCAATAACAGCAATGGATATAATCGAGTAGAATGATTTCTTAACACTTCGGTTTTTCTTTATCAACCGCTGTATCACAGAAGTTTTAACCCCTTCCCGGGCTTTAATAACATCAAATGGTGTGATTGCCTTCTTTTGCGCCCTGATGACTGCCAAAATACGGTGAAACTCATTTTCATTCGCTTCATTAAGTCCGCGCCATTGAATCATGAACTCTTTTTCGGATTCACTGGCCGTATCCTGATCAATTCGGGCTATTAATGCTTCTATATCTTCCTGACTAATTTTTCTCATTTTTCACTTCTCTATACCTAAGACGAAAAAGAGAATGCCGTACCCTGACAAGAAAAAACGATTTTATTAAAATTTGTTAAAATAAAACCATTAACCTTTTGAGAACAACCGTTTTGAAAATGTAAAAATTATATAAAAAGAAGTGGGATGTAATCCGATAGTTTTTCCTTGAGTTGCTTGAGCGAGCGTGACATTTGAGTTTCAACCGTTTTGGCCGACAGGGATAACTCCCTGGCTATTTCCGCGTAGGACATTCCTTTTTCCCGGCTAAGTAAAAATATCTCCCGGCGCTTTTCCGGTAATTCATTGATCGCCGCATTGATGGCATTTTCTATTTCCTGCTCTAAAACCAGATCTTTGAAATCTTCACTGGCTGATTTATCTTCTACCGGTTGTGTGTTATGGTTTCTCTTGGTGGATGCCTTACGTTGAAAATCAATGCAAGCATTAAAGATGGATTTGAACAAAAAGCTTTTGATCGATCCGCTAACGTCTTTGAAGTTCTGCTTCTCCCAAAACTTTATAAAAAGCTCTTGTACGATTTCTTCCGCATCCATCCGGTTCCCCAGCAACTTTTCAGCAAAAAGTACCGAAAGGGGATAATACAAATTGAAAATCTCATCGAAGCTTAATAATGACCTCTTCAATCCCATATGAAATGAAACTTGCTCCCTCTCCATTTATTACAGACTTCGTTTGGGTGATGGTGTATCAGGTTGATAAAAGTAGTCTTTTTCTCTTTAATCCAAAAAGACCTTTTAGCCCCTGATACGAAACAAATTATCTTAATAACTTGACTATTCTTTCAAATTCATCTTTTGACATCCCAGGAATCCCTTCAATGCACAGTTATCGTCTACTCCTATTCTGAAATGGCTGCAAAGAAAAGAAATCTTACGTCAACAAAATCAAAATAGTGTTATTTTTTTATCCTATCAACACGCCTGATCGTTAGGTTTTAAACGAAAGACAATAGAATGAAACATTAGTCATCACCTGTTAGAGAGCAATATTTTTTGAAGACAGGTAAAGGTAATAGCGCAACAGCACCCTGATAACACAAAGATTACATCAAGACCATTCACAAAAACAGGTAATCCTATTCCGCCATAACCACCCCCAATCACCTACTCTTTAAACAGGGTTTTCTGCACCATGTCTTTATATGATTTACCTATTGGAATATTACCGGACTCTCCCAGCATCTTAAGCTGATTGCCATACATGGCTTTCACCTTGTGCTTATTAACGATGTAGGATTTATGCACCCGAATAAATGCGTTCTGTGGCAGCACTTTTTCAAGGTTACGCAACGACTCCAGCGACACAATCTTTTCATCGCTGCAATAATAGGTTACATACTCCCTCAATCCTTCAATATAGATGATGTCGGTAAACTTAAGGCGATAAATTTTGTGGTCGGCCTTCACCAATATGAAATCCTTTTCTTCTTCCTGAGCTGGGGCAGTCACATTTATTACAGGCGGTATTGGTGCGTGGGAGGCCATTCGTTCGCCTGCTTTATTGATAGCTTGCATAAAACGCTCGATGGAAAAAGGCTTCACCAGGTAATCCAGCACATCCAGTGTGTAACCTTCTAAGGCATATTCCATGTAGGCAGTAGTAAAAACAACCAGCGGCTTTTTATTCAATGATTTTAAAAAGTCGATACCCGTGATGTCCGGCATTTGAATATCGAGAAACATCAGGTCAACAGATCCCTGTTGGATCACAGGCAGGGCTTCAAGAGCCGATTTATAACTACCCAGCAACTCCAGGTGAGGGAAACGACTGATATAATCCTGCAATAACAACCTGGCAGGAAATTCATCATCAATAACAATACACCTTATCTTCATGCTAAATCTATTTTCAACACAACAACAAACACACTCTCTTCCGTTCTGATCATCAGCTTATGCTTATCCGGATAAAGATGTTGTAATCGTCTCTTTACATTTTCTATGCCAATACCACTATTTTTATCCCGGGAAACGGGTGCTTTCGGAATACCATTTCTCACCGTGAACGTCAAGAGTGATCCTTTGCTGATCAGCTCTATCTCCATCCACCCCTTCTCCGTATCCTCCATTTTACTGTGCTTAAAGCTGTTTTCCACAAAAGGAATTAACAGCATCGGCTCGATCATTAACGTCCGGTCGGCTCTCTCGATATCGACACGGAGATTGGGAATTCCCTCAATTTTCACCCGTTGAAATTCAATGTAATTCTTCAGGTAATCCACCTCTTTACCCAACATGACTTTCTTCTCCTCACTCTCATACAACACATAGCGCAGCATTTCCGATAATTTCAATATCATTTCGGGCGCTTTAATAGAATTGGTATGCGACAAGGAGTAAATATTATTTAGGGCATTAAACAGAAAATGAGGATTCATTTGTGATTTAAGAAACTTCATCTCATTCACCAGCGTTTGATTCACCAGTGTGAGCTCCCGCTGTTTCCGACGCCTTGTTTCAGATATAAACCAGAAAATGGTGCTGATAAACAACATCCCAAAAGAAGGCAGGAAACCGATGGAAAAACGACGTCGAGCCATAGCAAAAGGCCAGACTTTAACATTATGTGGCTTACCGGGAGGCCTTCTGTAAATATCCCTTTCGAATTCTTCCGGTGGTACTCTTAAACCGTTAGGATCCGTCTGGACAATAGATTCCGATTCACCCATACGAACCTGTTTTTCACTCTCTATGGTGCGGTGGATGTAACGCTCCATGGCCCCCCGAAATGGCTGCTCGGTATAATGGTAAAAAAAAGCCATGGGTACGACTAAAATTATCACCCCAAGTATGTAGCGCAAATACTTGCTTTTACCCAGGTAACGTGGGAGTAAAACGTAGGTATTGATATAAAAAATAGCCACATTCACAACCAGCGTTCGCAATGAAAACTTCAAGGCAGTTGCAGTATCCATTATCATTGACGGCCCATAAAACAACAGTAAGCTGTATCCAAACCAAATAATAAAATGAATGGCAAAATTTCGATATGTCTTTATAGTAAACTTCATTGAAGCACAAAAATACAGTTTCTCAACAGTAATTCGTTTTTTTTCTACCAACGTCCTTTTTTTTTAAACGTATACGCCTTCTTTCTGGTCAATGAAACAGGTCAGGTTTTAGTTGAACACATCGGGCCGCTTATTGAATATTTTTCCTTCCAGGCAGTCTATCACCAATCTTTGTCTTGAATAAATAAAAGTCATCCAATACGGATTACGCAGCTATTCCAAATTAGATTATTTCCACATGAGAATAACACATGTCTTCATTATCCTGGCCACTTTCATCGTTAGCTGTGCCAAACTCCCTGTGTACAATGCCCATTGGGGAGAAGTCAGCAAAACAACAGCCTTTACCGGCTACGACAAAAAAAGCCAAATAAGGTATACCGTGACAAACGATAGCTCACATTTGCACCTCTCCCTCTCCTCTTTCAATAGAATGCTCGCACCCACTATCATGAAGAGTGGCTTAAAAATACAGCTGAATACCACTGGTAAGAAACACAGTGATTACTGCCTAACCTTTCCTTATTCAACAGAGAAAGCAGGCCGAAGCAGATCGTCCTCCAAACAAAAGGCTGATGATTCGCCACAAAGCGTGAGTGCCTTTACCTCTGCCCTGTGGCAATATGGCGAAGAAGAAAAGGAGGTGATCAACCTGGCCGACAATACCCAGCTGTTTAGAGGTCAAATAAAAAAATCGGAAAACAATGAATTCTTACTACAGGTATCTATCCCTCTTTATCAGATAACCTCCCTGGATTATGAGCAATATCTCAAACAACCCCTCACCATTGGTTTAGAAGCCACACCTGAATCACGCAGCGGAGGCGCTTCAGGAGGCGCTTCAGGAGGCGGACAGATGGGAGGTATGCAAGGCGGTAAAGGTATGGGTGGTGGCAGAGGCGGCATGTCAGGTGGCCGCGGTGGTGGCACGTCCGGAGGTCGCAGTGGCGGCTCAAAGGGAGGCGGTGGAATGAAAGGCTCATCATCTAACGAAGGAAACATGCAAGCTGCATCCGTTGACTTCTGGTTCACCGTTAACCTGGCACAAACCTCATCACAAGAATAATCGGGCTGCCCTTTAAGCGCATCACCTTTCAAGCAGGCAAATAGAACAACAGGCTTTTAGAAAAAAAAGAACCAATATAACATGCTCAAACAAATACTTTTCTCATTCTTATTATTTACCACACCGTTGGTAATATTCAGTCAAAACAATACAAGTGCCCTTGCGGATTCAACACATAACACCTCACGTCTCTCAATAAGTGGTAATATTGACGGCTCATCAGGTTACCTAGACGAAACCAGCTTTTTGGATTATAACGTACGCCTCTCATCGTCACTTAACCTGGGCCAACACACTTTTTCTGCAGAAGGAGGTTCTTCCGCCTGGTATTATTACGACAACGCATTAGAAACTGGTCAGGATAATGTTACTTTAAGACTTCTGGCACTCAACTACCGCTACCAGTATAAAGGCAATCAGTTGACATTGGGTTTACAGGATTTCCAGTTGGGTGATCAGTTTATATTAGATGAAAGAATTATGGGATTGAACTATCAACTGGGCCGTGAATGCTGGCATTTTAATATGATAGTGGGTACGGTTTCTGATCATTTTTCAAAAAACGGGTCATTCAACACCACCGGCAACATCTATGATTCCATTTTACAAAAGGATAGACCAGCCATTCCTGAGAGCCTGGGCGAAGCGAATCTATGGGGTGCAACCCTGGAATTTCATCCACAACTATATGTACCCACAGAAGCCGGCGAAAACGATATTCTCAAAATCAATACTCTGGGACTGGTGGCTTACCATGAATTTGGCGATGCCATTGAATCTACCTTCACCCAGGCAGGCGTCTATGCCAATCTATCGCTGATTGGCGGCATCCGGTTAAATCCGCAAGTAACCTTGCAGGCTGCCAATTGCAAGAATGTATTAATCTACAATGTGGAAGTACTGAAAGATGTTCGCTGGAACAGTTATTCATCGACACTGTTCAGCCTGCAATATCACGACTACTCCAATGAAGAGAGCATGCCGCTAAACACTTTCAGCAACCAATGGCTGGGCGAAGTGGTACGTATGGACATGACAAATATGCCTTTGATGAGCTTCAAAGCAACCCATAAGATGAATAAGCCCGGCCTCACCGTTTCATTGGCAGCCTATCGACAACTCACCGATACTCCTACACAGGAGTATGACCTGATTATCTCTAAAACACTGTTTGAAAATTTCAATATTAAAGGCGTAGCAGGCTGGTTTGATGAACCGGTAAGTGCCAAGAGTTCTTGTTTTGGCCGATTGGCACTGAGCTACCGATTTTAATTATTAAGCGCCAAATCTGCACTGCTTAGTAGCAGATAATGAGAAGTTGTGCCATTTAAAAATATGATTATTTGCACAACAACTATTAATGCGAATTAAGGGTTGAACCCCTTCGGGGTTCTATTTATATATAGTTGACATCCACGGGTTACACCCGCGGTTATTCAAATTTTATCCCTTCGGGATAGGATTGTCCGAAGGACATAAATGTTAACACTCCCGTACGGAGCTCGGGGATAGTGCAAATAACATTAAAACAACCCCGAAGGAGGTTGAACTAATTTGTATTTTTTGCGAATCAATAACTTTCAGCCTTTGATTCGCATTAATAAGTAGTTCTGACCATACCGACGTCATGGTAACCAGAATTGGTTATTCCACACAAAATGCGCTAAGAGCTTAATGAGAAATTGTGCCATTTGAAAATTTGATTATTTGTACAAGAGTTATAGCGTAGTCCTGCAATGGTCGCTGACCATATTAACGGCCTGGCTTGATCTGACATCATGTAAATTTGCATTCTATCCCCCTATGAACAGAAGGATAAAGGGGTCACATAGAAAAATGAAGGCTAAGTGAACAACGATGAAGCTCCGCACAGGATTATTGACATTTATGTCCTTCAGACACGCCTATTAGGCAGGAATTAATAAGCTTCGTCTCAAAGGGCAAAGAATAATCCCCTATTCTCTATACGTTATCCCCTATTGCCGAAAGATAATTCTCCGCTGCCGCTTTATTATTCTCTTGTGCCGAAACCTTTTCCCCTTGTGCCGACAACATATTCTCTTTTGCCGCTTTATTATCCCCTTGTGCCGCGCTATTATTCTCCTTTGCCGATAGGTAATTCTCTATTGCCGTTTGATTATTCCCTGTTGCCGCTTCTATATTCTGTTTTGCCGAATGATGATTCCCAAGTGCCGAATGCTGTTTCTCGGCTACCGCATATAAAAAAAGGTTGCTCCAAAGAACAACCTTTACTAACGGGTGGCAAACAATTTTGGTACTTACTTAACCTAACCCATCATGAAAAAACAATCGTTGTATTTAATCTAAACTCAATCAATCAATTCGCTTAATTCCTTTGCTTGTATTGTTGGCATATTACCGTTTTGTAATTTATAAATGACTTGTCTGGCCACAATTCGTGCATCGCTCTTTTGTGAGAACCCTTGCTTACCGGCTACTCCAGGCACAAATTCCTGACGAATAATCACATTTCCTTCCTTTTTGATGTCATAGCCCCATCCACTTTCGTACCTGACCAGGTCATAAGAGTATGTATTACGACCGCTCAATCCGGTAAAGATCAACAGACCAAACAAGACGAAGACCAACAGTAGCCCGGAAATTTGCTTTTTCTTTTTAGTCACCTTAATCATATTCATCATATTCTGCAGTTGGATCAAACATCCAGACATCATCAAAATAGTATCCTGAGCTTCTTCCTGTTGCTACAAAAGGCTCATTATTTATTACAAAGGCTACGGCTTCGTAGCGGGGCGATCCTTCAAACTCGGTACGTTCTTCCCAAAGATCTGTAGTTGGATGATACTCCCAGGTGCGTACCCCTGGAAATCCCGGACCGCCGGTTGTTACATAACCCATCCCATTCACACTGAAAGCGACGCCATTGATGCCTGCAATTTCATAATCATCATCATAGCTTTCGTCTTCATTATCATCCTCTATCTTACGCTTCTCATTCCAGATGTCCTGTTCCGGATCATATTCCCAGAAATCAGTCAGGTACTGCCCGTTATCGGTTCCTGTCACCACATATCCTTTACCGTTCACCACAAAAGCCACAGCATCCCGTCGTTTTTTGCCCCCCACACTGACCTTCTGCTCCCAGGAATCGCTGGCAGGATCATACATCCAGAAATCCTTCAACAGGTTTCCATCATAACCTGTCCCCACATACCCTTTATTGTCAATAGCAAAAGACACAGCACCATACCTTTCACTTCCGGGGAAATCGGCTTTTTGCGTCCATTCATTTGCTTCCGGATTATACTCCCAGGTATCTTTTAATTTATTAACCCCATCATATCCGGTAGTCACATACCCTTTTGTGGAGATACCAAATGCCACGGCGCCATTACGGGCTATTCCCGGCATACTTTGCACCTGCGTCCAGTAGTCTTTCGTGGCATCGTAACGCCAGAAATCGTTTAAACGCTCATCATCTTCACCATCATACCCGG
Source organism: Marinilabiliaceae bacterium JC017 (assembly GCA_004296775.1). Taxonomy (GTDB): domain Bacteria; phylum Bacteroidota; class Bacteroidia; order Bacteroidales; family Marinilabiliaceae; genus JC017. Next base: position 23,524 of record RHGE01000049.1, read on the forward strand.
TACCCACATAGGCATATTCACCCACCGTAAAGGCGACTGCATCGCTTCGGGGAATTCCTTCGAAAGACCCTAACTCAATCCAATTCCCCAGCAAATCATCATCATCGTCACTACTACAACCGGCAAATCCTATCATTAATACCAAGGCAAACCAATAAAGAAGTCCTAGTTTCATACTCATAATTAAGCTTTTTACTAAAATTCGATCAAAACTAAGACTAGCCACGGGGTCGAATAAATAATTTCAACCAACTCGCACTATTTCATATCATACGTATCTATTATTTCTATTTCTGTAAGCTTTCCCGTTACATCCCTGCTTTTCACTTTTTATTGAAACTGTTCTTTCTTTCATAGAGTATTCATGCTGTTTCATTGAATAGTTTTACCATTCTCAAACAACGGCAGTTCATTTGTTGCCTAAGCGATATTAGATGATGATGAATGTAGTACGAAAATTGTCCTTTCAGGCTATTATTATAATTTTTGCCACACGCATTCTGGTTACCGGATGCTCCAGCGGCATTATGGATTTAGGGGATGAATTCATAAACACCCCGACTTATACGGCATTAATTGACACTGTTTCCATACAACTTTCTACCTTGAAAGTGGATTCAGTCAAAACTTCTGCATCCGGCACCGCGCTGGCAGGCCATTGTTCAAACGCCAAAATAGGTAAGACAGAAGCCATCAGTTACATGCAATTTTCATTGCCAACGGGGTTTAGTATTGACAAAGATGAAGTGTATGATTCAGTTTGCTTTGTAACCAAGTATTCCGGGTATTATCTGGGAGACACGGCAGTGACATATCACCTCAATGTCCATCAGCTGACCGAAGAAATAGAAACCAATGAAGATGATAACAACCTCTATAACACCAGTTATTTTGCTTACGAAGCGGCGACTATTGGCTCACATGCCTTTATTCCTCAACCTTCATCAGGAAAAGAAATAAGATTTCGTTTGGATGATGCGCTTGGCAAGTCCTTTTACAACTATTTATTAGATCATAACAGAGACACGCCCGACTCGGAATTTAAAAAACTATTCCCGGGCGTGGCGCTGAAGAGTGATCCCGCTCAAGCCAATACATTGCTTGGCTTTGTGGCCACCGACACGACCACCTGCATCCGGCTCTACACACATTTAACGGAACACGAACAAACAGATATTGAGCGTAATTTTGGAATGGATGATCCGTCCTGCCAGTTTAACCAAATCATTAACGACAATGCAGGGTTGCCCTATGAAGTGCTGGAGAATGGGAAAGATCTGATTTCAGAATTTAAAACCAACGGGGAAGCGTTTATACAAGCCGGCAACGGGTACCATGTCAGAATTGATTTCCCCTACCTGAACAACCTGCTTGAAATAAAAGAAGAAGGGCACGTCGTACGGGCCGATTTAATTATGAAACCCTTAAACGGCACCTATAAACCCAAAGATTTACCCCAAGGATTTACCATCGCCGAAATATCCAGGGCTAACACCATGGAACAGCCCTTACTGGACACCAGTGGTCAGCAGGCTCAAACAGGTTTTTTAGTTGTCGATAATCAATACGATGAAAACACCTATTACAGCTATGACCTCACCGGTTACCTGAATTACCGCCTTCAGGAGAATATAATTGATCCGGACAAAGGGCTTGTTTTATCTTTCCCTGAAGGACAAAATAACACAATTGACTACCTGATATTTGGCGGGCATACCAATAAAACAAGTAAGTCATATTTACGCATCTACTACTATTACTATGATAAGCAATAAGCTTCTATTTTTCTTCTTATTCACCACTCTCGTCTTATCAGGTTCCGGGGTATATGGACAAAATAATACCTCCTCCCCCTACTCTATGTTTGGGCTGGGATTGATTGAACCCAAAGGAAATGTAAATAGTGCCGGTATGGGCTATGCAGGGGTAGCATTGAGTAACAGCCGTTACCTGAACACGATGAATCCGGCATCATACGTGGAATTGGACAGTACCACCTTCTATTTTAACATACAGGGAGCCTGTGCCTTGAACGAATACACCACCACCAATAAAACCCAGCGTAACTTTGATGCAAACATCAACGCTGTCTCCATGGGCTTTAAATTAAAAAAATGGTGGGGCACCAGCATTGGTTTTGTGCCCTACTCCAGTGTGGGCTATTCCATTGAAAGCGCCAAATACATTATCGGCACAAATGATAAATACAAGGTTATCTATGAGGGAAGCGGCGGCTTGTCCCAGTTCTATTTGGGTAATGGCTTCCGGCTTTTCAAGGGACTCTACATGGGCATCAACATGTCACTGATCTGGGGTTCCACAAGCATGACAGAAGTATCATCCTTCGAAACAATCATGGGTGAAACCATTACCAACCAACGCTCCTATTACATCAACAACCTCTTGTTCGAATATGGTTTCCAGTACCACCAGCCCATCGAAAAAAACACCCTCTCCCTGGGAGCCGTGGTTAACATGGAAACACCGCTCTATGCCCACTACAATCAAACCATCGAAACCTCCGGCGACCTGAACTACTATCAAGGCCATTCCGATGCCGATGATTTGTTGATTCCCTTCAGCTATTCGGCCGGCTTTGCCTATCAGACAAACAAGTGGACCCTGGCCGCTGATTACCGTTACGGCAATTGGGAATCGCTGGACAACATGAGTGTAAAATACGGTGAGCTTAAAAACAGCCAGGGCATAAATGCCGGTATCGAATTTGCCCCCAATAAAAACAGCTTTAAGTCCATATTCAACCGCATACGTTACCGGATGGGTGTTTATTACTCAGACAGCTACCTTTCATTAAAAGGGATTGACATCAATGAAAGAGGGGTAACTGCCGGGATATCTATTCCAATAAAGAGAAGAAAAAATGCCCTTAATCTCTCCTATGAATACAAAGAGACCGGGACGCATGCCAATGGCCTGATAAAGGAAAAATACCACATCATTAAAATAGGGCTGTCATTTAATGAAAACTGGTTTCGGAAGACAAAGTTTCAGTAAAAAAGACAATGGGGCATTATACACACTGATTAGGTTCATCTCGCTTTAAGCCAGAAAAAGTACACAGATATGAATATCAAGTATCAAGATTTTGCATGACCGATATTATAATATCCTGCCAAAAAATACACAAACATTATTGATCAGTCACTAACCTGAGGTTAGGATTTTAGACAACAGCTTTTTGATATGATTTACATCAATCGCATTTTTAATACCTCTAGCAGTTTTAACTATCAAATCAGCACACACTATTTTTCAATTAATTACAAAATATTGCCGACTTCATAAAAAGAAGATATCGCTGTCTATTACAATCCATTCTCAATCCCCAGATTTATTTCGCCTATTGCCAAGCCTCAATTCCCCTGCTTTTTTCAAGGCATATTTGGCTGCCACAGGGCCAACCAATTCATGAATAATAACGGCCCCTACTATGGTTGTCATCAACACTTCAGCAATTGCCTGGTATTCTGCTTTGGCACGAATATTTAACACCAAGCCAATCACCACTCCCGCCTGGGGCAACAATCCTCCTGCGGTGTACCGGCGAATTTTCCGATCGGCCTTTGCCATCCGGGCACCTACACTGGCCCCGGTAAATTTCCCGATGGTGCGCAATATCACAAAGATGGTGACCAAATAAAAGGCCTGCGTCAGGGTGGCTATATTCAAATGCAATCCGCTTAAAAGAAAAAACAGGAGAAAAATCAGGTCCTCAGTATAACGCTCCACTATCTTAAAAACCGTTTTGTGTTGATCACTTTTATTCACCATCATCACTCCCATTGCCATACAAGCCATCAACTCATCCACCTGAATTAATTTGGTAATACCCACACACAACGTAATGAAAGCCACAATGAGCACAATCCATTGCCCTTCTCCTTCAATCTTAAAAAAATGTACAAAGTAATTCATGGACACCGTCATACCTATGCCCAGGAAAATGGCACCGCAAATCTGATACAATGCAAGAAAGATTTCATGTATAATCATGCCTCCTCCGTCACCCGAAAACAAAGAAAAAATCACCATCGTCAAACTGAACAAAATGATACCAAGGGCATCATCCAGTGCCACTACTTCCATGATCGTATCAGTGACCTTGCCACGCGCCTTAAACTGATGCATTACAGCCAGGATACCAGCCGGCGCGGTGGGACTGGCCAAAGCGCCCAAAGAAAGAGCCAGCAATAAAACTGAAAGTGGATCAAAAGGTAAAACAGAAGGAAACAACAAGAAAAACAGATAAATGCCTGCTGAGATAAAAACGAAGGGGAAAAGACTTGCCAATAGGGTGATATAGACAATCTCCTTTTCATGCTTCTTTATTTTACCCCATTTTAAGGATCCCCCGACTTCAAAAGCGATAAAAGCCAGACAAACTTCCATCAGCGGATCAGTGGCCTGTATAACTCCCGGGGTAATAAAAGAAAGGGTATTGGGACTAAAAAGAATACTAACGGCAATGTAACCAATCACCCGGGGTAAACCAACTTTATCCAGTAACCAACCTGCTGAATACCCAATCAGTAGTAAGAACCCGTTTGTGAGAAGAATGTTCATAATGCGTTGGAATCATACCAAATTCATTTTGGTATTACTGTGCCAACTAAAGGGGTTTATTGCGAATAGTCAATTCGGATCACCCATGATATCCAATCAACCATGAACATTAAAATAAAAGTTGGCTTCAGATGGCAATAAATAAAACCTCCTGAATCCAGCCACACCTTCACATTCTAAAAAATATCTATTTCTTAACAACCTTTATTATATCCCAGTTATCTTTTGATTCCACTTTAACCAAATAGATACCGTTATCAAAAGCAGACAAATCAATAGTTTGTTCCCTGCTATGGATGGCTTTCTTGTTATATACCACACTTCCGGTCATGCTGTACACAATGATCTGATCAATATTATCAGCTTTTACAGTCAACAAACCAGTGGTTGTAGTTGGGTATACAACCAGGTTATTACTGGCCGCATCAGATAATGCAGTAACAACCGTTTCTTTGGCAATAACAGAAGAAGCTACTTCTCCCACATTACCCAAGTTATTAGTTAAGGTAAGTGAAAGGGTGAGATTACCATTTTCAAAAGCACTCACATCAATGCCGGTTACCTGGTTGCCCTGAGTTTGAAAATCACCTGAACCGGTTATTTTATCAGCCCCCGGACCGAATATCTCCCAATTATAGGAGTCTTCGGCCTCGCCGCCTGCGATGCTAAAACTGATCCTGTTCTCATTATCACCGGTTACTTTGGCCTGATCAAAAACCACTGTGTAACCATCAGGGGCAATGCCATCAATTTCAATCTTACTATTAACACTCAACGATCCGGCAGTTCCCGGAACAGGCAGGGTTAAGATACCCTTGGCATCAGCAAAAAAGATACTGTGCAAAGTCCCTTCTCCTATTTCTAAAGCATCAGCATTCAAATAATCCAACACCGCTATTCTATCTCCTTTTTCAACGGTATAGTCAAAATAAAGGGTGGTATACTTATCTCCTTCTGCATATATCGCTTTGGCCGTACCACTGGCATTTAGGAGAATATACGGCGGGATAACCTCTGTTACTTTTACCTTTTCATTAAAATCCACTTTCAGGCGAATGGTTTTACCAACACCATATACCCCGTCAGGTGTAACAGCGCTAACATTGGTAACCTTTGGAATACGATAGCCGGTTCCTGCAAGGCGAAATACATAATGCGGCTGATCCGGATCATTACTTGCAATCCCAACAAGCTCACCATAATGCCCCGAAACACTTGGCTTAAACGTTATTTCAAAAGTTGTCTCTTGCCCGGCTTCAATGATCGCTGCAGGTTGTTTGGTTACTGCAAAATCTTCAGGTCGTATTCCTCTTATTGAAACTAATTTATCACTAAGATGAAGAGGTGCATTGCCCTTATTGGCAATGGTATAACTTCTGGTTATTTCTTTCGACACTTCTATAAATCCCAGATCAGTGAAATTATCTAAGCGTGTTTCTCCGGCATGTTCGGTTAAGTCGTGTCCATTCCCCATCACTACCATCCTGGGCTCTACGGGCAACACTTCATTGGCTGCCATGGAAGTATTAAAAATGCTAACTCCATTAAAAAGAATTATAAAAAGAAGCGCTAAACGCCATTGCCCCTGACCGGGATAAACAAAAGAGTAAAAATGTTTCATTCTATTAGGTTAAAATGTAGGATTTTAAAACGGTCACAAAATTATAAATCGATCAGATACATTTATGTTAAAGTTTTCTAAAAAATGCAGGCTACTCTCACGATAGATCGTTAGATTTTAGATAATAGTCTTTAAACTGATTCATCTCAACTTTAGACTCCCAAAAACTTTGACATTAAATAAATACAGTCTATTCTTCCATTAATCACAAAACCATAACAAGCTATTGACACAACCATATCCAGCAATTCGAGATACAACCAGGTTCCTTATTAACAGAGACACCACCCTATTCCCTGTCGCCTAAAAAACAACCGCAGCCAAGAGAGGCCATCCCTGGCTGCGGAAGGTCTTCGCATAAAAAAACAAAACCTGAAACAAACATGGCTAGGACAGGGCTACTCCCTATACCACGAACGGTCTTTTTATACGAAGACAATTCCCAAAACAACCGCAACCAAGAGAGGCCATCCCTGGCTACGAAAGCTTCCGGAATAAAGGGAAGACCTAATCATATAGTAATCCCTATTTTATAATTTTTTCTATTACAATAGTTTATTGAACTTTTGAAATTATTTGAAAGGCAACTGATGATTTTTTGATAGCCAAAACTTTTATAACTCTTCAAATGTGCCAGATATAAATCTAGTCTACAGTCTAACGTCCTGTTGCTATTAAAGACAAACATTTTTTCAAAACAGCATCCTCTCCATTAACCAATTGCTCCGGAGTTTGACAAACCGAATAGTGAGGACGTGTCCCGCTACCATTGGGATAAAGCTGTTGCTCTACATCCTGCTCATTAATCACCGTAAAAATGGAAAACTCCAGTTTTGAATATGGTAATTCATAACACAAAGGAATGGATCCGGTGTGCCGATAATACCCACCCCCTGTTTCCTCACCCACAAAAACAGCATCACTTTTATCGCGTACCAAGGCACTGAATAAGCCACCGCCCGAGAATACCTTGCCACTAATCATGATGTAAACCTGTCCTTGAAAGCGATCTTTTTGAGGATCCCTATGAATGACATACTTATCCTTTAGATAGTAATACCCATCACTGGCCGGTTCATCACCAAATTCCTTCCTCACCTCCTTATTCAGCTTTAACGCCACCTTCTCACCTTTTGTGTCTTCCTTCATACCAATCATCTCCATCATAGATTTGGAGAGATAACACGGATATACTATCAATTCATTGGTATTCATCCGGCGATACTTATTCTCTTTAAAAGGCCGGTCAATGAGATAAGAGGCCAGTTCCATATCGTTGCCATCATTCCCTCCTGTATTTTCACGAATGTCAATGATCAGGTTTTGAACCCCTCTTTCCTTTACCTCCCGAAAAGATTTTTTAAGAAATTTAAAATACCGACGTGTTAAGGCTGGTGTTTCGGTGTTAAAAGAGTTCACTGTGAGAAGCGAGGTGTGGGCATCCAGGTGTTTCAACTGGTAAATATCATCGAAGCTTTCATCTTTTGGCGTCTCCAATTCTCCATTGGCTACCATTTGCTCCAACTTTTTTAAATTCAACGCATCAAATACATTGGTATGAATAATCCCTGAATCATAATCACGATATTTCACCTCATAAGACTTTGTAGAGCCATACAGTAAATACAAGTATATCGCAAACTCTTCCTCCAATTGACGGTATTTAAAAGTGGTATTGTACCCATCCGAACTAATCATCCGAAAACTCTCACTGGTAATATCATCAATTAAGTGATTGTTGATGCTGATAATTTCGCTCCCTGGTGTTATGTCACACTTACTCTCTGCCACATACGCCTTTGTTCCCAGAAACTTTATCCTGGCCGGGAACAGGGAATTTTGAAATTCCTCAGCTTCCTCCTCAGAAAATGGATAGAAGACACTTGAATGACCACAGTTGATGGAGGTATGTATCTCTGCTACTAACTTAAAATAATCCCTCCGACAATTTATTTCATCTACTTTGGATTGAGCCTGATTAAACAAATCATCAAACACATCCCTTGACGTGTATAAATAGAGACCAGAATGATCGTTCTCCAAAATATCACGATATATCTTCAGCTCTTCACGCAAACTATCGGGATTTAATGATTGAGAAAACCCCGTATAACCCATAACCAGAAAAAGCACTGTAAGCCCCCTGCCAATACGAACCATACCAACTGATTTTTTAATATGCCGCAAACATACAATTGTTTACTTCCCAAGGCGTCTACAAGAAGAATCCGGACGTCTTAGATCAGGACAAACCATTGGTAAATAACAACCTGCAAACAGTTATTTCCCGGTTTTAAATTGGAGCGGTGTACTATTGGTAAATCGCTTAAACGCGCTATAGAAGGAGGCTTTGGAGTTAAATCCGGCCTCATACCCGATGGCCAGAATGGAAAATTGACTGTAACGGGGATCGTGCAACATCTGCTTGGCTTCCTCCACCCGAAACTTATTCACAAACGTATTGAAGTTCTCACTGGCATTCTCATTTATGGCCTTCGATATCTTTTTATAGTTCACATTCATCTCCACCGCCAACAACTGAATGTTGAGATCAGGATTCATATGAGGTTTATCCCGGTTAAAATAATCCACCAACCGCACAAAGAAATCGGATAAATCCACCTCCGTCTCCTGTGGTTGCTCCTTGTACTGCGTCAATACCATCACATTTTGCAAGGATTGATTGTAACCACTCAATGCCACATAATAGACAAAGAATACATTAATCAGCGACATGATGTTAAAAAAACCATCCAGAACCGAACTCATCCAAAAAGAGAGAAAGAATATAATACCATAAACAACATAGAAGCCCAAAATAAACCAAAGCATCACCATCACCCAGTTCATAATTTTACCATCTAACCGTGAATAGAAATTCACTGCTTTAGTACGGTAACTTATCATGAGTCGCAACGATAAAATGGCATAGACAATGGAATAGACCAGGGCGGCAAGACTATAGATATCCAGGAAAAGCTCCAGATAAGTAGAATACCGGACGGACACCTGGTTAAAAAAAAGCAAACCAAAAATTCCCAGGAAAGTAACAAACTCTATACCTGCAGGAATTAATACACCCAACAGATGACGAATAGAAATTTCGCCAATGAGTTTCCGGCAATAGAGGTAGAGTAAGGGGACATTGAGAAAATAGAAGTAAAGCGGTAAAAATTGCCAGTGTGTAATCCCTCCATCCTGATATTGCTCAATGGTAGTAGGAATAAATTCCAACACATAGGTAATCAGAAAAAAACCCAAATAGCGCGAAACACCATTATTCTTCTTTAAAAATACCAACAGTATTCCCAGAATAATTCCCTGGCAAATAGCCATACCATCTAGTATTTGGGAAAACATCTCCATTATTTATAGCGCGTCAATAAAAGGTTTATAATCTTACATGGCCTTCGCCGGAATACCGTAATTCTTCATACACCTGAAAGTAGCTGATAATATCACGTTTTATTTCATCTGTTTAAAATTAGACATGAGATTGATAGAGCTGAGACAATAGATTACGAACACAAAGACACTGAGACGCAGAGTTTTTCTTTTATTAATCATTCTCCTGTATATTTAACCCAATTAATCATGGGTATTTCATCTGTTTATATTTAGACAAGATATTGAGATAATAAATACAAACACAGAGACACGGAGACTCAGAGTTTTTCTTTATTAATCATCATCCTATGTGTTAATTGAATTTGCATGGTTCATCTTTTTGGTTTTGGGGGATCAAAAATAACAAAAGATGGTAAATGAAAACGCCTCAATCTATTTATATCGGTTGGCAGAGGTTTACAAACCAACCTTTCCCCCCAAGGACAAAAAGAAAGAATCAAAAAGACTTGATCAATGAAAAAAACCCAAATTAATACCAGGCACATAACATGTTCCGGCACTAATTCGGGTTTATAAAATTTTTACTTCAGCACTTCCTGAAAGTCAGCCATCAGCGCTTTCACCTTTTCCGGCATTTGCTGGGCCAGGTTGTTTTGCTGGGCTTTATCCTCTTTAATATTATAGAGCTGAACCTCCTTAGAGAACCCGGTTTCCATATCAACTCCCCAGGTCACACGTGGCGAGCCTTTATAGGATGGTATCAACACCCAATCCCCTTGACGAAAAGCTGTTTTGTGTTGCAATCCTTCAACCACCAGACTTTCGCGCCCATTTTCAGTCTTTCCTAAAAAGACATCCAACAGCTCTTTACTGTCATTATCTGGCAATGGCTGCCCCGTTAATTTTGCCAGTGACGCAAACAAGTCCACCTGGCAAACAAGCGCCTCGGAGACGCCGGGTTGGATATGACCTTTCCACATCACCATCAACGGCACATGGGTACCTGCATCATAGAGACTGTACTTTCCACCCCGAAACAAACCCCAGGGGGTATGGTCCCCCACTTTTTCCGCAGCATCATCGGCATAACCATCATCCAGAACCGGCCCGTTATCACTGGAGAAGATAACCAAGGTATTCTCCATCAATCCTTCCACTTCCAATGTTTTCAGGAATTCACCAATGCACCAGTCGGCTTCCGCAATCACGTCACCGCGTGGCCCGAAGCCAGTGGTTCCTGCAAATCGCGGATTAGGAACACGGGGCACATGCGGTTGATGCAAGGCATAATACAAAAAGAAAGGCTGCTCTTTTTTTTGCCTTACAAACTGTTGTGCCTGTGCCAGAAAGTTATCGGCCATCTCTTCATCAACCCACTGGGCCGCTTTACCCCCTTTTTGAAATCCGATACGTGAAACACCATTATTGATGCTCATGTCATGACCATGACTATACATCATCTTCAGCATTTCCGGGTTATCCTTACCGGTGGGCTCCCCTTCAAAATTTTTACGATAGCTCACTTCCAGCGGATCATTGGGATCAAGACCTTCCACTTTTCCATTTTTCACAAACACGTTGGGCACCCGGTCATTGGTAGCGGCCATGATGTAAGAATAATCAAACCCCACCTCATTGGCACCCGGTGTTACAGTTTGGTTCCAATCCACATTTCCGTTTCCTAAACCCAAATGCCATTTACCAATGACACCTGTGGCATAGCCGGCTTTTTTCAACATCGCAGGCAGGGTGGGCTGAGCCGGATCAATCAGCAGCGGAGCATCACCCTGTAACACCTGTGCCCCCTCGTTTCGCCAGGGATACTGCCCGGTTAACAACGAAAAACGACTGGGGGTACAAGTTGCAGAAGCGGCATAACCGTTCTCAAACCGGATCCCATCATTGGCGATGCGATCCATGTTGGGTGTAGGAATTTTCCCGGCATCATAAACACTCACATCTCCAAATCCCAGGTCATCGGCAAAAATCACTACTATATTGGGTAATTTATCAGTCTGCTGCGCATTATCAGCCTGTGGCGAAAAACAGGATTGCGCGAAAAAAGCAGTGGTGATAAGGGTACTACCAACAATTAAATTTTTTCTCATATTTGCTTATTTTCCATGGATTGTAGTTCCAAATATAACGAAACGCAACAAATTTCTGCTTTCGTTAGCATATTATTGAAGAAACTAAGCTTACTTCTATTTTCTTTTGCGTGATCTTTACAATAAACTTAGCGTACTCAATAAACACCTAGATGAGCAATTTTTCCAACTTAAATATGAAAAGAGGCGGTTCCGAACAATCAGAACCGCCTCTTTTATCTAAACAACATCAAACAAAAAAAACTTCTATTTAGCACCGGGCACCAGGTTCTCCAGCCAGTATTTTTCCATGGTGCGTCTCAAGTGTAACGACGTATTCTCACGTTCATAAATGCTATGAGAACGCATGGGGTACGACATCAAACTGAACAACTTGTTATGCTTGACTAATGCATCAATCAACATTTCACAACTCTGGTAATGCACATTGTCATCCCCGGTACCATGAATCAACATCAGGTTACCTTTCAGGTTGGCCGCATGTGTGATGGGTGAACCATCCCGGTAGCCTTTCTGATTTTGCGAGGGTAAACCCATGAAGCGTTCCTGGTACACGGTATCATACAACCGCTGATCGGAAACTGCCGCCACAGCAATACCTGTTTTATACAGATCCGGGTAACGGAACATACAGTTCAGGGTCATGGAACCACCACCACTCCATCCCCAGATGCCCACGCGATCCGGATCGATGAAAGTGTATGTTTCCATAATTTTTTTCGCGGCTGCAGCCTGGTCATTGGTGGCCAACACACCCACCTGTCCGTAGATACATTTACGCCAGTCCCGGCCACGCGGCACATTAGTTCCCCGATTATCGACACAGGCCACTATGTAGCCTTGCTGCGACATGTATTGTTGCCACAGGTCACTCCCTTTCCACTTATCCTGCACTTCAGACATAAACGGTTCGCCATAAACATAAAATATAACCGGATATTTCTTTTCCGGATTGAAGTCAGCCGGTTTGATCATCCATGCATCCAACACCGTTTCCCCGATATCCACACGAATAAACTCTTTGGTCTTTAATCCAAAACTATCGTATTGCGCCTTGGCAGCTTTATTATCTTCAAACACCTGCACCGTTTTGTGACCGGGTAAAGTCACTAAAGATGTCACAGTAGGTGTGGAAGAATTATTAAAGCGATGAATGGCATATTTAGCAGTTGGTGAAATCTGGTAGTTATTGTGCCCGGCCAGTTCTTTAGGCGTAATGCGCTCGGCCTCCCCTTTTCCATCCAGGCGACTGCGGTAAAGATTTTTTCTAAAAAATTCATTGGGAGAAGCAGTGTAATAAACGTAGCCGCCCTTTTCATCGATGCACTGAATCTGAACAACATCAAACTTACCCTTGGTGATGGGCTTGATACTCTTCCCATCGCGGCTCACCATGTAAAGATGACGGTAACCGTTGCGCTCACTGGTCCAGGTAAAGTACTTATCTTTCTTCAGCCATTGAATATTATCATGAATATCTACCCAGGCATCTTCTTTCTCGGTTAAGATATTGATAAACGCCATTGTTTCGGCATTGGCCACCCACACCTTGTTGGTATTCTGCAAACGGTTCATCTGTTGAATCATCAACTCATTACTGTTTGGAATAAAATCCATGCGGGGAATGTAATGGTTGCGGGGATCACCCGGCAAGTCCACCCATTTTGTTTCTCCACCATTGGCATTAACCACACCCACTTTAACAGCTGAGTTGGTAGTTCCTGCTTTGGGATAAGGGAAAGGAATCACTTTGGAATAGAGTGAATCCACATTATTAATCATGTAGAAAGTACCGGTTCCTTTAGTGTCCGACTGCCAATAGGCAATTTTTGTACCATCCGGACTCCAGCGAAAGCCGTCGCGGCAATCAAACTCCTCTTCATACACCCAGTCAAATGTACCGTTGATGATATTATCCCCGCCGTCTGTGGTTAAAGCGGTAATCTTCCCGGTGGCCAGCTCCTCCACATACACATTCTGATGGCTCACATAAGCCACCCGGTCTCCCTGGGGCGAAAATTTGGCAAACATAAGACTCGACTCAGCCAATCCTTTTCCCAGCTTCTGCAAAGTTTTTGTATTCCGGTCAAACACCCAGTAATCACCCCGGGTATGATACCGCCACACTCGCCGCGTATTGGTAAATATCAACACCCGACGGTCATCTTGCGACCATCGATAATCGCTAACCTGAATGGCCGCCTGTCCCTTTAAGGGCTTCAAGTCGTCCGACGCCACCATCACCGACCTTTTCCCGGTTTTGGCATCGTAACGAACAATGTCCCGACCATTGGTATGGTCATTCCTTTCAAGAGCCGAATAACTTTTTCCGTCCTCCAGCCACCTAACCGGTCCAAAATATTTGATACGCAAAATATCGTTCCGGTAAATGTTTTCAAGTGTAAACTCCGATGCTGCGGATTGAGCCACCGCCATACCCGCCGTCATGCATAAGAGTAGAAGTAAACTATATATTCTCATTCCTAATGAATTTGAGTTAATTAAGCATTATTAAAATAAGAGATCGTTAGATTTTAGATAATAGACCATAGACTGATATATATCTGGTTCATTTGTATAACCATAACAACATGAGTAATAAAATAATTACAACAGGATTTTAACATGAAATCCCATAGCCCTTCTTAAAAAATACATCACATCAGAATAAACTAAATAAAGCTATCCCCTGTGACCAATCAAAAGTACAGCATTGAAAGGAAACAGGCATTGATAAAAATCATTAGTGAAAGAAAGGATTTTATAACAGTTTATTAGCAGGGCTTCCCATTCCCCATAAAAAGAACAAACAAACCTTATTTTTACTGCTCCCGAGAAAGAAAAAATCCTTCGGGCAGTAGCCGAATCTTATGTTTTAGTTTTCTTTTCCTTTCAATAAGTAATCTAGCCCTTTCAATCGCAAATCTAACAGCGTCACGGGGCAAAATTGACCTTTCAATTGGTAATATTAACCTTTCAATAAGTAATCTGCCCCCTCCCCCCGGTAATCTGAAAGCTTTCCTAAGCACTTTATTATTTCCTTTTCTTATTATTTATTTCCAATCAGTATTGTCCAAAATATATTAGACGCTTAGGCAGCAACTTTTACTAACATGTTGTTCAAATTGGATGGAAACATATAGAAAGACTAGAGGTCAGAAGTTAGAGGGGGAAATAAATAGAAATATATGGAAACAGATTGAAATAGACCACACTTACCAATGTCAATCTCGAACAATAATCAGCATTAAGTAACATCCCTCGAAGAGGCTTTTTTTCAGGATTCTCCTGAAAAAACATAGGTGTCTTATCTGTAATATTCGTGTTCTTTTTGGCAGAATATTTTTGGTGAGCAGTAAATCATCTTGATACTTTTTACTTTTCTGGCTTGTCCAGGTTAGGATTAACCAATGTACTCAAACCGCACTCTCGATGCATCAGGAGTACTTTTTTATTCACTCTTCGTGTAATTCTATTAGAGTTCATGATTTACACATTGCTTCAATTCAACAACGACAAAATGAACAAACAAAATACGTCGCCACCCACAATAAATAACTACTTTACTTGTTTTCATCCGCCGCAGAAATAATACATTAATCCCCCTACAGCAAAATAGAGGATTAACAGGCAGTAGCAGAGAACCGAGTACATCTTGATTGATTTAATTTTAATTGATATTTTACTTATAATTGCACTCCATCTTATCTTTTTGTTAAATTTTTTATGAAAATATTCTTAACAGTAATTCTAATTCACCTGTACTTAATCACACAGGCTTCAGATTATCAAGTTTATGGCAGGCTAAAAGATGCTGCCACCAATCAACCGATAGAATTTGCCACCATTGCTGTTCGAGCTTTTGAAAGCGATCAGTTGGTATCCTCACTCATCACAGACTCAAAAGGCGATTTTCATTTTGCCATAAAGCCGGGCCGTTACAAATTAGAAATTAGATGCCTGGGCTATAATGAAGTCATTCAAATTGTGAACATTGAAAATAGGGACATTTACCTAAATACCATTAGCATGAAGGTAGATACCAAGGAATTGAATGAAGTCAACATTACGGCATCTCATGTAATAGAAAAACATGATAGGGAGATACACACATTAACCAAACAGTTTAAAGAAGGCGCAAATACAGTAAATGATTTATTAACCAAAATGCGCGGCATCAACGTTGACCCGTTAGATAATTCAATAAGTGTTAACAATGACAACAATGTGCTCCTATTAGTAGATGGTATTGAAAAAGACCAGCAGTATATAAAAAAAATATCCCAGGAACGGATTATTCGCATAGAAGTGATTAGCAATCCAACCGGAAAATATCTAACCAAGGGCTATTCGTCGGTCATTAATATTATCCTGAAAAAAGATTTTTGTGGCTACGAATTATATATGGAAAACAAAGGCCTTTACTCGTTAGACCAATCCAATGGAGATGATTTTTTGTTTAAAAACAGAGCGAACGTAAATTACACATACACCTATAAGAAATTCAATATTTACGGCTCATATACCAACGCTAAAACCAACACCAATTTATTAACCACTAACAATAAATGGCTGGAAAAAAATGGTCTGATAAAGGAATCTCAGGATGGTAAGCCTAATTTACTAAAGGATGGACTATCAAATAACATTCTGCTTGGTACCGATATTTTTATATACGCCAGGCATAGCCTTAGTTTGGAAGCAAATATAATCAACTCTCCCTTCGACCAAAACAAGACAAATAAAACATATCATAACACAATAATGAAAAATGACGCGCTCCAAGAGTCATTTATTTCGCATTTAAATTTGAACCAATCAACCAATGCCATATACTCCCTTTTAGCCTATAGATTTAACATATCAGAAAGGAGTAAATTGGAATTCGACTATGGATATAATCATATAAAAAATGAGGTACTCAATTCATATTACGAAAACAATGAAAATGACATTGACCAGAATACTGAAATACATCAAAACACGTCAAAAGCAGAACTAAACTACAAACATGCATTTGACAAAAATCATGCATTAGATGTCGGTTTTAGAAACACATTCAG
The DNA here is from genome assembly GCA_004296775.1 of Marinilabiliaceae bacterium JC017. Classification (GTDB taxonomy): domain Bacteria; phylum Bacteroidota; class Bacteroidia; order Bacteroidales; family Marinilabiliaceae; genus JC017. The sequence continues at coordinate 40,248 of RHGE01000049.1, forward strand.
AGACACGGAAAACAGGTATCTTTTCCCCACAGGGACAACCGAGGATAAAGACATTAAAGATCTTAGAAATACATTATATACTCACTTCAGCTATACACCGAAAAATAAAATAAAAACAAAAGTGGGTGTAGCCATTGAGCAAAACACCCTAAAACTTAGCAACACAACCCATAACTATTACTCCTTGCAACCATTCCTGAATGTGTATTATAAATGGTCGAAAAATTTAAACATAACTCTTAAACTAAACTCAAACAGCAGCTACCCTTATGCAGAACAAGTAAATCCTTTTGAAATTACAATTGACAGAATAACTACCCAAATAGGAAACCAGGCGTTATCCTTCGCTACAAATTATAACACCTCCATCGATATAAAACTGATTAAAAATAAAATCAGCATAGAGCCTTTCTATAATATATCAGAAGATTTCATTTCGAAAACCGGCTCCATTACAAATAACAAATTCCAATACACCTACTCAAACCTTGATCGATACGAATCAATGGGCATCAACCTAAGCACAAGGCTGACAATTATTCCGAAAAAAATGTTTTTTAACTTCACCGGATCATTGTATTCAGACAATACCAGTTTTAATGGCCACAGGAATCAAATAACCGATTTCAACATTAACAGCAACATAATGTACCTATCTCCCAGGCACAAAACGTTGTATGCTCTGATTCTAAAACGAATGAACTCTAAACAAATACAGCCATATGGCTATTACAATAACAACAATGATTATTTAGGATTCATTTTAAAACAACCTTTTCTTAAAAAGAAAATGGCACTAACCATGCTTTATATTTTACCGGTTTCAGCAGGGTTAAATTATTCCATGGATGAACAATTTGAAAATGGCTCATTTTCCCAAAATACACAAACCAATGTCAGTATGCTTAAAAATCTTTTTATGCTAAAACTTTCATTTTCTTTAAACAAAGGAAATAAAGTAAATACCATTAAGAAGAAGGATTTTAAAGACAAAAAGCCGTCAAAAGGATTTTTTTAGATAGACAAAAAATAGATCAACAGGTCTAATCAAACAACTACTTGTTAGTATAATAACGAGCCGACACTTTTTGCACTTTCGCCGCCATAAAAAACAAAACACATAATCTCATAATTACAATACTAAACCGATCAGGCAAATTCGATTTACACACTGACTAATCATCAATGGTTGAATTTTCTTGGATATTTAATCTCATCAATGGATCAACACCTATAACAATCAAGAAACATAATTAACCCACAGAAAATGAAAAAACAACTCTATTTCATTGCTCTTTTTATGATGAGTTCAATGCCATTTTCCCAAACTCGAATGAACCCTCAGGCTCAATAAAAATTGCTACCAACTTATACATGGATGAATCAGAAATTAAAATAGCTGCTTACAGAGAATATGAATGCTGGACAGAACGGATTTTTGGGTCTGATTCAAAAGAATATAAACATATCTTACCAGACTCAACCATTCTCCCGGACAGTATTTATTTAAATAGTAGGTACCAAGACTATCCATTGGTAGGAATCACTTACGAACAAGCTATTAACTTTTGTAAATGGAGAAGTGACCGGGTTTATGAGAAAATGCTTATTAATTCAAAAAACATTGAATTAAATAAAGATCAAAATACAACCAACTACTTCAGCATAGAAAATGTGAAATCAGGAAAGTATAAAATCACAAAGAGTACGAAACTGAAAGATACTCCTGTTCCTGTTTATTGCTTACCAACCGTGAATGAATGGGTATTTGCAGCATATGCCGGTATGAACAAGACACTTTATCCATTTGGCATAAAACCAAGGAAAATACTTAACAAGACCGAAAGGGAAAAAGTAAGTGTCTCAGAAAATGAAATTTCCAAACCTAATAAATGTGGTTTAAAAAATATGATTGGGAATGTATCAGAAATGACCATTGAAAAAGGAAAATGCAAGGGTGGAAACTATTTATTAATGGTTTCTGATTGCAAACCTGAGACAAACCATAAATATACAAAACCAGAACCTTGGTTAGGATTTAGATGTATCTGTGAATTTCAAGACAATTAAACATTGACCAACCCACTCTAACAATACATTATAAAAGAACAGTTAATGCACCTGTTACCTGAATAATGGAACTTACTTATTGTTTATAGAAATCATTTTAATATCACAAAATCATATAAAGCTTATCTTTGCACCGCAAGCAATAATTACATATTGCATTAAAATATCTAATTAAACAAAATTACTGAATTCAAAATCATGACCGAAGAAGTAAAAACAAAAAAAGAACAGATTACTGCGGTACTAAAAAACTCAATTGCCTATGGGGTATTATTTATCGCTGCAGGCATATTTTTTTATTTCCTTTTCAAGAACATGGAAGAGACGGGTAGCGGTAGAAGAATAAATATAATATTTGCCCTTCTATATGAAACAACCGGAAAACTAGGAACATTAATCATACTTGATAGCTTAGGTTTATTGATGCTGATTTCCGGAATCCGAAAAATCTTAAAGATTAAAAAACAATAACTACTATCAATTGAACTGGCAACCGCCAGGCCAATAGCCTGGCGGTATACTTTTATCACCGTAATACCCCCAGATTTCAATCCTGTTATAACCAACAAAACCATTAAAAGCTGATAGGATTGGATACCATACCCATGGTGAGACCAGATAACAATAATTCATTAACTTCATCCCTTAATCGGAAATCATTATTACAACTATACAATCCATTATACGGATAGCTCCCCCATTTTTCCTCCAAATTATTTTCGATTCCGAAATTGATTAGGTGTTAGTCCGGTATTTTTCTTAAAAAACTTTGTAAAGTTAGTAACTTCACTAAACCCTATTTCTTGTGCAATTTCAGTTATACTTCTTCCAACCTGATGCAAAAGAGCCTTGGCAAACAATATTCGATAATCAATTAATACCTGTTGGGCACTTTTCCCGGTTGCCTTTTTTACACATTCACTAAGATAAATCGGGCTAATATTTAGCCTTGAAGCATAATCGCCAATAGACAAAAAAACGCCACTATGGGTAGAAATTAACTGCTCAAATTTAGAAGTAATTAATTCAAATCTGTTATTCGAAATACTTACAACTTCATTTTGCACCTCTTGTTTTATCATATACAATAAAATTTGCAGGTACGATTGCAATATTTGGATACTACACCCTTTAGGGTATTTCGCTTCCTCATACATTGCCTCAACAATCCGCGAAAACGCCCTCATTTGCTCAGTTGACAACTGATACGCGGGCATAGTATGAAGTTTAAAAAATGGAAAATCATTCTGTATTTCATAGGATTGACGAGCAGGATTTAAAAAAGACGGCTTAAAGAATATGGTATACACTTCATCATGTTTTAATGAATTTACTTTCTGAAGAACAGATCCATAATCCATAGAAAACACTTGATATGGAGACACTAATTCCAAAGCATTGGTGGTGCCTGAATAGGTTATTCCTCCAATGTTAACATTGGTAGATTCACGAATCACCAGGGTTATTTCAAAAAAATTTCGTTTATGCGGAATTTGGTATTTTTTAAATAGTGCATCTGAACCAGGTTCCTTATAAAAATCGCTAAACCTTTCCATATAAAATCCGGAATCTAAAAATGGTAAACGCTTCAACTCTTCCGGCAAATAATCATGAATCCATTCAAACACCCGCATTACTGTTAATTTTATTACAAATAAAACCTAAATACAAACCATTTTCACCTAAATACAAACCCCTAATATATGTTTTTCAGTAGTTATTTTTGCATCCTCAAAAAACATCAACTTAATACGAAGCCAAATATCGTCAGTTAAACTGAAGGATAACGCAGTTACTTTATTCCTTTTACAGATATAAAAACAGAAAAGGAAATCAATATTAAAAAGAAATAGATATGAATTGGATTTATTTAGTACTGGCCGGCATTTTCGAAATTGGCTGGCCCCTTGGATTGAAAATGTCTCAAACAGCTTCCCATAAATTCATGTGGATTGTTATTGCAGTAACCTTTATGGCATTAAGCGGCTTATTACTTTGGAATGCCCAAAAAACAATACCTATAGGAACAGCATACGCCGTATGGACAGGCATTGGAGCGATAGGTACATTTATTGTTGGAATAATTTATTTTGGCGATTCGGCAAGTATCTGGAGAATGTTATCGGTATTGCTGATCGTAATTGGCCTGGTTGGTTTGAAATTAGCTCATTAAGGTATTAATTAAAAAAATACTAATAAATGCAAATCCTTATGCTTCTCCACTTAACAGGTGACGAAAGGGTAAACAACAGCCTTCTTTTTACTAACATTTAAATACCAGATGGACTAACAGAAATAGTCGGGTCCTGCATTTATTAAGACAAGATAAAGTGGTAACAAAATGAGTAAATGTATAGCTTAATTCTACTCACTCCTCCAGAAAAATCAGGAGGAGTGAGAATTCCAGCGAAATAATAATTCCCCAATGACACCTGACCACAATAATAACATTGCAGCCCAATTGAATCATTAGAAATAAACATACCCGAGCCAGCAAAAGCATACTATTCCTTCTGCTAAAGGAAAAGTTAAAACAAGCAATAACAGAATACACAAAAACTTGTTTTACTTCACCCTCCCCTCCTACAATCATTTATATTCTTCAAAATTTCTATAAAAACAAACAAAGCCATCAAATGATGGTAGAATAAAACACAATACCAACAACATTATCAGACACCGTAGTCCAACAAGCATATTCCTTTGGTTAGAGATCAGTATTTTAATTTCAGCGGTTTATAATAATGAATCCACTTTTTTGCTATTTTCGCCGAAAATACCATCCGTTATTGGGCAAATTTAAAAGCAAAATCAGATCCTATAGCGACATAGCTTTGGCTACTTGCGAATAACCATTTGGTACTAAAAAAACACACATAATGGTGGAGACCAGCAACCACTCTTCAAACGGGGCGATACCGAAAAGCCAAACGAGTAGGAACTTTAAAAAGAATATTTATGGCTGAAATTAAAAATTTAGATGGCTTGACAGTTGACGACATCAATAGAGAACTGAATAACGGAGGAAAATTTGTCGTTTTCCAATATTGCATTTCTATTATTGTGATGACCTATAGAAAGAATAGCGACATCTATTTCATAAAAGCTGGGGAATCATCTATTAAACACAGCATTGGCTTTACTATTTTAACCTTTATCATGGGCTGGTGGGGCATTCCCTGGGGACCTATTTACACAATAGGTGCATTGTACAAAAATTTATCAGGCGGGAAAGATATAACTCAAGAAGTCATAAATTCAATGAATTCCAATTAGATAAGACCAACCTATATAACACATTTTAACTCTTAGTCGACAAGTAGGCTATAGAAAGTTTATGCTTTTAACTAACAACGGCCAGGTATCTGTTTTAGAAAAACCTTAGCTAGATATACACTAAAACAGTTATCTGGCCGCTTTATTTTTTTTATTAGAAATTGTTCTCAGAAAAGGATTCACCTATTATTTATTAATTTCCAAAAGATCACTTTACAGAGCTGATTCCCGATCATTAACAAAGAAGTTGTTTAAAGTTGTCTAAGAAGAATAATACAAAAAGCAATGATATTTAGAGCTTTCCAATGCGATTTTTTTGTTTCAAAACGCACAAGTATTGCCTTGAAAGCATCAAGCCATGCATTGGTTCTTTCTACGACAAAACGTTCT
>RHGE01000457.1 GCA_004296775.1 Marinilabiliaceae bacterium JC017
ACTCATTCTCTCACACAAACCACAACACAACCACTAAACCAACGCACACACGCACACACAGAGGGAGAGAGACACACAAAAACGCATAAGCACACTCACAAATAAACACGTCCATACTCATTCTCTCACACAAACCACAACACAACCACTAAACCAACGCACACACGCACACACAGAGGGAGAGAGACACACAAAAACSCATAAGCACACTCACAAATAAACACGTCCATTCYCAATTGTTCTCACAGACAATYACGCCATGACGCTCACATTCCACCATTCACATATCACCACATCGTCACACTCACTCTCTTACAATCTCACCAMCCACTCTCACKCCGACTATCACGCCTCTCCCACTCCTMTCTCCATCTCTCACTCACCACAACTGTCATGCAATACTGACTGACACTGCTGCCTCCATCACCTCTATGTCTCACACTCACTCGTCTCCTTTTCAACAGGTGT
>RHGE01000458.1 GCA_004296775.1 Marinilabiliaceae bacterium JC017
CACCCACCTCCTTGATGAATTTTTGCTAACCCACATGCCAGAATTCCCGCATTCATCTTCGTCGCGCCTACGCYGGCCCGCTTATTTGACCGGCTCCCCCGCTTCCCAACATCATGGTCCGACTCGTCATTTGGCTTTTKGTGTTATAGTGTCGATATATTCAAGGGYGACTTCGCGTTTGCCCCTGCTAGCATCGATTTGCAATCGGTACCTTGTTATATGATAGTCAGAGATGGCCRTTGKCCATATTGACGCCAAGATAACAACTTAACAAGAGGGTTAATTGATATATAAGTTTTAGTTCTTCAGGAATAGTTTTATTGGGACGTTGTYCCAAACCCTACTTCATTTTTGGCATTGCCCCAAAAACGAAGCAAAAAACGCTAGTCAAATAAAAGCTTCCACCCACCTCCTTGATGAATTTTTGCTAACCCACATGCCAGAATTCCCGCATTCATCTTCGTCGCG
>RHGE01000459.1 GCA_004296775.1 Marinilabiliaceae bacterium JC017
CGGCCATGGACTGAAAACCGGCAACCTGGTTGCACGCTTGGGTATAAATTGTAATTTTACTCATATTATAAAGATTTAATTGATAATATGAGTGGTATACGGATGCTACTCGAAAGCTGCCCTGCCTCCGGCGGGGTTTAGTTCAACAAGAGGGTTAATTGATRTATAAGTTTTAGTTCTTCAGGAATAGTTTTATTGGGACGTTGTCCCAAACCCTACTTCATTTTTGGCATTGCCCCAAAAACGAAGCAAAAAACGCTAGTCAAATAAACGCTTCCACYCACCTCCTTGATGAATTTTTGCTAACCCACATGCCAGAATTCCCGCATTTATCTTCGTCGCGCCTACGCCGGCCCGSTTATTTTACCCCTCCTTATAATAATAACCTTGGGGTAATGCCGATAGATACTGGACGTAAGGACAGTCCCGTAAAACGGGGATTAAAGACCAATTAAAAGCGAAGCGCA
>RHGE01000460.1 GCA_004296775.1 Marinilabiliaceae bacterium JC017
AAATATCGACAAATTCTTGCGGAGGCCAAAGAAATGAAATAAAAAAGACCCACTGTTCCAATTTCATCTCTATTGAATTTTTATATCAGAATAGTGGATATAGTAATGATTCAATGGGTCAGGTCCACTTACTTTTTCTTTTGTTGATTTCTAATCTTTACAGTGGATTTGATTGGAATAATGTAAAATAGGAGTATTTGGTAATTCAAGATACGACTTCTCATTATAATATAATGAACAAATGTTCAACTTTATAACTCTATTCTATAACATAATTCATTAGAATGATAACTTTTTATAATTAAATGATACAGTTGCTTACTTTTCTTTTTTATTACAAAGAAAAAGACTATCTCTATTCTGCGCTCAAATATGAATACTAAGACTGGAGTTTTATGAAAAAACCTAAAGCCCCTTATCGGATTTGAACCGATGACTTACGCCTTACCATGGCGTTACTCTACC
>RHGE01000461.1 GCA_004296775.1 Marinilabiliaceae bacterium JC017
CTCTTGATCATCTCGTATTGCCACAACTTTATGAGCATTTAGCACAGTATTTTCTTGCTGTGAGCCGGACACGTTACAAATATTACGTTCTGATTCAGGTATAAAGGGATTTGAACCCTCCACTAGATATGCTTCTGAAACTCTTGATCATCTCGTATTGCCACAACTTTATGAGCATTTAGCACAGTATTTTCTTGCTGTGAGCCGGACACGTTACAAATATTACGTTCTGATTCAGGTATAAAGGGATTTGAACCCTCCACTAGATATGCTTCTGAAATGTCTGTYACTGCATCATAAACAGATTTCTTATTTTCTGGTCGAGTGAAAAGTGTGCTCAATAGTTGTTGTTGCAAGGCTAACAACTTCTGCTGGTGCTGTRATATTAACCGCAACTGTTCTAAAGAAATCGCCATTTTTCTTTAGTTTTTCCCCGTCGCCACTGTTATAAATCTCTCTTTT
>RHGE01000462.1 GCA_004296775.1 Marinilabiliaceae bacterium JC017
TTGTTAGTAGTAGTTTTTGAAATAGCAGTAGTTCTAATAGCAGCAATAGTGGTATTGTTATTAGTATTATTATTACGAATAATAACTTACTCAGTGAATTTCCTCCATGAATGGATGTTCATCATCTACTCTTATTGGATCACTTGATTTTATTCGTTTTTGCAACCAMTTAGSTACATGTTCGCACACCCTAATTTGGAGATCACGATTACTCCTCCACATGTATATGTGRCCACACACACATTCAAATMGATAAACACAGTGGCATGTGACGCAATCGTTTCCATGTGTTTTACGTTTTTGCTGAGACATGCACATTGTTTTCTCTTTCATAAAGACCTTTGCTGCGTAACACGTCCTCTTAACAACTTATTTAAGCCTTTGTTTCAGTAAAAAGCTATTTGAATCACCTCTAAATCGAAAAATGATGTAGACAGGTTTCTTTCTGCCAAGGTTATAGT
>RHGE01000463.1 GCA_004296775.1 Marinilabiliaceae bacterium JC017
TTCTTTTTCGTAATCGAAAACGATGGGTTGAAATATCTATGTATATTTATACAAGGAGTATTTTATTCTTTTTCGTAATCGAAAACGATGGGTTGAAATATCTATGTATATTTATACAAGGAGTATTTTATTGAAGGATTAAGTTATTACTCAAAATAGAAAAATWTTAATTATTAAAGGATAAGATCAATTCAGAAGTACTTTTTATTATTATAGCAGACAGAATTCCATTGGTCTAATTCGKGAMCTTTCGATAGATTTTTACTCTATCTATAATATWACATATCAAGATAAAGAATAAAGAACGCCGATCCGGTCCTTAGATTTATTTGGGGTCCTCGAGGAGCCGTATGAGGTGAAAATCTCACGTACGGTTCTGTAATAGCGATGGGAACAGTGATGTTATCACCGACTATGATTATCTAACAGTTTGAGTACAGTTGATATAGTTGAGGCACAGT
>RHGE01000464.1 GCA_004296775.1 Marinilabiliaceae bacterium JC017
TTCTTTGAAATATCATGAGCTGTTCTTGTTGGTTTCTTTGAAATATCATGAGCTGTTCTTGTTGGTTGAGCTCCTTTTTTAAGAAAATCGAGAATAGCAGAAAGGTTTAAAAAAGTTTGATTAGTTATGGGATCATAAAAACCCACCTTACTAAGATCTCTTCCTTCTCTTCGGTATCGAACAGATAGATGTATATGACGATAAACGGCTCGTTGGGATAGATGTATATGAATAATACCCCCCCTAGAAACGTATAAGAGGTTTTGGCCTCGTACGGCTCGAGAAAAAAAATTCAAATAGTAAATTCAAATATTAAATAGAGAAATAAAAACATTAAATCAATTAGCCAGTATTAAAACCCTAAATATTTTTTCCATAAAAAGCATTCATAACATTCGTACTCTCGTAACTCAAGTTAAACAACTCTCAAATATCTCACCGGAGAATCCTTAAGTACTTT
>RHGE01000465.1 GCA_004296775.1 Marinilabiliaceae bacterium JC017
GTCGTCGGCGTCCTTGGGAGTCATTGGTTGTTAATTGATTACAGTATTTCTCATTACTCTGCTGATTCAGAAAATGACTATCCCCTCCGGTCRTCGGCGTCCTTGRGARTCATTGSTTGTTAATTGATTACAGTATTTCTCATTACYCTGCTGAYTCAGRAAATGACTATCCCCTCCGATCAATTGCAGATACYACTAGATCGTTACAGAGAGAGCCAGTTGAATGTTTTGGACWATWTRCGCACGCGACTGCTAAATCTCCCRTGTTTCGGAGATGTGAAAGAGRTTGACGAATTAATTTCTCACCTGCATACTGAACTCGAGAATGACTGYAGGACATATGAAGATGAAAACAAAAGCCTCTATGAATCCCTTATGATCAGTAATGCAAACGAGGCAGTCGCTCATGATCCATCCAGAGATCCAGAATTGTCCAATTCAGAAGTATGCCCTGTTGTG
>RHGE01000050.1 GCA_004296775.1 Marinilabiliaceae bacterium JC017
CCAGGATAACAACTTAACAAGAGGGTTAATTGATATATAAGTTTTAGTTCTTCAGGAATAGTTTTATTGGGACGTTGTCCCAAACCCTACTTCATTTTTGGCATTGCCCCAAAAACGAAGCAAAAAACGCTAGTCAAATAAACGCTTCTGCCCACCTCCTTGATGAATTTTTGCTAACCCACATGCCAGAATTCCCGCATTCATCTTCGTCGCGCCAACGCCGGCCCGCTTATTTGTCCGGCTCCCCCGCTTCCCAACATCATGGTCCGACTCGTCATTTGGCTTTTTGTGTTATAGTGTCGATATATTCAAGGGCGACTTCGCGTTTGCCCCTGCTAGCATCGATTTGCAATCGGTACTTTGTTATATGATAGACACTGAGACGCCGAGTTTTTCTTATTAATCATCCGCCTGTGTGTTTAGCCCAATTAATCAAGGGTGTTTCATCTCCCCAACTTAGCAGCTTCTCAACTTCTCAAATCATCAATTTCTCAACTTTTCGGTTCCTCAAATCCTCAGTTTTTCAGTTTCCCCGATTTCTCAACTTTTCAAATCTTCAGTTTCTCAACTATTCAATTCCTCACCACCTCATCCAGCGTTTTAGTAAGTTCATTGATGACATAGGAGGCGGCATACAAACCAAACATGGCCGGCATGTAGGAAATGGTGCCCACCGTGGTTTTCTTATTCTGTTCTCCTTCGGTAAAGATGATGTGATTTTTATCTACTGTTTCGGGTGAAAATACCACCTTAAAGCCTTTTCGAATACCAAACTTGTAGATACGCTTTCTGATCATGCGAGCCAGGTTACAATTGTAGGATTTACTTATGTCGGCAATGCGTATTTCAGAGGGATTCATTTTACCGCCGGCACCCATGGATGAAATAAGTTTATGTCCTTTTTTCAGGCTGCTGAGAATCAAAAAAACCTTGGGACTTAAAGTATCGATGGCATCCACCACAAAATCGTAGGGATGGTCTAATATTTCAGCTATGCGTTCTTCTTTCAGGAATTCATTGATGACCGTTAAGTCAAGGTCAGGGTTGATGTCCCATAACCGTTTGGCCACCACATCTGCCTTGGCATGCCCCAATGTGCTTGTCAGGGCTGGCAATTGACGATTCCGGTTACTATCGCTTATTACATCCCCATCCACAATGGTCATGCGACCAACACCGGCCCGGGCAATTTGCTCCGCGGCATAGGATCCCACACCACCAAGTCCCACAACCAGGACATGTGCCTGCTGCAATCGCTGCAGTTTTTCCTCTCCCAATAGTAATCTCGTACGCGTTAACCACTCCATGCTATTGTATAAATAAGTTGTTAAAGTTGTTGTATATCTGTTCGCTAATAATTTCGACGCGTTGCTGCCGGACTACAGCAGCAGCGGAATAAATCTCCTCGATACATCGTTCTGTATCGTCTGTTTCCAGGAAGAATCGATTTTCATCGACCGCTTCAAGTGCTTTTCCGGCTTTCGATCCTTCTTGCAAAATGGCAGGTCCGAAAGAGAACCCAAAACCGGCTTCTGCAGCCTGGTGCATCAGACTGACTGAACTATTGAATCCATGAAAGATCCATGGCTGTTTAGGTTTTAACTGTTTTCTCAAAGAGATGATTTCATTGTAGGCTTTTACACAATGAATAATCAGGGGTTTTGAATGGGTTTCCGATAGTTCAACATGTTTCAGGAAGACAGCTGTCTGAATGGCTAGTTCAGGCCCTTTTAACTTATCCAGCCCTGTTTCACCAATAAGTTTAATCAGGTTGTCGGAAGCCCACTTTTTCAGTGTGTTATATTGTTGATTCAACGTGTTTTTTGAAATAAACCATGGGTGAACACCTGCTGAATAGCAGGTAGAGGCTGACGGGACCGGTGTGTCTTCCGCCGGAGTGATATTAATGATATCAATCCTGTCTGGTGCACTGATCTTGTTATGTGTATGAAAGTTGACCATGGTTTTCATGCTGCAAAAATAATAAATAATGCTTTTCTGATTATCGTTGATTTTCATGTTTGGATAAGGGTATTCATACCGCTAAATTGTCGTGTTCAAAAAACGGATATATTATTGAAATGAATTGTCAGATTCTATTAATGCGTTTTGATGGAATTTATGAATACATGACAGGTAATTAGTGATATATAACAATCGAACTTACGGAAGTTTTTAAATGATTTAGAAGCTAACCAGTCTCCATTCAATTAACTGAAATCTAACTATCTATTTTAAATTTAAATTTATGAGAAAGACAGTCTTCTTAGTTTTGATTTTCATTTCTTCATTAAGTCTTAAGGCCGAATCCACTGAAACAGTTCGGTTCGCTTCAGAGGATGGTTTACAGGTTACCGCTGATTTGTACCTGGCACATCCGGTGGACCAGGCACCGTTTATCATCCTTTTTCACCAGGCCGGGTGGAGCCGGGGGGAATACCTGGAGATTGCTCCCCGTTTGAATAAAATGGGCTTTAATTGTATGGCCGTGGATCAGCGTTCCGGGGGGCAGGTAAATAACGTGGTGAACGAAACGGCTAAACGAGCGAAAGAGCAAGGATTGGCGGCTAATTATCCGGACGCATTGCCTGATATGTTGAGTGCCATCGCGTATGTGAAGAAAACTTATTCACCTGAGACATTATTGTTGTGGGGGAGTTCTTATTCTTCGGCTTTGGTGCTAAAGGTAGCCGGGGATCGTCCCGGCATTGCTGATGGTGTATTGGCTTTTGCGCCGGGTGAATATTTCGTGAAACAAGGAATGCCGGATAATTGGATTACCACATCAGCCGGTCACATAGAGGTCCCTGTTTTTATTACTTCGGCCAGGGAAGAAAAAAATCATTGGAAGGGAATATTTAAGGCTATTCCCGGAAATAAGAAATTCTCTTTTTTACCGAAAACCGATGGAAACCATGGTTCGCGTGCCCTCTGGAGTCAGTTTGAAGATGCAGGCGATTATTGGGAAGCGGTGGAACGGTTTCTGAAACGGTTTCAGGAATAACAGGATAGGGGAGAAGTTAATTTTACCTTCTTTTATACTAAACAAAAAAGCCACCGGCAAGGTGGCTTTTTTATTACTACTAACTCATAAATAACCGAATGTCACTAAGACCGGTTTATCATGTATTTATTTTGCAAGGCGCTTGCGCTCGTGCTCTAACAGGAATATTTTTCGAATACGAATGGATTCCGGTGTCACCTCTACATATTCATCTCCCTGGATATATTCCAATGATTCTTCAAGGGAGAAGACAATAGGAGGAGCCAGACGTACTTTTTCATCCGATCCGGATGTCCGCATGTTGGAAAGTTTCTTGGTCTTGGTTACGTTAACTGTTAAGTCACCATCCCGACTGTTTTCCCCAATTACCTGACCCATGTAAATAGGCTGTTGTGGGGAAACAAAGAACTTACCTCTGTCTTGTAATTTGTCAAGTGCATAAGCAATAGCTGTTCCGGATTCCATGGCGATCAGTGAGCCGTTGATACGTTTATCAATCTGTCCTTTCCAAGGCTGAAACTCGGTAAAACGGTGGGCCATGATGGCTTCTCCCTGGGTGGCTGTCAAAAGGTTGCTACGCATACCAATAATACCACGTGATGGGATGTTGAACTCCAGGTGAATGCGGTCTCCCTTTTTCTCCATGGATACCAGTTCCCCTTTTTTCTGGGTTACCATCTCAATGGCTTTACCACTGTGTTCTTCCGGTAAATCAATGGTGAGCTCTTCAATTGGCTCATGTTTTACACCATCAATCTCTTTAATGATTACCTGTGGTTGTCCCACCTGTAATTCATATCCTTCACGACGCATGGTTTCGATCAATACAGACAGGTGCAATACACCCCGGCCAAAGACATTCCAGGCGTCGGAAGAGGAGGTTTCCTCAACACGTAATGCCAGGTTTTTCTCCAGCTCTTTATCTAAACGATCTTTAATGTGTCTTGATGTAACGTATTTTCCTTCTTTACCAAAAAACGGTGAGTTGTTAATGGTAAAGAGCATACTCATGGTTGGTTCATCAATGGCAATAGTTTCTAATGCTTCGGGATTTTCAAAGTCGGCAACGGTGTCGCCAATATCAAAATTATCCAGACCAACGAGTGCACAGATCTCTCCGGCTTCAACAGTATCGACTTTTGTACGGCCCAAACCATCGAATATATGAAGTTCTTTGATGCGGGTGCGTTTGATTTCACCATCGCGTTTCATCAGGCTGACATCCTGACCTGATTTCAGGCTACCCCTTTGAAGGCGGCCGATGGCAATACGTCCCACATAATTGGAGTATTCCAGGGAGGTGATCAACATCTGTGGCGTTCCCTGTGATACCTTAGGAGCAGGAATGTGTTCCACAATGGCGTCAAGAGCGGCATTGATATTATCGGTGCGATTTTTCCAGTCGGTAGACATCCAGCCTTCTTTGGCAGATCCGTAAACAGAAGGGAAATCAAGCTGCTCTTCGGTGGCCTCCAGGTTAAACATCAAATCAAAAACGGATTCGTGTACTTCATCCGGGCGGCAATTGGGTTTATCCACTTTGTTGATTACAACAATTGGTTTTAAGCCCATACCGATGGCTTTCTGTAAAACAAAACGCGTTTGAGGCATAGGACCTTCAAAAGCATCTACGAGCAAAAGTACACCATCGGCCATATTAAGTACCCGCTCTACTTCACCACCGAAATCGGAGTGACCCGGGGTGTCAATGATGTTAATCTTAATTCCTTTCCACATCACCGAAACGTTTTTAGCGAGAATGGTTATTCCACGCTCACGTTCCAGATCATTGTTGTCCATGATAAGCTCACCAACTTTTTGGTGGTCTTTGAATAATTTTCCAGCCATCAACATTTTGTCAACCAAGGTAGTTTTACCATGGTCAACGTGGGCTATGATGGCCACATTTCTAATCTCCTGCATATCACCATTGTTATTAAGGCGTGCAAAGGTAGGGTTATTTTTGATTTTAAAATGATTTGTGTGTTAAAAAATGGTATTTCTATCTGGGTATGTTCAGGTTTTGGCCGTGTTGGCAGGGAAAAATTAATCTTTAAGCTATCAGATACTTCCCTTTACAAGAGGTAATTTATTAGGAAGGGGCAGTGATCGGTTCATTAGAATGATCTGTTAATGGCTATTAATACCCGGCAGAGGATTAAAAAATATTGCGATAGTTACATGTCTGGTGGTTTGGCCATCTGTATAGAATAGGTTGCCGGAAATGGTGAAAATTATTTGCACTCATAGCTCAACAAATGGACTATGTGTAAATCAGTCTAAGGTCTATTGTTCCAAGGAATATTTGAAATACTGAAAGGTGGGAAGCCAAAGAAAGGGATTAGGTTTATCTGTGTTAATACGTCAAATAAATAGTAATGAGGAACGATGTGTATCGCTCCTCCTTTTGGCTTTTTGAAGTTACCCGGTTGTTATTTTGATGTGGTGAAGAAGGCCATAAGTTTATACAAATCATTGGCCTGGTGGCTTAGTTCCTGGGCCGATGAAGCCAACTCTTCGGATGAAGAGGCGGTCTGTTGGGTAATATCACTTATTTGTTGGACGTTGGAGTTGATTAACTCTGTTCCGGTCTGGATTTCTTTACCTGAAAAGGCGATTTCCTGAATAAGGTCGGTGGTTTTGATGATTTCAGGAATCATTTCCTCCATTTTTTCCAGCATCAGTTGACTGGTGGAACGGCTTTGATGCGACAGAGCCGTTATTTCAGAGGCGGCTTCTTTGCTGCGTTCGGCTAGTTTACGTACTTCTCCGGCTACCACAGCAAAGCCACGGCCTGCCTCACCGGCTCGGGCTGCTTCAACGGCAGCATTTAATGCTAGTATGTTTGTTTGGAAGGCAATGTCGGTGACAATGTTGATTTTATCCGTTATTTTTTCCACTGAATCATGACTTTCAAGGGCTGCTTTTTTTACTTCCTTTACGGCCTCATGCATCAATTTTGAGCTTGCTTCTGTTTGTTTGGCATTATGGGTACTTTGTTGGACGTTGGCAGTCATTTCCTCGATGGAAGAAGAGGATGTTTCCAGTGAGGCGGCTTGTTCATTGGCACCTTCACTCAACTGTTCGGAACTGGCACTGATCTGGTGACCGGCATTGTTAATGTTGTCAGCGCCCTCTTTTATTTTGGTTACCATGTCGCGCAAGCTGGTACTCATCTGTCCCAGGGATCTTATTAAATCACCTATTTCATCACCTCGTTTTGATGAAGGGTTATTGGTTAAATCTCCTTTGGCAATAACATGGGCATGTTTCACTGCATCTAAAATTGGCCGTGTAATATTTCGAGCAATAATATAAATAATAAGAGAAAGTAAAATTAAACCTAAAAGGCCTACAGTTGATGCAATAGAACTTATTTTGGTTGTGCCCGCCATGGCTTCTCTTTTTGGAATAAATACACACAGTGACCAGGGGGTAGTTGTGTTTCCAATTAATACCGGCATGGCATATACAAGCATGTCTTTATCTTTTATCTGTGTATTTAATACTGCTTTTTCCCCTTTTTTTACGGCTGTTAATAGTTTGTCTAAGTCATTAAAAGCATATCCCTCATTAAGGTTTTTGCCTGTTTTGCTACTGTCTTGATTTGATACAATTATACCTTCATTGGAAACAAGTGTACAATGACCTGAGTCATATATTTTGATGTCATTGATTATTGAGGCAATGTTTTTCAATTCAATATCAATGCCGACTACTCCAATAAATTCATTTTCGAATGTAACGGGTACCGTAACACTGGTCTCGAAAAATAAATTCTCTCCGGTTTCTTCTCCTGTAATGTATGAATAGTTGTAAGGTTCCATAATGACTTCCTTACCTGTTCGCTTTGTAAGCAAATAATATTCTTCCTCATAGCCTGTAGATTCACCGCTATCAGTTAATTCTGGTTTAATATTATTGTTTTCCCGGTAATAACCCACAGAAAAATGACCTTGAAAATCATATTCTTTAAGCCCTACATAGTCGTCATCGTTTCCGTCTAATTTATAGGGCTCAATAACGGCCCATACAGAGAGGTAATTGGAGTTATCCTTCAGGGTTTGTTTAAGGATACTCAAGTAATCGTTCCGGTTCTTATTGTTTTGTTTTTTTAGAGAGATGATGGTTCTGGCGATTTGGCGGGCATCCCATATAGATTTTTCTATGTACAACTCGCCTAGCAGGGAGGCTTCTGTAGCCGTAAGGTGAGCTACATCGCTAGCTGCCTTTTCGGTTTGTTCTCTTGATTCATAAGTTATAAGTACAACTGATAGTAAAAAAATAGCGAAAACAGCCGACAAAACAGAGGCGACCATTTTTAATCTCAGGCTTTTAATATTCATGTTCTTGATTTGTTATTATTATTGAATAGTGATCTTATCTTTTTTCAAACAGGATAATAATGGGTGATTTGTGTGGTATCATTTAATAGCCATCAGTAGTTCTTGATTAAAACCCTATTGAAAAGATCATGAAAGCTTTGTCGCTTGCCGGATTAACAGCTAGTGTTAAGGATGCATCTGTTTTTATGTGTTCATTCAACGTGATCTTTTTTGAAAAATCAATGCCGGTATTTACAACATTGAATTCATCCGCATATTCACCTTCATGAGGTGTGATGCCAATAAATGGTTTTATTGTTACGGTATTATGGGTAAATGAATAGCCGGCTTCCAGATAGGAGGAGTAATAATTATTCCCTTTTTCATCCAAGTCATCACCATAGATTATGGTAGCGGCAGTCAGGTAAAAAGGGAGTTTATCAGAGCCTGACCAGGTTACGATTAAATCTAGCGTATGTCCCGTTTCTCCTTTTCTGAAGTTGCAGTATTGATCCGTTTGTTCCGGATCATTGGAAGGCGTATAATAATCGGTCAATGAAATATCCAGGTAATCATTAGCCCAGCCAAGGTATAGATCCAATTCCTGATAGGGTTCGTCCTGAAAGGTGTAAGAACCAAATGCTCCCAGGTAAAAATTATTGATGTTTAATGAAACATCGGGTTGAACAACTGGGGATTTAGAAAGCAGCATGCCTCGCCAAAAATAACGGGATGCCACATTTACGTTTAGATCAAGATCTGTTTTATTGGTTTGTGCTTGTAATGATGAAGCGACCAATAAAAGGAGAATAATAAAATTCCTCATTTTAAGGTATAACTTTATAGGCCATATGCCTGAAATCAGGTTTATAGCACGATGGAAAAATATTTATGTAGTATTGTGTTAGGAAAGAGGTAAGTGCCTCTGGAGTTAGGAGTGATAAATCCTGGCCTTTGTCTGGATTTGTTGTATTGTACGCCAGTATTGGGAAATGTTTCAGTAATTAGAGGAAAAAATAGGAAAGGAGTAGGATAACGTTAGGTGCATATTGGTACTTATTTTTACAATTAAAAGTAAATAGAGGTTGGTTGCTGAATTTATGTTATAAAATCAGGGACCTGTTTTAATACTTGTTTTATTGAAGGAATGTGATTTATTATTATGGCTCTATGCTTAATTGCTACTTGATTTAAATTATCTGTTATTTTACTGTTTGATTCTTTATTCATTTGTTGGCCCTTTGAAATTTTTTTCCGGGTGGTTCATATTTGGATGTGTGTTACAATGGAAAAGGAATAATTGTGAAATTCGTTTCACATTTGTTACCTAAAGTCTAATAGTCCATTACTTATTCAAACCATTAAAATTCGTAAAAACCCAAATTTCAACTATTTTTGTGCCTTCAGTTAAAAATCATAAGCAATACATATGGCACAAGAGGACGTTTTTAAAAAATTAGTGGCTCATTGTAAGGAGTACGGTTTTGTGTTTCAATCCAGCGAGATATATGATGGGCTGGGAGCCGTTTACGACTATGGCCAAAATGGAGTAGAGTTAAAAAACAATATCAAGAAATATTGGTGGGATTCAATGGTGCTTCTTCATGAAAATGTGGTGGGGCTTGATTCTGCTATCTTCATGCATCCAACCACCTGGAAAGCATCCGGTCATGTTGATGCCTTTAATGATCCGCTGATTGATAACAAAGACAGCAAGAAACGGTATCGTGCCGATGTATTGATTGAAGACCTGATTCAGAAATTCGAGGAGAAAATTAATAAGGAGGTTACCAAGGCCCGCAAGCGTTTTGGTGATTCTTTTGATGAAGCAAAATTTTGCGAAACCAATCCGCGTGTACTGGCCAATCAGGAGAAGATCAATACCGTTCAGGAGCGTTTTGCAAAAGCATTGAATGCAAACGACCTGGAAGATTTGCGTCAGATCATTATTGATTATGAGGTGGCGTGTCCTATTTCCGGTACTAAAAACTGGACCGATGTGCGTCAGTTTAACCTGATGTTTGCCACTGAGATTGGATCTACTGCCGATGGGGCACAGAAAATATACCTGCGTCCGGAAACCGCACAGGGTATCTTTGTGAACTTCCTGAATGTGCAAAAGACCGGTAGGATGAAGTTGCCTTTTGGTATTGCCCAAATAGGTAAAGCCTTCCGTAATGAGATTGTAGCCCGTCAGTTTATCTTTCGCATGCGTGAGTTCGAACAGATGGAGATGCAATTTTTCGTACGTCCCGGAGAGGAGATGAAGTGGTTTGAGTACTGGAAAGAGATGCGCATGAAATGGCACAAAGCCATGGGCATGGGTGAAGAGAAATACCGTTACCACGATCATGAAAAGCTGGCGCACTATGCCAATGCGGCTACCGATATCGAGTATAAAATGCCATTTGGTTTCAAAGAGGTGGAAGGAATTCACTCCCGCACGGATTTTGACCTGACACAACACCAGGAGCATTCTGGTAAGAAGATCCAATATTTTGATCCGGAGTTGAATAAAAACTATGTGCCTTATGTGATTGAAACATCAATAGGTGTGGACCGTATGTTCCTGAGCATTATGGCCGGTGCCTATACCGAAGAGGATGTGGAAGGAAAAGATGGTAAAAAAGAGAAGCGCGTAGTGCTTAAGTTGCCAGCGGTATTGGCGCCAATTAAATTGG
This sequence comes from Marinilabiliaceae bacterium JC017, assembly GCA_004296775.1. Classification (GTDB taxonomy): domain Bacteria; phylum Bacteroidota; class Bacteroidia; order Bacteroidales; family Marinilabiliaceae; genus JC017. The sequence goes on from RHGE01000050.1 coordinate 10,011, forward strand.
CCGTATTGCCATTGGTGAAGAAAGATGGTTTGCCTGAAAAGGCCCGTGCCATTGTGGATGAGTTGAAATTTAATTTCAACTGTCAGTACGATGAGAAGGACTCTATCGGTAAACGTTACCGTCGTCAGGATGCCATTGGTACTCCTTTCTGTGTGACGATTGACCATGATTCATTGGAAGATGACAGTGTTACCATACGTTACCGTGATACCATGGAACAGGAGCGTGTGAAGATTGCCGACTTGCAGGGGATCATTGCTCAAAAAGTGAGCATGAAAGAGCTGTTCAAGCAGATGTAAAAAACACCACACGATATAAAATATAGGGAGGCCCGGCTATTATAGTCGGGCCTTTTCTGTTGATAGCGGAGCTTTCTTAATAAAGGCTTGACTATTTAAGTTAGGTTTTAGCGAGTATGGACTCATCCTTTAATCAATGGAATACTACCGCCACTAAGTAAAACCGTTCACTCAAATAGAATTTAGATCATGGACCGTTTGTCTGGCAGATATTAGCCCCGGAAGTTTTTGATAAAGCTTCCGGCGGAAACCGAAAAGCCTGATAGAGTAGGGATATTTAAAAAAGAAACGTTATGAGTTGCGGAACACATCGTTATGGGAATATTGATCAACAAAAAATCACCCTGATCATTAGTGAGTTGAAATCACATGGTTGCAGTGTGTCGGGCAATAACCCATGGACTGTGGATACCCATCAGCATGGCATTAAGCTGAAAGGCCAATGGGATCGTTCAACTTCCACCTTGTCTGTTTCGGTTACGGATAAGAGCTGGTATGTGCCTTGCTCAAAAATATGGGATTACATCGATCCGATGATTCACCATATTCAGGATCTAACCGTTAATCAATTGGCGGAAGCGGAAAAAGGCCATTTGAAAGCGGCGAATTAAAAAGGTGCTTCATATTAAAAAGGGGAAGCCGTTTCATCGTAGTGGTGAGGCGGTTTTTTTGTGCCAGACAATTTCATTTTTAGTGGTTATCCGTCACCTTTCAACTTGAATCAAAAGAGGGATAGCATGTAAACACGATGCCTGTTTCGTTGTTAAATACCTTTTCTTATTCCAATTACAATATGTATTTTCACCGGGAATATTTAACATGGTGAAAAGATGGTTGAAAAAATAAAAAGGAGTCTCCCTCACCTGGGAGCCATTTTAGCGTTTGTTATATTAAGCTTTGCCTATTTTTCTCCGGTGTTGGAAGGTAAGCACCTTCCGCAGATGGATGAAAACCATGCCATAGGAATGGCGAAGGAGCTCAAAGACTATGAAAAGGATACCGGGGAACGGGCCATGTGGACCAATTCCATGTTCAGTGGGATGCCGGCCTACCAAATTAAAGGGGATGCTTCCAAAAATGTATTCAGCCATATTAACCGTGTGTCACGATTGGGCCTGCCTTATAAAACGGTTGGGATTTTGTTTTTATACCTGTTGGGATTTTATGTGTTGTTACTAAGTCTGCGGGTGAATCACTGGATGAGTGTGGCCGGGGCCATTGCTTTTGCCTTTGGATCTTATAACCTCATAATTATTATAGCCGGGCACATCACCAAGGCCTATGCCATTGCCCTGATGGGGCCCGTCATAGCCGCGATTATATATGCCTATAACCAAAACCGGTGGGTAGGTGGCCTGTTCACTGCCCTGGCTTTGGGCCTCGAAATAGCTTATAACCATGTTCAGATTACCTATTACCTGGCCATCCTGGTGATGGTGTTGGTTATTGCCAAATTGATTGAGGCCATCAAGGAAAAAGCCTTGCCGGCCTTTGCCAAAACGTCCGGCGTGTTGGTGACGGCGGCTCTTTTAGCTTTGTTGCCAAACATCACGAATCTGTGGACAACCTATGAATACGGTAAAATTTCCATCAGAGGAAAATCAGAACTAACCACTCCGCAGGGAGAGAAAGAGCATAGCGGACTGGACAAAGATTATGCCTTTGCCTGGAGTTATGGTCAAAAGGAGACATTCACACTTATGGTGCCCAACGTGGTGGGAGGCGCTTCAGAAGCCCTGGGGAATGCGCCGGAGACATTAAAAGATGTAGATAGCCGCATGAAGGAGTATGTGGCGCAGCAGAGTCAGTATTGGGGCGGACGGCCCTTTACTTCGGGTCCCGTATATGCCGGTGCCATTATCTGTTTCCTGTTTTTCCTTGGTATTTTCTATTACAAAGGCAAAGAACGGTGGTGGTTGATTGCCGGTACTATTTTGTCTATCCTGTTGGCCTGGGGAAAAAATCTGGGGGGGTTCAATGACTTCATGTTCTATTATTTCCCCATGTATAATAAGTTCCGGACTGTGGAGATGGCGCTGGTGATTGCCTCCTTTACCATGCCGGTATTGGGCTTTTTAGGCTTGAAAACCATTTTTGAAAAACCGGAGCTTATCAAGAATAACAGCAAGTGGTTCTTAATTGCATTTGTACTAACTGGTGGGGTGAGTTTATTGCTTTACCTGGCGCCTTCAGTCTTCTTTAACTTTATTAGTGACCAGGAAGCCTCGGCATTTGCTATGCAGAGCCAGAAGTCATCAGATATGGCCATGATGATGTCCATGCTGGAGCAGGGACTTGTATCGGCCCGTATCTCCCTTTTGAAGGCAGACGCGTTGCGCTCGTTTCTCTTCATTGCCCTGGCCTCGGGATCCATCTGGTTTTATGCCACAAAGAAATTGGCCGGTAAGTATCTTCTTGGCGGACTCATCCTTTTAATTCTGATTGACCTGTGGGGAGTGGATAAGAGGTATTTGAATAACGATAATTTTGTGGGTAAGAGTAAGGCGAATAAGGAATTTGCCATGTCAAAAGCCGATAAATTCATCAAGAAGGACCGGGATAAGTATTACCGTGTCTTCTCCATCTATCGGAATCCATTTACCGAAGTGGCCACTTCTTATCATCATAAATCAATTGGCGGGTACCACGGCGCTAAATTACGCCGTTATCAGGATGTGATAGACCGGTACCTGCAACCTAATTGGCAGACGTTGATGGGGGCGCTTCAGCAAGGCGCTGCAGCGGGCCAACTGGAAGAAGTCATGGAAGGCATGCCCGTGCTGAATATGCTTAACACCAAATATGTCATCTATAACCCTAATGCCAATGCTATTTTTAATCCGGCCTACATGGGGAATGCCTGGTTTGTGAAGCAGATCAGGGAAGTGGTCAATGCCGACGAGGAAATTGCTGCCATTGGTAAAACAGATCTGCACCGGGTGGCAGTGGTGGATAAGCAATTTGCCATCGGAATAGACAACTACCAGGTAGATTCAATTACCGGACGCATTGAGCTAACCCAATATATGCCGGATAAGTTGATGTATTCCACCAACAATACACAAGATCAGTTGGCCGTGTTTAGCGATGTCTATTATGCCAAGGGATGGAATGCCTATATCGATGGCGTATCTGTTGATCATATCCACGTTAATTATATACTCCGAGGACTCATGGTTCCAGCTGGTGAACACGTGGTTGAATTCAGGTTTGAGCCTAAATCTTTTACATATGGTCAGATAATTGCAATTATTAGTTCAATATTATTGGTTATCTTGCTGGCCGTTTTTGGTGCTTGGAAATGGCGCCAGGTAAAATAGTTACCGAACCGTTTATATATATTTATGAAGAAGGCTGCCCCTTGGGTGGCTTTTTTTTGGCGTCCTGCCTCGCTTCGGGCTCGCCACCGCGCTTTCCGTTCCTACTCCTCGCTATCCCTTCCCGCCCATGCCAACGCCTCGCTGTGGGGTATCCACTGCAATCGCTGGCCGGAAACAATCTACAGTTATCAGTCACCAATCCCCAATCTCCAATCTACAGTTGCCATTCAACAGCTATCAGTCAACAGTTAGTAGTTTGACATCTGTTTAAAATCTAACCACTTTCCCCTTTTCCCTCCACTGTTTTATCTTGACATAAAATGAATCAGAAGGAAAATAAAAATAAAACACAACCATCTCAAAACAGATAATGGGAAAATAGAAGTAAAAAACCATAATCTCAAAACAGATAAAAGAGATAAAAAAGCAAATCATAAAAAAGTAAAAGAGATGGGGAAAAAATAAAAAGAGAAAGTCTTACCTAAAAATGAGATAAGAGTAAAATAAATGTAAAAAGCCCATATCTTAAATGAGTATAGAGGAAAATATAAGAAAAAAACCCAAATCTTAAATGAGGAAAGAGGAAAAAGAAAATGGAATCCCCAAACCTCAAATGTGGTAGGTAGGTTTTAAAAGTCAGATATAGCAAACTCAAATGATGGCTGGAGAAGCAACTTTTAAGATGTTCTATTTTCACCTCTCCATGCCGGGATTAACTTATGCAATTAACTGTCGCCTTCGGCAGATCAATTAAAACAACCATTCCATCAGATAGGGAATTATCCAGGGTGTCACCAATGCCGTGATTACTCCGTTGAGGGCCATTCCCAAGCCACCAAAAGCACTGTATTCTTTGCCTTGGGGCGCAATCCAGGCCGTTCCCACGCCATGCGAAGCAGCTCCAATGGCCAAGCCAATGGCTTTGGAATCTTTGATGCGTAGCAGTTTCATGAAGTTCCAGCCAAACATGGCACCGAATATCCCCACCGAGATCACCATGGCGGCTGTTAATGGCGGAATACCTCCAATCTCTTTGGATACCTCCATGGCAATAGGGGTGGTCACCGACTTGGGGGCCAGGGATAGCAGTACTTCTTTGGAGCCACCAAACAGCCAGGCCAACAATACTACCGATACGATTCCCAGAAGGCTCCCCATCAGCATGGCAAAAGCTATGCGGCCAACCTCACTTTTAACCTTTTTAAGGTTAAGGTAAAGCGGCACGCCCAGGGCAACCACTGATGGCCCCAGCCAGAAACTGATGACATGGGTATTTTGGTAATACTGGTCGAAAGAGGTGCGGGTGAAGTACATGATCGCAATCAGGGCACCAATGGTGAGTAAAACCGGGTTGAAGATAGCCAGCTTGAAATGCTTAAAGATCCAGCGGGCCATCATATAGAGTGAGAGCGTTAATGCTGTGTGCAACACCGGCTGTGATAACAAGTCATTCATGGTCTTGTTTTTTAGAATTCGATAAGAAAGCGACCACTGCCATTACAATAAGGGTGCTAAAAATCATGGACAATAAAATGGGTAACCATTCCTGTTTGATGATGTCGAAATAGCACATCAATCCAACACCTGCCGGGATAAAGAAAAGTGCCATGTTATCAATCAGAAAATGCGCTACCTCCTCAATCTGTTTAGGTTTGATGATCTTCAATTGCAGGCTTATCACCAACAACAGCATGCCAAGAATACTGCCGGGAATGGATAAACCAGCCAGCTTAACGATCAATTCACCTGCCAGCCAAAACATCAGGATGGCGGATAATTGCTTTATTTGCTTCATAAAGTGTAAATATGGAGAGCGCAAAAGTACATAAAATGATAACCTCTAAATCTTAAATAATGTGAAGAGGGGAGGGGGATTGGGGAAATACAATGTTGAATAATTATTCACTGTTTGTTTGAAAACCTCTGCGTCTTCGGGGGAAATGGAAATAAATTGAAACATTTGGAAATACATCGTTGAACAACCTCCTCTGCCTGTTTGAAAATATTTGCGCCTCTGCAGGAAAAAGAAATAGATGGAAATAAATTGAAACAAGCGGAAATAAATAGAAATACATCGTTGAACAACCTCCTCTGTCTGTATGAAAACCTTAGCGTCTCCTCGTCTTTGCGGTAAAAGAAAAAGTTGGAAATAAATAGAAATACATTATTGCATAACCTCCTCTGTCTGTTTGAAAACCTTTGAATCTCCGCGTCTTTGCAGTGAAAATTGAACATCGATAAATCTGTTACCTTTACCCTTCTCAAAACAACAAATCAATTCAAATCATGAAACAATTAAAGATAATCCTCCTGTTAGGTGTTATTCTTTTGGGAGGATGCATCCAAAAGGAAACCCGGGAAAAGGCACTTACCAACAGAATTAAAGTAGGCATTTTTGATACTAACGGGGATAGTCCCGGTTGCATTATTGATGCTTATGAAGCTTTACGTATCGACGGCGGTATTGAAGCCCACATTATCGGGGCTACCGATATAATGAGTGACCGTCTGAAAACTTACGACCTTGTGCTGTTCCCCGGCGGATCGGGGAAAGCAGAGACTAATCGGTTGGGCGAACTGGGCTGTCAACGTATCCGTAACTGGGTAATAGAAGAAGGGGGAGCCGTGTTAGGGATCTGTGCCGGCTCTTATATTTTGTCTCAAACAAACGGCTACCCGTCATTGGATTTGAGTGGCTGGCAGGCCATCGACATTGAGCATGACCACCGGGGGCATGGCCGTGTTCAATTTGAACTCACCCAGGCAGGGGAGGCCTTTTTCCCCGAATTGAAAAACCGTCCCATAAGTTTTTGTCAGTATTACGAAGGCCCCGTGCTTGCTACTCCCGATAAATCATGCTTTGAAGGTCAGTCCCTGGCCACCATGTTAAGCGATGTACACACTGTAGAAGGCACCCCGGCCAATATGACCACTAACCGTCCGTTTGTAACAGCTAATGAAGCCGGAAAAGGGCGCGTGGTTTCTTTTGTGGGCCATCCTGAATGCACACCAGGCATGCGTTGGTTGGTTCCCCGCATGGTACGCTGGGCCACCCGTAACAAAACGGTGAGCTATCCGGGCAGTGTGGTGCGTCCCGGGATTTATGAAGCAGAGGAGCTCTTCACGTCTCAGTTGCTGGATAAACAGGATGCGTTGTATCAACAATTATGGGGAACACCCACCCAAAAGGTAGAAGCCATGCAACAGTTGGTAAGCATTTCGGCCTGGTCGGCAAAGAAATGGATCATCGGCCTTTTACGTGATACCAGTCCCCTGGTGCGTCAGCAAGCCGCCTTGTCGCTTTTAGCCCTGGAACGTACCGATGCCATTGATGACCTGCAGGTGGCCCTGCAGCAGGAAAACAATGAAACAACCCGCACAGCCATGTCAACCTGTTTGAATGGTCTGGAACAAATGGTGGGGTGTGAAGAAAACAGTAAGCAGCTTTGATGAATTAAGCGAACGATTGATTTAAAACCTCATTGGTCACAATAAAAACATCCTACATCGTAACCCGGTGCAGGATGTTTTGTTTTATTTGGTTTGAATATTGTCGTTCTACCAGGGAATATAGGCACCTATGGCATAGGTTAATATTATCGGTGGGTGCTTTTTGTCTTCCGGCCAATTGGGTCCTTTATCAAGAGTTTTTGCCAAGCCTATTTGAAAGGTAAACCATTTCTTACTTCGATAGACATAGCATGGGCCAATGGCACTTTGTGTATGTGAGTTGGCAAATCCCTGGTGCCAGTATTGCAAGGAGACGAATGAACTTCGGACAGAGGGTTTGAAATGGTAATTAAGTCCTCCGCCAATAGCCATTATCCCAAATCCTGCCTGTAGGCCAAACTGTTTTGTTAAGAGCATTTCACAATCAGCCCCGAGCAGTGCTCCTCCGCCATAAAGAAAACCAAAGGTAAAGCTGTTTTGAGGTGAAACCTGTTGTGAATCCTGGCTATAGATATTGATACTTATAAAGCAAATAAATAGGAGTGAAGCGATTTTTTTCATTTGAATAGAATGACTTTTAATTATGAATATTAATCCAGACAATAGGAAGAATGTTTTTGGATATACATGTTTGCATGTCCGGGAAAGAGCTTGTTAGTTATCGTACATAAACACATTGATTATTTTTTAATGTGTGAATATAATATTAATGGCTATTCCCGCCAAATGTACATTAATAAAGGGAAGTAGTCGTTCTGTCGATGAAATTCATGGCGATTTTATTGAGAGTGTAAATATTATAACCTGATGGCATGTTAAGTGGGGCTTTCACGGCAGATGATATGTCAGGAGTGTAAACCATCATATTTAGTGATTGATGCGATTGTTATAATGGGGCAAATTTGAACCTCATTAAAATGATCGTTTTATAACCTGATTGGCAACAGGTGGTGCAATATACATTTAGTGCTTAGCGCTGATTAGTAAATTTAGTCTCCTGTCAGTTGGTTGAAGGTTAGCAATCTGTTTAAAACGAAATATGTATGCAAAAGATCATAAATCGCACCAGTAACGGAAACATATTTATCTGTTCCCATTGTGAGAGGATTCACATCGAGTATAAAAATCTGAATTTTAACTTTTCCCGCCAGGAATTTGATTATTTCGCCCGGTATTTCATGAATCTGGATGGAGATTATTGGGAAAGAGTAAATGCCGGCGCCATTTATCGGCGCAAAATACTAATTCCGGTAGGACATAAAAACCTGTGTCTTTTAATGAATAAACAAGAACTGTCTGAATTTCGTCAATTGTTGAGGGGGAGGAAAAAAGAGCCGTCTTACGACATGGCAATTTCTGCACGTGATATTGGGCTGTCAATGCATGTTAATTAGGTAGGTCATCAATAAGAATTGGTGATCAAGGAAATCGTTTATGTCAGCATAATAGCAATGATGTGCTGCTTCCGACCTCAGCAACGTAGTTCGGGACCCACTTCCTGAAGTTGATGAAAAGACAGAAAGCTGTTTGAGCGGAGCGAGTTCTTTCTGTCTCATCAACTTCAGGAGTAGTGGGTGAACGAGTGCTGCAGTCGGCGGACTCTTTGCTTACTTTCTCGACTGTAGGAGAATTGAAAATCGTGAACACCTTAAAACAATTATTAAAAGGTGAACAAAGTAAGAGCCTCCACGGCTTGAGTGGAAAATTATAGTAGTTAAAAGCAATTGAAGGGGAAATCATTTTTTAAAGCGAAATCCCTGGATCTGATGATGTTTTTGCTCCTATATTCTTTTAATCGAAGAAAACTCCTTTACCTACATATGATTACCCTAATATGGTTAATGATCAAGATTATTGAATGAAGCTATTTGACGGAGCAGGCAGTAAAAGAGTGATTTATTAGGGTGGAAGTGTACTGATTAATGAGTATAAAGGACGGGATGTGATGATTGAACCGGGGTTAAAATCATGATTTATAGCGATAGGAGGAAGTGCTTATAACCGATATGTTTGTAATGCGAAAGTCAAAGGAACAGGGAGTGTCGATCAAATAGGAATTAAACTGAGCATAAAGCGGACAAGAGATATTTAATGTACCCTGTAAAAAACTAACTTAATTACTGTCTCTTGTTTGCCGTCTCGTTTTTAAATCAAATTATTTAAGTGTATGGAAAAAATAGTAATAATCTACGGATCTAGTAGCGGAAATACAGAGTCTGCAGCAAAAACCATCAGTTCTAAATTTGATTCCGGGATGGTTGACCTATGTGATGTGTCCAAGGTGGCGGTTGGTGACCTGGCAAAATACAGCAATTTGATATTAGGCACCTCTACCTGGGGAATTGGCGACCTGCAAGATGATTGGGAAGGTTTCATAGTAAAATTAAAAGAAGCGGATCTTACCGGAAAAAAAGTGGCCTTATTTGGCCTGGGGGATAGTGATAGTTATGCTGATTCATTTGTGGATGGCATGGGTATTATTTATGAGGCGATAAAAGATAAGGGCTGTGAAATTATTGGTCAGGTAGCCGTGGATGATTACAGTTTTGTGGAATCACAGGCTGTGGTAGATAACCGTTTCGTGGGATTACCCCTTGATGAGGATAATGAATGTAATTTATCGGAGGATCGAATTAATAACTGGGTTAACCAGTTGAAGCCGGCCTTTAATTAATGATAGCTTTAATGAGATCTGTTATTCCTTCTTTGAGCAGCATTGGAAGGAAGGGGTAAATGGAAAAAAATGAATGCTAATGAGGATTTAATCATATTTTAAAGAGTGTCAGACATACCGTCCCCTTTTGCCCATAGCGTGCCGGATGAAGTATTGCGTTTGTCTTTAGTATAGCAAAACATATTCATAAGGGTTACTTCATTTCAACCGGTAAAAACTCCTAAAAATCACGGCGGTGGGTTTGGCACTTTTTTGTTTAATTCAGGGAATGAAAGTATTTGTCCATCATATTTACGAATATAAGAAAGGGTTGCGTAATCTTATTTTACACACCATGCCCGTCGGGAAGCAGGAAGAGGCGATAAGAAAACTCACCAGTAATAACATCTCTTACCACATTCAATATGTCACACCCTTTAAGATCAACATCTTTTTCGGGGAACCACAATGTGTGGAAATAATCCGGCATTTCGGTGACAAGCCATTGAATGAACTGAGCGATGAAGAAGATTTCATCTTAGGCACCCTTCTGGGGTATGGTCAGGTGCAGCAATGTCAGCGATACCTGAACCGAAAAGAAGAGAAGAATGCCGCTTACCAGGTTCAAATGGTAGGATAGAAAGACCCAATAATGAGGATTGTTATAATATATTTATACGGTGTGATGCTATCAGCAGATCACCGTTTTTTTATTAGCGACCTGGAGTTCGTCTCATGAAATGCTATAAGCCAGCAATCGTTAAGTCTTACTGTTCACTGTTCACTGTTCACTGCTAACTGTTCATTGTTAATTGTTCACTGCTAACTGTTAACTGTAACCGGTTCTTCAATATCTTTGTTATAAAAAATAAATAGGTATAGCAGATGAATCATAAACAGAAACAGGTGGTACTGATATCGGGTGCTACCTCCGGCATAGGTCAGGCTATTGGCCGCGAATTGGCCAAAGGTAATTTCAAGGTATACGGAACCGGCAGAAATGTGTACGAAGGCGAGGAGCGGGATGGTATGGTATTGTATCCCATGGATGTAACAGACGAGCGGGCAGTACAAAGAACCGTAGAAACCATCATCGATAATGAAGGCGGCATTGATGTATTGGTCAGTAATGCCGGTAGGGGAGCTGCCGGTCCGTTGGAAACATTTACCATGGATGAGGTACGGAAAGCCATGGATGTAAATTACTTTGGTGCGCTTCATGTTATTCGTGCCGTGTTACCCCATATGCGTGCCCAGAAGAGCGGGCGTATCATTCAGATTAGTTCCATTTCCGGGGCGATAGGCTTGCCCTTCCAAAGCCTCTATTGTTCTTCCAAATTTGCCATTGAAGGGGTTATTCAGTCATTGCGAACCGAGTTAAGTCCTTTCGGCATTCAGGCCACCCTGATTGAACCGGGTGATTTCAATACCAATGTGCATGCGGGGCGTATGGATTCTACCGTGTCGGAGGATTCTCCCTATGCCGGTTTTGTGGCGCAATATTTTGATTTGATCACAGCAAACGTGAAAAACGCTGATGATCCCCGAAAGATAGGGCGTTTGGTGAGTAAGCTATTAAAGAAAAGAAGGATGAAACCTTGTTATCGTATTGGCCCTGCACTTCAGATAATGGCTCCTTTGATCAAACGGTTGTTACCCTGGCGTCTTTATGAAAAGCAGGTAAGAAGCTATTACCGGTTGTAAAACGCTGAATTGTTACGCGCTTAGGAAGTAACTTTTATCAACATGTTGTCCAAATTGGATGGAAATATATAGAGAGGTTAGAGGTCAGAAGTTAGAGGAGGAAAATAAATGGAAACAGGTTGAGATAGATGGCAATACCTTGAGATAAATTGAAATACATGGAAACAGATTGAAATAGACAGCTTTTATCATTGTCAATCTCCTACAACAATCAGATTGAGGTAACATCCCTCAAAGAGGCTTTTTTTCAGGGTACTTCTGAAAAAACACAGTTTTTATTTTGGGCGAGTAGTAAATCATCTTGATACTCTGTACTTGATACTTTTTACTTTACTGGCTTATCCAGGTTATAATTACATACTTCAAAGATTCGATGATTTCGTTATAAAATAACAAGCCCCGCAAGGATAGAACTCTTGCGGGGCTTGCCGTTTATCAGGTGTTCAAATTACAATAGTTCGTTAAACTTATGCATGTAATTAAATAACAGTTTGTATTTATCCAATAGACAAAACAATTGATGATCTAAATATGAAAGTAATATAAATCAGCCTAATGTCTATTATCTATTGGTCTATTGTCTAATAATCTATTGATCTAATGACTCTCCGGCCTTCACCACTTCTACCCATTGTCCGGGTTGACGGGCGGCTACTTCATTGTCATACATAGCGCCGCAACTTACGGCTGGCAGGTAAAATCTACCAGTATAAGAGGCATTGAGCAGTACAATCATCTTTTTTCGCTGGTTGGCTGCCAGGTCGAAATAGGAATAAACCCGGTCATCACGAATATCGCGATAGTCGGGTTGGCTTATTTCGTAGGCCGATTGAATATCCTCCATGCGGGTGTTACGAATCTCCCATCCCGATGGGAAGATCTGTGTCAGTGCCACGTTTTCCTGGTGCCCCAGGGTGCCCGGATTATTCACTGATACTACCGCCATGAAATCAGTGCCTTGTTGCAGACGGGTGACATCTGTCTTGTTACCATTCAGGTCAAGGTACTCCACGCTGATTTGCAGGTTAGAGGCCTGTGCTGTCTGATCACCTTCCGCCGGAATACCTTCCATCACGATGCGGGAATAAATGATGCCATCCGACTTGTTGGTGACGGCGATTTTGCCCGATAGATCCTTCACATTAAGCTCTGTTTGGTAAACCGGTTTCTGTGATTTTACGGTTTCTCCCTGTTTACCCGGGCCGTTCCAGGTAAAGGCAAAGGATTTGCTGGTGGCCGATGTGCCGGCAAATTTACTCACTGCCAGCAGGCAGTAAGCCGTTGTTTGAGTACTCATCCAGTTATTACCCGACAACCTTTTGGAAAGACGCTGGAGCACAGGAGCCGCTTCGTTTCGTTTTTTAAGGATCGTCAGTGTTTCCAGGATCATGGCCTGATCACGTTCATACGACCCATAAGTATAGCGATACGAATTGCCGTCTTCGGCATCGATGGATGCTTGGGCGATCAGTTCGTTGGCTACTTTCTCGTAACCACTGAGCGCATAGGCGGCTGCCAGTCGCCATTTAGTCTGGTTCGACAGGCTGTTTTGGTTACGTAAACGGTTCATGGTACTCATCTCTGGTTCGCCGGCCAGGGCCAGTGTGTAGAGGCGGTAGGCCTGTGCGAATTCAGAGCCTCTGTTATTGGCCGAGCGTGACCACTGACGGGCTTGTTTCCGCTGGTATTTGAGCCATTTCTTTTTAAAGCCTACCGGTAATGCATACCCTTTCTTTTCGGCTTCAAGCATGAAATGGCCGGCATAGGTAGTACCCCAGTCACAGCTCGAAGTGGAGTTGGGCCAGTAGCCTAATCCGCCGTCCGGTTGAATAAACCCGGAGAGACGCCTGATGGTGGCCTTCACGTTCTTCTCTGTTTTAGCTTTCAGAACATCGCCGTTGTCAACCACATCGGTCAGAAATAGTTGAGGAAAGGCACTCGAGGTGGTTTGTTCCACACAGCCGTGGGGGTATTGGATCAGGTATTTCAGGCGCCGTCCGAAATCAATAGGCGGAATGGCCGAGATCTCCAATGTGGCCTTGTTGGTGCCGGTCATGCCTGGTAATGTGTAGGCCAGATCAATCTTCTTACCGGGATCAACAACCTGGCTGACGAATGTTGTCAGTGGCGGATTGGGATTGCGCACCTCCAGTTCGATCTCATCAATAGCTGTTTCGCCATTGGATTTGGCAATGACTTTAACCTTGCCAATACCAATTTTCGGATTCACCTTCAACCGGAAGGTAGCCACTTTGTCACCTGTTTCTGTAAATTGAAGGGTTTGCTTTTGGTCACCTTCAATGGTGAATAATTCATTGGCTTCAAGCTTCAGGCTGACCTGTTTTACCTCTTTTTTCATGGCAAAAACCGTCACCGGCAGATCCACTGTTTCATTTGGTCCCAGCACACGTGGCAGGGTGGCCAGCACCATCAATGGGTTGCGTACCGGAGTGGTTTTTTGAGTGGTTCCATACGCCTTATCGGAGGCGGCGATCACCATGGTACGGACTGATCCCACATAGCGCGGTACCATGAATGTATGGGCATTGGTTTCGCCTGCTTTTAGTTTAAAAGGCCCCATGAATTTTACCATTGGCTTGAAGCGGTTGGCTTGGTTGTCGGTCTTTTTGCCTTTCATGGCTTCGTCACCACCGATGCTAAATACCTGTTCGATACGGCCGCCAAAGGCCCCCAGTACCCAGTTGTACATGTCCCATGACCGTACGCCCAGGGCTTCCCTGGCAAAGAAATGGTGCCATGGCTTGGGAGTAGCAAAGCGTGTCAGGTCCAGGAGTCCTTCATCTACCACTGCCAGGGTATAGGTCATGGGTTTGTCATCATCCTCACTTACTTTGATGGTGACCTTTTTTTCCGGTTTAAGTTCTTCAGGCATCTTTAACACCGGTTTCAAATGTGAGGCCGGATCTTCCACTAGGATTGGAATGACACCGTACAGGCGTATGGGCAAATCATTAGCCGTTTTGGCATGAGGCTGCACCAAGGTAAGGTGTACATATACGTTGGGTGTCATATCGGGAGTGACCTCAAAGCTAAAGTCGGTCATCTCTTCCTCTGTTTCTACCCACCAGTTTTTGATCACTTTGTTACCGTTTTCAATACTTACCAATGCCCGGCCAACACCGGCAGAAGGAAAGGAGATAGTGGCTTTGTCACCCACCTCGTATTTGTCTTCATCAGCACTGAACGAAAGCATGGAGGCCGCTTCGGGATCTGAACCAGAGGGTCTGGAAGCCCAGCCCGGCCAGTCTACATATACCGTTTTACCGGTGGCATGTCCATTGCGGTTATCCACAACCCGTAAGAGGTAGCGGCCCCATTCGGGGTAGTCGATTTTGAACTTAAAGGAGCCTCTGCCTTTTTTTGTGGATAATTTACCGCTTAGGATGAGGTTATTACTACCGGAGCCTACGTAACGGGCCAGGTCGTCTTCCGAGGCTTCCCACCACCAGCGCCAGCTTATTTCATACACCTGGTATTCAAGATTGGCCACATCCACCGGATTACCTTCAGGATCCAATGTGACCACTTCTACCTCATGCGATTTATCGGTTAATAACATGCCACGTTTGTCACCGGTAGGTGGTTTTATACCCACAAAAACAGGGTAGGGGGCATAAGGAATGGTGAAGCGATCTACACTAAAATCACCACTCTCTTCAAATACACGCGTCCGGAAGGAGGCTTTCAGCATACCGGGGGCAGCTTCCTGCACATCAATATCAGCGTTGATGGTGGCTTTACCCTCGTTATCCAGTTTGCCATCAAAGATATTCACCTCTTCGGAGTCAAAGTCCCGGGCCGGATCATCGAAGGTGAAGTCAGCGTACTTTTTAAAGGTAGTGCGTGCCCTGTTTAAGGTTACCGTCACGTTGGCATCCAGGTTGCGTGCTATGGCACCATGCAGCCATTTTACTTCCATTTGGCCTTCAGCCGAAGTGCTTGGGGAGAGTTTATCCGTATTGAAATCAAGATTTATTTTCAGGCGGTTGGGTTTTATGGTCTCAACACGCAGCCCTTTTTCGAAAGTAGTACCACCTACTTTAATGCGACAGATCCACATGCCGGTTGGGGCATCGGGAGCTGTTTGTGCTTTGAAGCATAAAAGGTTTTGATTAGATAATGGCGTCACCTGGCGGTTGATGGTCTGGCCATGGGGATTCACCAGTTCGAATACTACCGGATGGTCGGCAGGCAATTTTTCGCCTTTATTCTCCATGATAAAAGAGATAAACAAGGTATCTCCCGGACGCCATACCCCTCGTTCTCCATAGATGAATCCTTTCATGCCTTTTTGTACTACCTGGCCACTTACATCAAACCGGCTAAGTGACAGTGATGATCCGTCATCCAGGCGGAGATAGCCACGTTGCTTATCGTTTTTAGCAATCAGCAGGTAAGGTTTTTGGGATACCGGAATGCGCGCCAGTCCTTTCCCATCGGTACGCGCTTGACCTACTACTTGGTTTTGATAGTTTACAATATCTACTTGTACATTGCTGAGAGGGTGGGTAGAGCGCAGATCGGTAACGGCGACTACTACTTCCTTATTCGTTCCCTGCTTGGCAATGATACCAAGATCGGAAGCAAGGATATTACGACTCACGGAGCGGTTGTGATAGTAGGAAGAAGAACAGGGATCCTCGCGTTCACTCCAGTTGTAGTCATAATCATACTCATCCCAGTAGCTGTAGTAATAGCTATCCGGTGAATCCCAGTAAGTCATTTCAGATTCCGAGAGGTCGTCGCTGACAGCGGGCTCTTCTGCGATCTCTTCTTCAGTATCTTCACAGGGGTAAATGGATTGTGACTTGTTGAAGTTGATGATTACCCTGTAGATAGCGCCGGGTTCGGGTGCAATAAGATTAGCCAGGTCAAAAGAGAAAGTATTCCATTTGGTCAGGTCAAGTGATCGGTCCGAATCCAATGGAATATTCTTCTTGAGCACAAGCCTTCCGGCACGTTTGAGTTGGTACTCACCATCCAGTTGGTTTGCCTGCAAGAAGTGGGAGACATTGTTTTCAAAGATTTTGATGATGCGCAGTTCAACACCTTTGAGGCTAACTGCTCTGAAGGGGAATATCAACCCTTTGGAGTTGGGTAGGATGGTCCCTTTACCTAATAGTTGAACGTCCGGTTTAAGGGCTTCAAAAGTTAGGTTATAGCGTTCTTCTCCTTTAAAAGTATAGCCAAGTGCATTTTTGAT
Organism: Marinilabiliaceae bacterium JC017; assembly: GCA_004296775.1. Classification (GTDB taxonomy): domain Bacteria; phylum Bacteroidota; class Bacteroidia; order Bacteroidales; family Marinilabiliaceae; genus JC017. The sequence goes on from RHGE01000050.1 coordinate 26,661, forward strand.
GCCCGGATAAATAACCACGCTATTGGAGCCGGTGAGTTTCCGGGGCGGATACACTTTAACCTCGTTGTTCTCTATGCTGTAACGTAGGTCTGATACATTTTCAATGGCGATAAGGCCATTGATGTCCTGCCGTGTTTGCAGCGGATCAGAGAAGGTCACCAGGATATACTGATCCGGATTCAGCACCACGCGGACATCCATCACTTTAAAGGCATCCAGGGCAGGGATCTCAATTTCTTTTTCCCCGTCTTTGTCGATGCCGGCTTTTTTTCCGTCGTACTCCAGTACCAATGTTTCGGTTTTGTCTTTTCGTTGCACATCTCTTACTCTGAACTGGTGCATCCGTTCTGCCGGATAGTGTTCCCATTCGATTTCCAGTTCCCGGCCATCCTGGTGGGCGTGGAGAATGGTTTCCACCTGTTCATTATTAGCATGGTCGGCCATGATTAACTGACCGGTGAAGGTGTTTTGTTTCAGGTCATCCGGCTGGTCCGGTGAAAGCCCTTTGTCTTCAATCCGGAAGTTCTGTTCAATGGTTTGGAAGGAAAACTCAAAGGGTTTCTCTGTCGGATACAGTTCCGATAGATTCACTTTGGCCGTATATACCGTATTGGATGGTAGCCGGTCAGTCGGTTCAAATACGATGGTTTGGGCATCCAACCAGGTAGCTTCTCCCTTGATGGAGGGTTTGAACTTTACCAGCGATGAGCCAATGCCCTGACCAGGCGTGGCCGATTGAACCGGATCGGAAAACTGAATGCGAATAGTTGATTCATTGGAGATGGTACCTGATGTGAAAGCAGATACTTTTGCATTATACGTTATTTCTCTGACTTGTTTTCCCGGATCAGAGGAGCATCCTGTGATCCACAAAAATGTGAGCCATGCAAACGTAAAGAGCAGGGCGGATAGTTTCTTCATACGAATAAATTTAATTTTTCGGTTTTTATAAGATGTTAAATTGTTAGTTCTATGCTTGCCAAAGGCCTTACTGCAGGGCGTCATACCCTTGTTAATTTGTTCAGTTAAGTATGGTAGTTGCCTGTTAGATGATTCATGGTTATATGTTGGTTAAAAATGGTTGTTGCGTTATAAAAGATAACCAGCGTTGGTAGTGCTTTTTGAATAAAAACATCTAAAAGTACAAATAAGGAAAGAAAATAGTAAGCAGCCGGCAAGAAAAGATGACGCAATAAAACATATGACATAAATCCATTGGAGAAATTCCAAAGCTTGTTGAATCGGGAGTTGTAAGAACTTATTGTTTTCATTCGATTTCCCTGTCAAGTTTTGATTAATGATTCTGTTCTCCGCACACCGTTCCCCGCACACCACATACCGCACACCGTTCCCCATTCAAGAAACATAATGCCACTACGTATGAGATAAGTCATTGTAATTAGTAGGTGTCTATAAAAACCTTATGAAATTCAAAACGTTTAAGGGTGTTAATGTTATTTTTGTCTTTTAATCCAGGTGACTTTATCTAAGATGGTTGTTATGATTGGGCTATCAAGGGTAAACATGAAAATGAACAATATCGACTAATAATACAACCTAAAATTTATGAATAGAATTATACACAGTATTGTGGCCCTTTTGTTATGGGCCTTCATTCCGTTACATTTATCGGGTGCTATCCGATATGTAAAACCGGGAGATGCCAGCACGGCCTGGCAAGGAAAAGAGAATGTTTACAGCGACTTACAGGAAGCCCTCGCCGCTGCCGTGGAGGGCGATGAAATCTGGGTAGCGGCCGGTACCTATAAACCCACTACCGGTACCGATCGCACTATCTCGTTTGAATTAAAGAATGGCGTTAAACTTTATGGAGGGTTTACCGGGAGTGAAGCTTCCCGGGAGGAGCGCAACTGGTATACCAACCAAACCATCTTAAGCGGAGATATAGGGACTGAAGGATTAGATAGCGATAATAGTTGCAATGTAGTGGTGTGTCAATTGGCAGAAGAGGAGACTACCTGGTTGGATGGTTTTATTGTGGAGAAGGGGTATGCAGATATTTGGGATAACAATCTAGACAAAGGAGGTGGCCTTTATCAATCTGGTGGTGAGTTGACAATAGTATACTGTTGGTTTCGGAATAATTTTGCTAAAACTTATGGTGGCGCTAATTTTCAAAAATCAGGTGTGACCAAGTGTTATGCTTCTGTTTTTTCAAATAATAAATCAAGAGAAGTTGGTATTGCTATCTTTAATTCAAATGACTATACATTAGTTAATAGTGTGGTTTCAAACAATACTTCAGACTATGATGCTTCAGCTATTTATGCTAATGGTAATTTTTTTGTTGAGAATGCAATAGTTGTTAATAATTCTGGAGGGATTGATAATAATGGTTCCAAAAATTATTCTTGTTTTAGTGAACAAATTAATGGTACTGGAAATATTGATAAAGACCCAATTTTTCTTAATGCCGAACAGAATGATTTCAGATTAATCAATAGCTCTCCGTGCATAGGTGCCGGAAGTAGTTCCAATTTGCCTGATTGGTTGACAAAAGATTTTCAGGGCAATAAGCTGGTCTCAGATGATGGTACAGTTTCTATGGGAGCATTTGCCCAACCAGTTTATGTACCTCAGGTGGTTGCACCGGTTAATAAGCAAATATATGAGCGGGGGACTCAGAATGTGTCGTTAGAATGGCAATGGGATTCAACCTGGCCTGACGTTTCTACTGCGTTTGATCTGGAATTGAAAGAGTCAGGACAGTCCGAAGTTACAATAATAGAAAATGCGAGCTCTCCTTATCAAATAACTGTTGCCGCCGGACAAAATTGGCAATGGCGGGTGAGAAATGTAAACAATAATCTAAAAGGAGAGTGGTCACAATTTCATCAGTTCTTTGTTCCCTCTGATCAACCATTGTTTGTGAAAGTGGGTGGGGCAGGTTCAGGCACCAGTTGGAATAACGCTTATGGAGATTTGCAGCTAGCCCTGCAACAATCGGTACCAGGCGATGAAATTTGGGTCGCTGCCGGTACCTATAAACCAACTACCTCAGATGACGTTAATATTTCGTTTGAGTTGAAAGATGGAGTGAAGCTTTATGGTGGATTTATTGGGACAGAGACTAATTTGGAAGAGCGTGATTGGAACAGAAATAAGACTATTTTGAGCGGTGATATTGGAATAGTTCAGGATTATAAAGATAATAGCTCTCATGTAATTTCAGCTATTGGGGCAAAGCATTTTCCCATAGGGGAAGGTACTGAGCTAAATGGTTTTGTCGTTACAAATGGATATGCAGCTCATTGGGAAAAGAAAGTGGGAAGTGGTGGAGGATTGTATTGTAAAAATGCGGCTCCATGTTTTAGAAATGTACTTTTTCTTGAGAACAGGGCTACAAATGATGGTGGCGCGGTGTATGTTTCTGAAGGATCCGCCCCGGAGTTTTTCAATTGTTTGTTTGTTAAGAATTTATCCTATATGGGAGCGGGGGCTTATGTGCTTAGTTCTGCCAGTTTTTACAATTGTTTATGGTATAAAAATGAAACCAGACATTTGGAAGGTCGATATGAAACAAGCATAGAGGGACAAGCAGTTGATATATATAATGACAGTGATATACCTTTAACCATTGGTAATTCTGTTATTGCTTTAACCGATAATAATTCAGGTGCTTTTAATGCCATGTATGGAGAATCCAATAATGTGAATACTTTATATACTGCAACTCCTGGATTTGTTAATGCATTAGATTATGATTTCCGCCTGAATCGTGCCTCCGTATGCCTGGATGGCGGGAATAATGAGCTTGCTAAATCGTGCCCAACTGACTATTCGGGAGGCGCTCGCATTCAGAATGGAACGGTAGATATTGGTCCCTTTGAGGGAGCTAATAACTGCCCTGTGAATGAGAGCCCGTTAAATGATGTATCAATTAGAGGCACTGAAGGAGAGGCTATTATTAACTTTAAAGGAAAATGGGATGAAAATCCCTCCTATACTATTTCTCGATATTTTCTTCAATATTGGAACCATCCGGAGTCGATTACAACAGTAGATATATCAAGTGATCTGTCTTATTCAGCCAATTTTAATGTGGGGCAATCCATCTATTGGCGTATTGGAGTGGAAACTGATCAGGGGGTGACGAATTATTCTGAAGTATGGTGTGTGCATGTGCCACACGTTCATCCCATATATGTGAAAAGTGGGATGACCGGAGATGGCTCTTCCTGGTCATCTGCATTAGGTGACTTAAATGAAGCTTTGAATCAGGCTGTAACGGGCGACCAAATATGGGTGGCTGCCGGTACCTATAAACCAACGACTGATGATGACCGAACTATCTCCTTTGAATTAAAACACGGGGTTAAGCTTTATGGAGGATTTGCCGGGAATGAAACCTCCCTGGAGCAGCGCAATTGGTATGTCAATCAAACCATTTTAAGTGGGGATATTGGTATTAAAGATGATGTGAACGACAATAGTATTCATGTTGTAGTATGTCAATTGGTAGAAGGTGAAGAGGCGTGGTTAGATGGCTTCATCCTGGAGAAGGGTAATGCAGTTAAATGGAAATATAATCAACACCATGGAGGTGGTCTCCTTCATGATGGAGGTAATTTGATCATTAACTATTGTTGGTTTCGCATTAATTATGCTAATCAAGATGGTGGAGCTTTGTATTGTAATGGCCATGATTTAAAATGTTATGCTTCTGTTTTCTCAGAAAATAAAGCAGGTCGTTATGGTGGGGCGATTAGAATTAATCAGGGCACTTCAGTTTTGTCAGGAGTAACCGTTGTTAATAACTCCTCTGATTATTATGGCGGGGGTATTTATGGAGAAAATACCAACGTGGATAATTCCATCATTTATAGTAATAAGGCTCAAGTTAGTGATTATAATATTGGAAATTGTGAGGTGGCTTACTCTTGTGTTGAAGATGAGATTACAGGGGAAGGAAATATTACGGATGATCCTGTGTTTATTGATGCAGCAAACGGTGATTTTCGGTTGAATTATCAATCTCCTTGTATTAATGCCGGAATGAATGATTCTATTCCTTCTGGTATTTTAACTGATTTTAAAGGTAATGATCGTTTAGCAGGCGATGTAGTAGATATGGGAGTATTTGAAGGCGGTGTTTTAACGCCTGTTAACTTGTTACCTGCACCCCAAAAAGTTATAAAAGGAGAGTTGTTTGGTAATGAAGTGACTTTTAAATGGAGTTGGGAGCCAGAGAATGAGGTGCCATCTGTTGATAAATATATATTGCAATACTGGGAAAGAAATGGAGACACCACCATGGTAGAAGTCCTTTCTGAGTTAACGTATACAACACAATTACCAAACGCAACGAAATATTATTGGCGTGTGGGATCAGTAACGGGAGCAAACCTGCCTGCTTATTCTCCTGTTCAGTCATTTTTTATAACACATAGTCATCCATTGTACGTGAAAGAGGGTGCAAGTGGTAACGGATCAAGTTGGGAAAATGCTTTTGGAGGGCTTCAGGAGGCTTTAGCCGAGGCTGTTTATGGCGATGAAATATGGGTAGCTGCCGGAACCTATAAACCTACTACAGGCTTAGATCAAGGAATCTCCTTTAATATGAAAAGTGGGGTAAAACTTTATGGTGGTTTTGGAGGAATTGAATCTTCCCGGGAAGAGCGTGCCTGGATTAGTAACAAAACTATTTTGAGTGGAGATATTGGCGAAGCAGATATTGAGACTGATAATAGTTATTGTGTCGTAAGATGCCGAGAAGTAATTGATGCAACAACATTACTGGATGGTTTTGTCATTGAGAATGGTTGTGGTGATGGAGCCGGAATATGGATTAAAGAAGGCGACCTCTGCCTGAAGAATATGGTTTTTAGAGAGAATCATAATTCGGTATCGGTTGGTGGTGCCATTTATAGTGATAAAGCAATTATTACTTTGATCAATTCTGTTTTCTCAGAAAATACAGCTTCTTTAGGAGGAGGCGTGTTCAGCGAAGATGGGAAAGTAATTATCACGAATTGTGTTTTTTATAACAACTATGCCAGTTATGGAGGAGGCGCTGTTTATATCAGAGGTAATTATGAAAGTGAGATTGCTAACAGTGTCTTTTTGAATAACAGAGCGGAAGAAAGAGATAATGAGGTGTATGGGGCAAGCATTTATTATTGCCGATTGGATGAATCGGACAATGGTGAAGGTAATATTACTAAAAATCCTCAATTCGTTGATCCGGAGAATGGTGATTTCAGGCTGCAAGCAGGATCTCCTTGTATTGGGGCAGGAAACAAAGATGTATTACCAGAAGGGCTGTTAACCGACTTTCAGGGAATCACCCGGGTAGTTGGTGCGAATGTTGATATGGGAGCCTATGAATACATGGCACCTGCAGTTGTTTTTCCTGGCAATGGAGGCGGAATAGGTGCAAGCGGTAATCATGGTATTAATTTCCGTTGGGGATTGTCCGACGGGTATAAAACATCAACGATATTTGATAATCCTTATCTCTTTGATTTTAAATTGTGGAGAAAAGGTGAAGCAGATAATATCCTTGAAAGTGCCCAGGTAAGAGAAACTAGCCATTATACACGTTCTTTTGAACAAGGAACTTACCAATGGCAAGTTGGTATGCATATGGGCAATGATGTCATCTGGTCTGAAATGGCCACATTCTACATCGGTCACGACCATATCATTTATGTAAAAGATGGCGCTACAGGTGCCGGTACATCCTGGAGTGACGCCTTTGGTACTCTTCATGAAGCATTGGATTATGCTTTGCCAGGTGATGAGATATGGGTGGCTGCCGGTACTTATTATCCGGTGACTACCCAAACGAATGGCACAGCATCTCAAGCGGAACGAGAAGTAGTACTCAGCCTTAAACCAGGTGTTAAACTGTTAGGAGGATTTAAAGGGGATGAGACCATCGCCGGGCAGAGTAAGTTTGCCAAAAATCTTACCATTATCAGTGGTGATATTGGTGCCAAGGACAATGAGAGTGATAATAGCTTTGGTCTGTTCCGAAATGTATTTTCAGAAAACCAACCCCTGGAAAATGGTACCCTGGTGGATGGCTTTATTTTTGAGCATGCTTCAGGGAGTAATGAAGATGGGGGTGCTATGTATAACGAATATGCTTCGCCAGCCATAGCTAACTGTATCTTTAGAAATAACCGCGCACAGAACGGGGGAGCCGTTGCCAATAAATTCAGTCATCCGTTGTTTTATGATGTATTGTTTGTCAATAACCAGGCTGTTAACGATGGTGGTGCCATTCATAATGCAGAGGGAACCAAGCCTGAATTGATTAATTGTACCATCAGTAAAAATAAGGCATCTACAACAGGGGGTATCCTGGGAAATTGTTTGGTGGTTAATTCAATTGTATATGGTAACCAGGGCACTCAGGTTGCCGAAGGAGCCGAAGTTACTCATTCTTGCGTAGCAGGTGGTTATGAGGGAGAAGGCAATGTTAGTGGTGATCCTCTGTTTAGCGATGCTGAAAATGATGATTTTAACCTTGAAGCTTTCTCTTCCTGTATCGACCAGGGTAAGCAGACTCTTATAAAGGAGATGCCGGTATTCGACTTGGCCGGTAACGGAAGAATCATGGACCTGGATGTAGATATGGGAGCCTACGAAGCGCAAGAGAAAGGAAGTTTAGAGATTGTTTCCATTACCCCTGAAAATGGAGCGGTTGATGTGGATAATCTGCAGGATATAACGATTCAGTTTAATCAACCGGTTACTATTCCTGATTTCTGTGCCTATAATGGTGATTACTTAGATCCTTTCAGTTTTAAATTAAGTGAAGATAAAAAGAGATTAACCACTTCTCCTGAGCCCAGATTATCGTTTGGCAAAACTTACATTTATAATTTTGCTAATCGCTACGCTGTTTATGAAGGGAACAATACGATAGGTTTAAAACCGTTTACGCTTACATTTACGGTGCGAGATTGTATACCGGCGTCATTTGAGGCTGTTTCATCTCAAACAGATATCTGCCCGATGAATAATGATACCTTAAGGGTTAAAGTTACCGGGGATTTAACCAATGATTACACCTGGACATTCCATGATGAGGTGGTCGCAGAAGGTAAAAATGAAACCTTTTATGCCATCAATCAGGCTGATGATTCCAACCTGGGCATTTACACTGTAGCGGTAAACGACCAATGTGGCAACACCGCTACTCAACAAATCGAAGTGAAGTTCAAAGAGACCACGCCATTGGAGGTTCGTCAGAAATGGGATAATGTGTTACTGGTAGACAATGCCAGCGGTCAGTTCTCCGATTTCAACTGGTATTTCAATGATGCCCCTATTGAAACCCGGCAATATGTGGCCTTAAATAGTGGCAAGGATGGTGAAGTATATGTTACCGCCGTGGATAAGGCTTCTGGCTGTATGGTGACCTCGGAGGTTAAAACCATTCAGGGAGGAGCATTAAAGAGTATGACGGTGTCGCCCAACCCGGCTAAAGTCAGTCAAACGGTCAGTATTGTATTGCCCCAATTGGTGGAATCAGGTACCGTGCGCATGTACGACCTGGGTGGACACCTGGTAGTGCAGCGGGATATTGCCGATCAGCAGGTGGTGGATTTTACCGATACCAATGTAACACCCGGGGTGTACATCGTGGAGGTGCAAACCGGATTGGGTGTTGAGAAGCGCAAACTGGTGATTGAAAACTAATGCAGAAACACTGGTCCCGGGCTTATCAGCACGGGACCGGGTTTCATATTTTATAAAGAGGAATAAATTCATTTTAATTCGGGCAGCAATGCCTTAATGATTATAGAGCATGCAACAAATCAAATATTACCTATTAGCCTGTATACTGACTGTAGGAGCTGTCATTCAGGGCGCTTCCGGGCAGGAACAACAGGCTGCTGATAGTTTAAAAGTGCAGGCAAAGGAAGTGAAGAAAGAGACGATGAAGGCCTATTCACAGGCAGAGTGGTTTTACTGGGGCTTACGGGCCGGAGGTGGCCAAATGGGCTGGAGCCATGACAATGACCAGGTGACTGTTGATCCGGGTACGGCTTTTTCAGGAGGTTTGTTTTTCAATTTCCGGCCGTTAAAAGGGACTGAAATAGAGGTAGGGGTAGACGTTATGAAGTTGACCACAAAAGCTTCCATGGAGGCTTATTCTGCAACAGTAAACACTACCGATGATGAAGGAGATAAGTACGAGCAACGAGTAGCTGTTAAAAATGTGACGGAAGAACAGGAGTTGTTGTTACTGAATGTGCCGGTGGCGCTGAAGTTATATGCTTCCCCTGGCAATTGGGAACTTTTTGTCAAGGGCGGTGTGGAATACCGTCATGCCTTGAAAGCCGAGTATGACCAATCGGGTCAATTCACCCGTCAGGGGTATTATTCGCAATGGGACCTGTTGATTGATGAATTACCCGATAGGGGGTATTACACTAATAGACGCCTGGATTCAAGCGGTGATTTAACCTGGAAGGCCGTATTCGATCCGTTTGTGGGGGCAGGTGTGGTGTTCCCGGGCTTAAAATCTAACTTCTTCATCGAAGGACGCTACTACCTGGGTGGCAGCGATCCGGTGGATGAAAAGGTTGCCCGTCCTTTTGCCGGGCCGGAAGGCAACGGCTCTGTTATCAATTATAACAACGAAAGCCTGCTTCAAACCGGTAAAGTGTCATTGAACGGCTTCCTGGTGAATATCGGGTTGCGGTTTTGATGGATATAGGTCGTTAGGTTATAGGTCAATAGGTTGTTAGTGTCTTACGCGTGATATTGGTGTATTTATTGGCAAAATATTTTGGCGAGCAGTAAATCATCTTGATACTTTGTACTTGATACTTTTTACTTTTCTGGCTTGTCCAGGTTAGGTCTAAAGGTCATTAGGTGCTTATCAGTAATGGTTGTGCTTTTTGGGCAAGATCTTGCAACCCCGGTCATGCAAATCTTGATTCTTGATACCCGATACTTTTATCTTGATACTCATATCAGGGTACTAGGCTTATTGGTCAATAGAAAATAGATCGGGAGACCATAAATAATAGGAAGGGCTGCATTGGCAGCCCTTTTTTATTTAGTTGTTTTTGCAGGGTGGTAACACAGAGTCTTCAAGTCCTGACATACTAACAAAAGGTAAGATAACTCTAAAATGACGCTACCAGGACCTTTTCTCATTCAGATTCATGCAGAACCAAAAAAATGCAGAGAGGATTGTTCTACACATCTACTAAATACTCGTAATTCATTTTCTTTTCGCCCGGTCACTTTTTTCCCCTCCTAAAAGAATTAGGAGGGGTGATTTTCATTGGGTATGCAATGAAAATCGGGGTGGTTTGATTGTAATATCAACCAGTGAGGATTTAAAATGTTATATAGTAGTCAGAGATGGCCATTGGCCATATTGACGTCAAGCTAATAACTTTACAAGCTGGTTAGTTGATAGGTAGGTTTGTAATTCTTCAGTAATAGTTTAATTGGGACGTTGTCCCAAACCCTACTTCATTTTTGGCATCGCCCCAAAAACGAAGCAAAAAACGCTAGTCAAATAAATGCTTCTACCCACCTCCTTGATGAATTTTTGCTGACCCACCGGCCGGAATTCCCGCATTCATCTTCGTCGCGCCTTCGCCGGCCCGCTTATTTGACTGGCCTGCGCGCTTCCCAACATCATGGTCTTTTTCGTATTTGTTGAGTAAATGCGACCTTGTTATATGATAGTCAGAGATGGCCGTTGTCCATATTGACGTCATGATAACATTGAAAACTTGTTGAATAATTAAAAACAAGACGAAGTGTTAATAGGATGGGCAAATGCTTATTAAAAGCCACCTCACCCCGGCCCTCTCCTTGAAGGAGAGGGAGACTGCAAACCTGATGTTTAGGCTCATAATGATTAGTATCCTACCAATGATATTTGTGTATTTATTGGCAAAATATTTTTGCGAGCAGTAAATCATATTGATACTCTGTACTTGATACTTTTTATTTTTCTTGCTTGTCCAGATTAGATGTAGTGAAAGCTTGTTATATGATAGATGCGCGAAGGAAACGCCAGGATTCACAGAGATTTCTTTCTCAACCTAAAAATCCACTTTTTACCATGCTTTTTTTACCTCCAAAAATTTCTTTACTAGAAACCCTCAGTTTGTAGTAAGGAAATAGTTGGTTTCTAGTAAAGAAATGCTCGGTTTGTAGTAAAGAAACCAACAGTTTCTAGTAAAGAAATGAAGCATTTGTAGTAAAGAAACCGGCCAAGACTAGTAAAGAAACTTGAGGACAAAAGGAATAAAGGCGTTATAATCAGAAAATAAGCACATTAGCAAAAAGATAAAAAGAGAATAAAATTTCCGTTCAGGGAAGTATCTTACTTTGCTGTTTTCATCTTACTTCCGGGCGCTTATAATTTATTCGTCAATGAACGGAAATGATTAAAACAACGCAAGCATTATTTTAATTCCATTGGCTAAAGATAAACGAATCGGCTTTTTTGTTACTTTCGGCAGTGCAGAGGTAAATCTTTTTCAGGTTGAGGCCGGCTTTAGTGATGTAATGGAAAAGGAATGAAAAACGAACATGTAAATTTGATAATTTAGTTTTTAATCAAGCAATAGTTCGTTAAACTTTGGTAAGTAATTGAAAAACAGTCTGTGTTTATTCATTAGGTAAAGCCGTTAATGACCTAAAAATGAGTGTGATGTAAATCAGTCTAATGTCTAATGTCTATTGTCTAAAATCTAATGATCTATTAATTAAGGGCATAATTAAACTAAAGAACTCAGAGCTTCATTGCCTCTGTGTTTGTAGTTGATTGTCTCTTATCTAAATTTAAACATATAATGAAAAAGATATTTGTATTTCTCTTTAATGGCTTTTCCGATTGGGAAATTGCCTATCTCTCTCCGGAAATAAATAAAAATAAAGAGTTTGATTTAATTTACTTTTCGAAGGATGGTAGTCCTGTGCTATCCATGGGAGGTTTACGTGTATTACCCCACATGTCATTGTCGGAAATCAATACGAACGATGTTGATATGCTGATTCTTCCCGGTGGTACCGCATGGGAAAAGGACGAAAACAATGAAATAAATCTTTTGGTAAAAACACTCTTCGCTGAAAAAAAAGCAATTGCCGCTATCTGTGCTGCAACTACTTACCTGGGAAAACAAGGGCTTTTAAACAATCTGAAACATACCAGTAACGATTTATACTATCTAAAGGGAATTGCTCCACAGTATTCAGGAGAAAAGAATTACATAAATTCACTTGCCGTTACTGATGAGAACATTATAACCGCCAATGGTATTGCCACAATTGAGTTTGCGAGAGAAATATTCAAGAAAGTGAATCTGTACAGTGACAATGATATTGAAAAATGGTTTCAGCTGTTTAAGAACGGGATTTGGCATTCATGAATATGAAGAACCGAATGCGATAGATTAAACGACAAAGGGGATATTTTGCTGAACGGTTATTGTTCTTCGTATCATGGAGCGTATTCAATAATACAATATTTGCCTACCAATGAGTTTTAAAGAAAGGAACGGAATACCATGGTCGATACAGGAAAGAGTAAGTACTCATTTGTTATCAAGTGAAAGTTAAAGGAGATGCCAAATCCTACCTGTCCAAGGATGACATATACTTTGGTAAAATAAAATGGAGGAGATTTAGTGCCGATGAACCAATATAAAAACCAGTTTTCCCTGCTCAAGTTTCAAGAATCGAGATAAAAGAGTTGGAGCCATATGTTGATTGAGTCGCACATACGGGTCGGAAGGGATAGGCTATCTGGTGCAAACATTAAGGATCTATGAAGAGACAGATTATACTGCTTATTTGCTTTTTAGTTTTTACTTCGTGTAAAAAAGACGATGTTATCTGTGAATTTCCCCCCATTGAACATGTAAAGATTGGTGGAATAAATCAGGCAATTAGTATTAGAGGGAATGACTTATCAAAACCTTTGCTCTTAATCTTACATGGAGGTCCCGGATATGCCATGTTACCCCTTTTTCATATGCTATTACCAGAGTTGGAAGATCACTTTATTGTAGTAAACTGGGATCAAAGAGGTGCTGGTAGATCGTATTCTGGTGATATCGCTTCCTCATCAATGACACTTAAACAAGCAATTGCTGACGCAAAAGAATTAACGGAAGTGTTAAAAGTCCGGTTCGGTAAAGAAAAAATCTATCTGTTGGGGCATTCCTGGGGGACTATATTGGGTGTTCATTTAATAAAGGCTTTTCCTAAGGCTTATGCGGCTTATATTGGTGTTGGTCAGGTGGTGAATGTGGTTAAAAACGAACAGAACAGCTATGCTTTTGCTTTAGAACAGGCTGTCAATAATAGTAATAGAAAGGCCATTAAAGAACTTGAGTCGATTGGAGCTCCAAACAGTGCAGGGGAATACCGGGATGATATAGGATATGGAGTAACTAATAAATGGATGGAGTTTTATGGAGGAAGTCTCTATGGTAAAACCAGTTCTGATGAAGTGATTGACCTTGTCCTGAGCGATGAAGTATATTTTGATCATATCGACCAATGGTCTGATGGGTATGATTTCTCTCAATTTCTGTTTGATGATGCCAATGTTTGGTCTTTTGATTTTGCTAAAACCCATCTTAAACTGTCAGTGCCTGTGTATATCTTTATGGGCCATCATGATTATGATACGCCATTTATACTGGTTGAAGCGTATTATGGTGCAATAGAGGCGCCAGAAAAACAGCTTGTTTGGTTTGAAAATTCTGCTCACTTCCCATTTTATGAAGAAAAGGAAAAGTTTTTATCTGAACTAATTCGGGTAAGTGACAATCATTGATATCCTTCGGAGTAAATTTGGATAATGAGGCTGAGCTATGTAGGTGCGGCCTCGTTCATATTTAGCTCTGAAACGTTATTGGGAGAAGTTTTGAGTGTGGCGTTTATAACCAATTGCTTTTTAGGGTTAATGTTATAGTTTTGTTGAAATTAAGATCCTTTGCCAGTTAATCCCCCCTGCTTCGGATCACTGTGGAGCTAATAATTGACCCATTTGAATTGATCGCGAACAGAGGTTGATATGATAAAGGGAAATGGTTTTAGGGTATCTATATGGACCATTGTGATTTCAATGTCAACTCCTTTAGTACAACAGTAAGGATCAGAAAAAATTACCATCATGAAAACAATAATTAATGCCGTTGCTTTTCTGTTGTTTATGGGTGTGTATACCGCATGCCACACTAAGAGCAATGAAGATGATAAAAAGGTTCAGGGTGAAACCGAGGTACGGTATCAACCCAGGGAATATGTGGAGCTGAAACATCCCGAATGGACTAAAAATGCCTCTATCTATGAAGTGAATATTAGACAATTCACTCCGGAAGGGACATTTAAAGCTTTTGAGAGTCATTTGCCGCGGTTAAAAGATTTGGGGATTGATATCCTTTGGTTGATGCCAATACACCCGATTGGTGAAAAGAACCGAAAAGGCAGTCTCGGAAGTTATTATTCTGTCAGGGATTACTATGGGGTGAATCCGGAGTTTGGCACCATGGCAGATTTCAAACACTTGGTGGATAAGATCCATCAAATGGGGATGTATGTGGTTATTGATTGGGTTGCCAATCATTCCGCCTGGGATAATGCATTGGTTACCGAGCATCCTGAATGGTATATTAAAACACGAGAAGGGAATTTTCAGCCTACGCCATGGCGAGACTATGATGATATCATTGATTTCGATTACAGTCAGCCGGGATTACGAAAATACATGACCGATGCCCTTAAATATTGGGTAAAAGAAACCAATATTGACGGATACAGATGTGACATGGCCAGTTTCGTACCTATTGAGTTCTGGGAAAATGTCAGGGAAGAGCTGGATGAGATAAAACCCGTTTTCATGTTGGCCGAAGCTGCTGACCGGGATTTGCATAAGAAGGCCTTTGACATGACTTTCTCCTGGAGTTTGTGGGATCATCTTCATGCCATCACGGTCAATAAGAAAGGGATTCATGGATTAACGGAAGGTTATTTGGCGGAACATGTGAGTATTTGGCCCACAGATGGCTATCGGATGAATTTCATTGATAACCACGATAAGAATGCCTGGGAAGGTACGCCATTTTCAAATTTTAAGGATGGCCTGGAGGCTGCCATGGTATTAACCTGCACCATTGAGGGGATGCCAATGCTTTACAGTGGTCAGGAAGCAGGATTGAACCGACCCCTTAATTTTTTCGAGAAAGATCAGATTGAATGGCAAAAACACAAAGTCGGTGAGATCTATTCAAAGCTGTTAAACCTGAAGCATAAAAACCAGGCTTTATGGAATGGGAAATGGGGTGGTACGATGGAGAGAATTAAGAATGACCAAATGAAGAAAGTCATTGCCTTTTCCCGGCAAAAGAATGATGATAAGGTTATCACCATCGTTAATTTGAGTGATGACAATATCAATGCGAAGCTGGACAGTGAGTACCATAAAGGAATCTATAGAGACCTGTTTTCAAATAAAGAATATACTCTCAAAGGGAAAGATCAGTTTGAGATGAATGCCTGGAGCTATCTTGTTTTGATCAAAGAGAAATAAGAAGTTAGGGTTTTTGGGGTACAAGGTTTAAGGTGCATGGTTGGGGGCCTGTGTTGTGTGTTTAAGGCACATGGTGTAGGCAGAATTATTCGATTGGATATGAGGGGCAGATTAAAAATCTCTATGAGGAAATAAATGAGATTGTTGTGATTTAGTCTCATTTCTATTGGTTCACTACCCCATGTTTTAATGCCATTTAACGTTGATAAAACGGATGCTTTAATTAACTAATAAATGGTTGACTGATAATTCTATGAATTAGTTATTGATAAACTTAGGGTGATTGTTTAGTGCGTTAGGAACTTAGATTGCTTAATGTGTACTGGCGTTTCTGGAGAAGAGCCGGGTGGTGAAAAAATTTACAAAAACAAAGAGGGATGTTAAAAACAAGTTCTTTATAGAATTGCTATTTCTCTTCTTTTGTTATTTTTGGGGCCCCTTGAAAACAAATAAATTCAACAAAAATGACAGATAGCGATATTTATTATAGCGCAGGTGATGATGCTGAAATGATTAAAGCATATTCAAAAGCACAAGAGACGTTTAAATATTTTTGGAGGGAACTCTCGTGGGAATTTCGCCGGATAGTTCCTGCATTAGATTTGACCTGTGTGAAAATAGCCTTTAGACAAGAAACTAATGAGGCTAATGCACCCATTATAGAACACATGTGGATTAACGATATTGATTTTGATGGGGAGATAGTTAGCGGAACGCTTATCAACACTCCCAATGAACTAACCAATATTAAAAATGGTGATTTCGTTCAGGTTCCGTTAAGTCAAGTGAGTGACTGGTTGTTTTCTTGTAAAAATAAGAGCTATGGAGGATTTACCATTCAATTATTACGTTCTCAGATGGATGACAATGCCCGTAAAGGACATGATGAAGCGTGGGGCTTAGATTTTGGTGATTTCAATGATGTGTTAGTGGTGTATGAGCAAAAAGAACATCCTGAAAACCTTATTGAGCATCCAATGAGTGTTAATATGAGAGACAGTCTGAAGGATTTCATTAAGTCAAATCCGGACGAATTAACTAATAAAGACGAATTGGGATATACTTTCCTGCACAGAGAAACCATTGCTGGAAACAAAACGTCAGTTGAGGTTTTATTAGAATCCGGAGTCGATCTTAATACCAAGACTCAAAGCGGAAAAACGGCATTAGATTTTGCCAAACAGCTCAAGTGGGAACATATAATCCCGATACTTGAGAATTAATAACCTCAGTTCGATTATTACACGATACTAAATAAAATGAATTAGATCAAAATGATGCCTGACGTGTTGGCCCGTTAAATTAGCGGGCCGGCGCAAATGGCAACGAAATTGGATACGGGTGAAAGCTGTTATAGAGCGTCCACACTGCTTAATAGGGGAACAAAAGACCAGAGAACTCGTGTCTTTTTACCATTTGAAAGTCTGACTGTTTGCCAAAGAATTATATAGTATATCTACAAAGGAAACACCAAGATTCACAGAGATTCCTTGAATCCGGAATTCAGAACCTAATGATGGAACAATGCGAAAAATGTAACAACTCCTGGCCCCAGAGACAACCGTTACTTGAATGCATTCGACGTTGGGGCAGATGTTGAAATGAAATGTTGTTGGTTTTCTAATTTTGATGATCTAGACTGCTAAATCAGATTTTGCTTCAGGGCAATAGTAAATTAAGTGCTTTAGCGGTTCGAACAGCTTCCATGGAGTTGTTGACTTTTAATTTCTCAAGTATGTTCTGGCGGTGTCTGTTTACGGTGTTTATGCTGATATTCAGCGTATGTGCAATCTCTTTGCTTAGTAAACCTTTTTCTACATTTAACAGCACTTCTCTTTCTCGTGATGTTAATAACGAAGAACAGTTTTTGTAGGTATTAATATTGATAGCCTTTCCGGTTGCTTTGTTCACAATTTGTCCGTTAATGCCATTAACAGGCGGAACTTCGCTTGAGTAGTTGTAGGTACATAATGCCAGCCATAAATCGCCCTGTTCGCTCATTCTGAGGTAGAAACTTTGATGTTTTATATAGTGATACTCGTTTTTCCGATTCAGTGCTCTTATTTTACACTGGGTACGATAGTTTAAGCGTTCATTTTTATTTTGCTGCTTTAAAAAGTTGAAAAATTCCAATTCCAGGAGGTGTCTTTCAAACAGATCATCCGGATGAATACGGTTATATATTTCCTCTTCCCAAATGGAATTTATGGTTTTGTGACCCGATTCGGTCATTCCAAAAAATTGCCCGAATGAACCAACGAATATATGGCTGGTATTTTTGGCTAAATCAGATATGACAGCGACAGCTTGTTCTATCTCCACATAAGATTTGACGGCTTGAATAGATGCTTTAAGTTCCTCCGAATTAATTCCTTTCTGGTCTAAACCCACTAACGAAAATTCGTTCTCCAACTTCTTGATCGGATCCATTAATTGAATTGATATGGTTATTTTTCAGCATTGTGCGAGTCCACAGAATGGATCACTTTTGCAAGAGTATGTAATTCGTGTGTGAAAACAAAATATACACGGTAAAAACAAGGATGGAAAAGGCGTTTGATGGCTGGAATTCAATTGGTTTATGTAGCTGGATTTAAAAAGGATTTTTATACAGTAGTAATTATAACGTCTTATTAATAAATGAAGTTTCCCAGGTCATTATTAGCTGATTTACAGAGGATATAAAAGAAAATAAGTAGTGGAAAAATGATTTTAAAATGCTATATTTGAGTTAGTTACAAGACAAAAAGCAATTTGTAATCAAAACCACTACTTATGCAATCAA
>RHGE01000466.1 GCA_004296775.1 Marinilabiliaceae bacterium JC017
CCCTTGATCACTTTATATTTTATTTATCTTTCGGATTGATCGAACTTGTTTGATTTTTTCAAATTAAAGGTATGGAATAGAGAAAATCCTAAGAAAATGAAAAAATCAAACAAGGAAAAGCCTTATTTTATCCTATTTTTATTCTTCACGTCCAGGATTACGTCCTGGATCATTAGATAGGAATCCGAAGATGAAGAGAGAAACAAAGAATATCACTACTGTGTAAACGAAGAGTTTGAGAGTAAGCATTACACAATCTCCAAGATCATTTTKGGGGAAAATAAGAGAATAGATTCTCCGTTTTTATACCACATATCCTATTTTGACACTAAGAAATGAAGTGCTTTTTAGRAAKAGTTTTTCATTACCAAAATTTTCTTTMATACCCACCACAATATCTAATTGTGGGGTAACCTAATAGGGTCTTTCACGAGAAAAGAAAAAAGGTCAGAATG
>RHGE01000467.1 GCA_004296775.1 Marinilabiliaceae bacterium JC017
GAGACGCAGAGATTTTTCATCAATTGGGAGTTGAGATTGTTCTTAGTGTCTTACGGGTGATATTGGTGTATTTATTGGCAAAATATTTTGGTGAGAAGTAAATCATCTTGATACTTTGTACTTGATACTTTTTACTTTTCTGGCTTGTTCAGGTTAGGTAAGTACAGGTTGTCTCACAATATTTCTATCTGTTTCAATGTATCTCCATTTATCTCTAAGTGTTTCCATCTATTTTCCCTTCTAACCTCTATCCTCTCTATCTATTTCCATCCAATTTGAACAACATGTTGGTAAAGGTTGCTTCATTCTAAACCGCGGAGGCGCAGAGACGCAGAGATTTTTCATCAATTGGGAGTTGAGATTGTTCTTAGTGTCTTACGGGTGATATTGGTGTATTTATTGGCAAAATATTTTGGTGAGAAGTAAATCATCTTGATACTTTGTACTTGATACTT
>RHGE01000468.1 GCA_004296775.1 Marinilabiliaceae bacterium JC017
TGCTTGCTGAGTGTGATCGATGCCATCAGCGAAGGGCCGATTGAAGGTCCGGTGGATGGCTTAAAAAGCGTGCTGCTGAACAGTACGCCGGTGCTGGACACTGAGGGGAATACCAACATATCCGGTGTCACGGTGGTGTTCCGGGCTGGTGAGCAGGAGCAGACTCCGCCGGAGGGATTTGAATCCTCCGGCTCCGAGACGGTGCTGGGTACGGAAGTGAAATATGACACGCCGATCACCCGCACCATTACGTCTGCAAACATCGACCGTCTGCGCTTTACCTTCGGTGTACAGGCACTGGTGGAAACCACCTCAAAGGGTGACAGGAATCCGTCGGAAGTCCGCCTGCTGGTTCAGATACAACGTAACGGTGGCTGGGTGACGGAAAAAGACATCACCATTAAGGGCAAAACCACCTCGCAGTATCTGGCCTCGGTGGTGATGGGTAACCTGC
>RHGE01000469.1 GCA_004296775.1 Marinilabiliaceae bacterium JC017
TGTAATCAATACCAATCAAATAGATGAAGCAAATAAATAGAATTGGAGTGCTATATACATTACATATATGATGGATGAAGATACGATACATATTTGATTTTAGATTGATCTATATTAAGCCTCTATCTTTATAGAGTACACCTTTATAGATTAAATAACACTAAAAAAAATAAAATAAATAGTATGGTAGAAAGAAATATATGACTCTTTCTACCATACTATCCAATCTCATAGAATACTGCTGATTCTAGTCCGCTCATTTTATTTAAGACGCAAAATGGGAATCCTTCTTATTTTTGATTTCATTTCTTCAATCATTGATAAGAACTACGAAGTCAAGTTTCATTCAAACAAATTTATTCAAATTAATTATTTTGACTGACTGTTTTTACGTATATGATAAGTAAAAAAGCAGTAGGAACTAGAATGAACAGTGCAGTAGCAATAAATGCAA
>RHGE01000471.1 GCA_004296775.1 Marinilabiliaceae bacterium JC017
TCGGTCACACATCTTCATCYCAGGGGGATGACATGTTTATAGAAAAGGAGAGTCTTTTATGTGCGACTCCGGCTGGAGTTGAATGTCTGTCTCTGATTGATCCTGCTACAAACATTGGATACCTCCGGCATCCCGCTATTCTCACAACCCGCCCCAATGGGTTATCAACAGGCTGCCTGATTATGTGCAAGTCTTTTGACAGGATTAACAAGATTTACAGGATTAAGAATGCTGATAAATCAGGATTGGTGAAGTGAATTAARACCAGTAAAAGATGATAAACTCCGAAGGAGTGCCTGTGACAGCACAGGGTTTTAGCCCTGTGTTGTCATCATGTAAATGAAGAAGGCAGAAATTCTGAATGTATTAAACCTTACTGTTTCAATAAAATCGGTCACACATCTTCATCCCAGGGGGATGACATGTTTATAGAAAAGGAGAGTCTTTTATGT
>RHGE01000472.1 GCA_004296775.1 Marinilabiliaceae bacterium JC017
CAACTGCATTTCGGTTTATGTTGTGTGCTGATTCGCACACAATTTCTCTTCCTCTCACCAATCATCATCCACATTGAAACATTTCCACAATGACCACATTTGAAGCGCTCACTCGCACTGCAAACATGCTTGCGAAATCTCCATCAACTGCATTTCGGTTTATGTTGTGTGCTGATTCGCACACAATTTCTCTTCCTCTCACCAATCATCATCCACATTGAAACATTTCCACAATGACCACATTTGAAGCRCTCACTYGCACTGCAAACATGCTTGCGAAATCTCCATCACAATATTGAATTCGGTGATTATTCATGCATTAGTGTTGAACAGATAAGAATGATGAAACGGAAGAATTGAATGTGTCACTTGATTATTGTTCACTTGGTCCATGTGTCCAGTGTGCRGTGAATGCTCATTGAAAATAATCTACAATATTGAGCATGGGACT
>RHGE01000473.1 GCA_004296775.1 Marinilabiliaceae bacterium JC017
CTTCTTCCTCATAATTTTAAAAAACAAACTGACAGATCTGCGCAGGTTGCCTCTTAAAGACTTTCAAAGTACTCTGCATGTTTTGGGATAAATTTGAAAGTAATGCATATTTTCATGTAATCAATACGGGTTTGACCGAATGCTTACACTGATAAGACACTATGTTTTTTCAGGAGAAACCTGAAAAAAAGCCTCATCGAGGGATGTTACCTGAAGCTGATTGTTTTAAAAAGACAAGAGATTGTTAGATAATAGACCTTTTTATACCTAACCTGGACAAGCCAGAAAAGTAAAAAGTATCAAGGTAACCTCTAAAAATTAGTTTTTTGAAAATGCGTCTTTATCCGAAAAATTTAAACAGAAGTCGGGAAAAGT
Source organism: Marinilabiliaceae bacterium JC017 (assembly GCA_004296775.1). Classification (GTDB taxonomy): domain Bacteria; phylum Bacteroidota; class Bacteroidia; order Bacteroidales; family Marinilabiliaceae; genus JC017. The sequence goes on from RHGE01000473.1 coordinate 376, forward strand.
TTACATTTAGCTAATGACCTATATAATAATCACATAACAATATCTTGTATTAAAAATTTGACATAGTTATCCCTT
>RHGE01000006.1 GCA_004296775.1 Marinilabiliaceae bacterium JC017
GAGGCGGGCGGAAGCGTTTATTTGACTAGAGTTTTTTGGTTCCTTTTTGGGGCGATGCCAAAAAGGAACTAGGGTCCGGGACAACGTCCCGATTAAAATACAGAGTCTTCAAGTCTTGACATTCTAACAAAAGGTGAGTCAGAGATGGCCGTTGCCCATATTGACGACTATATAACCGGATCCTACCGTTACCTTCAAATCATAAAAGATAGAGATGCTTCTCACTACCTGGAAAAGTACAATCTTGAATATCTTAAGAACAAACTAATACACCTTGAACAAGCCGTATCCAAGACAAAAGTACTAATCTCTGGCAGTGAGATACTTTACAAACTTGTTATATGATAGCCATTAGTCTATAATCTAACAATCTATTGAGAAGAGCAAGCGCATCATTACTCATCATTCAGTTTTAGCCTTCTCGGTGATTATAAACCGCACTGGCTTGTGCTGTCGGCATTACCAGTATGTCGTTAATATTGACATGTGGTGGCCGTGTTACCACAAATTCTATGGTATCAGCAATGTCTTCGGCAAATAGGGGTGTCAGGCCTTTGTATACTTTGTCGGCTTTTTCTTTATCTCCATGATAGCGAACCAGGGAGAATTCAGTCTCTACCATGCCCGGGGATATGGAAGTCACTTTGATGTTGTGTTTTAGCAGGTCAATGCGCATTCCCTTGGTAATGGCATCCACAGCGTGTTTGGAGGCGCAGTAGACATTTCCTCCGGCATATACTTCTTTGCCGGCAATGGAAGAGATGTTAATGATGTGTCCTTTCTGTTGTTTTATCATGTGGGGAATTACTTGTTTTGATAGAAAAAGTAATCCTTTTACATTGGTGTCAATCATTTGTTCCCAGTCACTCCATAAACCTTCCTGTATTGGGTCCGCTCCGGCAGCCAGTCCGGCATTGTTTACCAGGATATCAATGTTTTTCCATTTGTCCTCCAGCATGCCCAGGGCCTTTTCGGTTTGTTTGTTGTCCCTGATGTCAAATACCAGCGCTATCACTTTACAGTTATATTTATCTTCGAGCTGTGATTGTAATTCTTGCAGACGTTCTTTTCTTCTGCCGGTAATGATCAGGTGGTATTCTAATGCGGCCAGTTTATTAGCGGTGGCTTTTCCTATGCCGGATGTAGCTCCGGTTACCATTGCAATTTTTTTCATGTAGTAATCTGGTTTTATTGAAAATAGCTGTTTGGAAATTGGGTTATATTTATTTACTTTCATATTGTTATAAGGAGATATAACTCCTTATTTTGAAGAGTAAAAGTAGAAAAAAAACCTTTATCATTTTTTGATTTGACACCTAAACACTTGAATTATGGGATCACCAATACAAACAGAAATAAGCAGATTGAATCTGTCGTCGGATGAGTTAGATTTGATTAAGGAGATTCTTCAGCGTGAACCTAATGAGCTGGAACTCGAAATTTTCTCACTTATGTGGTCGGAACATGCCTGTTATAAGAATTCTTTAAAGTGGCTGAAAACGTTGCCCCGGACAGGTGATAATGTGTTGGTCCAGGCAGGGAAAGAGAGTGCCGGGGCTATTGATATTGGCGATGGTTTGGCCTGTGTTGTAAAAATCGAATCGCATAACCATCCTTGTGCCATTCAACCCCGGTTAGGTGCTTCAACCGGTATGCGGGTAGTCACAAGGGATGTGATGGCCATGGGGGCTAAGCCGGTGGCTTTGCTTGATTCCTTAAGGTTTGGAGATGGTGAACGGGATACAGCCCGTTGGCTTTTTCAGGAAGTGATAAAAGGGGTCTCCGAGTTTGAAAAGAATTTTGGCACACCGGTTATTGGGGGAGAGGTTTATTTTGACAAGGGGTATAACTCCAATCCAATTGTCAATAACATGGCAGTGGGAGTCATAAATAAGGATGAGTTGGTATCCGGGGTGGCTGCCGGGGAAGGAAATAAGATTGCGGTATTGGGTGCCTCCACAGGCCGGGATGGCATTGATGAGGATACCTTTTCTGCCGACATGGTGACTAAGATGGAGACCAAAAAAATCTCCATAGACCAGATGATGGATGTGAGTGTTGAGAATAATTTGCTTAAAGCCATTCGTCAGTTGGTAGAACAGCAAAACGTTATAGGTATCCATACTATTGGTGCGCAAGGTATTGTTGGTGCTGCTGCCGAAATGGCCTCGCGGGGGGAGAGTGGTATTCGACTCATGGTGGAAGATGTGCCGTTGAGGGAGGACAATATGAATTTGAGGGAGATTCTTTTTGCCGAGACCTGGGGGCGTATTCTGGTTTGCTTTTCGCCTGACCAGGAAGCCGCTATTCGTCAGATTGCTAAAGTGTCGAAAGTCGGATTTGGGGTGATTGGAACGGTTACTAATTCCGGGATGTTGACCTGTATAAATGGCAAAGATGTCATTGCTGAAATACCTGCTTCGTATGTAGGTTTAGGCGGAAATGCCCCTGTTTATGAGCGGGAAATGGCAGTTTCTGAGCAAAAGTGCCCACCGGTTAATTTTAATGAAGAGAGTGAACCCGATCATTATCCTGATGTGGTGAAGACCATGATGAATAGTTTGAATGTTTCCTCTAAAGAGTGGTTAAGCAAGGCGTTTAATCGTTCCATACATACCGAAAGTGTTAGTCATAAATTTCCTTCGGATGCTGCCTTTGTCGAGATTGAAGGGAATAAGAAGGCGCTGGCTATTACCATGGATTGTAATCCCAATTATATGAAAGCAGATCCTAATATGGGCGCACAAATAGCCGTGGCCGAGGCTGCCCGTAATATTGTTTGTGCCGGCGGTAAGCCTGTTTGTGTATCGGATTGCTTAAACTTTGGTAATCCATATGAGCCGAAAGTCTATGGACAGTTTGTGATGGCTGTGAAAGGGATCGATGAAGCTTGCCGGTTTTACGGGACACCGGTTTTGAGTGGCAATGTGAGTTTCTACAACCAGCGTTCTGAAGAAGGACGGGTTAAATCTGTGGTACCGGCGCCGGTGATTGGTATGGTAGGTGTTGTGGATGATAAAAAGACACATACTACTTTGTCATTCCGACGCAAAGGCGACATGATATTCCTGGTGGGTAAGTCGGTAAATGATGTTAACTCTTCGGAATACGCCATTAATTATCTGGGTATTGAGAAATCAGCCGTGCCTTATTATAATGCCGAAGAAGAAAAAGAGATTCATGAAACGGTTACCGGGTTGATCAAAGCCGGCTTGGTGCGATCGGTACATGACGTGTCAAATGGCGGATTGTTCTTTAATTTGCTGGAGAGTGCCATTCCGCTGGAATTTGGTTTCGATATAACTTCCGATGCGGAAATTCGTAAAGATGCTTTCCTCTTTGGTGAATCTCAGGGGCGTGTTGTGGTTTCGGTAGCTCCGGAAAAACAAGATGATTTTGTTGATTTTATGATTGATTGTGAAGTGCCGTTTTCCATCTTGGGGCATGTAACAAAAGGTGAAATAAGAGTAGATGATGAGTCCTATGGATTTGTTGGTGACTTAAAAAAGAAGTTTGAAAGTAGAATAAAAAAATGGTTGGGAGAGAAATTATGAATTGGAAAAGAGTAATGAGTTTTGGGATTGTTTTAATGTTTGGGATTTGTGCATTAGCTAATCCGAAAGGAGACGATGGGGCAGTAGAAAAAGTGAAAAAAGGAGATGTAATGCCTGCCTTTGAAATAACTTCTGAAACGATTAATCTTTCATCTGAAGCATTAAAAGGAAAAGTGGTGTTGATTAATTTTTTTGCCACCTGGTGTCCGCCTTGTCAGAAAGAGTTGCCGCATTTGCAACAGAAAGTGTGGGAAAAGTTTAAAAACAATAAGGATTTTGAATTGCTGGTAATCGGACGTGAACACGATGAAAAGGAGTTGGAGGCTTTCAAAAAGAAGAAACAATTTGATTTGCCTTTTTATCCGGATAAGGAGCGTCATGTTTTTTCCAAATTTGCAGCATCTTCTATTCCGCGTAACTATTTGATCAATAAAGAAGGAGTAATCGTATATGCTTCCAGTGGATTTAATGAAGAAGCGTTTTCGGAGATGCTTAAAGTGTTGGAAAAGTTATTGGAATAACATTGGCAATAACGAAATAAATGAAGGGAATAAATCGAAAAAAGATGATTTATTCCCTTTTTTTCATTCCCCTTGTTATTTTTGCCTGCAGAAAAAATGAATTTATGTCAGTTAAGCCATATAAAACTTCAGAAAGAACTAAAAAGCAACAGGTTGCTACCATGTTTAATAATATTGCACCCCGGTATGATTTATTAAACCATTTGCTCTCACTGGGAATTGATAAAAGGTGGAGAAGAAGGGCAATTAATCTGTTACGGGAACTAAAGAATCCTGTTATTTTGGATGTGGCAACCGGTACCGGTGATTTGGCTCTGCTGGCGCATCACATGCTGAAGTGTGACATCACCGGGGTTGATATTTCTTCGGAAATGCTAAGTGTCGCCCAACAGAAAATAAAAAAGCAGAGTGTCCAGGATGCGGTACAGGTTCAATTGGGTGATTCAGAGCATTTGCCTTTTGATGACGCGTCTTTTGATGCAGTCATGGTAGCTTTTGGCGTTCGTAACTTTGAAAATTTGAACAAGGGATTAAGTGAAATGCAACGTGTTTTGAAACCAGGAGGAAAGATGGTGATCCTGGAATTTTCACGCCCCGCATTTTTCCCGTTTAAACAATTATATTTCTTCTATTTCAAAAGGGTTTTACCCTTTATCGGAGGGTTGATATCCAAAGATAGGGCTGCCTACACTTACTTGCCCGAATCAGTTCTTAATTTTCCTGATGGCGAACGGTTTGATGCGGAATTGAAACGGGTGGAATTAAAACCGGTAACCCGTTTGAAGCAAACCTTGGGTATTGCCACGATTTATTTAGCTGAAAAAAAGCAATAAATTTTGAGATTAATAGTTTACTGAGTAGTGATAAATGAAATAGCGATTCCTTGAAGCCACATTATTTTCTACTTCTTTTTTGTTTCTTATTTACTTTTTCTGTTGTTGGACAGGATAAGAAAAAAGGTGTACCTAACCTCAAGACGTTTGATGAACGTCCTTTGCATTTCGGTTTTTTAATTGGCTTTAATGCCATGGATTTCCGGGTGTATAATTCGGGGGTAAGAAATGATATCAATGAGAATAATACCCGATACGCCGATGTGATCCATTTAAAACCAGGGCTTAATATTGGAATTGTTTCCAGTTTGCGGTTAAATAAGCATTTTAATCTTCGTTTTTTACCCGGCATTAGTTTCGGACAACGAGATATCTGGTACATCGATGAGAATGGCGTTAAGGAGGAACGACCACTTGAGATTAAGTCCACCTTCCTGGAATTTCCTCTATTGCTTAAATATAGTGGGTTGCGCATGCAAAATGTGCGGCCTTTCCTGGTGGGCGGATTTAATACACGCTTTGATCTGGCAAAAAATAAACAAGACCATTTACTGCTGAATTCTTTGGATGGATATATTGAAGCAGGGGGTGGTTTTGATTTCTATCTGGTTTATTTTCGTTTATCTGTCGAATTAAAAACTTCCATTGGATTGGCTAACGTGTTAAACACAAAAGGCACCGGTGAGCCGGAAGACATCATCTACACCCAAACAATTGATAAGTTGAAGAGCCGTATTTTTACCCTCACTTTTTACTTTGAATAATTTTAAGGTACCTTTGCCGGCAGTTTCCACATAGGTGGGGGACTGTGTGTATGAGTGAGTAGTTATTGATATTCTTCAATTAATCAATGAAAAGCGAAATAGTTCTTAGATTATCTCCAAGGGATGCTTCCGATGAAAAATATTATAAGCCTTTAGTGGCAAAAAAGTTGAATGTGTCGCCGGGAAAACTGGCACATTTGAGGGTGAGAAAGCGTTCCATCGATGCAAGGCAGAAGCAGGTGATGGTGCAACTGCATATTGATGTTTATACCCAGGATGAACCTTTTTCAATTGATAAGCCTGAATTTGAATACAAAGATGTATCCAAAGCACCTGAAGTAATTGTTGTGGGGGCCGGGCCTGGTGGACTATTTGCTGCTTTGCGATTGATAGAATTGGGCTTAAAACCTATTGTGATTGAGAGAGGGAAAGCAGTAAGCGATCGGAAACGTGACCTGGCGCTTTTGAACAGGAATCAAGAGGTGAATGAAGATTCAAACTATGCTTTCGGAGAAGGCGGGGCCGGTACTTTTTCTGATGGTAAGTTGTTTACCCGAAGTACTAAACGGGGCGATTTCCGTAAAGTATTGGAGGTTTTCTGTTATCATGGTGCTCAGGATGATATTTTAATTGATACCCATCCGCATATCGGAACCGACCGGTTACCTGGGGTGATTAAGCAAATGCGTCAATCGATCCTTAATGCAGGGGGAGAGGTGCTCTTTAATACCCGGGTCAATAATTTACTTCTGAAGGATAATAAGGTTGTTGGTGTTTCATCTGCCAATGGTGATCAAATCAAAGGCGAGGCGGTTATACTGGCCACTGGTCATTCGGCCAGGGATGTGTACCACTTCCTGGATAATCAATCGGTGAAGTTGGAAGCTAAAACCTGGGCCATGGGTGTCCGTGTTGAACATCCCCAGGATCTCATTGATGAGTTGCAATATCATTCACCAGAAGGACGTGGTGATTATTTACCGGCCGCCAGCTATAGCCTGACTGCCCAGGTTGAGGGACGGGGTGTTTATTCCTTTTGTATGTGTCCTGGTGGATTTATCGTTCCGGCCATGACAGGCCAGGGTGAGATGGTGGTAAATGGGATGTCCCCATCAAGACGTAATTCTCCCTTTGCTAATTCCGGAATTGTGGTGGAAATTCATCCTGAAGACATCGGTGATTTTCAAAATCAGGGTGTATTGGGCGGGTTGTCTTTTCAACAAGAGCTGGAGCGCCTTTCTTTTATTAATGGAGGAAGCGGGATTGTGGCGCCGGCTCAATGTCTGGCCGATTTTGTTGATGGACGGTTGTCATTTGACCTGCCGGATTGTTCTTATGTGCCGGGTGTGGTCTCCTCACCGCTTCATTTCTGGATGCCTGAACATATCTCCAGCCGGTTACGAAAAGGCTTTGAATTATTTGACCGGAAGGCACGCGGCTTTGTTACCAACGAAGCCGTTGTGTTGGGCGTAGAAAGCAGAACCTCTTCGCCTGTTCGAATTCCAAGGGATAAAAGTAATTTGCAGCATGTTCAGATAGAAGCGCTTTTTCCATGTGGTGAAGGAGCTGGTTATGCCGGCGGTATTGCATCTTCTGCCATTGATGGAGAACGGTGCGCCGAAAAAGTATACGAGATGTTATATGGTAAACAGGCATCCGAATCAAGAAATCGTTAAATTTATCTGATTGGATTAGGTCTTTTACAGCCACAATGGTTGTGGGCTGTAAAAGGGCTGGGTAAAACCAGGTATAGGGGGTGTTACGGGTAAAAAGTTAAACTCCAATTGAAATAGTTCGTTAAACTTTTATTATTAACTGAAAAACAGTTTGTGCTCCTTCTATCGTAAAAACTGCTATGTAGTCTGTTGCAAAACTGTTGGCTATTCTAAAATGAACGTCTTCTGAATTCGGAGCAAACAATGGCTGTGGCAGTAGCTACATTCAATGATTCTGACGTCGGCTCATTTGCAGGGTAAGATGGGATGAATAATTTATGAGAAATGTATGAACTGATTTCGTTACTGATTCCTTTTCCCTCATTTCCTAATACAATTAAGCCTTTGGTAGAAAGTTCTTCGTTATATATTGTTCGACCTTCTAAAAATGTTCCATAAACAGGAAGGTCTCCCATTTTATTAATCGATTCAAGAAACGGGGTAAGAGGTGTGTAATGTGCATTCACCCTGGCAATAGCGCCCATAGAGGCTTGAATTACTTTTGGATTATACAGGTCGGCTGTATTGGGGGAACAAATAATGTTTTTGATGCCAAACCAATCAGCTAGTCGTAGAATTGTTCCCAGGTTACCTGGATCCTGAATGTCATCAAGCACTAAGGATAGTTTGTTCTGGAGTGAATTAATATCCAGCGGTATGGAAATCATCTTAAAGAGTCCTATTACAGGAGGCGGGCTTTTGAGTAAACTGATTGATTTTAATTCATTTGAACTTGCTTCGATGGTTTCGATGTTTCTATTCTGTATTATTTCCTGGTGGTTGGCAAGCCACTCTTCTGAAGCGATAAGTGTTTCTGCAGTGAGTGATGCCAGCAGTAAATCACTTACCAGTTTATGCCCTTCAGCAATGAAAAGTTTGTGTTGTTCGCGGTATTTTTTCCTTTGCAGGGTTGTAATTAGCTTTTTTTTGTTTTTACTAAGCATGTTAAAAGTATTAAAGAAGCAGGCAAAGTTATAGTATCTCTACCGAATTAAATATCTTTACCTTCAAAATTGGTGTTCTTGCCAAAAAAAATCGTAGATAGGTAATTCTTGATATTTTTATTGTTTATTATTTAGATCTGTGCGGAATTTTATATCCATAATATCCATCTTGTCATTAGTTGTTTTTTGGGGATGTCGAACCACAAAGTATGTTCCCGAAAATCAGTTTCTTCTTAAGAAAGTGGAAATTGAAAATACGGTTAAATCAATATCCAAGGAAGAGTTAAAGCCTTACATACGTCAAAAGGAAAACATACGTATTCTTGGTTTTTGGAAGTTTCATCTGGCATTGTATAATTTGTCCGGGAGAGACTCTTCCAAAGGATTTAATAAATGGCTGCATCGCATAGGGGAAGCCCCGGTTCTCTATGATGCTTTTATGAATGAGCGATCAAAGGAGCAGCTTACACTCTTCTTAAAGAATAAAGGTTACTTTCAGGCCGTAGTAAATGATACGATTGTCTATCCTGGAAAGAAAAAAGCGAAAGTGATTTATTCAATCGAACCCGGGAAGCGTTATCTTATTAATCATTTCGGGTATCGGATAGAGGATGATTCTATTCAACACCTTGTTTGGGCTGATTCCACCAAATCGCTGTTAAAATCAGGTAAACCTTTTGATGCGGCAACGCATGATGATGAGCGGGAACGGATATCTAAAAAATTGCAGGATCAAGGCTATTTCAACTTTAGTAAGCAATATATCTATTTTCAAGCGGATAGTTCCATTGAAGGTAACCTTATCAATGATACTTTGGTGTTAATGAAAGAACCCTTAACCCTGCCATCCGGAAAAGATACTTTGATTAATCATGTAAAATCAAAGATAAAGGATGTGTATTTTTTGGTTGGATTTGATCCGCAAAAAGCACTTCTGGGGGAGAAGGATTATCTGAGTTTGTTTGATACCTTATCTTATCAAGGATGTTATGTGCTCTATGAAGATGAATTGAAATTTAAGCCTGAAGTATTAATTAATTCCAATTATATTTTTCCCGGACAATATTTTGATGCCAGTCAGGTCGAGAAGACGCAGTCGTTGCTTTCAAGCTTGCAGTTATTTCGGTATATCAATATTAGATTTAAGCAATTGGAAGAAACAGATGAGGAAGGAAATCGCCAGTTACAGTGTTTTATTCAATTGTCGCCTTCAAAAACACAGTCTTACTCTCTGGAAATAGAAGGAACTAACTCTTCAGGTAATTTAGGGGCAGCCGGCAATGTAAAATACCAGCATAATAACTTATTGAATGGGGCTGAGGTTTTGGATGTCCGGTTTCGAACTGCCACGCAAAATCAGTTTTCACATGGGGGAAAGGATAGGTTTAATACCCTGGAAGTGGGAGTTGATGGTGGACTAACCTTTCCAAAATTTCTTATGCCCTTTAAGGTTGAAAGTTTTAGAAAAAAATATAATCCGCGTACTTCTGTTTCGTTGGCGTATAATTATCAGAGACGCCCTGATTATACCCGGACTATAGTTAATGCCAGATTGGCCTATAATTGGCGATCATCCCGTTTGATTTCGCACAACTTGTCAATTGTTGATTTTAATCTTGTAAATATCCCAGTGATTACGGATGATTTCTGGAATTATATCAAAGATACTTTTTTGCGATATAGTTATGAGGATCACTTGATACTGAATACCAATTATACCTTTGTTTATAATGAGCAACAACTGGGGCGGCGGCAAAACTTCTGGTTTTTTAAAGTTTATGGTGAGTCTGCCGGAAATATACTTAATTCGATGGTCGGGTTATGGGAGGAGAAAGGGGACAGAGAGTATTCTGAAATTCTGGGCATCAGATATGCTCAATATGTTAAGGCTGATATTGATTTGCGATACCACCATTACTTAAATCAGGTTAATTCTTTTGCCTATCGTTTTTTTCTGGGGGTAGGCTATCCATATGGTAATTTGGATGTTTTACCTTTCGAAAAAAGATATTTTTCAGGAGGTGCTAATAGTATTAGAGCCTGGCCGGTAAGAGGCCTTGGTCCGGGGTCTTATAAAGAAGAAAATTTGCCCTATTATAATCAGACGGCCGATATTCGGCTTGAGTTGAATGCGGAGTATCGATTTAAGCTTTTTTGGTTGATGGAAGGTGCACTGTTTGCGGATATGGGAAATATATGGTCCATTAAAGAAAGCAGTAGTATTGAGGGCGGGCTTTTTAAGTTTGATACGTTTTATAAGCAGATAGCAGTGGGCTTGGGAACGGGCTTAAGGTTGGATTTTAATTATTTCATTTTTCGTCTTGATATGGGTGTAAAAGCCAGAGATCCTTCTTTGCCAGATGGGAAAAGGTGGATAATTGGTCGACGATCAATAAAATGGGATGATTTAGGTTTTAATTTTGCAATTGGTTATCCATTCTAGGGCTATAAAAAAAAGGGAAGCATAAGCTTCCCTTTTTTTTATTTTTAATAGAGCAATAATTAAGCTCTGTTGGCAGATCCTAATACATGCTCGTTTTTATGCATATATAGTTCTTTTAGCAATTCTCTTGCTGGACCTAAGTATTTTCTTGGGTCAAATTCAGCTGGTTTTTCAGTGAAAACTTTACGAACAGCAGCAGTCATAGCTAAGCGGCCATCAGAGTCAATGTTAATTTTACAAACAGCTGATTTTGCTGCTTTACGCAATTGCTCTTCTGGAATACCAATAGCGTCTTTTAATGCACCACCAAATTTGTTAATTGTTTCAACGTGTTCTTGTGGAACAGATGAAGAACCGTGTAATACAATTGGGAATCCAGGAATGCGTTTTTCAATTTCTTCCAGAATGTCGAATCGCAATGGAGGTGGTACTAAAACACCCTCTTCGTTGCGTGTACATTGTGCTGGCGTAAATTTGTTTGCACCGTGAGATGTTCCAATGGAGATAGCTAATGAATCAACGCCGGTTCTTTTAACGAAGTCTTCTACTTCTTCAGGTTTAGTATATGATGAAGTCTCTGCAACAACATCATCTTCAACACCTGCTAATACTCCTAATTCTCCCTCAACAGTTACGCCGTGAGCATGAGCATACTCAACCACTTTTTTTGTAAGGGCAACATTTTCTTCGTATGAGTGATGTGATCCGTCAATCATAACTGAAGAAAAACCGTTATCGATACAATCTTTACAAAGTTCAAAAGTATCACCATGATCCAAGTGTAATACAACTGGAATTTCATATCCCAACTCTTTAACATACTCAACAGCTCCACGAGCCATATTTCTTAAAAGAGTGGCATTCGCATATTTTCTTGCACCTGAAGATACTTGTAGAATCACGGGAGACTTAGTTTCAACACAGGCCAAAAGAATAGCTTGCATTTGTTCTAAGTTGTTGAAGTTATAAGCAGGAATTGCATAACCGCCTTCCACGGCTTTAGCGAATAGGTCCTTTGTGCTCGCAAGACCTAGATCTTTGTAATTAATTGCCATGTTTTTTGATGTGTTTATGTTAAAAACTATAGTAATATCTTAGAAATTAGCAGTATAGGTGCTAAATTTTGTTTTTTTTGTTGTCCTTATTTTTTCAAGACAAAAATAAAAAAACAGGCTGGGTTTTACAATTTTTATAGCAGGTAAATGGTTTTGTTGCAAGTGTGTTTGTTTTCAGGTATTAAAGGGTGGTTATGTAAATTTCGAGTGTTAAAAAGTATTAATCAGATGCTCTCAGACTGATGAATGAGTAGGACAATGGTTGAAATAACATGAAATTAAAAGTGAATTTGATTGTTATTCTGTCATTGGGGGCATTAAAACTATAGTAATAGTTTCAATAGTTCGATAAACTTTTTTAACTCATTTAAAAATAGTTCGTGCTTTTTTGATTGTCAAAACTATTAAAGGTCAAAAAGTAAGATTGATGTAAGTCGAATTAAGGTCTGTTATCAAACGGCTATTGGGAATAGATATTTACAGAAGCCCGGTGTGTAAAAAAGGCAGGCTCATTCCGGTAGCCTTCCTCCCACGCATTCGCTCCCACGCATTCGCTCCCACGCATTCGCTCCCCTGGTTTTATAATCCCGCTAGCGCCAATTTGCAATCGGTGCATTGTGAATCAATAGATATTAGCTAGGATTAGAAAATATAAGTTCCATAAACCGGAAGGAATCTGTTTTATCACTTTTGCCATGCCAGGAGAACGAGGGTGCTGGATGTTTTGTGATTAAATGATGGGGCGCGGATGGTAAATATGAACTAGCTAAGGGAAACACTATCTTTTTTTTCAGGTCTCACCAATTTTCATTGATGTTGCTTACAAACCTTCAGGTTTTAAAACCTGAAGGTTTAACAATCACCCAAACGAATATCTGTTTTTTGGGAATAGATGGGATAAATCCCTAACTAAGTACATTCTTGAATCATTCTGCGTTAAGCAGAAGTTACAACACGGATTGTAAATCTGTTCCCGCGGTAAAATATTCCATTTCAGTGGCTGTTTGTTTAATCCCGCGTAAAAGGGATTAAACACCGCGGATAAGGGGAACTGTCCCGCGGCTATTTTTTCTGTCCCGCGGTAAAAATAACTGCTGGCGCAGATTTGCAATCGGTGCCTTATGAATAAACAGATAATAGCTTAAATAGGACCACCGTTGCATTATATCCGGGTTAGACCCGGGCGAGTCGTGATGGTAAAAGAACTGGAGGTATAATCGTATATGTTCGGTACCATTATTCTGACAGCTCAAAATTGGTATAAGCCGTGGAGATATAACCGCGAAAAATCAAACGAATGTGTGAATTGATATGCGGCCGAAGGCCGGATGGTAGCAACGAAGCGAGACGCTTCGCTGAACGTAGGGGGAACTGCCATCACAGTAGATCGACTTAAAAAGGGTGGATACATTCCTTTGGCTGAGCTGTACAGTCAAATGTCTTCATCCTTACTTGTAAATCTGAATTCACTATTGACTGCGTCGATTTTCAATTTCCCATGATGTAGAGAATCGCCGTATATGTTCCTGAGATTGAAATGTCCGGTGGATATTTGGATTAAAGGGAAGGGGCGAAGCTCGCGCACTACGGTGGTGTGAGAGCTTTTCCGCTAGGTTATTGACCTAGCGGCTGGTTACTCGATTAGCAAACGTTTTTAATATTCTTCAATAACTGGTGGAATCCAGCTTCCATCTATAATACCTTGTTTGCCCCAATAGGCTCTGATGTATAAAGAGAATTCCCCTTCAGGAGCAGGTAACCAATTACTCTCTTTATCTTTCCCAGGATTTTTATTTCCTGCATATAGAATAAGCGAACCATCATCGCCATATTTCAACGATTTATTTTTAGTTCCGAGCGAGAAACGATTCAATTCATTGGGATGGAAGAAATGATGTTTGTTATACATTGTCATTGACCAAAAGCCCTTAACTGGTGGTAACTCCCCTGCTTTAAATGTTATTTTGTAATTTTTACTTCCCACCATCTTTGTGTCGTCACTGGTGTTGTCGGTATAAAAATATTGTGTTTCACTAGGACGATTATCAAACATATTTGAACGAGCTGTTCCTGTTCTATTAAAATAGTCCAGTCCCCATTCTGCATTATTAACAGAGCGATTCCAACCGTTACCTGCGGGTTTTCCATTGTATTTCCACTTTAGGAAATCTTGAATCAATGTCTTGTCTAACTCAACAACTGTTTCTGTGATAAGCTTTTTTATTTCCTGACTATTGTTTGCAACCTTAATAAGTGCATTGAATTGGTCATATAGGGTTTCTTCACCAGGTAGTGGTGGTATAGTTTCAAGCACTTCGCCGAGCTGATCGAAGTATTTTTCTGGTACGACCCACTTGGCCTCACCGCCACCGGATTCGTTCGGATTTGGAATGGCAGGCGCCTCTTTCCAAACTTTGGTCTTCATCTGTCCGTCAAACTCGCTTAGGGGATATACGACAACCTGATTGAGAACCGGCTGGATAGCGGCTCGATCCTCGTCCGTATCATTCATAAAAAGCCGTGGAACCAGATTGGCCAGGGCGGTCGGACTTTTAATCACCTCATTAATGCCGGTTGGGACTTTACCGTCCCAGTTGGGCCCTGCCAGCAAATAGAATCCAGGTTTGGAACCGTACGGCTTGCCCAGACGACCGACCTGGTCGGTGCGGGCATCGTAAATGGCGTAGATCCAGAAACGGTCGCCAACTTCGGGAACCTGAATGATCACGGGTTGCTCATCAAGAAAAGAAACCCAGTCCATACACTACATCCTGATTCGGGCAGGCAACAAAATTCTGCTCGGGAGCAATATAGTCATACAACATCCCGACCTGTCCCAGTGGAGATACGGGCAGTACGCCACCAAGTCTTCCCGGTTCCGGTGCCAGGGTAATGGAGTTCCTTCGGTTGATCATGTTGACCATGGGGTAGCCCCAGATATAGGCCATGTGGGCGATGGATTTAGCATATTCAGGATGCATAATCATATCCGAACTTGCTTGTGCTACTTTAACTTTTGAACAACACGACTTTGTCTCTTCTTTTTTTACTTGTTCTTTTATAGGTGTGTTGCAAGATGACAATACACCAAGTAGCATTATTGCTGCTATAGAAAATTTCATAAATTTTAACATGGTTATTTCATCAATTTGTAAATATTTTGTCTTTCATTAAATTATTGCCAACATTATTTTATCTTCTCGAAATCACCTGGCTTAAACTTACGGTCGAAGAAAGGTTGTTCTGGACCATATAATCTAATTAGACTGAACCAACCAACATCCGGTATCGTTTTTATCCAATTCTTTTTGCCTTCCGGTTGTTCTGGTGCAAAATATATTGTTACTGAACCGTCCTCATTGTATTCTAAATCATTTAAGGAGTTTAAAGAAGGATATTCTTGTCCAGCAGGTAGTCCTGACGCTGTTGAAAATTCATAAGCCGTTAATGACCAGAATAATTTGGCAGGAACATTTGCAGGAATTGTAATTTTATATGTATTTTCTCCGGTTAAGAAATTACCTTCACTGTCTTTATAAGCTCCTGCATATTTAGCTCCTAGTCCAACAACGGAGCTAATCATACCTGAACTGATTGAATAGTGGTTGATGTACATATGAGCTTTAGCATTAACATCAATATGATTAGTTTCTCTCCACGCAAACTCTTCATTTAAGAGAACTTTCATAAAATCATTCAATTCTGTTTTCCCATGAGCGACCCATTGCCTGTCTTTCCACCAAAGTCCTTTGTATTCCCTATCGGAATTAGCTGCTATATTTTTAGCCATTTTCCATGCTGTTTTGGCAGCTAAATCCAATATCTCTTTTTCTCTTGCAGAAGGATTAAATTCTTTTCCTTTGACGATCCCTAAACTGGCCATAACACCGTTCATATATTGGTCTGCTTTATCGACTTTATCACTTTGAATAAATCGGTTAAGCATCTCGAAATAGGAGTAATCATGGGCAAATAAAGCATTGGACTTTACATCTGATGCACGGGCAAATTTCATTTCTTTTTTCGCTCCATTGAGGGGATAGAGCTTGATACCTTCTATTGACTTAACACCGGGCTCAACATTATCAATGCTTTTAAAAAATCCTCTGACAAAAATAAAGACACCATTGGTCTTACTTTTATATACAAAGTAGTTTTTACTATCTACTTCGCCTGTGTAGTCATCCGGAATTATTAAATATTTACCACCTTTCCCTTTATCAGGACCTGGGATTCCTATATCAGCTAGAAATTGTCTGCCATTGACTTTTGGTCCTTCTAATGGTCTATGCCAAAAATCGTCTAGGAGTCCTTGCAAATTAGCCGGAGCTTCCAGAACCAACGGTCCTGTTTTGCTCAAATCTGCAAATCCTAAGCCGTAGATCACATCAGAGTTGGGAGTGGTAATAACTGTATTTGGCTTCAGTCGTTGTTCAAAAACAGACATCACCTGATACCCCTCTCCAAAGGTTTTTCCTAATCCCTCTTTCATCGCATACATATTTACAGCAGGTAATGCCCATAAATAAGTTTGTACAGCTCTTTGAAAGTAAAGTTCTTCATCTAACTTAAGTGTAGTTTCTTTAGTTGGATAGTCCTTTTCAAATAGTAGATCCGCTAGTTTCTTATAGTGATCGCCTGTATCACTTTGTGTTTTAGCAGGGTTTTGTTGTTGGCAAGCAGTAGTTAATATCAAAAAAAGTACTGCTAAGCTTAAAACTGTTTTGTTCATTTGGTTAAAAAATTAAGATTAAAATAATGTTATCGTTTCAATGTATATCGTAGTTTATTGTGCCAAATTCAAATATCAATTCTCACAACCCCTTTCAAAATTTACTTAAGTTAAGTATTTGCTTTGTCTTTCCTGCGGGATGTGGGGAATGTTTGCTAACTTATAATAGTCAGCGTATGTTTTATATTTCGCATATGGGCATTGGTCATCCTCTTTGTCACTTTTGGGATATAGTATATTTTTTGGGACTGTTACAGCTCCGCTTCCTCAGTTACAATAAATCATTGCATAAGTCCTTGTCAATTTTATACTTGCCACGTAATTACACATCAAGTCGATTATTGTTCTTCTAAAATACCTTCATCTATATTTTGTAATGCCCTGTTTTGCTTTTAATACAATGCAGTACATTGTAAATTATAACAGTTTATAATTAGCTTAAAATAAGCTACAATCCTCCAAATATCCAAGTCGTCCGGTGGACTTTTTTAATTCTGTAAGGAAATTCTATCACCAGGGAATCCAAAGTATTCAATACATGACTCCCATAAATCATGATCAACACATCTTTAACTCTCCACGTTGGCAGTTAACCAAATTATGACCAGCACTTTTCTCCTGGTCTTCATAGAGTATGAACCAGGTCAACAAACAGTTTTAAGTGGTGTAAATACAGATTAAACTCACAGTTAATGCATAATTAATACAGACTAATGACAGATATTCGCGACTTTACCCTGACAATATTCAGAGAAGACTCTTTCGCGATTCCGGGTAAACGGTATAGAAGATCTTTATATGACTGCTTCCATACCTTCCTGAGATCAGAAGTAGCATTAACTGACATTTTCAATATGTGTATAAATCCTATAGAGCTTGCTTTGTACGCATTTTGCCAACCGCGAATTTATCGAATTGCTATTAGATGAAAAGCTCATATAACCACACAGTGGTTTAAAATTCGTTTAATTATTATAATTCGCGGTTAAAACAATTGTATATTTCAATGATGATTGGGTAAAATCATTAGGATTCATTGCGTTTTATGCGGCTTGGCGAGAGATCAAAAGTTCTGGGTTCAAGGTGTAAGGTTCATGGTGTCTGTGGCTCTTTGTGATTCCTCTGGGGTTCTCTGTGTTACAGTTTTGGTTTAAAAGGGGTTATTCGTGTAATCTTTTGTTCCTATCAATAGCTCTATAGGGGCGACAGTATGGTAGACATGCATAAATGACATTAAAAAGAGTGCCGTAGGTACGACAGATTTTTTAATCAGGAATGGTTCTTTTTTTTGCATTGTCCCAGATGGTTTTGGGTTTGAGGTTAAGATATCTCTGCGAAACTTCGCGTTTCCTCTGCGAGCCTCTGCGTTACAATTTATGGTTTTTGAGTTGATTGTTACAGGCCGGTAAAATTTTTGGGATTCATTGCGTCTTGTGCGTCTTGGCGAGAGACCAAATGTTCTGGGTTCAAGGTATAAGGTTCATGGCGTCTCTGCGGCTCTTTGTGATTCCTCTGTGGTTCTCTGTGTTACAGTTGTGGTTTAAAAGGGATTATTCGTGTAATCTTTTGTTCCTATCAATAGCTCCATAGGAGCGACAGTATTGTAGACATGCATAAATGACATTAAAAAGAGTGCCGTAGGTACGACAGATTTTTTAATCAGGAATAGTTTTTTTTGCATTGTCCCAAATGGTTTTGGGTTTGAGGTTAAGATATCTCTGCGAAACTTCGCGTTTCCTCTGCGAGCCTTTGCGTTACAATTTATGGGTTTTGAGTTGGGTGTTACAGGCCGGTAAAATTTTTGGTATTCATTGCGTCTTATGCGGCTTGGCGAGAGACCAAATGTTCTGGGTTCAAGGTGTAAGGTTCATGGCGTCTCTGCAGCTCTTTGTGATTCCTCTGTGGTTTTCTGTGTTACAGTTTTGGTTTCAAGATGCCGCGTAAGGTTACAGGTAGTCGTTTCCCTCATCAACCAGACAGTGTCGACAGACCTGTTTGCGTTATGTTTTTTCTTACGAATCTTTTGATTATTCCAGTGCAGGGATTGATGTACGGTGAACAATTAACTGCTTGTGATAGTTTTAATTGGCAACTCATTCCCAGGGCGGCACTACGTTTGCTTCGGGCTGAAAAACGAACCTCTTACGGGGGGCTAAGAATATGATCTGAGATAAAATTTTTTCAGAAATGAATGGATAGACAGATTGCCAGAGATAGGTATGTTATATTTTTAATACCAAGCATGACTCTGGAATCACTACATATATCAGTGCTTAAATGTGAACATTTTTCGACTACCGTTTTATTTGTTATACAATGATATATTCGAAAAGTTTATTTTTCGAGGTCGCCTTAAATGATTTTAAATTAGTTTTTTTGCTTGTTTGTGAGGTTCTCCTTTTCATATATTTGAATAAAATTTTGGATGTATGGCAAATATTGATTCTTCATCGAGGGATGGTTTTACGAGCAAATTTGGTGTCATTGCTGCTGCTGCAGGATCAGCAATTGGACTTGGGAATATATGGAAATTTCCTTATGAAGTGGGTAATAATGGGGGCGGGGCCTTTCTGTTGATTTACCTCTTTTTCATTGTTGCTATTGGTATTCCGGTTATGTTGTCGGAATTGATGATTGGGCGAAAGGCGCAAAAAAATGTTTTTGGTGCGTTTAAGCTGCTTGCGCCTCATAAGGCTTGGCGTTTAGTTGGTGTGATGGGAGTATTTGCTGCATTCTTAATATTGTCATTTTATGCTGTTGTGGCTGGATGGACCCTTGAGTATGTATATCTTGCAGTGACTAACGGATTGGCAAATAAAACTCCTGAAGAAATCAATAATATATTCGATGTGTTTATGTCTGGAAAACTTATCCCTGTTTTGTGGACACTTTTATTTATGTTGTTGACAGCTCTGGTTGTTTTAGGTGGGATAAAGAATGGAATTGAAAAATATACCAAGGTGTTAATGCCTTTATTGTTGGTGATTATTATTGTATTGGACATTAAGGCTCTTACATTGGAAGGAGCAGGGGAAGGATTAGCTTTTCTTTTTAATCCTGATTTTGCAAAAATAACGCCTCAGGTGATCCTTTCAGCATTAGGACAGGCCTTTTTTTCATTGAGTATTGGTATGGGGGTAATTGCAACATATGGATCGTATATTCCTAAATCACAACGATTAGGTAACACTGCAATATCTGTTTCTTTTGCCGATACATTAATTGCTTTGTTAGCAGGGATTGCGATTTTTCCTGCGGTATTTGCTTTTGGAATGGAGCCAGCTCAGGATGAAGGATTGGTGTTTAGAGTTTTGCCTAATATATTTAATCAAATGGCAGGTGGTAGTCTTTTTCAGGTGTTGTTTTTCTTATTGTTGTGCATTGCCGCATTAACGTCTTCTATTTCTCTATTAGAGGTGATTGTTGCTTACATGTCTGAGGAACTAAAGATAAAGAGAAGAACTGCTACATGGGCGACTACTGGTTTTATTTCTGGATTAGGTGTATTGTGCGTGTTGTTTTCCAGTGTTTTTGGAGCTTTTGTATTTATTTCATCCAATGTGTTATTGCCATTAGGAGGGTTGTTTATCGTTATTTTTGTTGGATATGTGTTAAAACAAGCAGAGGTAAAACAAGAGTTAGAGGCACACGGAGGACGTTTTAATTTATTCAAGGTGTTTATTTTTATAGTTCGCTATATTGCTCCTATTGCTATCGGAGTGGTATTTCTAAAGGGAATTGGTGTTATAGATCTGATTTTGTGATTTCGGTTTAAAATATTTAGATGGATGAGCCTTCATGTTTTTGGAGGCTTTTTTTTATAATTATTCCATGTAACAATAGTTCGTTAAACTTTTGTGAGTAATTGAAAAACAGGTTATATCTAGCCAATAGACAAAGTTGTTAATGGTCTAAAAAGAGGGTAATGTAAATCAATCTAATGTCTGTTATCTAAAAATCTAACGATCTATTGATGTAAATAAACTTAAAGTGAAAGATATGTGGAAACATTGGTTGTCACTTAGTAAAAATGAGCAAAAAGGGTATGTTTTCCTTGGAGGTGTATGTTTATTTCTTTTAATAGGTTATTTTTTGATACCCTTGTGTTTCTCTTATGAGGAAGGTGCTTTTGTGATTGATAATTTGGAGAAAAAGTATTTTAATACTCCAGGTGAAAAAGTTGAGAAGAATTCAGAGAAGAAGTCCGTGAAGGGGTATGATTCCCTTTTTCGATTTGATCCGAATAAAGTGACTGTCGAGGAGATGCAAAGACTTGGATTCTCAAATTATGCAATTATTAATTGGATCAAATACTTACAAAAAGGTGGCATTTTTCAAACACCGCATGATTTAACAAAAATTTATGGAATTAAAGCTGATCATTATTTAGTTGTTAAGCCGTTTATTTATATAGACAATAAAAAGGATGATGGTTGTATTCAAAGGGTAATTGATTTAAACCATGTTGATAATGATTTTTTGTATCGTGAAGGCCTTTCTGAAGTACTAATTGACTCTATTGGATTATTGCAAGCGGAGTTTTATTTTACCAGAAAGATTGCTGTGAATAAGTTACAAGGTTTCACAATAGAAGATTTTATGCGTTTTGCGCAAAGTAATACAAAGAAAAAGTATCGCAAAAGCAGGACGCGAGATGATTTTGTAATAGATATAAATGAGGCAAGTGCTCATGATTTTAGGAAGATTAAGGGAGTTGGAGAGGTTTTATCTGCGCGTATTGTCAAGTATCGAAAATTGTTGGGAGGTTTTTATTCGATTGATCAGCTTAAAGAAGTATATGGGATAGATGATCTATTGATTGATAAAAATAAACAGTACTTTAAAGTTAATGAAAGTGAAATAGCTCGTATAAATATAAATCGCTCAAATCTTTCTTTCATTAGAAAGCATCCCTATGTTAATTTTTATCAGGCAAAAGAAATCGTTGAGTATCGAAAACGGAAAGGCGGGGTAGAATGTCTTTCGGAAATTTTGTCTTTGCCGGTATTTATGGATGCGGATACAGTAAAACTTCGTCATTATTTGGCGGTTAAATAATTTGGTATTGGGCTACCTCTCAGATACTGTTTCTTTATTATTTTACTACAGTACGTCAGGTTTTTTAATCAGATGTAAAAATGTAATTACTTTTTACGAGTAGGTGACTAATCCAATATTTCGTTGATCTATTGTAATTGCTTGATGAATGTTCTATGAATAAAAGATTGTACGAGGGGCTGTGGTGTAATAAATGAATCAGGTGTAAGTGAGTGCTGTTATTTGTTTTGTATGAGTTTGATGTGTGTAGTGTTCTGAGTTATCTGGATAATAAATTACTCTTCATTTATGAGGATGTAAAAGTAAGGCGTAGGTGAGGTGAGAGTGTACGTAACGGAAGAATTTGAAGTTCAAATTGATAAAGATGGCCACCACTAAACCATGCTCGGGCAAATACTTTTCAATGCATGTTTGGAGTTTGCGCTTAAACGTGGATATAAAACTATTGAAGGTGGATTTTTTGATGGATTCCAGTAAGTTGTTTTTGGTGGATAGGATGTATGCCAAACCATGCAAAAAGACGGGGCAATTGGTTTCGTTGTTTCTTTGTGAAAGTATAAGGAGGACTAATTTATTTTCGTGGATTTGTTGTGTCGTTCTGTTGTTTTAAATAGAAAAAGGGTCAAATATTAATATTGCAGATTTTTTTTTATTGGTGAGAAATAGTTTTTTTCAATTAAAAAAAAGCAATGAAATTTGTGACAATCAATAAACTTCATTTTCTTTGCAGCTGCAAAAAAATGAAAAATAAAGTGTACGGTAAGTGCAAATTATTGATTTTTTGTTGTTTAATTGTTAATTTTGTAGATCTATAAAAATAGTAAGCTATGATAGTAATACCAATTAAAGAAGGCGAAAATATAGAAAGAGCCTTGAAGAAGTTTAAGAGAAAATTTGAGAAGACTGGTACAATGAGAGAGTTGCGCAGTCGTCAGGCATACACTAAGCCTTCTGTGGTAAGAAGAGAGGAAATTAAGCATGCTGCCTATATCGAACAATTGCAGCGGGAATTAGAATAAAAAAAATAGATTGAAAGCGTCTTTTTTTTGTGCTAAAATGCGTATATTCGTTCTTAGCATAAAAAAAAGACGCTTTCTGTAGATGCAATATATATCCTCGTTTTTTAAATATCTGGAATTCGAAAAGCGCAGTTCGCAGTATACAATAGTAACGTATGAATGTGATTTGCGGCAATTTCAAGTTTTCCTGAAAGAGCAAAATATTAATTTGTGGGAAAATGTCACATCTAAGGTCATCCGAAATTGGATGG
This sequence comes from Marinilabiliaceae bacterium JC017, assembly GCA_004296775.1. Lineage (GTDB taxonomy): Bacteria > Bacteroidota > Bacteroidia > Bacteroidales > Marinilabiliaceae > JC017. The sequence continues at coordinate 22,890 of RHGE01000006.1, forward strand.
TAGGCTTATTAGATAGTGGAATTTCTCCAAGAACAATTTCTCGAAAGATTGCAGCCCTCAAAACATTCTTTCGGTTTTTGATGCGGGAAGGTATTCTTGAAGTTAATCCTGCAGAAAGTGTTATTACTCCCAAAGTGCCAAAGAAACTCCCTGTGTTTTTAAGAGAAGAAGAAATGGATCTGCTTTTGGATAAAGTCTCGTTTGGAGATGATTATTCCGGGGTTAGAGATCGATTTATTATAATATTGTTTTATAATACAGGTATGCGATTGTCTGAAATGGTTGGTTTGCGATTAGTAAACATTGATCAGGGGAGCGGTCTTATAAAGGTGTTGGGTAAGCGAAATAAGGAAAGAATAATTCCTTATAATAGGGAGTTGGAACAGGCGATTCAGGAATACGTACAGAAACGTCAGCAGGCATTTCCGGATTTACTGGAAGATACGTTGTTGTTGACGGATAAAGGCCGGCCAGTATATGCTAAGTTGATATATCGGGTTGTGAATCGATATATCAAACAAGTGTCAACGATTTCAAAGAAGAGTCCGCATGTGTTAAGGCATACCTTTGCGACGGTATTGTTGAATCGGGGCGCAGACTTAAATGCGATAAAGGAATTGTTGGGACATGCCAGTTTGGCTGCAACTGAAGTTTATACGCATAATAGTTTTGAGCAATTGAATACAGTATATAAACAAGCTCATCCGAGAGCTTAAATTAATTGGAGGACTGATTATGAATATTACAATTCAATCCGTGCGTTTCACCGCATCTGAAAGGTTAGAGGAATTTGCGCAATTAAAGGTAGGGAAACTCGATCAATTTTTTGAAGGTATTGTTAGTGCTGAAGTTATTCTTAAATTAGATAAGTCAGATACTACTGAAAATAAAGTAGTAGAAATCAGTCTAAATATACCTGGAGGTGATTTGTTTGCAAAAAAGCAATCCAAGACATTTGAGGAATCAATTGATTTGGTGTGTGACGCTTTGCGTAAACAGTTGATTAAATGGAAGGAAAAGGTTAGGGCTAAATAACTAAAAAAAAAAGTGATTTTTTTGCGTTGTTGAAAATAAATTATACATTTGCACACCGTTTTCAGGAAGTTTCTTAGGGAATAATACTGAAATATTAATAGGCTGATTGACTAAGGTAATCGGCCTATTAAAATGAAGTAGCAATCCCTGAGTTGTTTACGGTTAGTGTGAATAGCGCTGTGATTGGGGAGATACCAAAGTGGCCAACTGGGGCAGACTGTAACTCTGCTGACATATGTCTTCGTAGGTTCGAATCCTGCTCTCCCCACATAAATTAAACCTTTTTAGGGTATTTTTAGGAAAATATTCAGTTAATAACTTGAAAATTACTTACCTTTAATGCCCTGTAAAAAAAGAGGAAAAAGCTGTATCGGATACTTATTGATTTTAAGTATCAAAATAATGCGGGAGTAGCTCAGTTGATAGAGCATCAGCCTTCCAAGCTGAGGGTCGCGGGTTTGAACCCCGTCTCCCGCTCTTGATTTTATTGATGTAGCTTAGAGGTAGGGCGCTTTTCTGAATAGGAAGGGAGTTGCGGACTTAAGTCTGTGATGAGCTCTGGCTGAAGGGATTAATTTGAGATTCAATTTATATCTAATTGTCTAATATTTCGAGTTATGGCTAAAGAAACATTTCAAAGGACTAAGCCTCACGTTAATATCGGAACCATTGGTCACGTAGACCACGGTAAAACTACTTTGACTGCTGCTATTACCAAGGTTTTGGCAGAAAAAGGTTTGTCTGAAATTAAAGATTTTGATCAGATTGATAATGCTCCTGAAGAGAAAGAAAGGGGTATTACTATTAACACTGCTCACGTAGAATATCAAACAGAAAACCGTCACTATGCTCACGTTGACTGTCCGGGTCACGCTGACTACGTGAAGAACATGGTTACTGGTGCTGCTCAAATGGATGGTGCTATTCTTGTTTGTGCTGCTACTGATGGTCCTATGCCTCAGACTCGTGAGCACATATTGTTGGCTCGTCAGGTAAACGTACCAAAATTGGTTGTTTTCTTGAACAAAGTTGACATGGTTGATGATGAAGAGTTGTTAGAGCTTGTTGAAATGGAAGTTCGTGATTTGTTGAGCTTCTATGAATTTGATGGTGATAACTCTCCTGTTATCATGGGTTCTGCTCTTGGTGCATTGAATGGTGAGCCTGAGTGGGTAGAGAAAGTAATGGAATTGATGAAAGCGGTAGATGAGTGGATTCCACTTCCTCCACGTGACATTGAAAAGCCATTCTTGATGCCTGTTGAGGATGTATTCTCTATCACTGGACGTGGTACAGTAGCAACTGGTCGTATCGAGACTGGTGTTATCCAGACTAGTGAAGAGATGCAGTTGATTGGTCTTGGTGCTGAAGGTAAAAAGACTGTTTGTACTGGTGTTGAGATGTTCCGTAAGATTCTTGACCGCGGTGAAGCTGGTGATAACGTAGGTTTGTTGCTTCGTGGTGTTGATAAGAAGGACATTAAACGTGGTATGGTATTGGCTAAGCCAGGAACTATCACTCCTCACACTAAGTTTAAAGCTGAGATTTATGTATTGAAGAAGGAAGAAGGTGGTCGTCACACTCCATTCCACAATAAATACCGTCCTCAGTTCTATTTACGTACTCTTGACGTAACAGGTGAAATTACTCTTCCAGAAGGAACTGAAATGGTAATGCCTGGTGATAATGTAACTATTACTGTTGCATTGATCTATCCTGTTGCTTTGAACCAAGGACTTCGTTTTGCTATCCGTGAAGGTGGTAGAACTGTTGGAGCTGGTCAGGTTACTGAAATTATTGAGTAATAACGAGCATAAAAGATTGGGAGTAACCTCCCAATCTTCTCTACGGGTGTAGCTCAGTTGGTAGAGCACTGGTCTCCAAAACCAGGTGTCGGGCGTTCGAGTCGCTCCTCCCGTGCAAAAATAAGTCGGAAGAATTCATTTGTGATCACGACTAATATTTAAAGAAATTACAATGAGGAAAATACAGGCATATTTTAAGGACGTTCATAATGAACTGGTAAATAAAACATCGTGGCCAACATGGCCTGAATTAACCAATAGTGCATTAGTTGTTATGGTGGCATCGGTAATTATTGCCGGCGTGATTTTTGCCATGGATTTTTCTTTTGATCATGCCTTGGATTGGGTTTATAGACATCTGTATTAATTTTTAGAAGGAAATAGGTAATGGCCGAAGTAGAAAAAAAGTGGTACGTTCTCCGGGCTATTGGAGGGAAAGAGAAGAAAGTAAAAGAATATGTTGAGAATGAGATTTCCCGGTTGAATTTGAGTGACTACGTTAGCCAAATATTAATTCCTACTGAAAAAGTATATCAGATTCGTAATGGGAAAAAAGTTAGTAAAGAACGAAATTATTTTCCTGGATATGTTTTGGTAGAGGCTGCTTTGGTTGGAGAAATTGCTCATATTCTAAAAAATATGCCAAATGTAATTGGTTTTTTAGGAGATAATGATGATAATCCAACGCCTTTAAGAACTTCAGAGGTTAATCGGATACTTGGAAAAGTAGACGAGTTAAATGATACGGATGAAGAACTGAATATACCATACTTTGTTGGAGAAACAGTAAAAGTAATTGACGGACCTTTCAACGGATTCAATGGAATTATAGAGGAAGTAAATGAAGAGAAGAAAAAGTTGAAGGTAATGGTGAAAATCTTTGGGCGTAAAACCCCACTTGAACTAAGTTTTATGCAGGTAGAAAAGGAGTAGTTTTTTGCTTAGTAGTTAGGCTTCCAATGATAAATGTCATGTTTATCTCTACAAGCAAAAATATCAAGCTTCTATCTATTATATATTAATTATTAAATTCGAATTGCTACAATGGCTAAAGAAGTAGAAACCTTTATCAAACTTCAGATCAAAGGTGGTGCAGCAAATCCTTCACCCCCGGTTGGTCCCGCGCTAGGTGCCAAAGGTGTGAATATTATGGAATTCTGTAAGCAATTCAACGCCAGAACTCAGGATAAAGCAGGTAAAGTTTTACCTGTTGTTATCACGGTGTATAAAGACAAATCATTCGATTTTGTTATTAAAACACCACCAGCAGCTGTTCAGATTATGGAAGCTGCTAAAATCAAAGGTGGTTCACCTGAGCCAAATAGAAAGAAAGTAGGTTCTATTTCATGGGATCAGGTACAAACCATTGCTGAGGATAAAATGGCTGACTTGAATTGCTTTACGATTAATTCTGCAATGAGGATGATTGCTGGTACTGCCAGGAGTATGGGGGTCACTGTTTCCGGTGAGTTCCCTGGTAATAATTAATTAATACCTTTTTGCAAAAATGACAAAACTAACAAAAAATAGAAAGTTAGCGGTAGATAAAATCGACGCCGACAAGCAATATCCTCTGGCAGAAGCAGCGAAATTAGTAAAGGAAATTACCACTACTAAGTTTGACGCATCTGTAGATGTTGATGTGCGATTGGGAGTAGACCCCAGGAAAGCAAATCAAATGGTTAGAGGTGTTGTGACCTTACCTCATGGTACCGGAAAAACGACTAAAGTTTTGGTATTGTGTACTCCTGATAAGGAAGAAGAGGCAAAGGCAGCTGGCGCAGATTTTGTGGGATTGGAGGAATATATTGAAAAGATCAAAGGTGGCTGGACTGATGTTGATGTGATCATCACTATGCCTAGTGTTATGGCTAAGGTTGGTCAATTAGGTCGGATTCTTGGTCCACGTGGATTGATGCCAAATCCAAAAAGCGGCACTGTGACAATGGAAATTGCAAAGGCCGTTGCGGAAGTAAAAGCCGGTAAGATTGATTTTAAAGTTGATCGTTACGGTATTGTACACACCTCTGTAGGGAAGGTTTCATTTGATGCTGATAAGATTGTTGAAAATGCGAAAGAATTTATCGGTACAATAATGAAATTGAAGCCAGCGGCTGCTAAAGGTACTTATGTGAAGAGTATTTGTTTGTCAAGTACAATGAGTCCCGGTATTCGTATTGAACCCAAGTCGGTTGAGGCTTAATGTTTAATCTTTAAAGAGTATTGGAATCATGAGAAAAGAAGATAAACAAACACTTATAAACGAGGTAGCAGCAAAAGTAAGCGAGTACAATCACTTTTATGTGGCTGATACGGAAGGTTTAGATGCTGGTGCTACGAGTGATCTTCGTAGAGAATGTTTTAAGAAGGAAATTAAAATGGTGGTTGTTAAGAACACTATTTTAAAGAAAGCTTTAGAACAGAGCGAAGGTAACTATGATGAGATCTATGACACGTTGAAGGGAACTTCAGCTGTAATGTTCTGTAATACTGGAAATGTTCCGGCAAAAGTAATTAAGGAATTTGCAAAGGCTAATACTAAGCCTGTTTTGAAAGGTGCGTTTGTGGAAGAGTCTGTCTATGTTGGTGAAAATCAATTAGAGACCCTTGTAAGCATCAAGTCAAAAGAAGAATTGCTTGGAGACGTTATTGGTCTGTTGCAATCGCCAGTTAAGAATGTGCTTTCTGCCCTTCAATCAGGTGGATCGACAATTCATGGCATCCTGAAAACATTAGGTGAAAAAGAATAAAAAAAGTAAAAACAATATTTAATTTTAGAAAAATGGCAGATATCAAGAAGCTTGCAGAAGAATTGGTAAACTTAACTGTAAAAGAAGTTAACGAACTTGCTGAAATATTAAAAGAAGAATACGGTATTGAACCTGCTGCTGCAGCTGTTGCTGTTGCCGGTCCTGCTGCTGGTGCTGAAGGTGGTGCAGAAGAACAATCAGAGTTTGATGTTATTTTGAAAGCTGCTGGAGGGTCAAAACTTGCAATTGTTAAACTGGTAAAAGAAATGACTGGTTTAGGACTTAAAGAAGCAAAAGAAATCGTAGATAAAGCTCCTACAGCAATTAAGGAGAAAGTATCTAAAGATGAAGCTGAAGCATTAAAATCACAGTTAGAAGAAGCTGGAGCAGAAGTTGAACTTAAGTAATTTAAATCCTCGATAAGGATACGGTTTAGGAACCCATTCAGGGATCCTAAACCTTTTTGTGCTTTAATATTTTAGGTTCAATTAATTTGTTGATAGATGACTCCAAATACTACCGAAAGGATTAGTTTTGCCTCCATAAAAAATCAGTTGAATTATCCTGATTTGCTGGAAGTGCAATTGAAATCTTTCCGTGAATTTTTTCAATTGGGTTCGATCCCGGAAACACGGAAAATAGAGAGGTTGTATCAGGTATTTAGTGAGAATTTCCCCATCACAGACACGCGAAATAACTTCGTACTTGAATTTCTTGATTTCTCCATTGACCCACCAAGGTACAGCAAACAGGAATGCATTGAAAGAGGGTTAACCTTTAGTGTGCCTCTTAAAGCTAAACTGAAGCTTTACTGTACTGATCCCGAGCACGAAGATTTTGATACGGTGGTACAAGATGTATATCTTGGAACCATTCCATACATGACAAAAAAAGGTAGCTTCATCATCAACGGAGCGGAGCGTGTTGTTGTGTCGCAATTGCACCGTTCTCCTGGTGTATTTTTCGGACAAAGCATCCATGCTAATGGTACGAAGCTTTATTCTGCCCGTATCATACCTTTTAAAGGTTCGTGGATTGAATTTGCTACTGATATCAATAGTGTGATGTATGCCTACATCGATCGTAAGAAAAAGTTACCTGTTACAACCTTGTTAAGAGCGATCGGGTATGAAGGCGATAAAGATATTTTAGAGATTTTTAACCTGGCTGATGAAATAAAGGTTAACAAATCTAATTTAAAGAAAGTTGTCGGGCGCAAATTAGCTGCTCGGGTTTTGAAAACCTGGATTGAGGACTTTGTGGATGAGGATACCGGTGAAGTGGTATCAATTGAGAGGAATGAGGTGATTATCGATCGTGAGACTGTCCTTGAGGAAGATCATATTGAAGAAATCATCGATTCAGGTGCAAAAACAATATTGCTTCATAAAGAGAGTCAAAATCTTTCTGATTATGCGATTATTTATAATACGTTGCAGAAGGATCCTTGTAACTCTGAGAAGGAAGCGGTAGTCCACATCTATCGACAGTTGAGAAATGCCGAGCCACCTGATGAAGCCACTGCTCGTGACGTTATCGATAAGTTGTTCTTTTCGGATAAGCGTTATGACCTTGGTGATGTAGGTAGATATAGGCTAAATAAAAAGTTAAATCTAAATACAGACCTTGATACAAAGGTTCTTACTAAGGAAGATATCATTGAAATTATTAAATATCTGATTGAGTTGATTAACTCCAAAACAGATGTTGATGATATTGACCACTTGAGTAACCGTCGTGTTAGAACTGTTGGTGAGCAGTTAGCCAATCAATTTGGCGTTGGATTAGCTCGTATGGCTCGTACTATCCGGGAAAGGATGAATGTGCGGGACAATGAGGTGTTTACGCCTATTGATCTGATTAATAGCAAGACGCTTTCATCAGTTATTAATAGTTTCTTTGGAACGAATGCGTTGTCTCAATTTATGGATCAGACCAACCCGTTGGCTGAAATTACCCATAAGAGGCGGATGTCTGCATTAGGACCTGGTGGTTTATCAAGGGAGCGTGCCGGATTTGAGGTTCGAGACGTTCACTATACGCACTATGGTCGTTTGTGTCCGATTGAAACGCCTGAAGGTCCTAACATTGGATTGATTTCATCGCTTTGTGTTTATGCAAAGATTAATGATCTTGGTTTTATTGAGACGCCTTATCGTAAGGTCGAAGAGGGACATGTTGAATTAGCCAATGATGGGGTTAGTTATTTAACTGCCGAAGAAGAGGAAGGGCGTATTATTGCTCAGGCTAATGCTCCTGTCGGGGAGGATGGATTTTTTGTAAACCAGAAGGTAAAGGCACGTCATGAAGGTGATTTTCCTGTGGTTGAAAAGAATGAAGTACACCTTATGGATGTTGCGCCAAACCAAATTGCTTCGGTAGCTGCGTCACTTATTCCATTCCTTGAGCATGATGATGCGAACCGTGCATTGATGGGATCAAACATGATGCGTCAGGCGGTACCACTTTTACGTCCGGAATCACCAATCGTTGGAACAGGACTGGAAGGAAAATTGATTAGTGACTCACGTACCCACATTGCAGCCGAGGGAAATGGTGTTGTAGAATATGTGGATGCTGAAGAGATCGTTATTCGTTACGAGCAGACAGATAATGAGAAGTTCGTAAGTTTTGAAGGGGATACTAAGAGATATAGACTTCAGAAATATCAAAAGACTAACCAAAGTACTACAATTGACCTTCGACCAATGGTTAGGAAGGGTGATAAAGTTGTGGAAGGTCAAATTTTAACTGAAGGTTATTCTACTCAGAAAGGTGAATTAGGTCTAGGACGAAACCTGAAGGTGGCATTTATGCCATGGAAAGGATATAACTTTGAGGATGCGATTGTTATTTCTGAAAAAGTCGTTCGTGACGATGTATTTACTTCTGTGCATATTGATGAATATTCACTGGAGGTAAGAGATACTAAGCGAGGATTAGAGGAGTTAACTTCTGATATTCCTAATGTTAGTGAAGAAGCAACTAAGGATCTTGATGAGAATGGTTTAATTAGGGTTGGTGCTCACGTTAAACCAGGGGATATTCTTATTGGAAAAATTACTCCAAAAGGCGAGAGTGATCCAACACCTGAAGAGAAACTATTAAGGGCTATTTTTGGTGAAAAAGCCGGTGATGTAAAAGATGCATCGTTGAAAGCTTCACCATCATTGGCCGGAGTTGTAATAGAGAAAAAGCTGTTTAGCAGGATTGTTAAAGATCGTAAGTCCAGAACTTCTGAAAAAAGCTTAATTGCTAAAATTGATGAAGAGTTCGTTAGGAACACCGAAGAGCTGAAAGGACGATTGATTGATAAATTGTTTTCACTGATAAACGGTAAGACATCTCAAGGCGTTAAGGATTATTTTGGGGTTGATATTGTTTCTAAGGGGACTAAGTTTACCCAGAAGATTCTTAATGATATTGACTATCATAATGTGAATCCAAACAAATGGACAACTGATAAAGAAAAGAATGAGTTGATTCAACGTGTGGTTCACAATTATCAAATGAAGCACAAAGAGCTCGAATCCAAAGAGAAGCGTCAGAAATATAACGTGACCATCGGTGATGAGCTACCAACTGGAATCATCCAATTGGCAAAAGTTTATATTGCTAAGAAGAGAAAGATTACAGTAGGGGATAAAATGGCCGGTCGTCACGGAAACAAAGGTATTGTTTCAAGAATTGTACGTCAGGAAGATATGCCATTCCTTGAGGACGGTACACCAGTAGATATTGTACTGAACCCGTTAGGGGTACCTTCACGTATGAACCTTGGACAGATCTATGAGACGGTACTTGGATGGGCTGGAAAAGTATTAGGTGTTAAGTTTGCAACGCCGATTTTTGATGGTGCCAAACTTGAGGATTTGAAATACTATACCGATAAAGCTGGTGTACCTGAATTTGGTAAAGCTTATCTTCACGATGGAGGAACCGGAGAACGTTTCCACCAGCCTGCCACTGTAGGGGTGATCTATATGTTGAAATTAGGTCACATGGTTGAAGATAAGATGCACGCCAGATCCATTGGTCCATATTCATTAATTACTCAGCAACCACTTGGTGGTAAAGCTCAATTTGGTGGTCAGCGTTTTGGTGAAATGGAAGTATGGGCATTGGAGGCATTTGGTGCTGCCAATATTCTGCAAGAAATTCTCACCATAAAATCTGATGACGTTATTGGTCGGGCCAAGGCTTATGAAGCAATTGTTAAAGGAGATCATTTACCACCAGCTGGTATTCCGGAATCTCTAAATGTATTGCTCCATGAGATGAGAGGTCTAGGATTGAGTGTGAATTTGGAATAATCCGCCCCATGAGTGAATATTGTTCAGCAATATTCACTTTTCGGCTTTGTTTTAATTAAAAATAATACTCGACTCTATATGGCATTCAGAAGAGATCAGAAAACTAAGACTAATTTCACCAAAATCACTATTGGTCTATCTTCCCCTGAGGAGATCCTCGAAATGTCGAGCGGTGAGGTGTTAAAGCCAGAGACCATTAATTATCGTACTTATAAGCCTGAAAGGGATGGATTATTCTGTGAGAGAATTTTCGGTCCGGTGAAGGATTATGAGTGTCACTGTGGTAAATATAAGCGGATTCGTTATCGGGGAATCGTTTGTGACCGTTGTGGGGTAGAAGTTACCGAGAAGAAGGTGAGACGCGAACGAATGGGACATATTTCCCTGGTTGTACCGGTGGCTCATATTTGGTATTTTAAATCATTACCCAATAAAATAGGGTACCTGTTAGGGTTACCCACTAAGAAACTTGATTCTATCATTTATTACGAGCGATATGTCGTAATTCAGCCAGGTATAAAGGCTGAGGATGGAGTTAAGCGTATGGACTTTTTAACTGAGGAAGAATATCTGGATATTTTAGAAGCTCTTCCAAAGGACAATCAGCATTTAGATGACGATGATCCTAATAAATTCATCGCTAAGATGGGTGCTGAGGCATTACATATGTTGTTATCTCGTATTGACCTTGACCAGTTGTCTTATGATTTAAGACATAAGGCTAATACAGAGACTTCTCAGCAACGTAAAAATGAAGCGTTAAAGCGTCTTCAGGTTGTGGGATCATTGAGGAAATCGCAAGGTATAAATCGTCCGGAATGGATGATTGTTAAAGTGGTTCCTGTTATTCCACCTGAATTACGTCCGTTGGTGCCTCTTGACGGGGGTCGTTTTGCGACATCCGACTTGAATGATTTGTATCGTCGTGTAATTATTCGAAACAATCGATTAAAACGATTGATCGAAATCAAAGCACCTGAGGTTATCTTACGTAACGAGAAAAGGATGCTTCAGGAATCTGTTGACTCCTTATTTGATAATTCGCGAAAGTCCAATGCCGTAAAAACTGATTCAAACCGTCCATTAAAATCTTTAAGTGACAGTTTGAAAGGTAAGCAAGGACGTTTCCGTCAAAACTTGTTAGGTAAGCGGGTTGACTACTCTGCACGTTCAGTTATTGTTGTAGGACCAGAACTGAAAATGCATGAGTGTGGATTGCCTAAAGGAATGGCTGCTGAGCTTTACAAGCCTTTTGTGATTCGGAAATTAATTGAAAGAGGTATTGTAAAGACGGTTAAATCAGCCAAAAAAATAGTAGATCGTAAAGATCCTGTTGTTTGGGATATCCTTGAAAATGTATTGAAGGGACATCCGGTGATGTTAAACCGGGCGCCGACGCTTCACCGTTTGGGTATTCAGGCTTTCCAACCCAAATTAATTGAGGGTAAAGCTATCCAATTACACCCGTTGGCTTGTGCGGCGTTTAACGCCGACTTTGACGGGGACCAGATGGCGGTTCACTTACCATTGGGTAATGCGGCCATATTGGAAGCACAAATGTTGATGTTGGGGTCTCAGAATATTCTTAACCCGGCTAACGGTGCACCTATTACGGTACCTTCTCAGGACATGGTTTTGGGTCTTTATTATATGACCAAAATGCGTCCCGGAGCAAAAGGTGAAGGTTTGACTTTCTATTCACCGGAGGAGACAAAAATCGCCTTCAACGAAAAGAAAGTGGAGCTTCATGCCAAAGTAAAGGTTAAGACTACTGATCTTAATAGCGAAGATGAGGTTGAAGAGACAATTCTTGAAACCACTGTTGGTCGAATTCTGTTTAACGAATTTGTGCCTAAGAAGGCTGGTTACATTAATGCGATTCTTACCAAAAAGGCATTGCGTGATATTATCGGAATGGTGCATAAGAGATGTGGTACGCCACGTACGGCAGTTTTCCTGGATGATATTAAAAACCTTGGTTACCGTATGGCCTTTGAAGGTGGGCTGTCATTTAACCTGTCTGACGTTATTATTCCGGTAGAAAAAGAGACGCTGGTAGATGAAGGTTATCAGGAAGTAGAAGATGTGGTGAATAACTATAATATGGGATTCATCACTAATAACGAGAGATATAACCAGATTATTGATATCTGGACACATGTTAACGCTCGTTTGACTCAAACATTAATGAATCAGCTGAGTACGGACCGTCAAGGCTTTAACTCAGTATTTATGATGCTTGATTCAGGTGCGAGGGGTTCGAAAGAGCAGATTCGTCAGCTTTCAGGTATGAGGGGTTTGATGGCTAAGCCGCAAAAGTCTGGTGCCGAAGGAGGACAAATTATTGAGAACCCGATTCTTTCTAACTTTAAAGAAGGATTATCTGTACTGGAGTACTTTATTTCTACTCACGGTGCTCGTAAAGGTTTGGCGGATACCGCGCTGAAAACAGCAGATGCGGGATATCTGACACGTCGTTTGGTGGATGTATCACAAGATGTGGTAATTCTGGAAGATGACTGTGGTACTTTACGTGGATTAACGGCTACAGATATTAAGAACAACGAAGAAATTGTTGCTTCTCTTTATGAAAGGATTCTGGGGCGTGTGTCTGTACACGATGTTTACCACCCAAGTACTGGTGAAATAATCGTGAAATCAGGTGAGGAGATTTCTGAAGAAAAAGCCCGGATTATTGATGATTCACCGTTGGAGCGTGTGGAAATTCGTTCGGTACTTACCTGTGAATCGAAGAAGGGTGTATGTTCCAAGTGTTACGGTCGTAACCTGGCTACCGGACGGATGGTGCAAATAGGTGAGTCAGTTGGTGTAGTTGCTGCCCAGTCTATTGGAGAGCCGGGTACACAGTTGACATTGCGTACGTTCCACGTAGGGGGTACCGCTGGTAACATTACTTCGGAGAACAGTATTATAACCAAATATGATGGTGTTATCGAAATTGAAGAGCTTCGTACTGTACCTTCAGTTCAGGAGGATGGTAAGGAAGTGGATATTGTAATCGGCCGTTTGGCAGAGATGCGTATCGTTGATAAGAACACCAATATTTCATTGACCACTCAACCAATTCCTTATGGTGCTAAGCTGTTCGTTAAGAATGGTGCCGAAGTGAAGAAAGATGATGTGATTTGTGAATGGGATCCATATAACGCGCTTATCATTACTGAAAAAGCGGGTACCGCTTCATTTGATAATTTCTTGGAAGGTGTGACTTACAAGGAGGAATCTGATGAACAAACCGGTTTCCGTGAGAAAGTAATTATTGAAACGCGTGATAAGACCAAGAACCCGGCGGTTCGCATTTTGAGCAGTTCTGGCGATGTACTCCGGACATATAACTTACCTGTAGGAGCACACATTTCTGTAGAAGAAGGTGATAGTGTGAAACAAGGTGAGATTATGGCCAAGTTGCCACGTGCTGTTGGTAAAGCAGGCGATATCACAGGGGGTCTTCCGCGGGTTACCGAGCTTTTTGAAGCGCGTAATCCAAGTAACCCTGCAGTTGTTTCCGAGATTGATGGTGAGGTTACCTTCGGTAAAATTAAACGAGGTAACCGTGAGATTATCATTACATCTAAAAACGGACAGGTTAAAAAATATCTCGTTTCCCTTTCGAAACAGATCCTTGTTCAGGAAAATGACTACGTCAGGGCTGGAACATCTTTATCCGATGGAGCCACTACGCCTAATGATATCTTATCCATTAAAGGGCCTACTGCTGTACAAGAGTATATCGTGAACGAAGTTCAGGATGTATATCGTCTGCAAGGGGTGAAAATCAATGATAAGCACTTTGAAGTTATCGTACGACAAATGATGCGTAAAGTTGATATTGCTGATGCAGGGGATACTAAATTCCTTGAAAAGCAGATCGTCGATAAGATTGAGTTTATGGAGGAGAATGATAATATCTGGGGTAAGAAAGTTGTTGAGGATGCAGGTGATTCTCAAAACTTGAAACCTGGACAAATTATCACGGCTCGTCAGTTGAGAGATGAAAATTCTCAGTTGAAACGAAGAGATATGAAGTTGGTAACCGCCAGGGAAGCAATACCTGCTACTTCAAGCCAGGTATTACAGGGTATTACCCGGGCATCCTTGCAGACCAAGAGCTTTATGTCGGCCGCTTCTTTCCAGGAAACTACAAAAGTGTTGAATGAAGCCGCTATCCAGGGTAAAATAGATATGCTGGAAGGGTTGAAAGAGAACGTTATTTGTGGACACTTGATTCCTGCTGGTACAGGAAGACGTGAATACGATAAGCTTATCGTAGGTTCTATGGATGAGTACGAGAAATTAGTAGCAAAAAAAACAGCCGAAGAGGCTAAATAATACTTTTGCTGATGCATGAGAGAGGGGAAGCGCGGGAGTGACTTCCCCTTTTTTATTTTAAATCTGAAATCATATGGAAGAAAAGAAACCAAAACAGAATCAATTGAATATTGAGCTTAAGGAAGATGTGGCGCAGGGGACTTATAGTAACCTGGCTATTATTACCCACTCGCCATCGGAGTTTGTGTTGGATTTTGTGCGCGTGATGCCTGGTATTCCTAAAGCGCAGGTGAAGTCACGGGTTATCCTTACCCCGGAACATGCCAAGCGCTTGATGCACGCGTTAAAAGATAATTTGGACCGCTATGAGGCGTTACATGGTCCGATAAAGAAAATGGACGAAGGTCAGGGCGGACCGGTGATGCCAATGAACTTTGGCGGCCCCACACCGGAGGCCTGATAAAATAAATGGATAAGCGGGGCAATCAAGGGTTGTTCCGCTTTTTTCTTGTTAATAGGTTTTAGCGCAAAAAAAGAGACTGTATTTTCACATACAGCCTCCTTTCCTTGGCTCAAGTTAAAAATTAATTACTTGTTTCATCTGTTGCGATCTCTTCCAGATCTTCCATTTCGTCAATGGTATTATTCGACCCGTAAATGATGTAATCGGTATAGAATGCTTCATTTTCTTCTTTCCAGATGTTTTTGCCGATATCGCATGATTCCCTTATCATACCATATAATTCATTGGCCAGTTGTGTACGTTTAAAACGCATTTCACGCCTTACACTAACACTTACTTGTTGCTCATCTATGCTCTTATCCAGGGCGTCACGTGAGGAGAGAATGTCATCCAGCAGTGTTTGATCCACATTGCGGGGAGCTAATAATTCAAGTTGACCGGTGGCCGTATTGTGTACATGCAGCGTGAAGGTCACCAGGTCTTTGTCATTAATGGTGCTAAGCTTGTTAAAGTTGTAAACCATGTAATCCATTGAATCTTCTCCAAGGGCATGTTTGGCTCTTATTTTTAATTCTCCCAGAAAACGTTCCAGGTTTTTGCGTGCTTCTTTCTTTTTTTGCGTCTTGTATTTTTGTTGCCCCGCATAGTAATCATCGGGAACCATGTTGCGCAGGGAATTAGTAGTTGTTTCCATCTTTGTCAGATATTCGGCAGTATACCCGTATCTGTTGAATGATTGTAAATCACGATTGAGAAAGTAGAGAACCTTATCGGCGCGCTGAAGTAGTTCAGCGAAACTAAATTTGAATATAATGGAGGGTTGCTTCATGACGATGTGTTTTTAATGATTCTTTATTCAAGATAGAAGGTTCTTTTATTCAATAAAAGAGAAATGTTATTAGTGGACAGGAATTTATGATTAAATTGCAAGAGGAGTTGACGAGGATTAATATTATGAGGATAAAGCCGGGGCAAAAAAACAGGTTTATCCCGTATGGGATACCAGGATGAATGTGGCGTTATTAAAGAGATGAAAATTAATTCGGTACCTTCTAAATCTAGGGTAAAAAGCGTTTTAACCCGGCCGAAGAGTGTCTTAACCTGGCCGATGATTGTTTTAACCCGGGCAAAGAGTGTTTTAACTTGGCCGATGAGTGTTTTAACTTGGCCGATAGGTGTCTTAACCTGGCCCAAAAGTGTTTTAACCTGGCCAATGAGTGTTTTAACCTGGCTGAAAGGTGTTCCGAACGGATTGTATAATATACCGTTCCAAGGGAAAAGTATACCGATTACAACCGATGGATTTCAACCTGTTTTATGTGAAACAATTACTCTTACATTAAACTCATCAAAAAAAAACAGCGATCCCTTCATCAAATCTGAAACTATTTATTTTGAATATGGGTATGTTAGCATGGTTTTTCGGAAAAAATAGAATAAAAATTTACCGTTACACAATGAATGTTGTAATACATCCTATATATTTGCAATCCATATTGAGTCATTCGATCAAGAGTTAATACCAATGAAAATGAAAATAACCATGAGGAAACTTGTTTTTATCACATTGTTATGTGGTTTGTTAACGGGCTGTCAAGGGGGGAACACACCCAAAGAGATCATCAAGGGAATTGAGAAAACAAGTGATTATCTTCCTCTTCTGAAGGGTAAAAATGTGGGTGTATTGGTGAATCATACTTCCCAAATTCATGGTACTCATTTAATAGATACCCTGCTTGCCATGCAGGTTCAGGTGAAAAGGATTTTTGCGCCTGAACACGGATTTCGAGGAAACGCGGATGCCGGGGAACATATTAAAAGTGGTACTGATCCGATGACCGGATTACCTGTTATTTCATTGTATGGAAAGAATAAAAAGCCTTCACCCGAGCAATTGAAAGGGCTGGATGTGGTCATTTTTGATATTCAGGATGTGGGCGTAAGGTTTTATACCTATATCTCTTCGATGCATTACATGATGGAAGCCTGTGCTGAGAATGGCGTTAAATTGATTGTTTTTGACCGCCCCAATCCCAATGGTGATTATGTGGATGGGCCGGTGTTGGATACTACGCGGTTTCGTTCTTTTGTCGGGATGCATCCCATTCCCATTGTACATGGGTTAACCGTGGGTGAATTGGCATTAATGATTAATGGTGAAGGATGGTTGAAGGATGGAATGAAATGTGATTTAACGGTGATGACCATGGCTAATTATACGCACTCTACTCCTTATGCGATTCCGGTTAAGCCATCGCCTAACTTGCCCACTGATTTGTCTATTCGGTTATATCCGTCGCTTTGCTTTTTTGAAGCCACTAAAGTCAGTGTGGGACGAGGAACTTTGTTTCCCTTCCAGGTTATTGGTTATCCCGATGAAAAGTTTGGAGACTTTTCCTTTACACCTGAAAGTATTCCTGGTATGTCGAAGCATCCGCTTCAGGAAGGAAAAGCATGTTATGGAGTGGATTTGCGAACGGCTTCCATGGCACATCGGCTTACATTGGCCTATTTGCTGGACTTTTATGAGAAATCAGGAAAGGATTCTGCGTTTATAAGCAATCCTCGTTGGTTCAATTTGTTATCGGGAACCGATCGGTTGTTAACACAAATACAAAACGGAAAAACAGAAGCGGAGATTAAGGCCTCCTGGTCTGAAGAATTGAATGCTTATTTGAATCTGCGTAAAAAATACCTATTATACTCTTTGTAAGAAATAAATGATATGAAGAAGAGTTTGCTTATAGTACTGGCCATTTGTTTGAGTATGGCCGGCTGGGGACAGCCTGGAAAACAAGAGGTAACATCGCCTTTTTATGAGGGGTTAAATAGTCAGTGGGTTGATAGTGTGTATCAATCCCTATCGCTTGACGAACAAATTGCCCAGCTGTTTTGGGTGACCGTTTATGCCGATGGTAATCCGGTTAATCAAACCCGGGCTACTAATCTGATTAAGAAATATCATCCGGGTGGAATCATCTTTTTTAAGAGTACGCCGGCAAAGATGATTGCCATGTCTAACTATTTGCAAAGTCTTTCTAAGGTACCATTAGTTGTGTCCATCGACGGCGAATGGGGATTGGGCATGCGTTTGGATTCCACCATTTCTTTTCCCTACCAAATGACATTGGGCGCCTTGGAAAACGATTCATTGATCTATTGTATGGGCCGTGAGATAGGCCGTCAAATGAAACGGGTGGGGATTCATGTTAATTTGGCACCCGTGGTGGATGTAAATAATAACCCAAATAATCCGGTGATTGGGAAACGGTCATTTGGAGAAAATGCTTTTAATGTAGCTCGCAATTCACTGGCTTACATGCAAGGGTTGCAGGATGAGCACATCATTGCTGTGGCTAAACATTTTCCCGGCCATGGAGACACCGAGGTCGATTCCCACAAAGGTCTGCCAAAGATCACGCATGACCGTCAACGCCTTGAGGGAGTAGATATTTTTCCCTACAAGATCTTGATTGAAAAGGGGCTGACGGGAGTGATGACCGGTCACCTGGAGGTGCCGGCATTGGAAACACAAAAAGGTGTGCCGGCAAGTTTATCGGCATCTATTATAAAGGACATATTGAAGGACGAGCTTAAGTTTCAGGGTTTGGTTATTACCGATGCCATGAATATGCGCGGGGTAAAAATAGCCGGTAAACCTGGTGTGGTGGATGCCCGGGCTTTGATAGCAGGAAATGATATTATTGAGTTTACGGAAGATTTGGGGAAAGCCATTGCCCAGGTTAAACTGGCCCTTAAGCAGGGAACAATTACCTCCACGGAAATTGAAACGAAGTGTCGCAAGGCCCTGGCTGCAAAATATTGGTGCGGATTAACGCAATACCAACCTGTATCATTGAATAATCTGGAGGGTGATATAAATACGCCTACTGCTGAGTGTTTGAAACGACAGCTGTATGAGCAGAGTCTTACCGTTTTGAAAAATGATAAAAACCTGTTGCCATTTAAAGAATTAGACAAATACCAAAGCGCTGTGGTAACGCTGGGACGCAAATCCAACATCGACCAATTTGTCAACCGTTATGAAGAGATACCTCATATACATGCGGGCAAAGTCTCGGATGCAGAGGCCTTCTTGAAAAAGACAGCGGCTTATAACCGATTTATTGTGGTGGTGGAAAGGGCTAGTGATGTTTCCCGGTCGGCAAATCTGCAAAAGATATTCAATAGCCTTATTAATAAGGAGAATTGTGTGGTGGTTTATATGGATAATCCTTATAAGCTGAAAACGCTGGGAGCAGTCAATAAGGCTACTTCATTGATTCTGACTTATGAATGCAATGAAACCACGCGTGATCTGGCAACACAATTGATCTATGGAGGTATCGGAGCCAGTGGCCGCTTACCGGTATCCATCGGAACTATTTTTTCAGCCGGAGATGGGGTAAATGTTAAAGGCCTTGGTCGGTTGAAATACACCATGGGAGAAGAATTGGGATTGGATAGTCGGTACATTATTCCCCGTGTGGATTCCATTGCGTTGCAGGGCATTGCAGAAGGTGCCTTTCCCGGGTGCTGTGTGTTAGTGGCGAAAGACGGGAACGTGATTTTCAATAAGGGTTATGGCTTTCATACTTATGACAATAAAATAGCTACAACTAACACTGATATTTTTGATTTGGCTTCCGTAACCAAGATTACGGGGCCGCTACCGTTGATTATAAAGGCCTGTGACCAGGGGTGGATAGATCCGGATAAACCATTTTCGACCTATTGGTCCGATTGGCAAAAGGGATTTTTAAAACGATCAAACAAGGCTGCTATCACCTTGCGTGAAGTGTTGGCTCACCAGGCAGGATTAAAGCCTTACCTCAGTTATTATTCCTTGTCGATGAAAGCGGGTAAATACCTTCCAAAGTATTATAAACTATCTAAAGAACCGGGTTACTCGCTGGAGATTGATGATCATCTTTATTTGGCCGATAAGTTTAAGAAGAAGATCTATAAGACCATTCGGAAATCAGCTGTAGAAGTTCCCGGGCATTATAAATACAGTGGCCTTTCTTTTATGATTTATCCTGAATTGTTGGCCGATTTTTATGGCGAAAATTACGAGGAAGCACTCTACGATAATTTTTACAAACCCTTGGGGGCATCTACACTAAGGTATAATCCGATGCATTCTTTTTCTAAGAATCGAATTATCCCCACTGAATACGATGCTAATTTCCGTCACCAATGGGTACACGGGCATGTTCATGATGAAGCGGCGGCCACCCTTGGCGGTGTCTCTGGCAATGCGGGGTTATTCGCCACGGCCAATGACCTGGCTAAGTTGATGCAAATGTATCTGAATGGTGGCGAATACGGGGGCGAGGTTTTTTTTAGTAAGCCTACCATGGAAGCATTTACTAAGGTGCAATTTCCAGAAGATGGAAACCGGCGGGGAATGGGTTTCGATAAACCGCTTTTTGGAAATGATACCTTATCCCTTGCCAAGGCCTATCCGGCGCCGGGAGTCAGTGCCGAGAGTTTTGGGCACAGCGGTTTTACCGGGACATTTGTCTGGATGGATCCGCAAACCAGGTTGTTATATATCTTTTTATCCAACCGGGTTTATCCCAGTCGGGACAATCGCAAGATATATGAGTTGAATATTCGGCCATCTATTCAACAAGTGTTTTATGATGCTTTAAATAATCGTCGGAAAATCAATAATTGATCTGGTTGAACTCTTTTGAATGCCTTAAGTTTTCCCCTGCTTGATTAATGCGGTAAAAAGTAGCCCTTTCCGTAATTACCAGCTCAACCACTTTCATTGAAACAAAATTTACCAATATTTTCTCCGCCTTGTACCGGGGAATATGTGCCAGTTTGGAATATTTCGCCAAGGTGATGGAAGGATGTTCATGCAGGTAGGAGAGGAGGAATTTTTCTGCCTTGTCGAATCTTAATAATGCCCCTTTTTTCTGTTTTTCTTTTTTCCAGACTTTGAGTAATACGCCATTTGCCAAAAGGTTTTTGTCCTCCACCCGGATGTAAACTTTGGGTTTTCCATCCTTATCAGGCGCTGTATGCGGTTTGTCCGGGCTTATGGGGATTCTTACCTCTAATACCGTTTTGCCTTCTATACGCCATTCTTTGGTGGTAAATGAAACCGGCGGGTTGCAATAGATTTGAGCAGCCGCTTCGATCATGTAATACTCTTCATCGGAAGCTACACCGGCAATTCTCCCGTTGTCTTTTACCCCAACCAATAAGCGTCCTCCTTTTGTATTTGCAAAAGCAGCCAGCGAGCGCGCTATCTTTTTGGAATCATTTATGGCAAACTTGAAATCCTGTCTCAGGTGTTCGCCTTCTTCAATTAGTTTTAACAGTTGCTTACTCACAATTCTCTTTTTTCCACGAATCAAATGCAAAGATGCAAAAAGATTTATTGATAGATTGAGATTTGTTATTGTCTTCGGTTAATACTATGTAAGATTCTTATCCCGGTGGTTTGAATTCGGGGCTTACTTTCCTTTAATAAGAGGCAAGCTTCTCTTATTCCATTAATTAAGAAGAAATCCATATAAGCGACAGATTGATAAAAATGACGAATGTCATGATTGTATATGACAAAAATACCATAACTTATTAATGAAATAATTCCTTAATCTTTTATGTAACCCTTTAAATCAGCTATTATGTCAGAGGTAAAACAGATGGTAAAAGAGTTAGCTAACCAGTATGGTCGGTCAAATGAAAGTCTTTTGCCTATTCTTCAGGGGATCGTCACCAAAGAGCTCCACATTTCCGAAGAGGCCATGATTGAAGTAGCCAGAGAATTGGATATGTCAGCTGCCCAGGTATACGGAACAGCGACGTTTTATTCTTTTCTCGATACCCGGCCAACCGGTAAATATGTTATAAGAGTGTGTAAAACCATTACCTGTATGATGCATGGCAAGAATCAGATCATCAGGGAACTGGAAAATTTACTTAAGATTAGACTTGGGGAAACTACCCACGATGGTGTTTTTACTCTTCTTGAGACTAATTGTTTGGGTCAGTGTCATAAAGGCCCGGCAATGTTGATCAATGAATTGCCTTTTACGGAATTGACACCTGAGAAGGTGCGGAAAATTATCATTGAATATCGAAATAGAGAGATTTCCGCTAACTAGTTTTTAACCCTAATTCCTTATTGTTATGTCTAAAAAGAATCTAAAAAGATTAGACCTCATTTTTAAAAATGAATTCGATACAGAGGCTATTCTTGCTAAAACACTTGTCAGGTCTCATGATGAGATTATTAATGATTTAATTAGTTCGGGGCTTAAGGGACGGGGAGGTGCTGGCTTTCCCACCGGTTTGAAATGGAAGCTTACGGCAGATAATCCGGGAGATGAGAAATATGTGATCTGTAATGCCGATGAGGGGGAGCCCGGTACTTTTAAAGACCGTGAAATACTTTCAAGTGTGCCTCATAAAGTATTGGCCGGAATGGCCGTGTGTGCAAAGATTATTGGGGCAAAGAAAGGATTCATATACTTGCGTGGGGAGTATAAATTTCTGGTGCCTGAACTGAATAAAATACTCGATGAGTTTCATGCCTTATTAGATAAGTTAGATCTGGCTTTTCGGGTCGCCATCTTTCTTGGTAGCGGTGCTTATATCTGTGGGGAAGAAAGTGCCTTGTTTGAAAGTATGGAAGGAAAACGGGGTGAACCAAGGAATAAGCCGCCATTTCCTGCACAGAAGGGGTACAAAAATATGCCTACGGTGATTAATAATGTAGAAACCTTAGCGCATACCTATTCAATCTTTAAATATGGACCGGAGAAATTCCGTGATCTGGGCGTTAAAGATTCCAGGGGATCCAAAGTTTTTTCTGTATCTGGTGATACGCCCATTCCAGGTATTTATGAATTAGAATTTGGAATGACATTGCAGAAGTTTGTTGATGATTTTGGTGATGGTGATGCGAAAGCCGTTCAGGTAGGTGGTGCATCCGGTTTCTGTGTGCCAAGAAAAAAGTTTAGCAAAACGGTTATTGGTTACCAGGGTAAACTAACGGGTGTATCATTACCCACTGGTGGTTCCATGATGATATTTAACTCTTCACGGTCGATGTATAATGTCTTGCATAACTACCTGGACTTCTTTGTGGAGGAGTCATGCGGACAATGTACTCCTTGCAGAGTGGGAACTCAACAACTTTTATTAGGTGTTGAAGCTGTAAAGAAAGGAGAAAAACCGTCCTCTTACCTTGATAAATTGCTGGATCTGGCAGAGACCATGCGTATAACTGCAAAATGTGGATTAGGTCAGTCGGTCGCTAATTCCTTTTCTTCAATTGTTGAGAATTTCCGGGAAGAAATGATTTACTAATCATGAGAAATCTAATGTTATGTCAGAAAAAATTAATTTAAGAATAGACAATATAGCCGTCAGTGTAACGGAGGGAACTACCATCCTGGACGCTGCAAAAAAGATTAATATTCGGATACCTACTTTGTGTTATCATGAGGACCTGTGTGTGGCTGGTAATTGTCGTGTTTGCATGGTTGAGCAAGTGGGAAGTGATCGTTTGTTGCCTTCCTGTGCCATGCCTGTAGCTGAAGGTATGGAAATATTAACCAATAGTCTCAAAGTGCGAAATGCCAGAAAAAAGATCATCGAGTTATTGGTTTCTGAGCATAGGGCCGAATGTACCACGTGTTATAAGAACGGTAAATGTGAACTTCAGGAATTATCATCTGAGTATATTGTTGGAGAAGACGGATTTATTGATTTAATTCCTTTTAAAGATTACACCATTGATCTGTTTTCACCATCCATAATTAAGGATGATTCCAAGTGTATTCGGTGCCAAAGATGTATTAGGACCTGTGCAGAGCTGCAAAGCGTTAGTGCCCTAACGGTATCCCATAAAGGTGATCAGATGAAAGTGACCTCTTTTTTTGAGAAACCAATGTACGAAGTGGTTTGTACAAATTGCGGGCAGTGCGTGAACAGATGTCCGACAGGGGCGCTTACTGAACGAACTTATATTGATCATGTTTGGGCCGCGATTAATGATGACAGGAAGCATGTGGTGGTTCAAACTGCTCCGGCGGTTCGAATTGCTCTGGGGGAGGCCCTGGGGATGCCTCCGGGAGAAATTGTGACAGGTAAAATGGTGGCTGCATTACGTCGCCTTGGATTTGATTCGGTTTTAGATACCAACTTTACCGCAGACCTTACTATTATTGAGGAAGGGAATGAGCTGTTGCAACGCCTGAAAAAGGTCCTTGTCGATAAGGATGAATCGGTAAAATTACCCATGACGACATCTTGTTCCCCGGGATGGGTGAAATTCATTGAACATGTCTTTCCTGAATTCCTTGAACATGTTTCTACTGCCAAATCGCCTCAGCAGATGTTTGGTGCTTTGGCTAAAACATTTTATGCTGAACGAATAGATGCCGATCCGGCAGAAATGGTAAGTGTTTCCGTTATGCCCTGTACGGCTAAGAAGTTTGAGGCTGACCGACCTGAAATGCGTTCCAGCGGATATAAAGATGTTGATTATGTGTTGACTACCCGGGAATTGGCTCTGATGATAAAACAGGCGGGGATAGATTTTACCTCGTTGCCTGATGATGATTATGATAGTATAATGGGTGTGTCATCCGGAGCAGCGGTTATTTTTGGAGCTACTGGCGGGGTAATGGAGGCTGCCCTGAGAACAGCTTATGAGGTGGTAACTGGTCGTGAAGTGCCTTTTGAGAATTTAAATATCGAGCCGGTTAGAGGGATGGATAATGTCCGTGAAGCCACCATAAAAATTGAAAATCCATTACCAGACTGGGCCTTTTTAGATGGCGTGGAGTTAAAAACGTGTGTTGCTCATGGGCTTTCAAATGCTAAAAAAGTCATGGAGGCTGTTCGAGCAGGTGCTGCGGATTATCATTTTATAGAGATTATGGCTTGTCCGGGTGGTTGTTTAGGTGGTGGTGGTCAGCCCATTCCAACTTCACCTGAAATACGTGAAAAAAGAAGTGAGGCTATTTACCTTGAAGATGAGTTAAAGGTTATTCGAAAGTCTCATGAAAATCCTGAAATAGTGATGATCTATGAAAAATTCCTGAAAGAACCCTTGGGGCATAAATCTCATGAGTTATTGCATACACACTATAAAGGACGTAGCAGGTATTGATTTATTCACATAAAATGTAGAGGTCATTACGTGGATTGACACACATAACCGGGACTTGTTCCCGGTTTTTTATAATCTTTAGTTCTGGTGGGCCAATGATTTCCTCTTCCGGGCCATAGTGTTTAGTGGTAGTGATAATGACAATGCTATTTTTGTTTTTTGATGCTATAGTAATTGCTTCTTTCCGAATGGAAAAAGAGTTTTTAGATGTTTGATGAATTTCATAATTCAGTGCGAATTTATCAAATAGTTTTTTTGCAAAAACTAAATGTGCTTGCACTTGAGCTTTAGCGGTATTATCCGATTCTTTTGCAGGTAATAATACTATCTGAGATTGATTAAATCGTCCAAAATAACTGGCCCAGATAAGTTTTTCTTTTTCTTCTTTTTTGTGGGTTATAGGGAGATATACTGTTTCGAGTTGGTTATTTGATGGATTTTGATTTTGTACGACAATAAACGGCATCTTAAAGCTTCGAGATGCTTTTAAGAAATCCAGCCCATGGAAGAGTTTAAATTTCGATGAAGGGGCTAGGCCATATACTATTGTTGCTGCCTCAATTGTTTGAGAGATACGCGAGAGTGTTTGGTATATCGGACCGCTCTCTAAGATATATTGAACATTGATTTGCTCTGTTGTTTTAATTTCATCGGATAAATGGCAAAGTTTATCTCTGTATTGGTTTATGGATGTTTGGTCTGTTGTTGTAGAAGAGATGTAAAGTAATGTTAATCCTCTGTTAAATGCTTTCGATGCTTTTATAGCATAATTAACGGCAACTTCCCCAGTGGCAGAAAAATCAACCAATGCAAGGATGTTTTGTTTGTGCTGGTGCATGGTATGTTAACGAATAGGTTGTTGGGCGTAAAATTATATAAATATCAATCATTTACAAATTGGAAGGAATAAAATGGGGAAACAGCAACCAGTGAATGGCGGTGGTAAGGGAGGGAATGGTCCTTGTAATTGGTTTGTAGATTATTGAATAATCCATAACAAATGGGCTGGAAGAACCTGATAAATGTCTGGGTATTCGAAATTGGAAACTCTTATTTTTTATATTATTTTAACAAAAGTCAAAACTAACCTTAAGGGTATATGAACTACAAACATGATATTACTATTTGTCTCGGAAGTTCTTGTTTTTCACGCGGCAATAAAAGTGTCTTAGAGATTGTTAAAACCTTTTTGAAAGAGCATAACCTTGAGTCAGAAGTTTTTTTTCATGGCGATTTGTGCGGGGGGTATTGTGATAGGGGACCAGTTTTAAAAATTGATGATGAGTTGTATGAGTGTGTTACGAGTGATAATATTTACGACATACTTAATGCGTTTTTTGAGACAAATAATCAATCCTAAATAAAAATTGATAATTTGAATCTATGAGCCAGTTGATTATCACTGACAAAGATAAATGTAATCTTAGTTTTACATGTATTCGCGTGTGTCCGGCAAAGGCCATTAAGATTGCAGATAACCATGCTCAAATTATTCCTAACAGGTGTATAGGGTGTGGGCATTGTGTGACGATGTGTGCTCAGCATGCTATTAGTTACAGAAACGAGAAGGAAAAGGTGCAAGCTTTAATTGATTCTTCTGGAAAAGTAGCCGCTATATGTGATCCTGCCATTTCTGGTGAATTTGTGGATGTAACTGATTATCGCAAGTTTGTTGCTATGATTAGGGCTATTGGTTTTGATTTGGTAACAGAAGTGTCGTTTGGCGCTGATTTAGTTTCGTTGAAATATGAAAATCTGTTTTCACAATTTCAAGGTAAGTACTACATCTCAACCAAATGTCCTCCTGTTATAAGTTATGTAGAGAAATTGCATCCGGAACTAGTGGATAATCTGGCACCAATTGTTCCGCCTTATATTGCCATGGCCAAGGTGGTTCATCAAAAGTATGGGGAGAATGTAAAGGTGGTTTACATTAGTGCCTGTACGGCAGCTAAAGATGATTCAAAACATTTTTATGGCACCAATGGTCAGGTTGATGCTGTCTTGTCTTTCGTGGAGCTCCGAGAGTTGTTTAAAGAGTATGGTATTACCGAGAATTCTGTTGAATATAGAGAGTTTGATCCTCCTTTAGGTCGTAAAGGAGGATTGTTTCCGATTAGTCATGGCCTTTTGCAGGCTGTTGATGTAAATCAGGGTTTGTTGGATGGTAGTGTAATTATTACAGAAGGCCGAACCAATTTCCTGCAATCCATAAAGGAGTTTAAGAGAGAGGTAGAGTTGAAGCAAAATCTTGATCTTTTCTATTGTAAGGGATGTATTATGGGCCCCGGTACATCACCCGGAGGAAAGAAATTTATCAGACGATCGCAGGTTATAAAATATGTGGAGAAACGGTTAAAGGGTATCGATTATGAGCAATGGAAGGAGGATATTGAGACTTTTTCAATCATTGACTTATCCAGGTCTTACAGGGTGAAAGATCAACGCATGCCATATCCTACGGAAGAGGAAATTGAGAAAGTATTGCATGATATGGGAAAGGGAAAGATTGAGGATCAGCTGGGATGTGGAGCTTGTGGATATCCTAGTTGCAGGGAGTTTGCAATTGCCTATTGTCAGGGATTAACCAATTATGAAATGTGTTACACTTACACCATAAAAAAATTGCATACCTATATCAATAAGGTAAATGCAGCTAATGAAAAGTTGAAGAAAACACAAGAGGCGCTTACCCGCAGCGAAGAAAAAGCCAGATCAGAAGAGTTGGCAGCTCGCGAAGCAGCAGAGACAACTACAGCAATGTTAAATAAAATTCGTGCTGGTGTTGTTATTGTTGATGAGAATATGAAGGTTTTGGAATCGAACAGCACTTTTGTGAAAATGCTGGGAGAGGAAGCCAGAATGATTGATGAGATGATTCCTGGATTAAGAGGGGCGGAATTAGAGGCGCTGGTTCCGTTTAGCCGGTTGTTTATTTCTGTTCTTCAATCTGGTCAGGATTTGTTGAACAGGGATACGCCATTTGGAGATTCTATTTTGAATGTCTCTGTGTTTACCATTAAGAAGAATAAAGTAGTGGGAGGAATAATCAGGGATCTTACTACGCCCGTTGTTCGAAAAGAAGAAATAATAAATAGGGCACGTGAAGTGATTCGGGAAAATCTGGAGACGGTACAGCAGATTGCGTTTTTATTAGGCGAGAGTGCTTCCAAGACAGAGAAGACCCTTAATTCAATTATTGAAGCCCAAAAATTAGGAGAAAGCGAAGATGGTTCCCGAAAGTAAATTTTTTCTGGACATTTTTTGTCAACAGAATAATCATGTGGGTGAAATCATTTGTGGTGATGTGTTTCTTTCTATGCGGGTAAAGGAGGAAGGACGTACCATTGTAGTTTTGTCTGATGGTATGGGCAGCGGGGTAAAGGCAAATGTGTTGGCGACACTTTCTGCTTCTATGGCAGTGAATTTTACTATTGAACACCGGGAGGTTACACGAACTGCAGAGATTATCATGAATACTTTACCGGTGTGTAGTGTCAGGAAGATGAGTTATTCAACGTTTACTATTATAGATGTTGAAGATAATGGTATAACAACGATTGTGGAGTATGATAATCCGCCTTGTCTTATTATGCGAGGAGAAACTCCCTTTGATCCTGGTTGGGAAGATATTGAATTGGATAGTGAAAAGAATAAAGGCAAACGAATTCATAAATGTCAATTTCAGGCTCAAAAAGAAGATCGCGTTTTTTTCTGGACAGATGGTATTGTGCAGTCCGGGATGGGTTCAAGAGCTTTTCCTTTTGGGTGGGGAAGAAGTGAGTTGGAGGGTTATGTGGTTAAAATTGTAAAATATGCACCTTATGCCTCTTCCACAAAGCTTGCACGTAAAGTTTTAAATATGGCTTCGCTCCATGATGGGGGAAAACCTAAAGATGATTCTTCTTGTGGAGTGATATACTTTAGAGAGCCTCGAAAATTATTATTGGTAAGTGGCCCTCCGTTTGAGGAAATTAATGATTTGGATTTCTCATTGAAGGTGCAACGTTTCAAAGGGAAAAAAATTATAGCAGGAGGAACTACTGCAGAAATAATCGCAAGAGAACTTGCCTTGAAATTTGATGCCGGGATGGATTCTTCAGATCCGGACCTTCCTCCAGTATCCTATGTTGAAGGGATAAACCTTGTTACCGAAGGAATACTCACCTTGGGTAAGGTGAGTAATATTTTGGAGAATTACCATTCAGATTATCGATTATCGAATGGTCCGGCTGATCAGATTGTGAAGCTTTTATTGGAAAGTGATAAGATTCATATATTAAACGGGACTCGAATTAATATTGCTCATCAGGATCCAAGTCTTCCGGTGGAATTGGAAATACGACGAACGGTGATCAAGAGAATTGTTAAGTTTTTAGAGCAAAAATTCTTAAAGGAAGTTGACGTTGAATATATGTAGCATTTTGCAATCTGAGCTCACATGTGTTTTTTCATTTTTCTTATTAAAATGAATTTGTTTAAGTTGGATATATAATTTGTTGTCATGCTTGTTGTTTTGATTCGTCTAAAATTCTTCGCTGGGTTAAAATGGGAAAATGATCTCTGATATTAATAGAGAAATGGCCTGGTTGATTCATTTTTTATTTCGTGATTTTATTTTTTTTAGTTTTCATAAATAAATGAAAGACGATTGCTGTGAGATTGCAATCTATGTGAAGGTTTAGGCGTCTTGTTTCGAAAGGATTTATAGGATTGAGATTAGGGTAAAAGTAATTGATACAGTGGATATGTGATAAAAATCATGACTTAATACAGATGAAATGATTCATTAAAATTTTTTTTAAATGGGTTGTGGAGGCTTATAGTTTGATAGTTTTTGGTGGTGATTTGATAATAGGTTGTTGTTTGTTAATTTAGATTGGATATTTATTAGGATTATGACCTTATAGGTCTTTTTTTTTTATGCAGAAAGATAGTAGTTTGGCTCTGTATTCAGGAAAATTTTCTTTAATTATTTGAGAAGAATTGGCTGAATATTTTGTTTAAAATAAACATATCGTTAATGGAAATTAAAAAGATCGCTGAAATACTTGATGCACGCATTGTATGTGGTGAGGATCTTATAGATAAGGAAATCCATTGTGGTTTTGCCAGTGATTTAATGAGTGATGTGTTGACGTTGGATTCTGAGGGGCTTGTTTTAGTGACGGGTTTAGCTAATTTACAGACAATACGTACTGCAGAGATGGCAGATATTACCTGTGTGGTTTTTGTGCGCGATAAAACGGTTACTCCAGAGATGAGAAAAATTGCCGGTGAAAACAATATGGTTTTGTTAGAATGTCGTTATTCGATGTTTCGGACAATTGGGAAATTATATGAGGCTGGATTAGCTCCGGTATATTAAATGATGGGAATGGAGTTTAAATACGACGTTGAGGGAGGTAATTTCGCTAAAGCCGGCCATGCAGCAAGTGCTGTTAAGAAAGTGCTCAAGCAGTTAAATGTAAATCCAAAAGTGATAAAGCGAGTGGTAGTGGCCTTGTATGAAGGAGAAGTCAATGTGGTGGCTCATGCCTTTAAAGGACGTATCATAGCAGATATTGACCCCAGTAGAATATATATCAAGATTGAGGATCAGGGACCAGGTATTCCGGATATTGACCTTGCCATGCAGGTTGGGTATTCAACTGCTTCCTCAAAGGTACGAGAAATGGGGTTTGGGGCAGGGATGGGACTGCCTAATATGAAGAAAAATGCTGACAAACTGCAGATTTCTAGCAATGTTGGAAAAGGTACGGTGGTTGAGTTGACCACCTATTTTAATTCATAAAAGGCATTCTTTTATTATGAGCGACGAGCAATTTTATCATGCCTTAAAAGTAGATGAAGATACATGTTTTGGTTGTACTCATTGCATGCATGATTGTCCTACAGGAGCTATACGGCTAAGAAACGGAAAAGCAACAATTCGAAAGGATTGGTGTGTGGATTGTGGAGAGTGTATGAAATCTTGTCCGGTAGATGCTATCTATGTAGAGCAGGATGATTTTATCGAAATATTCAGTTATAAATACCGGGTTGCTATCGTTCCTGCTGTGTTTTTCGGGCAGTTTCCTGAAAATATCAGTGAAGAACGGATTCTGTCAGTGATGAACGAACTGGGGTTTACCCATGTCTTTCAGGCCGAGCATACCGTGGATATCATTAATGAAGTTATCTTAGAATTTCAGGATACCAAACCTGAGAAACCTCTTATTTCCTCATTTTGTCCGGCCATTGTTCGCCTTATTCAAGTGAAATTTCCTGCTTTGGTTGATCATATTGTACCGGTAAAACCACCAATTGATGCTTCGGCTGCTTTTTATAAATATCTACTGATTGAAAAAGGAGCCACTGCAGAAGAAATAGGAATATTTTATGTGACACCTTGTGCAGCTAAGATTGCCGCCGTTAAGAGTCCGGTTGGAGATGATCAAAATTATGTTGATGGTGTCATTAATATGGACTTTTTATACAATAAGGTATACCAGGTGCTGAAGAGTCAGACAAATACTTCTTCGACGATAAAACAGGCTGCTTTTCCTCAATTGACTTCCAAAGGACTTAAGTGGAGCTTGACTGATGGTGAGGCTGACCATATGAAAGGACGTTGCCTGGCTATTGATGAAATTCATAATGTTATTGATTTTCTGGAGAGATTAGAGAATGAGGAAATATCTGATGTGGATTTTCTTGAATTACGTGCGTGTGACCAGTCGTGTGCAGGAGGTGTTTTGTTATCAGGTAATCGATTTTTGGGTGTTGAACGTCTTCGAAATAGGGCTAGGGCCTTGGAAAATAAAACATTTCAAACGGAAGAGTTGGAGAGTTTTAGAAATTTTATAAAGAAGAATATTCATTTGGAGAGTTTGTCTCCGCGATCTATGATGAAGTTAGATGAAGATATGAGTGCAGCTTTAAAGAAGATGCAACGTATTCGTCATATTATGTGCTTTTTACCAGGGATTGATTGTGGTGCTTGTGGAGCGCCGAATTGCCAAAGTTTGGCTGAGGATATTGTTCGTAAAGAAGCGCATTTGTCCAATTGTGTTTTTATTCAGCGCATGATGGAGAAAACCAGGAAACTCAGTCCGGATCATGCGATTCGTTTGATTGAGAATACTTGGGGAAAAGATCGATTAGATAAAGATTGTAAGAAAAAAGGTGCCAAGAATGAAGGTATGTGATATAATAGAAAAGCTCGGATTAACCGTTTTTAGCGGAGAACAGGGCTTGGATCGTGAAATAACCGGAGGTTATACATCCGATTTGTTGAGTGATGTAATGGGTAATTCCGAGGAAGGTCAAGTGTGGATTACCCTGCAAACACATAAAAATGTAATGGCTGTAGCTTCGTTGAAAGATGTGGCGGCAATTATTATAGTTAAAGGATTTCAGCCAGAGGAAGGAACAATTAATCAGAGTAATGATGAAGATATTCCTTTGTTGGGGACAGATATGGAGGCCTTTGAGGTTTCGGGTCGGCTCTATGAATTGCTGAATAATTAGTTTTTGTGAAGGAGTAGGTTAATTAAAAGCTAAATCGCGTCATTAGAAAATAATTTCAGTGATGTGCAAAAATGATTATTAGCGAGTTTAATTTGAAATCAGAGAAACAAACATAGATACATGAGGAAATACCTGGCCGATCTTCATATTCATACAGTACTCTCTCCTTGCGGTAGTTTGGAAATGAGTCCTGGTAGAATTGTCCAAGAGGCCAGAAATCGAGGGTTGGATATTATTGGGATAACCGACCATAACTCAACAAGACAATGTGCTGAAGTAGTTAGAAGAGGCAAGCAGGAGGGGATAGTGGTGATATGTGGGGCTGAAGTGACCACAAAGGAGGAGGTGCATTGTCTGACGTTCTTTGAGGATTTTGATAAACTGCAGCAGTTTCAGAAATATCTGGATATTCACCTGCCGGAGATCGAAAATGATCCATTTAAGTTTGGATACCAGGTATGGGTCGATCAGCAAGAGCAGATTATAGGTGAGGAGCATCGTTTGTTGATTTCGGCTATAAACCAGTCAATTGATGAAGTGGAACAGGAGGTGCACCGGTTGAGTGGTTTGTTTTTGGCAGCACATATTGATAAAACCAGATTTAGTTTAATTAGCCAACTCGGATTTGTTCCTCCAGAGCTTCGATTGGATGGCGTAGGCGTAAGTCCGGTTTCAACTCCCGATAAGTTGGTCAGGCAGTTTCCATGGTTACATGAAATGTCTGTAATTACCGCATCGGATGCACATATGCCAGGTCAGATAGGCATGAAGAATACTTGTTTTTTGTTGAATGAGCCAACGTTTGCGGAAATAGTTAAGGCGCTAAGGGGGGAAGACGGAAGAAGAATAGTGAGGGATTAAAGCGAGGAAGTATGAAGGATTTATCGATGCATATTTTAGATATAGCCCAAAATTCAGTCAGGGCCAAAGCAAGTCTGGTGCAAATTAATATTGTAGAGAGAGGGGAGATATTTAGGATAGAGGTAATAGATGATGGATGTGGTATGAGTGAGGAGACTTTGAAGAAAGTTACTGATCCATTTTTTACTTCCAGAACTACTAGAAAGGTTGGTTTAGGTATTCCGTTAATTAAGCAAAATGCCGAGCAAACAGGTGGTTTTGTAAAATTGGATTCAAAAGTAGGGGAAGGGACACGATTTAAAGCTGAATTTGGAAGATATCATATTGACCGGCCACCAATTGGTGATTTACCTGGGACGATGGCGCTTTTAATATCGGGTAACACAGGTTTGGATTTTGTGTTTACATATACGAATGAGCAAAAGAGTTATTCGTTGGATAGTCGTGAGGTGAAGGAGATATTGGGGGATGTAGATATCCGAACACCACGTGTTGTTAGTTTCTTGCAAGAGATGATTAATGATAACCTTATTGAGATAGGAGTAGAATTTTAAATGACAATATATTAACAAATCCACGCTATGACAAAAGTTAAATCTTTGGATGACCTCAGGAAAATGAGGGACGATCTACAGTCAAAAGTGAACCTTAGGGAGAAGAGTGATCATCCCGAGAAAATGGTTCAGATAAAAGTATCTATGGCTACCTGTGGTATTGCTTCCGGTGCCAAGGAGACCATGAATTTTCTTATTGAAGAATTGGATGCTCAGGCAATAGATACTGTTGTGACTCAAACTGGTTGCATGGGGTATTGCTATGCAGAGCCAACTATTGAGGTGACTCTGCCTGGTGAAAAGCCTGTTGTATTTGGGCATGTTGACCTAAAAAAAGCAGCTGAAATTGTAGAGAAATATATAAAGAACGGTGAGCTGGTTGATGGTATTATCCCAGTGAATTACGAGACCGTTGATGAAAAAAATAACGAATAGTATTTATTTACGTTATGGCCAAATATAATAGTCATATCCTTGTTTGTGGCGGTACTGGTTGTCGTGCCTCTCAAGGGGAAGAGATTGTAGAAAATCTGACACGTGCTATCGAAGAAAATGGCATTGAAAATGAAGTTCAGGTAGTAAGAACCGGGTGTTTTGGTTTTTGTGAAAAAGGACCCGTTGTAAAAATAATTCCTGACAATACTTTTTATGTACATGTAAGCCCTGATGATGCTTCTGAAATTATCGCCGAACATTTGGTGAAGGGTCGGAAAGTAAATCGTTTGTTGTTTGTAGATCCTGAGACGCAACAAGCTGTTTCCGAGTCGAAAGATATGGGATTTTACAAAAAGCAGTTGCGTATTGCATTGCGGAACTGTGGATTTATTAATCCTGAAAATATTGAAGAGTACATAGCTCGTGATGGTTATGCTGCGTTAGGTAAAGCTCTTACCTCTATGACTCCTGAAGAGGTGATTAAAGAGATTATGGATTCAGGTCTGCGTGGTCGTGGAGGGGGAGGATTTCCTACCGGTTTGAAATGGGATCTCACCCGAAAGGTTGAATCAGATGTGAAGTATGTAGTTTGTAATGCTGATGAGGGAGACCCGGGGGCATTTATGGATCGTTCCATTTTGGAGGGTGATCCGCACTCTGTGTTGGAAGCAATGGCCATTAATGGCTACTGTACCGGTGCCAGTAATGGATTAATTTATATACGTGCGGAGTATCCGCTTGCTATTCAACGCTTGAAAATTGCAATTGATCAGGCTCGAGAGAGTGGTTTGTTGGGTAAAGATATATTTGGAACCGGCTTTGATTTTGATGTGGAGATGCGCTATGGTGCCGGTGCTTTTGTGTGTGGGGAGGAAACTTCTTTGATTCACTCTATGGAAGGTTTACGTGGGGAGCCTACAGTGAAGCCGCCATTTCCTTCCGAAAAGGGATATAAAGGAAAGCCAACCAATGTGAATAACGTGGAAACTTATGCCAATATTCCAGTAATTCTTTTAAAAGGTTCTGAGTGGTTTAGTAGAATAGGTAGTGAAAAGAGTAAAGGTACTAAGGTGTTTGCTCTGGCAGGAAAAGTAAATAACGTTGGTTTGATCGAGGTGCCAATGGGAACCACTTTGCGTGAAGTGATTTTCGATATTGGTGGTGGTATCAAAGATGGAAAAAAATTTAAAGCTGTACAGACCGGTGGGCCTTCGGGTGGTTGTTTGACAGAGAAACACCTGGATATTCCAATTGACTATGATAATCTTCTTCAGTGTGGTTCTATGATGGGATCAGGAGGAATGATTGTGATGGATGAGGATGACTGTATGGTTTCAATGGCTAAATTTTATCTTGATTTTACAGTTGAAGAGTCTTGTGGTAAATGTGCTCCTTGTCGCATTGGTAACAAGCGTTTGTATGAGATGCTTGATAAAATTACCAAGGGGAATGGTACAGAGGAGGATCTTGCACGGTTGCGGAATCTCTCGAATGTGATTAAGGATACTTCATTGTGTGGATTGGGTCAAACATCTCCAAATCCGGTGCTTTCTACTATGGAAAATTTTCCTGAAGAGTATCTGGCACACGTTAAGGATGGTAAGTGTCCGGCTGGTCAGTGTCGTTCCTTGATGGAGTATGTAATTGATGAAGATAAGTGCGTGGGCTGTACGCTTTGTTCGCGTGTTTGTCCTGTTGATGCTATCTCTGGTGATAAAAAGATGCCTCATGTAATCGACGTGTCAGTTTGTATTAAGTGTGGTGCCTGTATGGAGAAATGTAAGTTTGGTGCCATTAGTGTGCAGTAATCGCGGAGTATTTTTTTACTACATCAAATTTTGATCAGAATGGAAATTGTAAAATTAACCATAGATAATAAACCGGTAGTTGTCGAGAAAGGGACTACTATTCTTGAAGCAGCCAAGACTATCGGAGTAAACATACCTTCTCTTTGTTATATGAAGCTGGAAGATATGGATTTTGAAAATAAGCCTGGAGGTTGCCGTGTGTGTGTTGTTGAAGTGGAAGGACGTCGGAATCTGGCTCCTGCATGTAAGTCGGAAGTGACAGAAGGGATGGTTGTTAATACGCACTCAGTACGAGTGGTAAATGCCCGTCGTACTGTTATGGAGCTGATTTTATCAGATCACCCGGCCGAGTGTCTAACGTGTGCAAAGTCGGGCAAGTGTGATCTTCAGACGTTGGCTCAGGATCTTGGAATTAGGGAGATTCGTTACGAAGGTGAACAATCTCATTATAAAGGTGACGAATCACCAGCCATTATTCGTGAGATGGATAAGTGTATTATGTGCCGCCGTTGCGAAACGGCATGTAATGAAGTTCAAACGGTAGGTGTGTTGTCGGGTATTAATCGAGGTTTTGAGTCAGTGGTTGCAACGGCTTTTGAAATGGATCTTGATCACTCTGCGTGTACTTATTGCGGACAGTGTGTGGCCGTGTGTCCTACCGGAGCGTTGACTGAGCGTGATAGTACCAACAAGGTGTTGGATGCACTTATGGATCCCTCTAAGACGGTAGTGGTGCAAACGGCTCCTGCTGTACGTGCAGCGTTGGGTGAAGAGTTTGGTATGGAACCAGGGACATTGGTTACCGGAAAAATGGCATCTTCCCTTCGGAAATTAGGTTTCGATTATGTGTTTGATACTGATTTTGCTGCCGATCTTACTATTATGGAGGAAGGAACGGAGTTGCTGGGGCGCTTGAATAAGTTCCTGAAAGGTGATAAGGACGTGAAATTGCCAATTCTTACTTCTTGTTGTCCTGCTTGGGTGAATTTCTTTGAGCATAATTTCCCTGAAATGAAAGAGATTCCTTCTACGGCTAAATCACCCCAGCAGATGTTTGGTGCTATTGCTAAAACTTATTTTGCCGATCAGCTTAAGAAGAAACGTGAAGATTTGGTTGTGGTATCTGTTATGCCTTGTTTGGCTAAGAAATACGAGGTGTCTCGTGATGAGTTTAAAGTGAATGGTGATCCGGATGTGAATATTTCAA
This sequence comes from Marinilabiliaceae bacterium JC017, assembly GCA_004296775.1. Lineage (GTDB taxonomy): Bacteria > Bacteroidota > Bacteroidia > Bacteroidales > Marinilabiliaceae > JC017. The sequence goes on from RHGE01000006.1 coordinate 60,067, forward strand.
TCTCTACTCGTGAATTGGGGCAAATGATTCGTAATGCCAATATTGATTTTGCGGCATTAACAGATGAGGATTTTGATCGGCCATTGGGTGAGTCTACTGGTGCATCGGTTATCTTCGGAACAACCGGTGGTGTAATCGAAGCAGCTGTGCGTACTGCTTATGAAATTCAAACCGGGCAAGAGCTTGAGAAGGTAGATTTTCACGAATTACGCGGTATGGAAGGTATTCGTGAGGCTACAATTGATTTCGCCGGGTTGCCAATCAGGATTGGTATCGCCCATGGGTTAGGTAATGCTCGTAAATTACTTGAAGACATCAAGGCTGGTAAGTCAGAATTTCATGCCATTGAAATCATGGCTTGTCCGGGAGGATGTATTGGTGGCGGTGGTCAGCCGTATCATCATGGTAATGTTGAGATTCTTAAGAAGCGCCAACAGGCAATTTATGCCGAAGATGCAGGAAAAACGCTTCGTAAGTCACACGATAATCCGTATATCAAGAAATTGTATGAAGAGTTTCTGGGAGAACCATGTGGTCATAAGTCTCATGATTTATTGCATACGTACTATTTTGATAAGAAAAAGAAGATTGAAATCTAATCCCGTATTGATTTAAAGAGATTCTGAAATGGCAAATATAAAATTACCCGCAAATAAAGTTCAGGAACTGAAAGATGTGTGTGAAAAATTCAACCATGATAAAGGTGAATTGATTAACGTACTTCATGCGGCTCAGGGAATTTTTGGATACCTGCCTGCTGAGGTGCAGGAGTTGGTAGCTGATCAACTGAATGTATCCATCGCTCATGTATATGGTGTAGTATCGTTCTACTCCTTCTTCACAATGATACCTAAGGGAGAACATCCAATCTCTATTTGTATGGGTACAGCTTGTTATGTGCGTGGAGCAGAAAAAGTGCTTGATGAGTTCAAGCGGCTGTTGAATGTAAAAGTAGGTGAAACAACACCTGATGGTATGTTTTCGGTAAGTTGCTTGCGTTGTGTTGGTGCCTGTGGATTAGCACCGGTGGTCACAGTAGGTGAAAAAGTTTACGGCCGTGTTTCGCCAGAAGATGTGAAAGGTATATTGGCTGAGTATAAGTAGAGTTTTTTTTCATATTCATATTTGAAAAGGTTGCTTCTTTCGGGGAGCAATCTTTTTTCTTTTGTACACATACTCTCTCTCTTGGTTTTGGAGTAATGATAATTGTTGGTGCTTTGTGGTTTGTTAATTCGGGAGTTTCAATTGTGTTTTAGAATGATGGAGTATTGATGATGGGTACATAGGTTGTAAAATATTGTGAAAAATTCTTAATGGGAATAGATGAGAGAGTTATGACTCAATCTCAGATTTATTAGTTGTAAAATTACTCATCTATTAACCTAATGGATTGATGCTAAATCTATTTCAAAATTATCTTGGTATGATGCCGATAGATGATTAAAGACCAATTAAAGGCATAGCGCATTAAGTGGTCATTTTAATCACTAATCGGTATGGAATATTTGGTTTAGGAGTTGTTGGTAAGTTGTACATTTGTAAATATTCCATGGTTCCATTCTCAGGTGAATAATTATAGTTTTAGGGGTGAATAAGAAAAGCTGATTGTATAGTGGAATAGGTTTGGGTATGTAACTGTGTTAATCGTTGTGTTGTCTCAAAAAATATTTAATCAAATCATCATCTTTTTTGTATAAATACCATTAAAAGAATCAAGTAATAGTGATATACTATCTTCTCTTTCTTCCAGGTTTTCGACAACCTTAAATAGTATTTCTTCGTTCAATACATCTTCTTCATTTACATATATAAATTCTGAATATTTAGAATAAAGTTGAAATAAAATATTGTGTTTGGCTTTGTTGTTATTTATAAATATTTCTTCAATATTATTGATGTTATTTTGAACTTTTAAATAGATGTTATCAAGTCTTTTATTTAGTTGTTCTTTTGATTTATTTTTTATGCTTCCGTTATTCTTGATTCTGTATTTAGTTTCTTCAAATTTGTCATTAAGAATATCCATCATTCACTATCTCCTTTTATGCTGTTTTGTCTGTGCAAAAATAGTTTAAAATCTTAAATATTCATAGCAATCGGAGTGATAAATTATTTATTTTTTGCCCAAAAATTCTGTTAATTTAATTGATAGAAATTCATTTAATTAATTTTGCTAATTGCGCAATGTGGGTAGTTGAAAAAGATGTTAAAAATTGATTAAAACTATGATTGAAAGATTTATTAAAAAGGAGATTAAAATTTCTAAAAAGAGATATATAAAATGGAATAAAAAATGATTAATAAATGTGTTGAAATGTAGTTGTGTAGTGGCTTAAGCGTTATTTTAAGGATGTATTAAATTTGTTATTTAAACTTTAATCTTTTAGTTTTGCATTTAGAATTAAATGTTCATTAAAATTATCCGGAACTTGAAGAATTTATTAGAAGAAATTAAAGAGGTCGTTGATAGTATTAGTATTACCCAATCGAATCAACCCTATTTTTTTAATAAAACAACCAATGATGTGATAACAATAGAAGCTGCAGCTGGGAGAGATTTAAAAGGATATGTCGTGGTACAACCAGAAGAGGTTGATGAAGCAGTGTTAATTGTAGAAAAGGCAATTGGCAGAAAATTAAAGAAGGAAGAAAAAATAGTTGGGAAAGGTGGTAAACGTTTATTCATTGAAAATATTGATCCCGGTTTATTTTTAGCATTGTATAAATTAACTATTGCCGCTTCCCGAAGGGTACAACCGCTAGCGGCCAATAAAATATATAGGGAAACCGGGATGATGCTAACGGAATATGTTGAGAAGGAAAGGAAATTGCGAAAGAAAAAAGAAGAAACGGATTAAGGGTGACATCGGTTATTGTTTTTATTCAATCAAATCATGACCTGAAATCGGGTGAACAAATACTGCAATAAGTGGCCGGATGATTTAATTTCCGGCTTTGTTTATGTGAATAGAAGGATTTGGTTTTATCTGCTTTAATCAATCCTGATGCAGGAAAGATAGATTCGGATTGTCGGGATCTAATGATTTTGCATAGCAAGGAAGAGTTGAAAGTAAAAAAGAATGCAGCTATGATGAAGGTTGTGTTTTTTCAGACGATTACTATCGTTTGGGAGGGGATTGACAGTGATGAGTGGATGCAAATCTGAAGAAGAGGAAATATTCCATTCAGTATGAAGTATGAGCCAACATGACAAAGTACCTGATAAAAAAGGTGAAATGTATTGAGATAAAAATGTCATTGGCATGACGAATGGTCAAAATGACGAATCTCTTTCTTGTGAATAAAGCATCATCGTCAATAGAAATAAAAATTAAGGAAAACGGCTTTTGAAGGTTTGGAGGTCTTTTCCTTTAAGATTGTAAGTAGATAGATGTAAATCAACGGTGACTGTTTACTCTTTCCTTTAAAAGATGTTGGTTTTGATAGGGTCTTAAATTAATGTTATTTAACTGACAATTCTCGTTTTCTTTTTGGACGGGATTAACGAACTTTATCCGTAATTAATAAGGTAATTTATTGCCGAAATCGGCGAAATAATTCTAATTTTGAGCCATAATAATGACCCACTAGGAGGGATTGAATCGACGAAGAGGGGATAGAATCTATAAAACACAGGAGTATGTCCATCATTTATAATCCACAGCAGTACAAAATATCAGATCGGCCCATGGAAAATTTCATCGACTCCGATGAGCTATGGTCGATACTGGAGGAGGCTAAAAATCCAACCAAAGAAAGGGTACGTGAAGTTATCACCCGCGCCCTGAATAAGAATCGGTTGAGTCTTCAGGAAACAGCAATACTTATTAATGCTGATGATCCTGAGTTGGTGGCCGAAATAAAGCAGGCAGCCAAAGATTTGAAAGAACGTGTTTACGGGAAGCGTATTGTGTTGTTTGCACCGCTATATATTGGTAATCTATGCATCAACAATTGTGCCTATTGTGGATTCAGAGCAGCTAACACCAAGCAGGAGCGCACCACTCTTGGACATGATGATATTGTTGATCAGGTGAAAGTGCTGGAGGATGACGGACACAAACGATTAATACTTGTGTATGGGGAACATCCAAAATACGATGCTCACTTTATTGCTGATTCAGTTCGATCGGTATATGGTGTGAAGCATAACAATGGTGAAATTCGCCGGGTTAATATCAATGCCGCACCACTCGATGTGGAAGGGTATAAAATTGTAAAGGAAGCCGGAATAGGTACTTACCAGATTTTCCAGGAGACGTATCATCGCGATACTTATCTGAAGGTTCATCTGAGCGGTAAGAAACGGGATTACGATTGGCGTATTGCCGGTTTGGATCGTGCCCAGGAAGGTGGAATTGATGATGTGGGTATTGGTGCCCTGTTAGGATTGTACGACTGGCGTTTTGAAGTACTTGGGCTTCTTCGTCATGTGAATCACCTTGAAGCGGTGTACAATGTGGGACCGCATACCATCTCTTTTCCCCGTATTAAATCGGCCTCAGAATTCACGGTGGATAAAGCATATGATGTCAGCGATGAGGATTTCACACGTTTGGTGGCGATTCTCCGTTTGGCGGTGCCTTATACCGGTTTGATATTGACAGCCCGTGAACCGGCCCATATTCGTGATGAGGTGCTTCAGTATGGGGTTTCGCAAATTGATGGCGGAACCAATATTGAACTGAAGGGGTATTCCCGTCAAAAGGAAAAGCAGGATCTGGATCATGAGCAGTTTATGATCAATGATAACCGTTCTTTGAATGAAATCATGGAAGAGCTGGTGGATACCGGATACATTCCATCATTTTGTACTGCCTGTTACCGCTTGAAGCGGACCGGTGAGCATTTTATGGAGTTCTCGGTGCCCGGTTTCATTAAACGTTTCTGTCAGCCCAATGCAATGCTTACTTTGGCAGAGTACCTGGAGGATTATGCTCCTGCAGAAACAAAAGAAAAAGGGTATAAACTGATTGCGGAGAATTTACAGACGTATGATGATGCCGACTTTAAGGATAAATTGGTAGATCGTTTGGAACGTATCAAGAAGGGAGAGAGGGATCTCTACTTCTAAAAAGATATTATTTATTGTTTTTACTTTGGCCTGATTGGTTTTAATAACCGGTCAGGTCTTCTTTTTGTCCTGACACGGTCCGGATGATTCCGGGATGGTCCGCATCATTGAGGAACCGATCCGGATGATTTTTCAGTGGTCCGCATCATTGGGGAACAGGTCCGGATGATTTTTCAGAGGTCCGCATCGTTGGGAAACCGGTCCGGATGATTTTATAGTGGTCCGCATCATTTGGGAATCGAGCCGGGTGATTCCGGGATGGTCCGCATTATTGGGAAACTGGTCCGGGTGATTTTCTGCCGGTCCGAACGATGGGTCAGGGTGTTTTTTGTGCGGTTAGCCATTTCAGCCATTGTTGCAAGCCTTCTCCTTTTAGGGCCGACAGTTCAAATACTTTCATTTGGTGGTTTACTTTTTTGATATTCCCCCGGAGCTGTGCCAGGTCAAAATCAAGGTGTGGTAACAAGTCGGTCTTGTTAACGATGCATACATCAGAGGATTTAAACATGTGTGGATACTTTACCGGTTTGTCTTCGCCTTCAGTCACGCTGATCATGACGATGCGTTTGGTTTCACCCAGGTCAAACAGGGCAGGGCACACCAGGTTACCCACATTCTCAATGACCAATAGCGTATTCCGGGGCGGATCAAGTTTTCGGATGGCCATGTGAACCATTTCGGCATCGAGATGGCAGCCGGTACCAGTATTTATTTGTATCACTTCGGTGCCTGTTTTCTCAATACGGGTGGCATCATTGAGCGTATTTTGATCGCCTGCAATAACAAAAAATCGGATGTCTTTATGCAGCGCACTAATGGTTTTTTCCAGTAAGGTGGTTTTACCTGATCCCGGAGAACTCACCAGGTTGATGGCCATGATTTTTCTCGCCTCAAAGAAACCTCTGTTTCGTTCTGCCATCAAATCATTGTCATGTAGCAGATCTCTGTTTACATCAAGCACATGCCTGAGGGGGTGTGAATGGGTATGGTCATGATTGGTATCACCTGGCTTTTTATAGGTGGCTTCGTCTTCCGATTGGCATCCGCAAGTATCACACATGGCGTTGTTTTTGAGTTGTTATGGATTTCTATTTTAAAACGCAAATAGATGAATTACTTATGAGATAACAGTTTTATAGAATACAATCTTTTCGCTGCTTCGTCAAGGTTTTGGTATGAGAATAATGAATTGGGTCGATGAGCGTCATGTTTATCAATCGCTCATTTTGCTACATTTATCTACCCATGTCATTTATCTTCATTCAAAGGCAATTGATTTTACACAGAGTTCCTTTCCTTCGATAATGTCCAAACGGGAGCTGTGGCATTGGCTGCAGGTTGAAATAAAGTCGGACACCGCTACCTCGTGGCCACATTGCGTACATTGGGCTTTCGCCTTTTTTTCTGAATAGATAAATTCAGTGCATGCGAATTCACTGTTTTTCACCAGGACATCCACAGCTGCTTTTAAAGCATCAATCATCACCCCGGATAATTCACCTATCTCAATGACTACCTCAGTTGCCTGGTAACCATTGTGTGTGGAAGAATATTCCGTAATAATCTTCATGATATTTTGAGCCAGTGTGTATTCGTGCATAATCAGTGATTTTTTATGATGGAAAGAATATCATGGGCTGTATTAAGAACGGCAGGAGTGAGTCCTTCTCCAAAAGAAATATCAGCCGGTTGAATGCCTAATATCTTAACTGGCATTAGGAAGAAAGCATCCAGTTGCTGTAGCGAGATGTTGTGCGTGTTGGAGGTATGGTTTTTGAGTTCATAGAGGGAGATGAGGTCGGTAAAACCCGGTTCTCTGTTGAAGTGCATGCAATCGATTAGTACCAGCAGGTCGTGGGGTGTTTGATTAATTTTTCCAATGTAGTTCTCAATACTTAATTCCACAGAAAGGGAAATGATGTGAGAAGAGCCAATGATGTGATTGGAAATGTAAACACCCACTCCGTCATCGTGTTTCAACACGTTCCCAATTCCTACGAAGAGGATTTTATTAGTATGATTTAGAATTCTGTGAAGCTTTTTAATCATCATCATAAATATTTCACCAGGATACGTCTCAGGCAGTTGGGGCATACAATGTTGAACATGTCTTTGCGTTTTAGTTCATCTCTCACGGACACCTTCACATCTTCTGATTCGGCCAGCCTCAGTTTTTCATTCAGCAGGTTTAGGTTGAGGATGGAGGCGTAGGCTTTTGGTCCCAGTTTGCTATGCAGATAGAGCATGTGTTCTTTGGTAGTGATGATGGCTCCGCAGCTCTCGCAGATGAGCAGTTCTTTCTCCTGAATCTCCTTCAGGCTTTTTCGGTCAAAGGTGGCCAGGTCATAGATTTTATCGGATAGTTTCACTCCCTTTCCGGTGATGCAGTGTTCCTCGCACTGACCACAGAAGATGCATTTGCCATAGTCCCGTTCAATGATGCGTATCTTTCGTTCCTTATCGTCACGGAAGGTGATGGCCAATGACGGGCACACATTAGCACAGGTTTCGCAGCCCACACAATTCTCGTCGTCTACCACCGGCTTACCGCGAAAACTTTCTTCGGGGACGTGTGGTTCCTGTGGGTATTTAGTGGTATAGGCCCGGGTAAAGAGCGATACCAGTGCTTCAACTATTTCTCTGATCTTCGGATAGCGCATTTTTCTCTCCTTTGTGTTTATTTTTGATGGTTTCGGCCATCTCTTTATAGTCATCCACAACGGTTTTATCGGTGAGCTTCACGCCAAAGAGGTAAGATCCTCTGGCCAGGGCATGGGCTGCTACCGTTGCCGAAAAGAATAACAAGGGAATGGCCAGCAGGGCCTTTATGCCTATGGTCGTGAAGCCATAATGAAACAGAAGGCCCAGCAGGATGCTGCAGGTACCCAGCGTTACACACTTGGTGGCCGACTGTAACCGGTTGTATACATCGGGCAACCGGATGAGGCCGATGCACCCGAACAGGTTGAAGAGAACCCCGATGCAGAACAGTACTATGGTGATAATGTCATTCATTTAATTTCTTTCCTCCTAAATATTTTGCAAGGGTTAATGTGCCTATGAAACTCAGGATAATCCAGGCGATACCAATGTCGATGATAAACATCCGGTTGGTGAGGATGGCCAGGATGGCACAGATGCCCACTACCAGGATGCCAAAAATGTCAATCCCCACCATTCTGTCAGCAATGGAAGGGCCTTTGATAATCCGGTAGAGGCAGAAGAACGCCAATCCGATTTGAATGTAAAGTAAGAGGTGTAGTAGTTTATCCATGGTTGTGTTCTTAATTATTCGAAAATGCGCTTGATGTATTTTTCAAACCTGCCTGCTATTTTTTCCGTGTATCTCTCCGGGTCGGTGGTGCTGACATAGATCCAGTGCACATAGATATAATCTTCGATGATGTCAACGGTGATGGTGCCTGGTGTCATGGTGATGGAGTTGGCCAGGGTGGTTCGGCCAATGTTGGTCTTCAGGTATGTCTTCACTTTAACAATGCCCGGTTTGATGGGCAGGTCGGGATGTAAAACCCGGTAGGCCACGTCGAAATTGGCCTTCAGGCATTCCCAGATGAAAATGAACAGGTATATCACAAACCAGTAATAGCGACGGAGTTGGAACAACCGGTACACGTCATCCACAAAATAACGCCCCAGTAGGCCGACGGTCAGCAGTGCTACAATAGTACCGGTGAGTAAAATCGCCGGAGACACACTGGAGGTGATGAGCAGCCAGAAGATGAAGGCAATCACTATGTATATCACGTATTTCATATTTTTAAAATTTAGTATCAAGACACAAGATTGATGAACTCAGGGACAAAAAGACACTGAGGCGCAGAGTTCTTCATTTTAATCATTGCCTTCGTCGATCTTTCTCTTGTGTGTAAATTGAATTTGCATGGTCGTTTTATTTATAATAGATCGTTAGATATTAGACATTAGAACGATTTATATTACTCTCATTTTTAAACCACTAATAACTTTGTCTATTGGATAAATACAACCTGTTTTTCAATTACTTAAAAAAGTTTAACAAGCCATTGATTTAATTAGTATTATTTCATTCCCAGTCTCATATCTATTATCTAATAATCTCTAATCTCGTGGTCTCTAATCTCGTGGTCTCTAATCTCATGGTCTCTTATCTAATAGTCTCTAATCTCTTAGTCTATCAACACCTCCACTGCCGGGATTAATACAATGTCACGTATGCCGGGTATAATCAGCAGGCTCATGGCTAAACAGAGGATGGCCAGCATGACCATTGAGCACTTCATGGTAAAGGGTATTTTTCTTACTCTTTCGATGTGTTCGGGAAAAGTGGCGTAAAAAATGTTCTTCTGAAGCTTTAAAAAATAGGCCAGGGTGATGATGCTGACCAGGGCTGCCAGGAATGCCAGCAGATAATAGTTGGCTTGAATGGCAGCGATGATAATGATCAGTTTGCTGAAGAAACCACTGAATGGCGGTATGCCCGATATAGCCATGGAGCCGGTAAAAGAGGTGGCCGATGTCAGGGGCAGCCATTTGGCTAGACCGCCCAGCTTAGCTAAATCACGAATGCCTGTGGCGTGTTCTACAGCGCCTGCATTCATAAACATGAGCCCTTTGAATACTGCATGATTAATCAGGTGAAACAGACCGCCCAGGATGGCCAGGGCTGCAATTTCTTTTGCTCCGTTTTGAGCAAGCACCATCATGCCTATTCCCATGGCCAGCAGGATATATCCCACCTGGCTGATGCTGGAGTAGGCCAGTAATCTTTTGTAATCCTGTTGTCCGATAGCCAGGATGCCTCCGATAACCATCGACAGAACGGCGAGCACGGTAATGGTCAGGGCGATTTCGTAGGTGAGGGTGAACATGTTGAATAATAACCTGAAAAGTACATACACGCCAATGGCTTTAATGAGAATGCCGGATAACATGGCAGAGATGGGAGATGGGGCAGAAGAATGGGCATCGGGCAACCAGGCGTGGAAAGGTACCATGGCGGCTTTGAGTCCAAAACCGGTAATGAGTAATATCTGGATGAAGAGGATGATTTTATTGTCGCCTTGAATCATAAGGATGTGTGATATGTCGGTGATGTTAAGGGTGCTGGTTGCCCAATACAATAATCCGATAGCCAGTAAAATCAGTAAGGAGGCCATGCCACCCAGTACCTGGTATTTGAAGGAGGCTTCGAGCTCGGTTTTTTCTACTCCAAAGGCCACCAGGGCATAGGATGAGATGGCTGCAATTTCGAGGAAAACATATAGGTTGAACAGGTCACCGGTTAGCACCACGCCATTCATGCCTGCCACCATCAGGCAGAACAGGGTGTAGTAGTTGTTTTCTGCCGTATATTTTTTCATGTAGGAGATGGAGTAGAAAGCGGCAAGAAAAGCAATCAGGTTGATGGTGATCAGTAAGATGGTGCTGAAGCCATCAAGTACCAGGTAGATGGCAATGGGAATTCCATTCACTGGCTGCCAGCCACCCACCTCATAGGTTAAGGGTGATGAGATGCCGCTCAGCAGGTAATGGATTCCCAGGATGAGAAGCAGAAGAAAAACGAGGGGGGTAATGGTTCGCGCAAAGGCGCTGAAGACCCGACCGACTAATGGAATGAGGAAGGCGGCAGCTAAAGGCGTGACCATATATAAGGGCAGAAACGATTCCATTTTTATCCTTTCAGTTGATTGATTTTTCGTACATCAAATGTTTTATACTTCTTATATAACCTGATGGCGATGGCCAGTAACATGGCATTGGTGGCCAGTCCGATGACAATAGCGGTTAGTACCATGGCTTGTGGCAACGGATCTACATAGATGAGTTGCTCGCCTGTCTGGGTGACAATGGGTGCTACACCAGCATCGATGTATCCGATCAGGGCCATAAACAAAAAGATGCTGATCTCCATGACGGAAAGGCCTATGACGATTTTAATGAGGTTGCGTTGGCTCAAAACACCATACATGCCGGTCAGGAATAATATGAAACACATCAGGTAAACAATCATTTTGATTCTTCTTTAAAGATGACTAATGCCAGAAATATGGTGAACAGGGCCGCTGCCACTTCAATGCCAACAGCAATGTTGTAGAGCGGAATAACACCTGCACTGATTAGATCGCCAATTATACCCTTAGGCAGATAGTTGTGGAAGAAGACTTTTGTGCCCAGGAAGAATGCAACAACCGCCATCAGCAGGAAGGCTAATATGGCCAGACTCTCCATAACGGATGATCCTGCTTCCTTTGCTTTTAATTTTAGCATATCACTACCATAAGCCAGAACCAGTAATATGAATGCTCCGGCAATGATGGCTCCACCAGCAAATCCGCCACCTGGTGTCAGGTGGCCATGCAGGATGATATAAATCCCGTAGATGAAGATGACTCCCACAACGAGGCGGGTCACTGTTTTTACGATGGAGGTCATGCCTTGCATGTTTTTTGTTTTAAGGGTTTTTTATTGTTTGATTATGTATTGAAAAGGTTAGTGTGTTTTCAATTGTTCTTAACCTGGACAAGCCAGAAAAGTACACAGATATGAGTATCAAGTATCAAGATATTTGTATGACCGACATTGCAATATCCTGTCAAAAAATACACAGACATTACTGATAAGACACTAACATCTAATGATCTATTTTCATGTTTCCTTTCATTGCTTTCCTTTTAATCTTAGAATAGTTAAAATACCGATCACAGCGGTAAATAGAATAGTCGCTTCTCCCAACGTGTCGTAGCCGCGAAAATCGAATAGTATACCTGTTACCAGGTTGGCACTGCCGGTTTGGTTGGCGCCATTTTCGATGTATGCCGTTGACATCCTTGTGACGTGTTGTCCAAATGGAGCCAGCACATCGATGGCCTGGGAAAAGAAGAAGAGCAGCAGCCCGGCAAAGACAATGACGGTTGTGATATTAACCACAAAGCGGGTGTTGATATAGGATGTTCCTTCCAGATGCGTCCACCGTTTTTCATTCAGTTCTTTGCTGGAACTGTCGAGAATAACGGCCACCATAAAGATCAGGGTGATGGTCTCCACAACAATTTGCACGATGGCCAGATCCGGCGCTTTCAGTAATAGGAAGCAGATGACCAGGCCGTAGCCCACAATGCCGCAGGCGATAACGGCCGAAAGCAGGTCTTTGGCATTCAGGGCGAAGATGGCCCCGATGATCATGAATCCGATGATGACAGATATGATTACTTCCATGTCAATAGTTATCACGTTAAGAACAGCAACATGATGATTAAGCCGGCAATGAGCCACAAGGCATAGTTCTGTAAAATGCCGTTATGGGGTTTGCTCAATAATCTGTTGCACCAGGTTAGCACTTCTAGTGAGAGATGGTATAAGTCAAACCAATTAGCCTGTGCCTTTCGATAGATGGTAGCGAAAATCGGGGCCATTTTAATGGTGTCATAAAATTCAGAAACGGCGTGGGAGGAGAATGCCTGCATCTTCTCTCCACCAATGAAACTCTCTTCCCGCCGGTATTTTTTTGAAGCGATGAGGAGGTAAATAATCAAGCCCAGAACAATGGAGACCAGTACCAGGATAGATACGGTCACAGAACTCCATTGTCCTATGTAGGATGCTTCTCCTACGATGGGCTCAAAAAAGAAAGGCACCACATAGCTTGTGGCAAGCACGCCAAACCCAACACAACACAAAGCGATAATAACCATAGGAACCAGCATTACGAGAGGGGCTTCTTTTACCGCTGCCAGTTCTGGTTTTTTCTTTCTTAAAAAGATGCCGGAAATAAACTTAATGAAGCTGGCCAGGGTTAAGGCGGACCCAATGACGGCCAGGGCCAGCCATACCATCCAGAGGTTGTTGGCGATGCCAGCTTCCCGGCCAAACTCAATAATTCCTTGGTAGATGATCCATTTGGAGGCAAAGCCATTTAGGGGAGGTATTCCCGAAATGGAGAGGGCGAAAATTAAGGCAGTGATAAATGTAACCGGCATTTTTCCGGACAATCCGCCTAAATTGTCCAGGTCATCTTTATCGGTTTGCTTCTTAACACTGCCCGCAGCCAAAAATAGGCCGCTTTTGTAGAGGGCGTGATTCACCATGTGAAACAAGCCGCCAATGATACCCAGGGTCGTGCCCAGACCTAACCCGGTTACCATGTAACCAACTTGAGAGACCGCATGATAACCCAGTAATTTTTTGTAGTTGTGTTGTATCAATGCCATCATTACGGCGATGATGATGGTGGAAACGCCTATGATGAGAATGATGAGTGTCAGCCATTGGTTAAGTACGAACATCTCATTGCATAGTCGGGCCATGAAATAGATGCCCAGTAATTTATCCAGTGAGGCAGGCAGGTAAGCAGACGATGGCGCAGGGGCTTTCTTCGTGAATTCCGGAATCCAGCTATGGAAAGGAAAGGCGCCAGCCTTGGTGAAACTCCCGATCAGTAATGTCAGGAAGGCAATGGTGGTTAAAGCGTCGTTGGTTGGGATTGCCAGTTCAGAGATGTTGAGTGTTCCACTGTTTTGCCAGATCAAACCGATGCCTGCCAACATCAGTGCATCAGCTCCGCCAATGAGAATGAGTGTTTTTTTAGCGGCTCGGGCACTCTCTTCATCATAGCCCTTAATCAACTTGTATAAGGTGATACCCAGGAAACCCCAGAGTACGATGAAAAGAACCAGGTTGTCAACCAGGGCAACGCCATTGGTGGTTCCAAGTGTTAGCAGGATGTAGGAATAATAATGGCAAAACCGTTTTTCTTTATTGATGAATACCAATGAATAGAGTGTGATCAGGAAGGTGAAAAAACCGGTAAAAAAGACGATGAGCTTACTCAGGTGATCCACCCGGAACAAGAGGTAGTTCCTGGAAAAATCAAAAAGGGATGATGTATTTGTAAAGTTATCCAGTGCCAGATTCGTTATTTCAATTTTACCATAAATAGCTTCGTTGAAGAAGAGTGTGGCTGAGAAGTAAAGGGTAAAAGCCGACACCATTAGGCTAATAAATCCTTTCAGGCCTTTCAGCTTCTCAGGAACGACGAATAAAACGATTCCTGCCAGTAGTGGGATTAATATGACATTCTCCAGGATGATCATCTGTTTCTTTTTATTTGTCGTCTTAACTTCTCTGTTTTTCTTTGTCCCATTTTTACCAGTTCATTGCCGTCCAGTATCTTTTCGCGGGAGGCATAATCGTAAGCATAAGCCATTCGTTCGGTGCAACAGTAGCACGGGTCAACGGCCGCCAGGGCGATGGTGGCATCCGAAATGGTTTGTCCCACGCACGCCTTTTTGAAGGTGGCAATATTCATATAGCTCGGGGCACGAATCTTATGGCGCACCGGGTAGTTGGAACCATCGGTTTTTACAAAATGAAAGACCTCTCCACGCGGTGCTTCAGCATGACCGGTACCAATGCCTTCAGGGATCTCTTTTACTTTTACATCGACCTGGCCTTCTTTTATTTGTTGCAGACCGTCGAGGCATTGGCTGATGATGGAGATGGATTCATACATCTCCAGTAACCGCACTTCTGCCTTGGCAAACACATCGCCCTCCTGAGCTGTGATCACTTTCCAGTGTACAGAGGCATAGGCAGCATAGGGATCGTCTTTCCGCACATCGATGGCCACGCCGGAGGCACGTGCCGTAGGGCCCAGAGCCCCATAAGCAATGATGTCCTCCTTAGTAAGTATGCCAACGCCTTTAGTGCGGGCATGAATCACCGGGTCGTCCATGACAGCGCCCGTGAGCAGGTCTGTCTTTTCTTTCACTGTATCCAGTACCTTTCGGATAGTTGGTATTTTATGGTTCTCAATATCACGTCTCACACCGCCGATCTTGAACATGGCATAGCTGTTTCGGTTGCCGGTGATCATTTCAAACAGCTCGAGCACCGGTTCACGGTATTTCCAGGCCCACATGAAAACGTTGTTGTATCCCAGGAAATGACCGGCTAATCCCACCCACAAAAGGTGACTGTGGATGCGCTCCAGCTCCCCGATGATGCTGCGGATGTATTTGGCCCGGTCGGGAATTTCTACCCGGGCAATCTCTTCCATGCAGTTGGCAAAGGCAAAGGGGTGAGACGTGGAACAGATGCCACAGATTCGCTCCACCAGAAAAAAGACCTGCTCGAAGGTTTTGGATTCACTGAGTTTTTCAATACCCCGGTGATTATACCCCGTAACCCACTGCACATCCTTGACGATCTCTCCCTTACAGTAAAGCTTGAAGAGTTCGGGTTCCTCCTGTAGCGGGTGATAAGGCCCTATGGGTATAATCGTTTTAGTCATCTCTTTTTTATTATTGAGTTATGCGAATTTGTTTAACCATTTCGGGATTGTTTTAAGAATCATTAGTAATATCCCTGGGATTCATGCGGGATTATTGATATTTATGCCCTTCGGACAATCCAGCAACGCTTTTTTATCCTTTATCCCTCTAATTTCTAATCTCTATTTCAATTTATTTCCTATTTCTAATTTCTCTAACAGGTTAACTCTCTAACTTCTATCCTCTGTTTCTATCTATTTCTCATTTCTATTTCTCTAACATGCTTCCCTTCTAATTACCTCATACTAACCTTTTCCTCAAGGAGAAGGAATTGCTCATTACTGCTGGTTCTGCTGGTATTGGGTTTGTTTATCTGTTAAGGATGGCTTGTTATATCCTTCAGATAATCCAGCAAGTTTTTTTATATTCTCTATCCCTCTAACCTCTATTTCAATTTATTTCCTTATTTCTATCTATTTCCTCTTTCTAACCTCTGTCCTCTATTTTCCTAACCTCTATTTCCCTCTGACTTCTTCTGATCTATTTCTCCACCTTCCGTCCGTCTATAAGGATAAACTCCCTCTGCCCAGTTACCTTCTGAAATCAGTTTTTCCAGGTTGGGGTGGTTCAGAAAATTGATGCCGAATAATTCATGTATCTCCCGCTCTATCCAGTTAGCACCTGTCAACAGGGGACACAATGATTCTACTTCCGGGTTATCTGTTGATAGCAGTAGGTGTATGTTAATGATCAGTCCCAATGGATCGTAACTAAAATGGTATAATATCTCAAAGCCCTTTTTTGATTGAAGTGCCGACGCGATAATGAACCTGAATTTCAATTCGGATAATAAGAACCTGGCTGTGGCAATCAGGGCAGCAGGGTTGATGTGGATGGTCGCCCGTTTGGTGCTCATTATATCCACTTCGAGGATGTAATCACGCAGGGTGTCTCTTATTCTGTTAATGATATTGGTTGCATTCATTCGCGATTTATTTATTTAGCAGTTTGACAATGCCGGCAATGATGGCCTCCGGTTTTGGCGGGCATCCGGGGATATAGGCATCTACCGGAATGATTTTGTCCACCGGACCGGCAAAGGTGTTGCCTTCGGCAAAAATGCCACCGGTGCAGCCACAGGTTCCAATGGCCACCACCAGGATGGGCTTGGGTGCCTGGTGGTAGATCTCCAGCAGTCGCTCCTTATCTCTTCTATTGATTGAGCCGTTCACCAACAGTACGTCGGCATGCCGGATGGAACCCACCAGCTTCATACCGAAGCGTTCCACATCATAGCGGGGAGTCAGACAGTCCAGTATTTCAATGTCACAGTTGTTACAGGATGCTCCTCCAAAATGGAACAACCACAGTGACTTTTTGAAACAGAATGTCTTTATACCCATGGGCTTTTTTTTACCGTCCAAATATTGACAGAGTAATAGCAATTATTACCAGCAGGTTCATCCATACGAAAAAGAACCGCATGGCCTGATGTATCTTCAGGCGCGGATTCGTATTGCGTATCAGGATTAAGAGCAGCACGATGGCTAATATCTTCAAAAGAGAATAAACAATGTTTATTCCCGTAAAGCTGAGCCCGCCCAATAGCAGGGTGCCGATAAATACAGGGAGGGTGAACAGCAAGATGTATTTGGTGAGTATGACCAGCGCATAGGCTGAGCCTGAATACTCGATGAAGGAGCCATGGTTTATCTCAGTCTCGGCCTCGGCAATATCGAAGGGGACGTATCCCAGCTTGGCCTGCAGACAGAAGATGGCGGCAATAAAAAGCAATATGCCGGAGATGCTTCCGATGAAAGAGGTATCCGCCTGGGCCATAATGATCTCCTGGAGGTTAATGCGCATGCCGGCTTTGAAAATAACGGCTGCCAGTATGAGCAGGAATGTCAGTTCGTAGCTGATGATCAGCTTTAATTCCCGTGAGGCGCCAATGGATGCCAGGGGGTTGCCCGATGCCAGGGCACCCAGGATAAATGCTAGTGCCGGGATATTGAGCAGGTAAAAAATAACAAGGATATCACCATTAAAACCGCTGGTGATGTTCAATGCCGGCAACAGGATGAAGACACAAGCCAGGGTGGCACCTACAAGGGCTAATATGGGCATCAACATAAATACCACGGGCGATCCTTTGGCTGGCAGTATGGTCTCTTTTACCAGCAGCAGTTTCAGGAAGTCATAGAATGGTTGTAGCACCGGTGGTCCTTTCCTGAACTGAACCATGGCCGTTACCTTCCGGTCAAACCATGAGAGGAAACCGCCTGCGATGGAAGCAAACAACAGTCCCGGAAAAATCAGGAAATATATGATGGTAGAAAATATCATTTTGATGTTTCTGTTTTATATTGAATTAATTTTCAACTTTTCATCTCTCTAAGTCTATTATCTAAAATCTAACGATCTAATGTTATCATCTCACTTCCCAATAAACATCACGTATCAGTACCCTATCAGTTAATCGGTAAATGTGCTCTTCGGGTTTTTCATCAAACTCTACGATCTTTACAATGTCATCATCAAAAGCATTGGCAAATTGTATTAGTTCTGTGTCATCGGTTAGGTCGAAATAGTGGTAGCCATTGGTCTTGGTGGCAAACAAATCATTCATGATGGTGCCGAACGGGCAAATGGAAATGCATGATTTACACCGGATGCACAGGTTCAAGGCGCGGGAGATCATGCCGTTTTCATCTTTCTCCAGTGCATCGGCCGGACATACGCTGATACACGGCGCTTCCTCACACCGGCGGCAGGTGAAATAAAAAGTAGCCAACTCTCGGATGGTCTTGAAAGATTTGCTGTGTAACACATGTCTGTCAATGGCCTCCATTTTACATGACTCCAGTTCCCTTAACTTCACCATATCGATTAATACCCGTTTGTGCATTTAGTCTATTTTTTGCAATCCATTATTCATCAGAATAGATTGTTTGATTATAGATCAGAGACTGATTTACAGGTAGTGGAATAGGTGTTTGTTCATTTAATGTTCTTATCAACACAATCCCTACCTCCAAATTTCAACACCTTATGCCTAAAAACGGAAATACTATATCCCAAACCGTAAACCATATGCCCTATACCTTAAACCAAAATCTCAAGAGCCAAAAATTATTTCCATCTAATCCTCTATTTCCAAACGTCCCGAAATCCTTTTATTTCCCTGTAGCTGAATACCGGTCCATCTTTACAGACAAATACATCACCCATCATGCAGTGACCACATTTACCCAGGCCGCACGACATGTTTTTCTCCATCGACAGGTAGATGTCATCTTCGCTGAAACCGAGCTCCATTAATTTGAGGGTGCCAAATTTCATCATGACAGGTGGGCCACACACTACCGCTACCGAATTTTTGATGTCCACTTCAATGTCATCGAGCAGCACTGTTACCACCCCCTCTTTTTCCTCCCACGATTCATCGGCATGATCTACGCTCCGCAGTACATGGAATTTTTCAATTTCCCGCACTTCCGTTACAAATGGTTTGTAGATGCATTCTTCGGGTGTTTTGGCACCATAGCAGAGGGTTACTTTTTTTAGCTTGTCCTTGTCGGCGATGAGGTTATAGATAAGTGACCGGATAGGAGCGAAACCACATCCGCCACCAAGAATCACCACCTCCTTGCCGTAGAATTTCTCCAGAGGATAACCTCTCCCAAAGGGCCCCCGAATGCCAACTACCTCGCCGGGTCTCACCTTGTGAAGCAGGTCGGTTACATAGCCGGTTCGCATTACCGTGATTTCCAATTTATGAGTATCCAGTGGCGAAGAAGAAGGCGTGAAAGGTGCTTCTCCAATGCCATCGAGGGTGATCTCGACAAACTCCCCTGTCTTGAAAGTAAAAGCTGTTTCGGGCAATAACACGAAAGTTTTAATCAAAGGCGACTCATTAATCACCTGATCCACCTTGGCCTTAATAGGAGCGTATATGTTTTGAATGCCACTCATTGATTCAATAGATCGTTAGATTTTAGACAACAGACATTAGATGTGATTTACATTACCTTCTTCTATTTATATTTATCGTTCATTTAGCTATACGGTTTTTAGTCTGTTTCTCGCATTAGACAAGAGACTTAGAGATAATAGACAGCCAACATTGAGCCACAGCGTTTTTCTTTATTAATCATTGACTTTGTCGCTCTTTCAATTCTCCTTTGTGACTAAAAATTTATTCGACATGGGTGTATCATCTATTTATTTCCATTTATCTCAATTGTATCTCCATCTATTTTTCCCTATTTCTAAATGTCTCTATCTGTTTCAATCTTATTTCAAATTATTTCTATCTATTTCAATTATATCTCCACTTATATCTCCACTTATTTTAAATTATCTCCCCCTATTTCCAGATGTTTTTATCCTATTTCAAGTATCCTTATGCTTCCCTTTTACCCTCTTCAGCTCCCTGAATAACTCGTTCTTATCAATATTTCCAATACAAGTCTCAATGCAACGGCCACAGCCGGTACAGGCAATGGAATGGAATTTTTCCGGTTTCCACACATATTTGCACAAGTAGCGGTTTCTGAAACGAACAAAGTGTTGCCCCAATGGATCTTCACCGGCGGCGATGCGGGCAAACCCGGGGTACTGGCAGGCATCCATCTGGCGTATTTTTTCAAATCCGGGTCGGTCCACCAGCAGGAAGCAAGTGCAGGTAGGGCAGATGGTGGCACAGGCGCCGCAGGCCACGCAGGTCTTGGCATACTTCTTCCAAATCGCATCGTTTGATTGGGTGATGAGTTGGCCGGTTTGTTGATAGTCCGGCAACTGTTCGTTTTGATCCGCCAGCCGGTCGATGATGGATTGACGCTTCAGTAAGAGGTCAATTTGATGGCTCTCCGTGATGCGTCGCAACTCGGTTTGATTCTTCAGAATCTCAATAACGGTATCTCCCTTTTCACTGTTTCGCTCCAGAAACACATCCTCCTCAATCACCGTCAGCAGCAGGTCGTGATGCTTGTCCGGGTAGGGATCAATGCCATAACTGGTGCAGTGGCAATGCTCCAGGATGCTGTGACAGTCGGTGCCTATCAGGATCGTGTTCTCTCGTTTTTCCCGGTAGAAAGGATCCACAAAAGGTTCATGCAGATAAATCTCATCCAGGATATCCAGGGCATGCAGGTCACACGCCGGCGATCCGATAATGATGTTGGGTGCGGAAAGTACTTCAAGCGCCACGTTTTCTTTCACTGGCAGGAAGAACAGCTTCAAGGGAGAAATGGGTTTGGGTACATTGTATATAATTTGCGGAATATGAGATTTGTCGATTAATTGATAATCCAGGGCCTCCTGGTTTTTAAGCGGGGCATAGATGTTATAATCATTGATAAGAGTGGCAAGCAGGTTTTGCCAAACCCTTAATTTAATATGAAAAACATCTGTCATGCCACGAAGTCTATCAGGTGGGAATTGCTTGATGTAAAAATACGAAACACATGCCCTGCTGTCAAGGTAATGAATCGTCTGAATCCTGCATAAAATAAGGCATTCCGAAATTACTGAACAAAGAAAAACTGTTAATGAAAAAGCATTAGAATCTTCATTACCCTAACTTGGACAAACCAGAAAAGTACACAGATTTAAATAGTAAGAATTAAACATTAACCCCATTCGATTGTATATACTATTTAATGATTTTTTTATCGGGACTTCGTCCCAAACCCTACTTCATTTTTGGCATTGCCCCAAAAGCGAAACAAAAAACGCTAGTCAAATAAAAGCTTCACCTCCTCGATGAATTTTTTCCAACCCACAGGCCAGAATTCCCGCATTCCTCTTCATCGCGCTTTCGCCGGCCCGCTTATTTGACGGGCTTGCGCGCTTTCCATCATCTTGGCCAATCTCATATAATTAGTATGGCGCAATAATCAATCTGAGGTTGTTAATTGCCAAAAAATTAGCGTATTGAGATTTTAAAAATATTCTGACAAACAACTGTTGTGAAAATAGTTCTATCCGATTTTTGAAAATCAAAAAAGATTTAGCTTACTTTGAAACCCAAAGTACTTTTAATATGAATAAGCAGATGCAATTAAATCATCTTTCTGAAATATGTTCACTAGCGGAACGGTTAGGTCGTTTCTTGTTGCTTATTGGCTTAGACGACTTGATGCAAAACATTAAGAACGCTTGAAATTTTTTTTGAATCAACACTTTGAAATACAAAGTACTTTTAAAAAAGAAATCATGAAATTAAAACTCACTCCCATTCAGATTTTTGGCTTGTGCCTATTGCCTGTTTCGATGGCTATTTATCATTTTGTTCCTCAAACACGAGGTTCATTCGAAGGTGCCGCGTTGGCGAATTACCCATTGGCGATTCTGTATTTCTTCCTGTCATTTGCAGATCGACCCAGAGGTACGAATATATTTAAATTGGTTCGACCAAAGCTTAATTGGCACATTCTTTTAGCTCTTATGTTAGTGAGTTGCTTTACTTTAAATAAAGACATTCATGTTTTTGCTCTTACGCCATCTTGGGTTCAACTACTACTGATTGGGGTGCTTTTCTCCTTTTTATTGGTAAGTGTAAAAGGGGTGCTTCCTGCCTGGTTGATAAAAATAGCTTCTTTTCTTTTTGGAATTGGTATACTGATATTTCTTTATTATGCCATTGTCCTATTACCGTTTTCACCCATTGCACTGTTAGGATTATTCTTGTTAGGCATCTCGATACACCTGTTGGTACCGTTGATTCTCGTGGTAGTGTCGGTTACTTGTACTTTTAGTCGTAAATGTGAAAACGCAAAGCCCAAGCTGGTGTTGGCTGGATTTACCACAGGGATTGTTTGTGTGTTGATATATATGAGTCTCTTCACGTATCATTCAAATCAAATAAAAGGCGCACAAGAAGAGTTGGTATTGAATGAAAAAAATGATTTACCCGAATGGGTGTCGTATGCCAGAAATTGCACGTCGGGATTTTGGACGAAGCGAGTGATTGGGTGTGGTTTGCTGTATGAGGAGCATTCTTGTGATTGGTGGGGATTTGATTTTAATACCGGATCGTTTTCTGAAATTAAGCAGCACGATCCGTTGGTGGCCATTGCTGCACTGTTCTCTGATAAGTTGCCACTTACCAACCAAGAGCAGGTACAAATTCTTTCGGCAAGCGCGAATACGCGTCATTATGCCTACGAAAAACTCTGGTCGGGAAAGGATTTACACGTTAGTAAAGAGGTTACTGATGTGCGCATTTATTCTGAATATCGAATGGCTTATTTCGAAAAGACCTTTTGGATTGAAAATGAAAACCAGTGGGAAGGAAACCAACAAGAGGCGTTGTTCACTTTTTATCTGCCTGATGGAGCAGCTGCCTCATCGCTTTCGTTGTGGATAGATGGCAAAGAGGAGAAATCGAGGCTTACCACACGTCAGAAAGCCACCAAGGCCTATAAGACCATTGTGGGTAAGGAGAGGAGAGATCCCGTGGTGTTGCATTGGCAAGAGGGTAATCGCTTAACAGCAACTATATTCCCATGTACGCCCAAGGAGGCGCGTCGGGTGAAGATTGGTGTGACCGTTCCGTTAATCAAAGAAGGTAAGCGACTGCTTTTTTCAAACATGAAAGTGTTAGGGCCAGATAATGGGGGAGCTGATGAGGTAATTCATGTAAAGCTTGTTGGAGATTCGGATGATGTTGACATGCCGTGGTTTTTCTCGGAAGAGCTGCCCAATCAATACATTTATTCCGGAGATGCTGTTGAGGATTGGTCTTGTACTGTTACTGCTGCTCCCTTATCATTACAGCCATTTTCTTTTAATCAGCATTCGTGGCGATTGCAGCCCCTAAAGTTTGCTCAAAGCAGAGTGTCACAAGCTATTTATCTTGACATTAATAAATCCTGGCGTAAGAAAGATGTGATGCAAATAATAGCCCAAGCAGGCAATGTGCCGGTATATGTGTTTACGGAAAAAGTCATTCAATTAGATTTAACCAATGTTGATCCACTGTATGAATGGCTGTCGAAGAAATCATTCTCCTTGTTTCCTGTGTTTGAAATAGAGAAACCTGAGTCGTCACTTTTGATCACCAAGGGGCAAGCTAATTCACCCATCCCATCTGATCTGAGGAATTCCACCTTCCATGAGCAATTGATTAATTATATGTCGGACTTACAGAAGCCGATTGCAACCCTTATTATTGAAGGGGAAAAGTCGCCATTTATCACCGCACTGGAACAGTATAAAATTGTTGAGTGTCGTAATGTGACTTTGGCTCAGTTAAAAAACACCGGGATAGAGCATTGGTTTATGGAATACAAGCAGCCTCAAGGCGGTGTGATTTTACCCATGTCGGAAATGGCCATTGTACCCGTGGAGATGCATAATGAAACTGTAGCTCAATTAAAACATGCGCCATCTCACTTGTTACGTCTGTTTAATTATCATGCGGTAATGCAACGTGCCGGACAATTGTTCCTGCAAGAAGAGGCCGATATACCCGAATCGGTTTATGCGCTGTGTAATGAGGCCTTCGTTGTAACACCAGTATCGAGTCTTATTGTGCTTGAGACGCAAAAAGACTATGAGCGCTTTGGAATTAATGACAATCAGAATAGCCTAAAGAATGCCAATTTGCAAGATTCCGGTTCAGTACCCGAACCCGGAGAGTGGGCCTTAATTATTATCCTGGGCATCATCATTAGTTTTATCTATGTCAAGTTTAGGTAATGCATAATGCGGATTAAAAAGATGATTTTATAAGATGAGGCAGGATTCGGGGACCACATCCCGTATTATGCCTCATTAAATAGATCGATCCGTTCAGTTAAAACTGAACAGAGGTTAAAAGGAAAGAATCAGGAAATACAACACCATGATAACCATTAAATCACACAGACGTTCTTTGCGTCTCTTATTACTATACTTCTGTTTTTATTTAATGAGAAAGCTACCCTGTCTGTTTAGTAATGTGAAGCTGCTAAAGGAAACGAAGAATGGTTTTTCTAACCGATTAAGAAAACGTCAATGGTTTGGATATGTAATCGCCCTAATAATCGTGGTGGCAGCTATCCCCAAGTTTAACCAATTTGGCGGATTACGGTTTGAACAGGTGTTGTTTTTTCTGGTAATGCCCTTTACCCTCACAAAGACAGGTGGTATTTATAAACCTACCCCTTTCTTTGTGCTTGCTGTATTGTTCATATTTGGGTTTTACCTTACACACGTATATAGCCTCTTCTATTTTGGCGTGTGCTGTGCGTTACTCACTTGTTTAACTATTACCGATCATCGGCCTACTTTGTTGTCTTTGGGATTGGGGCTGATAACCACTCCAGCGATAAAATACCTGTTGAGTATCTTCAGTTTTCCATTGCGCTTAAAACTCACTGGAGTAGCTGGTAAATTATTATCGTTTTTTATACAGCAGCTCCACGTGGCAGGGAATTGTATTCAAGTTAAAGGTGTGGCTTTTACTGTCGCTCCCGAATGTTTAGGACTTAACATGATTGCTTCGGCTTTGGTTTTTGCTGTTTTTGTACTGGCCTTTTTTGCGACTAAGTATAAATTGCGTCCATCACTTGGCTTTGTGTTATTTTTTATGTTTGTGGCCTTTGGATTGGTCGTTCTTGCAAATCTGGCACGAATAATACTCACTGTAATTATGCAAGCCATGCCAGGCACGACTTTACACGAGCTTATTGGCGTATTCATCTTTGTATTAAACTGCTGTTTGCCGTTGTTTGTGATTGGCGCATACAGTAAACGGTTTTACAGGGATCAAAACACAGCGATTAACCCTTTAAGACAAAAGTATTTTTTGTATCTGTTACTTCTTCCTATTGGTGTTATTGGTAGTTATGGTGTTCGTCAAAACTTATTAGAAACGGAGTTTGATACAACTTCGATATCCATAGATGGATATAATAAAAGTGAAAGCAAAGATGGTGTATTGAAATTCATGAATGCATCGGCTTTAGTTTATGTGAAGCCTCCTGCTTTTATGTTGGGTTCCGATCACAACCCTTTTATCTGTTGGCGTGCAAGTGGCTATCAAATCAAAAATGAGATGGTCAGGCAAGTGGGGAAGCAGTCTGTTTATACTTTTGAGTTATATAAAGCGGATGAGGCACCCTTGTATTCTTGTTGGTGGTACGATAATGGCCATACCCACACCGTTAGTCAGCTTCAATGGCGGTTGGCCACCTTGCGAGGCGAGTCACCATACTGTCTTGTGAATGTCACCACCAGTAGTAAGGAGGAAACCTTTGCTGTTACATCCCAGGTGTTGGAAATGGATATTTTTGAGTGATTTGGAAAATGATGGGGATCTTACAGAGGGCTTGTTTTTGGTTGGACCGTAACCCCATCCCGTTAGGAAGCTCTCGTTTCCACCTATTTCCATCTATCTCTATTTATCTCCTTTTACTTCATTTTCCACTAATTTCCATTTGTCTCTATTTCTACTTGTTTCCATTTATTTCAATCCACCTCCCTCCCCCAAACTATGGCTCTCATTGTTCAAATAAGGGCTGCCTTAGTGCTTATGCCCATTAGGAATATTGCATTTATCCTATTTTCACACCAGAGAGAATAAAAATCACGAATGATGAAGATTATAAAGAGTGCATTGTTACTGCTTGGAATATGGTTAACAGCCTGTACCAGCAATTTGACCCGTGATGGCCAATCGGATTACCGGATTGTTATTTCAGATCCGACAGATACCGTTCAACAGAAAGCTGCTGCAGACCTGCAGTTCTACCTTAATAAGATGAGTGCAGTCGTGTTGCCGATAGAAAAGGTGAAAGGAGAAAAAAACATTTTTATTGGACGGCCGCATGAGGCACCCAAGGAGATTGCTGCCTTCGATCAGAAACAGCTGCAAAAGGATGGCTTTTATTTGAAAACCCTTCAAAACGACTTGTATATTCTAGGTGGAAGCGAAAAAGGCGTTTTGTATGGTGTTTATGAACTGTTGGAACAGCTGGGGTGTAGGCAATATACCGCCGAAGTGCAGTATATCCCGGAGCAAAGCAAGGTGAAGCTGCCGCAACTGGATGACCTGCAGGTGCCGGTTATTAAGTATCGCGAAGTGATGTATCATAATACTAAAAACGCCACCTATCGCGATTGGCACCGGTTGGATGTGTCATTGCATGGTGAAGAGCGGCAGGAATGGGGGTATTGGTGCCATTCATCTTTCGATTTGGTGGATCCCGCCATATACTTTGACAAGCACCCGGAGTATTTCGCTGAAGTGAATGGCATCCGTATTCCTTCAACACAGTTATGTACCACGAATCCCGAGGTGGTTCAGATTGTGGTAAACCGTCTGCGGGAAGAAATGGCCAAAAAGCCGGAGGCCAAATATTGGTCGGTGAGCCAGGAAGACACCTATGGGTGGTGTACTTGTGAAAACTGTAAAGCCATTAACGAGAAGGAAGGTACACCCATGGGGGCCATTTTGCATTTGGTGAATCAGGTGGCCGATTCTTTCCCGGATAAGGTGATTTCCACCCTGGCTTATGAATACAGCAGGCGCCCGCCTAAATACTTGAAGCCACGTCCCAATGTCAACATCATGTTGTGTAGCATTGAGTGTAACCGAAGTGTTCCTATCGCCGAGGATCCCGGCAGTGCCGACTTTAAAGAAGAGTTGTTGGCATGGGATAAAATCTGTGACAATATTTTGGTGTGGGATTATGTCATTCAGTTTAAGCATTTGGTGAGTCCGTTTCCAAATTTTCATGTGTTGCAGCCCAATCTTCAATTATTTGCCGAACATGGCGGAATAGCCGAGTTTCAGCAGGGCAATCGGGAGACAGGGGGTGAATTCGCTGAATTACGCGCTTACCTGATTGCAAAGTTATTGTGGAATCCCGATGCCGATGTGAAGGCTCTGACCAGTGATTTCTTGCAAGGGTATTACGGGGAAGCCGGCCGTTTTATTCAGCGTTACATCGATACCATGACCGATGCATTGGTAGCATCGGGTGAAGGGATGGGGATTTTTGGTAATCCGGTGGTTGCCAAAAATAGCTACTTAACGTCCGATTTATTGCAACAATACGCTGCGTTGTTTGATCAGGCCGAAGCGGCTGTTGCTAATGACAGTGTGTTGCTGGAGCGGGTGAAGATTTGTCGTCTGCCACTGTTGTATGCCCAACTGGAACAAGCCAAAGCCGATCCTTTTGGTCCTAACGGTTGGTTTAAAAAGGAAGGAGACCATTGGGTGAAATCTGCTACCTTGTTGCAGATGCTGAAATCCTTTACCGAGATTGCTAATCGACAGGGTATTTCCCGCGTTCACGAATGGGATACCACCGTAGATGAGTATTACCATGAAACCATGCAGTTCATTGACTTTGATCCGGCGACGAATAAGGCTTTCAGAGCTAAAATAGAAGGAACCGCACCGGAAGAGAAGTATGCTCATAACGGCATTACTGATTTAACCAATGGAATTGCCGGAACAGTCGATTGGAATAACCACTGGCTGGGGTACCAGGGAAAAGATCTGGAATACGTCATTATTCTGGATAAATCGCAGGATATAACAGCGGTAGAGACCAGTTTTATTCAGGATGCCGGCAGTTGGATTTTTTACCCACAGAAGGTACAGGCATTTACTTCCAACGATGGGGTGACCTATACACCTTTTGCCAAAGCAACCA
Organism: Marinilabiliaceae bacterium JC017; assembly: GCA_004296775.1. Lineage (GTDB taxonomy): Bacteria > Bacteroidota > Bacteroidia > Bacteroidales > Marinilabiliaceae > JC017. The sequence goes on from RHGE01000006.1 coordinate 88,062, forward strand.
TTCCGGCTCAGCGCAAAGCACCCAAGAAAAAAACAGTGACCCTCACCGGAAAAGCCAAAGGGCAATATGTGAAACTATTGGTGAAGAGTGTTAAGACATGTCCCGCCTGGCACATTGGTGTTGGCAATGCTTCGTGGACTTTCATGGATGAAATTGTGGTGCGATAAAACAACAGCAGATCGTTAGATTTTAGATAATAATGTGAATCAAAAGTTGAACCTCATTCAGGGGTATGTACGAGAGTGTTAATAATTCACGGGTTATCTAATTGATACTCGTTTCTTGATACTTATATCTGAATACTTTTCATGCTTGTCAGGTTAGTGTCTTACGGGTGATATTGGTGTATTTATTGGCAAAATATTTTGGCGAGCAGTAAATCATCTTGATACTTTGTACTTGATACTTTTTACTTTTCTGGCTTGTCCAGGTTAGGTATAAATAGATCTATTATCTAAAATTTAACGATCTGTTGTTCTGTCAAAACAAATAGATAAAGGCAACACCCCTCGAAGAGGCTTTTTCCTCAAGGTCCTCCGTAGAAAAACATTGGAGTCTTATCCGTAATATTCGTGTTTTTGGGGCCAGAATATTATAATTCTTGTTATGCAAGTCTTGATACTTGATAATAACGTCTTACTACTTTTCCGGCTTGCCCAGGTTAGGATTCAATAAATCATCATTTTTCCATAACAGGTTATCTCACCGTTTTAAATCAGGATATTTTCCATCATGTGTCAATTTGACGGTCCGATTCGTTGTTTCATTACAAATTGTTATAATCTAATCGTCCGATTGATTACTTTTCTGGTAAAGTATCCAATCGGACGATCAGATTAAATATCATTATATAAATATTCTAAATCAGACAGTACGAAAAGCTATCATTTTAAAAAAATTTGCATATCGGACAATACGATTAAAGGGTATTTCTTAAATATAGATAATCGTACCGTCCGATTGGTTCATATTGAAAAAATATAGTCAATCGGACGGTACATTTGATAATTTCTATCCAAACACAGATTTTCTGACCGTAAAATGAGTGATTTTGATAAGGATTCAGGTAGGAGTATCAAGTATCAGACTCTTTAAACAAAGGAAAACGAATAATTTACCTGAAATACACTTAAGTCCTTGACAAGACATGATTTCCAATCTCATTTGGCACTTAAGAAGGAACTTTTACCCTTGTTGGCACGAATTTGCAATTCGTGCCCCATCATTAAATCACACAACAGTCAAGACCCTCTGCTCTCCTGGCACAGTAAAAGTGATAAAATAGATTTCTTCCGGTTTATGAAGTTTCTACTTTCTATTTATAGGTGATATCTATTGATTCACAAGGCACCGATTGCGAATCGGCGCTAGCGTGGTCCTCGATAGAGACGACGAATTTGCATTCTTCGCCGTCCAGTGGGTTGGCTGGCTTTTGTCCTAACCGGGAATAAACCCTTAAAACGGGTGCTGCGGAATTAACCAATAGACGTTAAACATTCTCATTTTTTTATTGTTAAAATCAACAAGCAATGCAATTATGCCCGATATTATTAAAGCAATAAAATTATGCCCAAGATTTCTGCAGGTTGGAAGCCAAATGAAAAGATTCATCATCGACGCGGTCATGAGTTTTCGGTTGATTATGTCTTCAAATTTGTGTTTAATCTTTTAGGGCCCATCCTGTTTGGGTTATCGTTTTTTTATAATCCGTTTGATTTTATGGATGCCCGAACCCTTAAGGTAATAGCTCTTGTTACATGGATGTTAGTTTGGTGGATAACTGAATTTATTCCCCTTCCTGCCACCTCTTTGCTTCCTTTAATTATTTTGCCCACCTTTTCTATTGTGGAGATAAAATCAGTGGCAATTCCTTACAGTTCACCGGTTATTTTTCTTTTTTTAGGCGGATTTATGATCGCTTTAGCACTTGAAAAATGGAATCTACATCGACGAATTGCGCTTCATATTCTCAAGATGATGGGAGCCAGTGCCGATCGTATTGTCCTGGGGTTTGTTTTGGCGAGTGCATTTTTAAGTATGTGGATTTCCAATACCGCTACTGCAGTTATGATGTTGCCGATTATTCTTTCGGTAGTAAGTATGATAACCAAAAACACCAGTGAAACCCCCAAAAACATTCATAATTTAAAAATATCCATGTTGTTGGGAATGGCCTACGGCGCAAGTATTGGCGGTATGGGTACATTGATAGGTACCCCCCCTAATGCTATTTTGGCCGGGTATATCCGATCGTCCTATAATATTGAAGTGGGATTCCTTGATTGGATGCTCTTTGCGTTACCCATTGTGATGGTGATTATTATTGTGATGTATTTGTTAATTACCAAGGTCGTTTATCCCAATAAAATGGGAAGGATCGAGAGCATTCCGCTTATTGTAAAGGAAGAATTAAAAGGTATGGGACCCATGCAACGGGACGAAAAGGTTACTCTTGCTCTTTTTGTTTTGGCAGCCTTCCTGTGGATTACCCGGAGCGGTATTAATCAGCTTTTCAATATTACTCTGGATGATGCATCAATAGCCATGGTTATTAGTGTTATTTTCTTTGTTGTTCCATCGTCAAAAGCCACCGGAGAACGTCTTTTGGAATGGAAGGATACCTCTAAGCTGCCTTGGGGGGTAATAATTCTTTTTGGTGGCGGATTAAGTATTGCTTCTGCCCTTGGAAATACAGGTATACTCACTCTTCTTGCTAACTACATCACAAGTATTCAGGGGTTATCTCTAACGATGTTATCCTTTGTCCTGATGATTATCCTTGTTATAATGACAGAGCTCATGAGTAATACTGCTTTATCTACGATTTTTCTTCCTATAATAGCAAGCATCGGCGTTTCCCTGGGATTTAATCCTGTAGCTTTTGCTGCTCCCATGATTCTGGCCATGAGTTGTGTGTTTAATTTTCCAATGGGTACACCTCCTAATGCTGTTGTTTTTGCAAGCGGCGAACTGAAGATTAGTAATATGGTACGTGTTGGTTTTATGCTTGATCCCATATCCGTTTTGATACTGTCAATGGCAGGTTTTTTTCTTTCAAATTTATTTTTCGGGTAAACGAGGTTTGAACAGACAACTTTCACCTCAATCTGAAAAGTGAAAATATAACGGGTATTCTCAACAGATCCGGGGCAGTTGTTCCCCCGAGAGCATGTCCAGGATGCGGCGCCCCCCGATGGAAGTATTTAAAACAACCATGCCGGGGTGGTCGTGGGTGACTTCTCCGATGATTGTGGTGTGGCGACCGTCCGGGTGGTTTTGCATGATGTTCAGGACCGGCTCTTTTTGGTGACCGTCTACAATCATCACTACCTTACCTTCGTTGGCAACAAAGAGTGGATCGTATCCCAACAGCTCACACAAACCCCTGGTGGGTTCCTGCATGGGAATGGCCGCTTCGGATAGTTCAATGCCCACGGTTGCCGATCGGGCTACCTCCGCCATTACCGTGGCCAGGCCGCCCCGGGTGGCATCGCGCATAAACCGGATGTTGATGCCGGCTTCCAGTACTGTTTGGATAAGGTGATTGAGGGAGGTACAATCTGATTGAATAGCCCCGTTGTTGTCAAGTCCTTCGCGAGCGCTCAAAACCGCCATGCCATGATCGGCAATGGGGCCGTTGATCAGGATCACATCACCCGGATGAATATGCCGGCCTGAGGCTATGTGATGCCGGTCAGCCGTCAAATCCCCGAAGCCAGTAGTGGTGATGAAAAGCTTGTCGCACATGCCACGATTCACCACCTTGGTGTCACCGGCAACGATACTGACACCGGCCTTTTGGGCCTCGTTACTCATGGATTCCACAACGGTGATGAGGTCGGCCACCGGAAAACCTTCTTCGATGATGAAAGAGGCTGCAAGGTAAAGGGGACGGGCTCCCGAAACGGCCAGGTCGTTCACTGTGCCGCAAACGGCCAGTTTTCCAATGTCACCCCCGGGGAAGGAAATGGGATTGACCACATAAGAGTCCGTCGTCATGGCCAGGTGGTTATTGGAAGTGTGGGGGAAGATGGCTGCGTCGGACTGCACCGACAATATATCATTATCAAAGTGGCTTAGGAAAACCTCCTGTATCAGTTGATGGGTCATTTTACCACCGCTGCCGTGCCCGAGAAGTATTTTTTCTGTCATGGTTGCTGTATTATAATGATGTCTATCTCTCTTTTGTTATCTAATTTCAAATAATCTATTCAATGTTTGAATACCCAACTCCATATCATCTAACCTCTACCTTCTAATCTCCATCTTCTAACTATCTAATCCTCTATCGACCTAACGACCTAATCCCCTCTCATCCGATATCGAAAAAGAGCCTGGCAAGCCCCTTCGTTAGATACCATGCAGGCACCAACGGGGCTGACGGGTGTGCACAGGGTACCAAAGAGCCGGCAGTCGGAAGGCTTTTTTAGCCCTTTTAATATTTCTCCGCAGATGCAACCCCTGGGTTCTTTGGTTTCGGGTACGTTGATTGGTAGTTGTATCAGTGCGTCATGTGTTTTATAGGCAGGTTTTATTTTCAAACCACTTTCGGGGAGAATACCCAGTCCCCGCCACCAGGAGTCTTCCGGTTCAAATACCTCATTGACGATATTCTGTGCTTTGACATTTCCTTTTGGGGATACTACCCGTTGGTATTGTATTTCCACTCTGGCTTCATCTTTTTCTGCCTGTTTTACCAATAGAAGGATGGATTGCAGGATGTCCAGCGGCTCAAACCCGGAAACCACTACTGGTAGATGGTATTGCTCCGGGATAAACCGGTAAATGTCGGCACCGGTGATGGTGCTCACGTGGCCGGGAGCAATGTAGCCATTGATGCGCACACCTTCCCGGATGATGGCTGACATGGCCGGTGGCATCCGTTTATGAGCACTTAGAACAAGGAAATTGTCCAGTTGATGTCGTTGTGCTTCCCGGATGGCAACAGCGTTTCCGGGTGCCGTGGTTTCAAAGCCAATGGCCAGGAAGATGACTTTCTTTTCCGGGTGTTGTCGGGCCAGGTGCAATGCATCCAACGATGAATAGACGACCCTGATATCGGCTCCTTGTGCCTTTTCGGCGTTCAATGATGAGGAGGAACCCGGTACTCGCATTAAATCGCCAAAGGTGGCGATCATGACATTTTTTTGCCGGGCATAGGCAATGGCGGTATCAATAAATTTATGGTCGGTGACACATACCGGGCATCCGGGGCCGGAAATGAGTGTGATGGTTTCGGGCAATAAACCGGGAATGCCTGTTTTCTGAATGACCATGGTGTGGCCGCCGCAAACCTCCATCAGTGTGATTTTCTTTTTTGATAGGGCGTGTATCTTGGCAACCGTCTTTTGAACCAGCGCTTTGTTTCGAAATTCGTCCAGGTAATTCATAGCTGGCTATTTGGTTTCATCCATTTCATCCAACAGCCTCAGGGTTTCCTGTGCTTTTTTAAAGTCAATTTTTTCCAATGCAAAACCGGCATGGACTAATACGTAGTCGCCCGGTTTTATGCCATCGAGTAAAAACAGGGATATTTCAATTTCGGTTCCTCTTACCGAAACCCTGGCTGTTTGATTGTTAATCTCTAATATTTTGGCAGGAATACTTAAACACATAGAGCTATTGTTTTAGATTTTTCTGTTCAGAGTTTCTTCTTTTTGCGGCTATTATGAGTTGCCCCAGGGCAATACCTCCATCGTTTGCCGGGATGTTTGCCGGGGTGTAAACGTCAAACTTATCAGCCAGGAGCTCTTTTTCCAATTTAGTCAGGAGCCAGGCATTTTGAAAGCATCCGCCTGAAAGAACCACTTTATTAACCTGGTATTTTTGCCTGATATTTTTCACGTGAAGGATGATCAGGCGCGCCATGGTATTGTGAAAACGGGTTGCTATGTGTGAGACAGGTTCTTTCCAATGAATGTCGTTAATTATTCCATCCAGTATGCTTTTTAGGTTGATGGGATTGGCACGTGTGACGGGGTAATAATCCAATATGTCGGGATTAATGGCGCTTTCAAGCATCATGGGTGCCTGTGCATGGTATGAGGCGTGCAGGCATAAACCAGTGAGTGCGGCAACGGCATCGAATAACCTTCCGGCACCGGCTGTTAGTGGGGTATTGATATGATGATCCAGGGCTTTGATAACCGTATTGATGTTTGCTTGAGGGATCTGCTCAAGGAAGGGGAGGTGCATTTTTGTATAGGATGTCCCGTAATATTTGTATAGGAGCGACAGGGCGGTTCGCCAGGGGTGATTCACGGCGGTGTCTCCTCCGGGCAACATGAAATAGTCAAAGTGATTGAGTCGTTCAAAATCTTCCAGGTCGGCCAGCATAAATTCACTTCCCCATATATGGCCGTCGGTACCATAACCGGTGCCGTCAAAGGCTACACCAATTACCTTTTCATCCAGGTTGTGTTCGGCCATGCACGCCGCAATATGGGCATGGTGGTGTTGAACGCCTAGTAATTGAACACCTTCTATGTTTTGGGCATAGGAGGTAGATAGGTAGTCAGGATGAAGGTCATGTACCACCAGGGAAGGGGAAAATCGGAAGAGTTTTTTAAATCGGCTGATGGCTTCACGGTAAAAACAAAAAGTATCATAGTCCTGCAAATCCCCAATGTGTTGGCCGGGGATAGCTTGGGTGCCTTTTCCGATGGCAAAGGTGTTGGCCAGCTCGGCTCCGGTAGCCAGAATCCCTTCCGCATTCAACTGGGTGTTTACCGGTTCGGGGCAGTAACCGCGTGCCCGCCGGATTAAACGGGTTTTGTTGTTTACCACCATAGCTACTGAATCATCTACCCGGTTATGGATATCCCGGTTGTGAAGCACGAAATGGGAGGTGAGTGCTGATAATTTCAACCGGGCCTCTTGGTTGTTGATGCAGATGGGTTCGTCGGTCCGGTTGCCACTGGTAAGTATAATGGGTTGGCGAAAACGGGTCAAAAGGTCATAGTGAAAAGGCATATAAGGTAAAAATGCCCCGATGGTATTTAATCCATTTGTGACGGATGCGGGAAGAGGCTTTCTAAGTGACAGTAATACAATGGGGCGTTGCCATGATTGCAGAAGTTTTTTTTCCTCTTCGTTACATGGGGCATATTCTTCCAGGGTATTTATATCCGGAAACATGACGGCAAACGGTTTTTCTTCGCGTTTCTTTGCTGTCCTGAGGCGTTTAACAGCATCTTCGTTAAGGGCTGAGCAGGCCAGGTGAAATCCCCCCAATCCTTTTATGGCGATGATCTCTCCCTGCTTCAATAAGTCAACGGATAAATTGATTATCTCCTGGTAGTCGATGGTTGAATGATCATTGCTAATAGCTTCGTAGTGTGGGCCACAATGGTTGCAGGCAATGGGTTGGGCATGAAACCGACGGTCTTCAATCGTGGTGTACTCCTTTTTACAGGTGTTGCACATGGTAAATTTGTGCATGGTAGTTTTTTCTCTGTCGTAAGGAATGTCCTGGATGATAGAAAACCGGGGGCCGCAGTTGGTGCAGTTGATGAAGGCGTAATCCAGCCGGTGGTGTTGCCGGTTGCGGTCGGTCAGGCAGGCATCACACACGGCAATGTCGGGACTGACATTGGTTATTTCGTTGGAATGAGTGGTGCTTTTGATGATCTGAAAGTGTTCATACCCCTGAACCGGCATGTCAAAGGAGGTAATGTTGTCGATGTGTGCCTGTTTTGGGGCATATTTGGGGAGGGCTTTCAGGAACAGCTTGATCTCTTTACCTGATCCTTCAAGGATAATTTCCACACCGTGGTTGTTGTTACAGACGTATCCATTTAGCCCATGGCTACGGGCCAATCGATATACATAGGGTCTGAAGCCTACACCCTGGATTAATCCGTGAACCATCAGGTGACAGGCGGTAATTTGTGTATTTTTTTGCTGCATTGTTTTGAGATTGCTTCCTATAAATGTAAGCAAGAGAATGCAGAGATGAAATGTAAAAAGCTCCAGGTAAGGAGCTTTTTGTCATTTTGATATGATTTGATTCGGTTATTTAATCAGGTTGGCGGCTTTGTCATCCAGTAACCATAGGCTTTTGGCTTTGTCGGCCAGTGCTGCCGGGTAGTTTTTTGAAACAGGCGCTTCGTTCAGGATTTCCTTTATTTTTTCGCTTTTGTTGGAACCGGTAATTAAGAAAATGATCTGTTTGGCGTTGTTAATTACGTTGCCGGTCAGGGTTACGCGTTGTTGACCGGTGTCGGGGTGGGTGGCTGTTTCGCATATGTTGGCTGAATCCCACAAATTAATTTGGTGTGGAAAGATAGAGGCGGTATGGCCATCATCGCCCATTCCCAATAGTATTAGATCGAATTGAGGAATGTTCTTATCAAGAGGAACATTTTCCAAAATGCAATTTCTGTAGTCTGTGCTAGCCTGTTCGGCGCTTAATTCACCTTTGATCCTGAAGATGTAGTCACCGCTGACGGGAACAAAATCAAAGAGGTGCTCCCTGGTCATACCAAAATTACTTTCGCGGTGGGTGGGAGGCACGCAGCGTTCATCCCCCCAAAAAAAGCGAAGGTTCGACCAGTCAATTTTATTTTGGTATTGGTGAGAGAGCGTTTTGAAGATGGTTTTGGGGGTATTGCCACCTGACAGGGCAATAAATACTTCGTTTTTTCTTTGTGATAATTCTGTAAGGTATGTTCCCAAATAGTTGGCTATCTCCTCTGTGTTTTGAAATATCTTTATTTCAGGCTTCATGGTTAATGGTTTGTTAAACTTTTATAATGGTTTGATATGTAGTTCGTGTATGAAAAATGACCAGAAGGGCTTCGGTGCCGGTACTGATGAATCAGATGTAAATCAGTTTCTGTTTTTTTATCTAACGATCTGTTGGTGTCAAATTTAAATCATTATTAAGGTATAAATCATTACTAATGTCATAAAAACAATGGATTATAACTCGCAATAGGTGCCATCGTTGGAAAGGTTCTTGCAGGGATAGCGCCAGGTGAGGTTCTTTTCTTCAATCAGGTCATCTGATACATCAGGGCCCCAGGTGCCTGCCGGGTAACCATGCACAGGGATGTCCGGATTGTTTTTCCAGGCATTTAAAATGGGTTCCGCAAACTTCCAGGCAGCCTCCACCGCATCACCACGATGATAGAGCGTGCTGTCTCCCAGCATGCAATCAAGAAGTAAGCGTTCATAGGCGCTGGGCAGGTAGGTGTCCGACAGTTCGCTGTAGTGAAAATCCATGTTAACATTCTGTACTTTAAAACCGGCTCCGGGTACTTTCATGCCAAATTTGAGCAATATGCCTTCGTCGGGTTGGATGCGAATAACCATTTGGTTGTATTGGCTGGCAATGGAGGCATTATCGCAAAAAAGGTGATGGGGAGTGGGTTTAAAATGTATGACGATCTCGGTGACGCGGGTTGGCAGCATTTTGCCTGTCCTGATATAAAAGGGAACATCAGCCCAGCGCCAGTTGTCAATGAAAAACTTCATGGCCACAAAGGTTTCTGTTCGTGATAATGGATCAACCCCTCCTTCCTCCCGGTAGCCCTTAACCGGCTTTCCTTTTATCCTGGAGGCGATGTATTGGCCGCGAATCACGTAATCCGGCACCTCTTCTTCTTTGATAGTGCGTAGTGATTGAAATACTTTCACGATTTCGTTGCGGATGTTGGTCGAATCGATTAATGCCGGTGGTTCCATGGCTACCAGGCCGGCCAACAGCAGCAGGTGGTTTTGTACCATGTCCCGCATAGCTCCGGAGCCGTCGTAGTAATCGCCCCGGTTACCCACTCCTATGTTTTCGCTGGAAGTGATTTCCACATGGTGAATGTAGTTGCGGTTCCACAAGGGTTCATAGATACCATTTGAGAAACGGGTGACCAAAAGGTTCTGGACGGTTTCTTTTCCCAGGTAGTGGTCGATGCGATAGATCTGGTCTTCCTGGAAATATTGTAATAAGTCTTTGTTGAGCTTTTGTGCGGTGTCCAGGTTGTAACCAAATGGTTTCTCTACAATCAGACGTTTGAAGCCATCATTTTCGTTGTTTAGTTTCTGTATGGCCAGTTGTTCCGGGATAACTTCGTACATGCTGGGTGGAGTGGCCAGGTAATAAATGAAGTTTCCATTGGTGCCTTGTTTTCTGTCCAGTTGAATTAAATGATCCCGGAAGTCGGCATATTCTGATTTATCCTTCGTGTTAAAAGAGTAATAATGCAGCTTGGCCAGGTAGTCGTTAAGTTGTTGTTCGTTTTCAGGTGCTTTTAAGGCGAATTGGTTAATGCCATCTCTCATTTTTTGACGAAACGTCTCATTTGAATGGTTGGTCCGGCCAAGTCCTAAAATGGCAAAGTTATTGGGCAGCAGTTTTTGATGGAACAGATCAAAAACAGCCGGGATTAGTTTTCGATGGGTCAGGTCACCGGATGCACCAAAGATGACCAGTATGTGATTTTGCGGTACTCTCATGTTAGTATTGTTTCCAACAATAACTAAAAAGCAGTAGCTATTGTTTCCCTGATATTCTCTTAAAAAAGTGCCGGGAATCGCCCCATTCGCCATAGCCTATTTCGCGGCCGGCCATTTCAATTCGGATATTCAGGCAGTTAGTACAGTCGTCGGCTCCTTCGTCGGTGCAGGGTTTATTTTCATACAATTGGTAATCTTTTCGGTGAAAAGTAGGGGTGATATTGGGCATGATGATATTGGCACCAACTCGCAAGGCTTTTTCCCGTCCCATGGGATCGATGGCCTGAAGAGCCGTAGCGGCCACCATATTGATGTCGGGCATTAGTAATCTTAAAGTGGCAATCATGTTTAGTGCTACTTCAAATCTTCTTTGCAGCGGCCATAGCTGGTCTCTGTATTGGTAAAGCGGTGTGTCGTGGTGCTCGATGAATGGCCCCATGCCCACCATGTCTACATTGAGTTCCTTCATGAAAAGCAGGTCGTCAGCCAGATCTTCATAGGTTTGAAAGGGTAATCCGATCATGACTCCGGTACCGGTTTGGTATCCCGTCTTTTTTAATAAGTGAAGGCAGTTCAGGCGGGTGTCAAAATCGTGCTTGTGGTTTTGGGGATGAATCTTATAATAGAGATCTCGGTTTGATGATTCAATTCGAAGCAGGTAACGATGAGCTCCGGCTTCAAACCAACGACGGAAAGTTTCTTCTGTTTGTTCGCCTACGGAGATGGTGATACCTAACTCGCCATTGGTTTCAGCTTTTATGCGTCTTAATAAATTCTCAATGCGCTCCACGAATGCGTCATCGCTACGTTCTCCCGATTGAAGTACTAAAGATCCATAACGGTTTTGGTGGGCAAAACGAGCGGCTTCCAGTATGGCATCATCATCAATGTTATACCGGTCAACTTTGGAATTGCTCTTGCGAATGCCGCAGTAGAGACAGTCTTTCGTACAATAGTTGGAAAACTCTATCAGGCCTCTGAAATACACTTTTTTCCCGATGGTACCTATGTATGATTTGGCTACTTTTTTCAGGAAAACAGCTCTTTCTTCCCCTTCGCTACTCAGTAATCGAACCAGATCTTCCTTTGTGAATGACTCTTTCTTAATAATATCAGTAATTTTTTCCTGCACGGCGCCCTCCTTTTTTAGAAAGTGTAAAAATAAGAAAAAAACGATAGTTAAAATGGCTGGAAGTTTGGGGGTTAAAGGTGGTTTTCTTTTAATTTGTAAGTGAGTCTGGGGTTTGTAGTGGTAGAATCAAGTGTAAGTCCTGTGATTATAAGGTAAACGGCGTTGTTTTAAATTGATTTGTAAATTGTCATTAATACTAAATAAAATATCGAAACGGCCAATAGTTACCCGGTTGTTTTAAAACATTTTGGTGATGTGTGAGGTCGGTATTACAATTAATTACATTTGTTGAAAAAGTAGATAAAATTAATAGACATGATTAATGAGCAGCTAATAAATCCCAGGAGTATCGTCGTTATTGGCGCTTCTGATAATGTGCAAAAACCAGGTGGTAAAATCCTCAAGAATATCATCGATGGTAATTTTAAGGGCGACCTTTATGTAACTAACCTAAAGAGCGACGAAGTTCAGGGTATTAAATCTTATCGGGATGTAAAGGATTTGCCCGACAATGTTGATTTAGCCATTCTGGCTGTTGCTGCCAGGTTTTGTTCCGAAGCCGTGGATGTATTGGCGCGGGAGAAAAATACCAAGGCATTTATAATTATTTCGGCAGGTTTTAGTGAGGAGAATGAAGAGGGGGCCAGGCTTGAAAAGCAGATTGTCGAAACGATTGATAGTGTGGAAGGTTGTTTGATCGGGCCTAATTGCGTGGGGATGTTATCGGTGAATCATAATAGTGTCTTTACCACGCCGATTCCTACACTGGAACCCGATGGAGCAGATTTTATTTCTGGTTCAGGTGCTACGGCGGTGTTTATTATAGAGGCTGGAATGAATTTCGGATTGAAGTTTAATAGTGTCTATTCAGTGGGTAATAGTGCCCAGACAGGAGTGGAAGATGTGCTGGAGTATTTGGATGAAACTTTTGATCCGGAAAAGAGCTCGCGGGTGAAATTGCTCTATATGGAGAGTGTGAAAGATCCGGATAAGCTTTTAAAGCATGCCTCTTCACTTATTCGTAAGGGATGTCGGATTGCGGCGATTAAATCAGGTAATACCGAGGCGGGAAGCCGTGCTGCTTCCAGTCATACGGGGGCATTGGCGTCGAGTGATGTGGCTGTGGATGCTTTATTTAAAAAGGCGGGTATTGTAAGGTGTTATGGCCGTCAGGAGTTGGCTAATGTGGCTGCTGTATTCATGTGTAAAGAATTGAAAGGAAAAAATATTGCGGTGATCACGCATGCGGGTGGACCGGCTGTGATGTTAACCGATGCTTTGTCGCTTGGTGGATTGGAAGTGCCGCATATTGAAGGGCCCAAAGCTGATGCGTTACTTGGAAAATTATTTCCGGGATCAAGCGTGGCTAATCCGATAGATTTCCTGGCTACCGGTACGGCAGAACAATTAGGAGATATCATAGATGCATGTGATACCGATTTTGATAATATTGATGCCATGGCAGTGGTCTTTGGTAGTCCGGGTTTATTTCCGGTCAGGGATGTCTATGAGGTATTGCATGAAAAAATGAAGACGTGTAAAAAGCCAATATATCCTGTGCTGCCTTCTGTGGTGAATGTTAAAGATGATATTGAGTATTTCCTGGGCAAAGGGAATGTAGGCTTCCCTGACGAAGTGCAATTGGGGTATGCTCTGACAAAAGTGTGGCAAACGCCGGTGCCGGCAAATGACAAGGTGGATATGGATGGGATTAATATGCCTGAGATTCGCCGGATTATTGATGGCGCAGATAATGGTTATGTCTCTCCTGAAACGGTTCAGGCGTTATTGGATGCGGCCGGGATTCCCCGTGTTAAAGAATTAGTTGCCGAAACGGTTGACGAGTTGCTGAAAGGTGTGGGAGAGGTTGGTTATCCGGTGGTGATGAAAGTGGTAGGTCCCGTTCATAAATCTGATGTGGGGGGCGTTGTATTGAATGTGGATAATGATGAGCAGCTGAAAAGTGAATTTAGCCGGATGATGCAGATCAAGGATGCCACTGGTGTGTTGGTGCAGCCTATGCTTTCGGGTCGTGAAATCTTTGTGGGGGCTAAATATGAACCCAAGTTTGGCCATGTGGTGCTTTGTGGATTGGGCGGAATTTTTGTAGAAGTACTGAAAGATGTCTCTTCTGGTTTGGCTCCACTTGTTAAGGATGAGGCTTTAACAATGATTAAAAACCTGAAAGGGTATAAAATTATTCAGGGGATACGCGGCCAGGAAGGAGTGGATGAAAATAAATTTGCTGAAATAATTGTGCGTTTATCAACAATGTTACGATTTGCTACCGAAATTAAGGAGATGGATATTAATCCATTGTTGGGTGCGGGTGAAAATATTGTTGCGGTAGATGCACGAATTCGTATCGAAAAATAATAGTTTGATTAGTATATGTGTTATTAAGAGTGGTTGTTAATTTTCAGAGAATAGTCTCAGTTTATTAATAACCACTCTTTTTTTGTTGATTTATTATCGCTTAGTAGTTCGGAATCAAACATGATTTAAATCATTAATCAAAAACCTGAAAATGTGATTTACTATACTAAATTTGTGATCTCTTTCAATGTGAAACATCATGTGGGGCTTTGGTAGTAAGGGGAGTAGGGGTTAGGTTTTGTATTGTAAGTGATAGTTTTATTCAAATTGTAAGTTAAATGCTTTCGAATTGATAATGGTAAGTCAAAAGGAGAAATTGAATCGTAAGTGAAGCGCGATGATTATGAAAAAGTCTGATGTTTTATTTTTGATTGGAGCAGGTTTGTTTTTTTCTCCTTTCTTTCTGTCTGAAACCCTATATCAGGGGTATTTAACCTTTAACAGTAACCATCCTCTTGTGATGAGTTTTGTGAAGTTCGGCATTTTGGCCACCCTGGGTGAAATAATTGGTTTACGAATTCGTAGTGGTAACTATTTACAAAAGGGATTTGGTATTCTGCCCCGAGCAGTGGTGTGGGGAGTGCTGGGATTAACCATTAAACTCTCATTTGTGATATTTGCTACAGGGATGCCTGTTTTTATGGAGAAGATGGGTGTGAACGGAGCAGGAAACGCGATGTTAGAGGCGTTGTCTCTGAAAAAAGTACTGGTAGCATTCGGGATTAGTTCAACGTTGAATTTGTTTTATGCCCCGGTGATGATGACCATGCATCGAATCACCGATACGCATATTATTAATAATGGAGGGCAGTTGTCGGCTTTGATTAAGCCGATAGATTTTGCCGGGATTTTTTCAGGCATGGATTGGTATACGCAATGGCATTTTGTGTTTAAGAAAACCATTCCGTTTTTTTGGATACCGGCACATACGGTCACGTTTTTGTTGCCCGCTGATTTTCGGGTATTATTTGCCGCCGTTTTGGGAATAGTCCTGGGAATATTACTTGCTATCGCAAGTCTGCAAAAGCGTTAGGGCTGGTATGTGGTTTGCATATTTGGTTGAAAACAGGCATATTTGAAAGGAATAGTATTAAGTTTCCTAAAAATTTATCTATGGCGAATATTGGAATTTTCTTTGGTCCTGAAAAGGGCAGCGTTGAAAAGGCTGCAAGAAAAATCGCGCAGGAATTTGGAGAGGAAAAGGCTGACCTTATACCTGTTAAAGGTGCTGAGGTAGTTGACCTTGAAAAATATGATAAGCTTGTTTTTGGTCTTTCAACAATAGGGAAAACAAATTGGGATTCGGAGCATAAGGATATTGATTGGGATGTGTTTTCTTCTAAGTTGAAATCGGTTAACTGGACAAATAAGTCAGTTGCTATTTATTCATTAGGGGATCAAATTACCTATCCGCAACATTTTGTCGATGCCATTGGCTGGATGTATGACCGGTTGATGCCATTGGATGTGAAGGTGGTTGGTTTTGTTGATCCGGAAGGATATAAGTTTGAAGCTTCAGAAGGATTTAGAAATGGCTTGTTTATGGGCTTGCCGCTGGATGAGGATACGGAATCGGATAAAACGGACGTAAGGATTAGTCATTGGGTCAGCCTCCTCGTTAATGAGTTTGGTTTCTAAACAGTGTGTTGTAATGTAAGGTGGTAAGGTTATTATCACCTTTTTTTGTTCCTGTTTTCAGGTTGAAGCTTTATCAGTGGACAGTGTGTTTGATATTTATATCCTTGAATCGTGTTTTGAGAAATTTAATTAGTTGTTAGCTTTTTAAAATAAACCAATATCCAACAATGAAAAAAGATATAAAAACACCAATCCCGGCAGCTATTGTTGATCGGGTATTAGAGGAGTATCAGATTAAAGATCTGGGCAAAGCAACCATTCGGGAGATTGTAGGGATTGTGAATGATATTGAGGAGCAGTCGGGAAAGAAATTCATTCGTATGGAGATGGGTGTTCCCGGGTTGGAACCTTCCAAAGTGGGAACAGAAGCGGAGATAGCAGCTTTGAAGCGAGGAGTTGCAGCTGACTATCCCATGCTGGATGGCGTCAAGGAGTTGAAAATTGAAACCAGCCGGTTTGTGAAGGCTTTCATGGATCTGGATATTGATCCCAAAGGGTGTATTCCCACAGTGGGATCGATGCAGGGTTCTTATGCTAATTTCCTGGTGGCCGGAGAACTTGATCCGAAAAAAGATACTATTTTATTTATCGATCCTGGTTTCCCGGTTCAAAAGCAACAGTTGAAAGTGTTGGGGTATAAATATGAATCCTTTGATGCATATCATTACCGGGGCGAAAAGCTGAGGGAAAAACTGGAGTCCTATTTTAGAGAAGGAAATATTTCTACCGTCGTATATTCAAATCCCAATAATCCCACCTGGATCTGTCTCAATGAGGAAGAGTTGCAGATTATTGGTGAACTGGCTACCAAATATGATGTTTTGGTGTTCGAAGATCTGGCTTATTTTGCCATGGATTTTCGGAAGGATTTAAGCCGGCCGTTCGAGGCTCCTTATCAGGCTAGTGTTGGAAAGTATACCGATAATTATGTGGTGTTCCTGTCTAGTTCCAAGTCTTTTAGTTATGCCGGACAACGAACAGCTGTGGTGTGTGTGTCTGATAAGGTATTTAACCGTTATTACCCCAATTTGGAAAAAAGGTTTGGGCTGGGAGTATATGGGAAAGTATTAGTTGGTCGGGTGCTTTATAGTCTCTCATCAGGAACGAGTCACTCCTCTCAGTATGCTTTGGCTGCCATCTTTAAAGCGGCTTCCGATGGAAAATATAATTTCCTGGATGAGGTTAAGGTATATGGGGAGCGTGCCCATGAGATGAAGGAGCTGTTTGTGAAGAATGGCTTTCAGATTGTTTATGACAGGGATCAGGAAGAGCCGCTGGCTGATGGATTTTATTTTACCATTGGTTACCCGGGTTGTTCAGGAGGAGAATTGTTAGAGCGGTTGTTGTATTATGGAATAAGTGCCATTGCGCTCAATAATACGGGAAGTGAGTTGGAAGGTTTGAGGGCATGCGTGTCGCAAACTGGGAAAGAGCGTTTTGGTGAGTTAAAAGAGAGATTAGAAGCTTTTCATGCACATTTTGCTTATGTTGATGTAAGTAAATGTTAATGTGGAGGTTTCAATTTGAAACACGTGATATCTGCTTTAAGATTAGTAGTCTAATGATGGTCGTCATGTTTAGTTTCAAGGAATTTGTTTAAATTTGAAATGTTGGATTAAAAGATACAAATCTATGGCAAAAGCAAAAGGAGCAATTGTGGTGGATACAGTAAAATGCAAAGGCTGCAGTCTCTGTGTTGAAGCTTGTCCCACTAAGGTTATTGAATTAGCTGCCGACGTAAACGGTAAAGGGTTTCATTATGCCTATATGGCAAACCCCGAAGCGTGCATAGGATGTTCAAGTTGCGGATTGGTTTGTCCCGATAGCTGCATTACTGTGTATAGGGCGAAAGTTCAAGAATCTGTGTAGTATTTTTAGGAATAAAGGAAATTAGTCACAACAATGAGAGAACTCAAATTAATGAAAGGTAACGAGGCCATTGCGGAGGCTGCCATCCGTTGCGGGGTTGATGGATATTTCGGATATCCTATCACACCACAATCGGAGATCATGGAAACCCTCATGGCTGAGAAACCTTGGGAAACAACCGGAATGGTTGTTTTACAAGCTGAAAGTGAAGTGGCATCCATAAACATGCTTTATGGGGGTGCTGGATGTGGAAAACGTGTGATGACTTCTTCATCTAGTCCTGGCGTAAGTTTAATGCAGGAAGGAATTACCTACCTGGCCGGAGCAGAATTACCTTGCGTGGTTGTGAACGTGGTGCGTGGGGGCCCGGGTTTGGGAACCATTCAGCCTGCTCAGTCTGATTACTTTCAGTCCGTTAAGGGGGGTGGACACGGTGATTATAAATTAATCGTGTTAGCACCTAATTCGGTTCAGGAAATGGCCGACTTTGTGGAATTGGCTTTTGATTTAGCCTTCAAATATAAAAACCCTGCCTTGATCTTGTCTGACGGTGTAATTGGCCAGATGATGGAAAAAGTAGAGTTGAAAGAATATACACCCCGGTGGACCAATGAAGAGATTGAAAAGATAAGTCCATGGGCCACGACCGGTAAAGGCGCACATAGAGGACGTAATGTCATTACTTCCCTGGAGCTTGAAGCTTCTGAGCAGGAAAAGGTGAACCACCGCCTGCAGGCCAAATACAAGGAGATTGAAAAGAATGAGGTACGCTGTGAGAAGTTCATGTGCGATGATGCCGATTATCTGCTTGTTGCTTATGGATCCAGTGCTCGTATCTGTCAAAAATCGGTAGAGTTGGCACGTGAAAATGGTATTAAAGTGGGCTTGTTGCGCCCCATCACCTTGTTTCCTTATCCGGTGAACGAAATCAATGCGTTGGCCGATCAGGTAAAAGGTATTTTATCGGTTGAAATGAGTGCCGGTCAAATGGTAGAAGATGTTCGTTTGGCAGTGAACGGTAAGGTGAAAGTGGAGCATTTTGGCCGCTATGGTGGGGCTATTCCTTCACCGGGTGAAGTGGTTGAAGCACTCAAACAAAAAATCATTGGAGGATAAGTCATGGCTGAAGTATTAAACGATATAATTAAACCTGAGAACCAGATTTATGGTAAGTCAGAGGTTCTTACCGATAACGTGCTTCACTATTGTCCGGGCTGTAGCCACGGAGTAGTGCATAAGCTTATTGCCGAAGTGATTGAAGAGATGGGCATTCAGGAACAAACCATTGGTGTGGCACCTGTAGGATGTTCGGTATTGGCCTATAATTACCTGGAAATTGACTGGCAGGAAGCGGCTCATGGTCGTGCACCGGCATTGGCTACTGCTATTAAGCGGTTGCGTCCCGATCGTTTTGTGTTCTCCTATCAGGGAGACGGTGACCTGGCCGCTATTGGTACCGCTGAAACCATTCATGCCTGTAACAGGGGTGAGAATATTGTAATGGTATTCATCAACAATGGTATCTACGGAATGACAGGTGGTCAGATGGCACCTACTACCCTGGAAGGAATGAAAGCGGCTACATGTCCTTACGGACGTGATGTGAGCCGGGATGGTCATCCTATTAAGATCACTGAATTGCTGGCCCAGTTACCGGGAACCGGTTATGTAACCCGTCAGGCAGTGCATACCCCTGCTGCCGTGCGTAAAACCAAGAAAGCCCTTCGTAAAGCTTTTGAAAATCAAAAGCTCAACAAAGGAACTCAGTTAATTGAGGTGGTGTCTACTTGTAGCTCAGGATGGAAGTTAACACCTGTCCAGGCTAATAAATGGATGGAAGAGAATATGTTTGCATTCTATCCGTTGGGTGATTTGAAAGATGAATAGTCTCTGGCTGTTCAGAAGTAAAATGTAAAAAAGTAATTAATATGAAAGAGGAAATCATCATAGCCGGTTTTGGTGGACAAGGCGTACTCTCCATGGGAAAAATCCTTGCTTACTCTGGAGTAATGCAAGATATGGAAGTGACCTGGATGCCGTCTTACGGGCCCGAAATGCGTGGTGGTACTGCTAATGTGACAGTGATCCTGAGTGATCAGCGCATCAGCTCCCCCGTTTTGCATGAATTCGACACCGCCATTATCCTTAACCAGCAGTCACTCGATAAATTCGAGAAAGAAGTAAAACCCGGTGGTACGCTTATCTACGATAGCAATGGTATTACCCGCCATCCGGAGCGCACAGATATTAATATTTACCGCGTTGATGCAGCGGAAGAGACAGCCCGCATGCAGTCGGCCAAAACATTTAACATGATTGTTTTGGGTGCTTACCTGAAAGTACGACCCGTGGTAAAAATGGAAAATGTTCTTAAAGGACTGAAAAAATCATTACCGGAACGTCACCATCACTTAATCCCGTTGAATGAAAAAGCTATTCTGCGTGGAAGTGAAATCATCAGAGAGGTTTCGTTGGTTGAATAAATTTTAAGGTTAATAGCAGAGTTAAAGCGCTTCCATTGGGGGCGCTTTTTTTGTAATTTTCTAACATGGATAAGCCAGAATAGTACCCAGATTTAATAGTAAGAATTGAGTATTAACCTCATTCGATTTTATACCATTTAATGATTTTTTTTTATCGGGACTTCGTCCCAAACCTTACTTTATTTTTGGCATTGCTCCAAAAACGAAGAAAAAAAACGCTAGTCAAAAAAAACACTTCTGCCCGCCTCCTCGATGAATTTTTTTTCAACCCACAGGGCAGACCGCATTCATTTTCGTCGCGCTCACGCCGGCTCGCTTATTTGACTGGCCTTCCCGCTTCCCATCATATTGGCTAATCTCATATAATTAGTTTGGCGTAATAATCGAACTGAGGTTATTAATTAGCAAAAATTAGAGTAGCGAGACTTTTAATAATATTTTGCCAAAAATACACGACTATCATAAATATATCACTCATGTTTTGGGTGGTTAGTGCGCTTAATGTGAACTTAAACAACTATTTTAGACATCACCATTTAATTAGCTTACCGAAAAACATATCTAAAAATGAAAAACAAATTGACGACGTGGTTGTCAGGCTGTCTTATTCTTTTATTGGTTTCATGCCTTACCACACCAAAAGTATCAGAACTTCACAAAGCTATTGATGAGAATAACCTTGATGAGGTTACGGAGTTGGTTCAAGCCGGGGTTAACACGGATGAGATTTACGAAGGCGGTTCAGCTCTTCAGCTGGCCATTAATAAGCGAAAAGAGGCAATAGCCAGCTTCTTAATTGAGAGTGGTGCCAGTTTGAATCTGCCGGATACCAGTGGGCGCTTCCCGCTTCATCAGGCGGTTTGCAGGGGGATGTACAATGTTACCGAACAGCTTCTTCGTGCCGGGGTATCCGTTAATGCAAAAGATGCGCTGGGTTATACCGCCATTGATTATGCGCAACATCTGCACAATCCGCAACTGGTAAAGTTATTGTTGAAGAATGGGGGTGTTATTTATCAGGACGGGCTGGAAGGGTTGATTGATGGCCCCTATATGGATCGGACGGAAAAAGGGCTTTATGCCTATTACCTGAAGCAGGAGGAGAAGGAGCGTTATTCTCTTTTTTCAGGTAAAAATTTTAATGACACTACTAAAAGCATTAAAGGCTGGGAAGGTGACACGATTACTTACCACATCAGGCAATCAGTTCCGCAACCTTGGTCCTTTAATGGTGTCAGCCGTATGGTGGTGATCAGTGATATTCACGGGCAGTACGACAGCATGATTGAGATATTGAAGACATGCGGGGTGATTGATGATCAGCTGAACTGGATATTTGGCGATGGTCACTTGGTGGTGATAGGCGACCTTTTCGACCGGGGCGGCAAAACCACTGAATGCCTTTGGTTTGTCTATCAGCTGGAGCAGACAGCCGAAAAAGCAGGCGGTAAGGTGCATTGTACCTTGGGAAATCATGAGATGATGGTGCTGGGCAACGATATCCGGTACATTAATGAAAAATATGAGGAGTTGACTGAAAGTTTAGGGGTGAATTATGCCGGTTTGTTTCATCCTAACTCTGTTTTGGGGGAGTGGCTGCGTACCCGGCACACGCTTTTGAAGATTAACGATATCCTGTTTGTCCATGCCGGTATTTCTCCGGAATTTCTACATACTGGGTTACAGCCCGGCCAGGTCAATGACTATATACGCCAATACCTGGTGGCAGGATCTCATCCCGGCAACAAGGCCATCAATAAAAAGTTGGTAAGATCATTCGGGCCACTGTGGTATCGGGGCTATTTCAGAGAATCCTCCAGGTATGCTCAAATTACGCCTGTCCAAATGGATTCCGTCCTGCAGGCGTTCAATGTATCCACTGTAGTAGTGGGACACACCGAAACCGACCTGATTGATACTTTCATCAACGGTAAAGTCATTAATGTGAATATTCCCCGGGCCAATAAGTCCATCCGGAATCAAGCCCTGCTCATTGATAATGGTAAATTCTACCGCATCACCCATCAGGGAAAGACATTGTTGAAGTAACCAACCATTATCCTGGCACGAGAAGTTCCTCTGCCAGGATTTTTTATCATTGGGATAGAGAGGTGACTGTGGTGTTTGGAGAAATTTTATAAACACAGAGTCTTCAAGTCTTGATATACTAACAAAAGGTGAGTCAGAGATGGCCGTTGTTCTTATTGACAACTGTATAACCGGCTCCTATTTAAAAAAGTTCAGATAACACAAATTTCCAAGTTACGAGCCAGGCCAAGATGATCCGAAGCAGGGGTGGCCCGCCATACCGATTAGTAATTAAAATGCCCACTTAATGCGCTTCGCTTTTAATTGGCCTTTAATTATCTATCGGCATTACACCAAGGTCATTCTTAAATAGGTTTGGTGTAAAATAAGCGGGCCGGCGTGGGCGCGACGAAGATGAATGCGGGAATTTCGGCATGTGGGTCGGCAAAAATTCATCAAGGAGGTGGGCGGAAGCTTTTATTTGGCTAGACTTTTTTGGTTCCTTTTTGGGGCGATGCCAAAAAGGAACTAGGGTTCGGGACAACGTCCCGATTTAAACAAAGAGTTACTGTGTAACACAGAGTCTTCAAGTCTTGACATACTAACAAAAGGTGAGATAACTCTAAATTGACGCTACCAGTACCTTTGGTCTCACGCAGATTTTACGCATATTCCAAGGGATGCAGAGAGGATTGTGCTACACATCTACTAAAAAGAATCAACTATTCGTAATTCATTTTCTTTTCGCCTGGTCACTCTTTTCCCCTCCTAAAAGATTTTGGAGGGGGGCGGGGTGGTTTGAAAATCGGCGTGGTTTGATTGTAATATAACCGGTGAAGAGTTATACAGTAGACACAGAGACATAGAGTTTCCTTATCTTGAAACCTCACCGATGTATATTATTTGATTTTTTAATGCTGATTCATGCCCCGATGTATCCTGGCCTGAAGGGCCAAATTGTAAAAGCATAGATTTTCAACCCTATGTATGAAGACGAAAGAGAAAGGAACCCTGTAAGGGTGTTTGTGATGGATGATAATGTGAGGTTTTTCAGACTACTTAAAAAATCTTGATACTCATCTCTACGCTTTGTGCCGGTTAGGGGACATAACATATGTTGCCCTGCGTGCCGGGTCGTCTTTAAAGATGATCAGCGCCATTTTACTCAGGTTCATTAGTCGCAGAAATAAGTCATTGAGTTTGGTGATTCTGTCCTGGGTAAGTAGCAGACGCTCCTTTTTCAGGGCTTCCTGTTCTATATTGGCGCTGTTCAATTGACTGGCCAGGGTTGCCAAATGGTCAATTTCCGTTGTCGGACAGCCGGCCTCAATCAGTTCATTCCGGCGTGATTCGGCTGTGGAGGCTAGTAACTCCATAAATAAGGTCAATTTCAGCTGGTGCTTCCGGATGGAATGAAAATCAGCTAAACCAAATTGTTGGTGGATATGGGAATGGTTGGGAAATCTCTTTTTTACAAAAAAACGGATTGTTTTAAAGGTGGCATGGCAACTTCGCATGAGAGTTTTTACCTGTTGGGTTGATTCGCCAATTTCTGAACGGATGGTACAATCACTTTTTATGGCTTTTACTTCCAGGATGGCTTTTTTGATGGAAGTGGGGTATTCGGTTGTAATGGTTGCATTGAAACGGTGAAAAGAGAGTATGTCCCCCGGTAAAATCAAAGCAATTGTTTCGGCATGTTCCAGTAGCTTGGCGTCGGTGAGTCGGTATTGTCTTTCAATTGATGACATTGAAAAAGGGTTTTGAGGTTGGTGGTTACTGCTTTCGGATATTTATCAGAAGATAAAAATATAGTTTTTCGTTGATATGGAAAGACAATCATCTGTAAAAGATAAATGGGAAAGCAAGTTGTACTGTTGTTGGAAGGCTTGTTTCGGCTCTAAGTGAAGTATGGAGAAAGGATTCCCGAGCGGAGTTACTTATCGACAAGGTATGGGGAAAAGAATCCAATAGGAAGGTTCCTTTTGTCATGATATGGGGAAAGGATTCCAATAGGGAGTTGCCTAATGTCAAGGTATGGAGATAGGATTCCAAAAGGGAGATGCTTCTTGACACGGTATGGGGAAAGGATTCCAATAGGAAGTTGTCCCTAGTCATAGTATGGGGAAAGGATTCCAATAGGGAATTAACTATCGACAAAGTATGGAGAGACATTTCCCAAACAGATTGTCCTCCGCCCGATAGGCTTGGGTTTGACTTCTGTTCGGAAAATGTCATCTATCGTTACCGAGAGCCGCGCTGGGCCCTGATTGGTGTTTTAGTTGATATAAAAGTCAAAATATTTACACTCCTCAATGAGATCGTTGTAGAACTCCGTGCCTTGGTAGTTGTTTTGCAGGATCTCAAATTCCGCACGGTTTCCTTTTGCTGCTATGGAGTCTTGGTTGTCAGGTTGAATCCAGTAATATTCCTTGCCGCTCACCTTGTCGGTGTAGTAGAGGTTTTGGTTGGCTTTGGCAGCCATGTAATAGCATTTGGCCTGCATCTCCCGGTCTTCGGCCACTTGCGCAGCCTCGGTGTAGTAGGAACGGGCCATGTAACAGTCGAAAACACCGGTGTAATAACTACCCGAGTGATAATAGGCCTTGGCATCCCAGGCAAAACCGAAATAGGTGGAGTTGTAAAAGGCATTTCCCAACAGGAACAGGTCCATGGCCGTGGGATTACCGGCATCTACTACCTGCTCGATGGTATGTAATGTTTTCGCAAATTTTAGTTTGCTGTAGGGTTTGGCATTCAATGAGCTGCGATCCCTGTCATTCATTACCGAATTGAAGGGGTTATAATCCAGGTAGAAATCTTCGTTTTGGGCCTTGAAACTTTCGCTAAGCCGGGAAAATGCCTCAATGGCTTTCTCTGTTTCTTCATCGGCCAGGTAGGAGGTGCCCAGCATCTCATTTAAATAATCCAGGTTGTAAGCCTGTTCCTGGCTGTTTGCTTTCGGTAGAAAGTGGTCTTCCAGCATGTAATTGGCAAACCAGGTGAGTTGGGTGTGGTTCTCTGTTAGATCAACCAATGCCTCCAGTGATTTTGTGTCCAGTTGGGTGCGCAGATTGTACATCCTTTTACCTGACGCCAGCGGGAAGGGTAGTTTATTGGAAGGATGCTGAAAAAAGAAATAGGCAAAATCTTTCACTTCTACATTCCAGATCTCCTTCAGTTCGTTTTGTCGGGCAAGAGCGTTTTTGTTCTTATTGGTGAGCAACAAAACATTCTTCAGGATGCTTATTTGGTTGGTGAATCCGGCAGACAGGTTGTTGGATAGTGTTCCCAGCAGCGCATAGGAATTGTCGGGTTTTTGGGTAAGAAATGAGAGGTAAGCAGCACTTATTTTCCAGAAGTCGGGTTTGTTAATCTTTGTGTCGGTTATGGCCTGGCTTAAGAATTGGCGAAAATCTTCGGCATACGTCATGATCTCTTCATTGATGACGTTTTGGTTGTAATAAAGCTGGTAATAGGCATTATCATCCGGATCGTTTTGCAACAGGATGGATTCCATTTTGTTTATTTCCCGGCTGATGAGTGCCGGCAGGTACGCCGACTTGGGATTGAGCTCATAAATGGCTTTTACATCCGATAAGGCAATGCTGCCTAAATGGGAGCCGCGGATGAAATGCATGGTCTCTTTTTGTCCCGTGGTTTCACAGGCGTTATAGAGGTTGTTCCACGCTTCGTCGGAATCAATTTTAATACTGTAGTAGGATGAGTAGCGTTTGCTCGGACAGTTTTGGAATACGGTGATGAAGTTTTTCCATCCTTCGGTTTGGTTGCCAAGCAGGAGTTGAACACCAGCAATGTGATCGAGGGTCCAGTACCAGATGAGGTTTTTGTTTTTGGAAGTTTGAAGTTCCTGTTTCCAAAAATTCAGGCACTGGTCATACTGACCGGCATAACGCATGAGCTTCACCAGTTGAAATCCATAGCGTTGTTTAAGGAAAGCGTTGGTGCATTGCTTGTATTGTTTTGTGCCGGTTTCAATGAGCTGGTTCATCGACGGCACATCCTTTTCTTCCTTTTCCTCCCAGTAATAGTAGGGCTCGATGTTACAGTGGTTTTCACAACTGCGGGCAAACAGCAGATACGTAAGTGTTTCAGGATCGTTTTTCTTTACCCAGTTCAATACCTGGTTGGATGAGTTGCCATGGCCCTCTCTGGCTGCCTCCAGTTGCTCCACTTCAATGGTGTAGATAAAATCCTGTATGCTTTTTGATGAAAAGGAAACCGGAAAATGCTTTTTCCAGCAGGTAATGTTATCCTCGTGCTGTGCTTCAAAGGTGAACCAGCTGTTAATGTTCGACCACGGTTCATCGGAATAGGTGATGGGGCCAAATTGGTTGTCGGGCAACATGTAACCCGGATTAAACAAGCGGAAATAGGTGTCGTAGTCTTCCCATCCGCCGCAGGCTTGCAGGTTTTGGTAACCTATTAAACTAATTAAAAACAGTGCTAAATTTCTTAAAGTTCTCATATGAGTAGATTTCTGTAATTTCTTCAAATAAGTGGTAGTAGATTATTCTTTGCGGTTCTATGTTACTTTGTTTCTTCACTAATTCCAGCCCTTTTTCAATATCTTCTGCTTTGACCTGATCCAGCCTGAGGATATCTCCTTTGTAGAGGTATAAGCCCTGCCAGTAGCCGTTGTGTAACACTTTATAGCGGTTGTCCTCCTGGTGAGCAAAGAAATCCTTGTTCTCTTTCAGGTCCGTTATCCGGGGGTTGTGAATGATCTTAACCGCTTTCCCAAACCTGAAAACCAACGCCCAGTTAAACACGGGCATGGCGATGTCGAGGTGCAAGGGATACTGTTGCGTTTTACTTAAATATTGTTTCAGGATGGCGTTGTCGTAAATGGCATTTTTGGCATCCGGCTTTTCGAAATTTCCCATGTTGTAAAGCATGAGACTGCCCTTGTCAATGGGAGGCACACCGGTTTTTTTCGGGTATTTATATTGATGCAGCCTGATGGTAGCTGAAAGCGTAGTGAATTCAGGTAGGTAATCCCGGAGATACTTTAAAAAGGCAAAGTAATAATTGCGGGTAGAGGGTGTCCAGTCGCAATCGATTTGTATCTCATCACCAAAGGAAAGCTTGTTCTTCTTTTGCAGATGGCGGATTTGACTTGCTGTACGGCGGGCCAAGGAATCGGTGAGGGGGTAGTTGACCCCTTTAAAACTGCGGTTGGTAATGAAAATGCAGGGGATGAGGTTATACTCTGCCGGCGGTATTTGTTTGACATTAACCAGCGATAAAAAAGCAGGTGCTTTTGATTTATCCTTGTAGTCGATATCGAAAATGCGCAGATACAGGTTGGTTGCCTTTACCTGTTCCAAAAGCGTTAATTCCGGTTCTTGCAGGTCCACGGTCTGTTCCCAGTGGTAGAAGGCAGTTTCCGTCGGAACCTTTTGGCAGCCATTCAGAGCCAACAAGGTGACCATGCAGAGTAGGAGTTGTTTCATGAAATGATTATTTGTCATAGAAGCAGGAATCATCCTTTTTTATTGAAATGACAAAAATACACTCTATTTTATTTTTATCGGAGATAACAAGCGGAAGATGACATTATGTGTTGTCTTTAATTGGGGCCAAAAGGTAAGAAAAGGGTGATTTCACAACGGGCTGAAGGAACATTTTTATATTTTTGATCACATTTTTTAACTTTTATTGATATGATAATTATTGGTTTGATTTTATCCCTAGGTGGGTTGATTATGTATTTTCTTCGGCCGCATTTGTCGGAAGATAATGTATATGAGAACGGGGTTCGGGTATCGCAAAAGGCACCTCCGTTTCTTTTAATGTTTAATCGTAAGTTTTCGTTGTCCCTGGCCATTGGAGGAGCTCTGTTATACCTCATGCCTTACCTGTTTTTCTGGGCAGAACCGGGTTATCAGTATTTTATGGTTTATCCTACGGGGAGTACCGATGCAGTGATGACAGAAGGGATTAAATGGCGGGGATTGGCAAAAATAACTCCCTGGCAAAAATTTATTGATGTAAAAGTGATTCGTCGGGGCGACCGCAAGGAGGAGATTGAAGGGGTGATGGAACCTATTCCCATTCGTTTCATCGACCAGGTGACGGCCAATGCCTATGTGAGTGTGCGATTTCAATTGCCACAGGATAAGGAGTCGTTTGTGGAACTGGCTATTAAGTTTCGTTCCATGGAAAACCTGGTTCAGAATACCCTGATGCCAACGGTGAGGGAGCAGGCTAATAACACCGGGTATATGTTTGCGGCGCAGGACTATATTTCCGGATCGGCTCAGAGTTTCCGTCAAACATTGGATGAACAATTAAAGATGGGAGCCTATGCGGTAGAGAAGAAAGAATACAAGGATACGATCTTTAGTGGTATTCAACGTGAGGATCGTCAGATAAAGGAGGTGCGTACGCGTTACGAGGTGACACGCATTTTGAAGGATGGTAAACCGGCACGTATTCCCCATGAGATTACGGAAAACAACATCATCGTATCTCAGGTTATTGTGGATGATATTGACCTGGAGAAAACCTTTAAGCAACGCTTGGAGGCACAACGTGATGAATCGGCTAAGCGGCAGTTGGAACAGCAAAAGATTGAAACAGCCAAGGCAGCACAGCTGCGTATTGTAGCAGAAGGGGAACGTGATAAGGCTGGTGAGCGGGTGACCCAGGAAAAAGAGCAGGTGAAACAGCTTATTGCCATTGAAACCCGCCTGAAGCAGGAAAAAACAAATAAGGAGCTGGCTGCCATTTCGCTTGAAACGGAGCGTTTGAAGGCGCAGGCAGAAAAGGTGAAGGCGGATGCGGAGTCGTATAAAAATTCCAAGCTGGTATCAGCCGGTTTAACACCACA
This sequence comes from Marinilabiliaceae bacterium JC017, assembly GCA_004296775.1. Classification (GTDB taxonomy): domain Bacteria; phylum Bacteroidota; class Bacteroidia; order Bacteroidales; family Marinilabiliaceae; genus JC017. The sequence goes on from RHGE01000006.1 coordinate 116,896, forward strand.
GGAGCGGGCCGAATGGGAATATAAAACATCGGTGGGTGTAGCTGCCGAGTTGGCTAAGATTAAATTCCCGGAAACCATGCTGGTGGGCGGTGACGGAAAAGGAGGCACACCACTTGAGTCGTTGATCGGGGCCGCTATGGCCAAACAATTGACATCGGGTTCGAAGAAAGGGAACTAGAGAGAGAGAAGAGAAAAGGTATATAAGGTAAATGGCAAAAGAAGACAGCGATTGCACAGTGCCATGAACCTGTGACAGGTCATAAAAAAAATCCCGGTTACAATAGTGTAGCCGGGATTTTTTTTAATGTTTTCAGGAGAACACCTGCGTTTTAATTTGCTCTGGTTGATTGAATATTCGGTTAGATTGATGTTTTTACCATAAATCTTTTCCCTTTCTCCTTTTACCATAAACCTTTTCCCTTATGCCTTTTTTTACTTTCTTCCTTATGCCTCTTTTTTCGGGTCGGATGGAAACTCAAAACAGACATACCCGCGGGCTTTCCATACCTCCCTAATATTGCGGTAGGGTAAGTTGTAGGGATCAAATTCGGGATTGTCGGAGTGAAGCTCCAAAATATTTTCACCGCCCTGGTGCAGTCTTTTAAATACCACACCCTCATCCCGGGTGATGACGATGTGTGGGGTGCCCCAATCGATCATTTCCCAGTTTTGCATGTACTCGCAAATGATGTAAGCACCGGCAGGAATGGGTAGCATGCTTTCACCTTCAATCTGGAACACGCGGTAGGTGCGGTGGTGACTTAGTTCAGGAAAAGGCAAAGAGAAACGTGGCAGCTCGGCAATGAACTCGGCGTCGGCATAGCCGCTGGCATATCCGGCGGCAGCTTTGACCGGTACCAAAGCGACACGTTCCTTTTCCGACTGTTCATCTACCACGATGGGCAAGATGCGTATTTTATCGCCCTTGATGTGATCGGGGGTGGTTTGATCGGCCTGTTCAAGGTTCAGAAAAAGTAGCTCATCCAGGGTGCGGTTAAACACCTTGCTGATCTTTTGCAGGGTAGTGATACGCGGCATGGTATCGCCTTTTTCATAAGATCGCAGGGAGGATGGACTGATTCCTGTTTTCTCAGCCGTCCGGCGAAGCGACCATTGTTTGCCAGTTCTTAAGTAGGTAATATTTTGAGCTAATAATTGCATAACTGTAATGTTCAATTTCTGTTGGTGTGATTTTGTCTGTACACACCTGGGATCAAGAAAATAGTCAATCAACGACTAATCGTTGATGATTTGTGTGTTTGGAATGCAAAAGTAGAATTGTTTCGGCAAACAACCATTGTTTTTGGGGATGTTATTGGTGTATATGCCCACGATGTTAAGGGTTTGAAGTTTAGTGATGATTTTTAAGGAGTCAAAATGGGTTTAGAGCAGATTTATGTTATGGGTTGGTTAATTGATCGTTATTAGGAAAGTCAGAGAAACAAAAATCCGCCGGCACATCACCAGCGGATCCATATTCACCGGTAGATATTTTTTATTTATCGTGTGTTTTGGATGATGATGAAACCAACCGGTTGATTTCCTTTAATTCCTTTGAGGTTAAATACCGCCATTTACCAATAGGTACATCAAGGGGCACATTCATGATTCTGATACGTTTGAGTTTTAAAACTTTATAGCCTAAATATTCGCTCATCCTGCGAATTTGCCGGTTGAGACCTTGTGTGAGTATTATTTTAAAGGTGTATTTGCTAATTCGTTCTACTTTACATTTGCGTGTAACGGTATCTAAGATCGGAACCCCGTTACTCATTTTCTGAATAAAATCATTGGTGATGGGTTTGTTGACGGTTACCACATACTCTTTTTCGTGATTATTTCTGGCCCGTAAAATTTTATTAATAATATCGCCATCACTGGTTAAGAAAATCAATCCTTCGCTGGGTTTGTCTAAACGACCTATTGGGAAAATGCGTTTGGGATAATTGATGTAATCAATAATGTTATCTTTTTCGACTTTGGTGTCGGTTGTGCACACTATCCCAATTGGTTTATTAAAGGCAATGTAAACAGGTTTGTCTTTTGGTTTGGATATTAATTTACCGTTTACCCTGATTTCGTCTCCGGCGCTGATTTTCGTTCCCATTTCAGGTACCTTGCCATTGATGGTTACCCGTCCTTCATTAATCAGTTTGTCGGCAGCCCGGCGCGAGCAGTATCCTACCTCACTTAAGTACTTATTGATTCTGGTTGATTGAGTCTCTTTCATCTAATATATTGACGTTTTCCGGGACTAAAATAAAGGAATTAATTCTATTTTATTACTAAAAAAGATGCATGGAATAAAAAGTGAAGGAGTTGGAGTGAGAGATGTTTTACAAAATATGTAGTAAATGGCTATCGTTATAGTTAAAATATGGTTGCTCTCTTTAAGTGGAATAAATGAAGTAATGTTAGGTGCTTAGGAAGCAACTTATACCATTGCGCCGTGCAAATCCGTGAGATGGGGATTTTATAGGCGTATCAATTATAATGAAACATCTCATAGTAGCCCTGTAGGTAATCAATCCTACCCGGTAAGGCTTGGTCAGCCACCGGAAGCGAGTTTTGCATAGTCAACAGAAATGTTGGCATGAAGCGTAA
>RHGE01000051.1 GCA_004296775.1 Marinilabiliaceae bacterium JC017
GTCTATCATATAACAAGCTTGCAAAGTGTCTCATTTCCAGGGATTAGTACTTTTGTCTTGGATGTGGCTTGTTCAAGGTGTATTAGTTTGTTTTTAAGGCATTCAAGGGTATATTTTTCCAGGTAGTGAGAATCATCTCTATCTTTTCTGATTTGAAGGTAACGGTAGGATCGGGTTGTACAGTCGTCAATATGGGCAACGGCCATCTCTGACTCACCTTTTGTTAGRATGTCAAGACTTGAACTTTGTATTTTATTCGGGACGTTGTCCCGGACCCTAGTTCCTTTTTGGCATCGCCCCAAAAAGGAACCAAAAAACTCTAGTCAAATAAACGCTTCCGCCCGCCTCCTTGATGAATTTTTGYTAACCCACTGGCCGGAATTCCCGCATTCATCTGCGTCGCGCATGCGCCGGCCCGCTTATTTGACGGGCTTACGCGCTTCGGATCATCACGGTCCAGCTCGTCGATTGGATTTTTGCGTTGTTCTGTTGATTTGTATTGGAGGTGTCAAAACTAGAAGTAGGATCCGGTTATACAGTCGTCAATATGGACAACGGCCATTTCTGACTATCATATAACAAGCTTGCAAAGCGTCTCACTGCCTGAGATTAGTACTTTTGTCTTGGATACGGCTTGTTCTAGGTGTATTAGTTTGTTCTTAAGATATTCAAGAGTGTATTTTTCCAGGTAGTGAGAAGCATCTCTATTTTTTCTGATTTGAAGGTAACGGTAGGATCGGGTTGTACAGTCGTCAATATGAGCAACAGCCATCTCTGACTCACCTTTTGTTAGGATGTCAAGACTTGAAGACTCTGTATTTTAATCGGGACGTTGTCCCGGACCCTAGTTCCTTTTTGGCATCGCCCCAAAAAGGAACCAAAAAACTCTAGTCAATTACTCACAGATTGTTAATTCTGGTGTTCGTGATTTCCGCTTCGCTCCAATTAAACGCTTCCCCCGCCTCCTTGATGAATTTTTGCTAATCCACTGGCCGGAATTCCCGCATTCATCTGCGTCGCGCCTGCCCGCTTATTTTACCCCTCCTTATAAGAATTACATTGGGGTAATGCCGATAGATGCTGGACGTAAGGACAGTCCCGTAAAACGGGGATTAAAGGCCAATTAAAAGCGAAGCGCATTAAGTGGCCATTTTAATCACTAATCGGTATGACCTTCACGCGCTTCGGATCATCACAGTCCAGCTCGTCGATTGGATTTTGGTGTTATACTGTTGATTTGTATTGGAGGTGTCAAAACTAGAGGTAGTATCCGGTTATACAGTCGTCAATATGGGCAACGGCCATCTCCAACTATCATCTAAAATCTAACGATCTATTGATTGCTCTACTGGTATTTAAATCGATAGGTTTCCAGCGGAATGTTACCCGGATTGCCGGGTGAAACATGGTAAGTGATGAATTCATTGTCGATTTCAACCACGTGCCACAGGTTGGAGGTGGCAATGTCTTCATTGACCGGTTTGTTAACGGGGTATTGTTTGAATATCTCTTCCCACTTTTCAGGACTCATGTCTTCCGGCTTTTTTCCTTTGATGCCGTTGCTGATGACACTAAAGCGTTTCTCGCTATCCTTATTGTATTGCCAATATTGGTCAGGTAAATTATTCATGTCAACTTCTCCTTTAACTAAATTGTATTCCTTCAAATTGGAAGCAGATAAATCATTATTTGTCCGGGCCACATTACATACGGTCATCCAGTTGCCAGCGGTTTTAAACTCAGCCACCTTGTTGGCCGAAATCTCATAGGTGATGGTTCCGTTTTTATCAGTTAAGGTATAGGCCAATCCGGCTGCCGGGTGGACGTTTTCCAGGTAGGCTTTTGCTTTCATAACACTACCGGCCTCAAGTAGTTTACGGTAGATGAATATTTGAGCCAGGCCATTATCTACATCATGTTCTAACTGAAATTTGGAGTGGGGTGTGAAGGTATAGCCATGGGTGGCATTAATGCCATGCCCAATCAGGCAACCGGCATAGGTTGTGGTCAGCAGCACATCACCATTGGGTAATACGTGTTTAATCAAGGCTTGTGTGCCTTCAAAGGTGCGTACCCAGTCGAGTGTATAACCTACTGTAGCTTTTCCTTCTCCCCATACCGAACCGTGCGAGCAGTGGCCATCTACTTTTTTACCGGCTTTTTCCATGATCAGAATAGGATCAACACCTATCATCTTCTCCAATACCCAGAATGTTTCATCAAAGTTCAGATTGTAAACAAACAGGTCTTCAAATGGTAAGTTGGCCCCATCAGCAATGCCTCTGATCTCTTCAACCAATTCCGGAACCTGCTTTTTTGCAGTGGCCAATAAGCCAGTGTGATTGAAGAAGAAGGTGTGGTAATCGGCATAGGTGAATTTATCTCCTAACGCTTCCAGCATAGGGGTGATTAATTCATATTTAAACCGGCTCACGGCAGGTCGGATTACTTTGCGTAATGCTTTGCCGTGTTGAAAGCCGCGTTCGTAGGCGTTACCTTTTACTTCTACGGTAAAGAACTCCGATTGGGAGTTATTCAATTCAACTTGAAATTCAACCGGAGGTATACCTCCAAGATCTTTTGCTTGTTGTGAATTTAATTGTTTAATCCCAAGAGTTAATAAAATCATCATTAAAAATGCTAGTTGTTTCATATCCGTTGGTTTTAATGTTGACAATTATTTTTTAACAAAGATGATTGTTTGAACAGGGTGATATAAGTAACAAGGCGTTACATGCCGTAATGTAACGCCTGTTTAAATGAGTTTTAAATCTTAGAGCAATGCATTGATGGTGAAACCAATGGTCCAGTGGCTGAAATCAAAATCAACGGTTTCGGTGAACGCCTGTTGCGCTTTTTTTGTGTTGGGATCATAATCGGAAATCTCCCAGATGTCCATGTTGGGCTGGTTGGCATTGAACTGACTATATATACCCAGGGCAATGCGGTCGTTCAACCTTTTCATTATTTGGCCGCCAGCCGACCAGGCAAAGGCATCTTTCGGGCGGTATTGGAGAATGGGCAGTTCTTTGGTATCCAATGCATCTGCTACCTCTTCCGTAAGCACGGCAACTACCTGGCCATCGGCTCCCCGCGAATAGCCAGCAGTGGCATTGAGCATCAATCCGAATTCCCCGCCCAGATCCAGGTGGAAATAAGGCCCGGCCAGGAAGTATGAGGCCCCCATGGCCTGTGTGTAGGTGTCGTCAATAATGAGTTTCAATTCTTCATCTATAACAAGATTTTTATTGCTGATGGGAAAGGAGGAGATAGAAAGTTGTCCGCCTAATCCCATCCATTTGTTGAAGAAATAGGCGCCTTCAAGACCGGCTGAGAAACCCGTCCGGGCATATATGCCATCTGTGGTTTCCGTAAGATCTCCGGCTGCCCAGGCGTATCCCAATTTGGCATTAATAAAAGTGGGTTTTCTTTCGGTAAAGGGTTTACTAGTATAGGAGTAGGGAGGGTTTAATCCTTTATTCCCAAATTTACTATCGGTAATGACATAGGCCAGTTCGGTCATCAAGATACCAATACCGGCGCCAACCAATACATCGGGCATCCAGTGACGGTTGTTCAGCTGTCTCATTACGCCAGTCCAGGTAGCCACTGAATACCCAAAGAAGGAGTAGAGGGGACTTCGGTATTGCCCGAACTCCTTATGGAAAAAGGTGGCGTTCATGAAGGCATTGGCGGTATGGCCTGATGGAAAGCTATTTTTTGAGGAACCATCCGGTCGCATTTCACCGATGGAATATTTCATGGTGGTAACTACGCCAAAGGTCATAAGACCCGCCAGGGCGTAATTTACGGTTGCGCGTTTAAGTGAGTGTTTTCCTTGTACCCCGGCCAGGTTTAAACCATATACGGCCAATGCCGGCGTGTATTGAATATAGTCATCAAGCCGGTTTTCATAATCCGGTATGTACCGGTTACGTAATTCCCGCACATCTTCACGGTATTGCCAGGAGTAGGCTCCCAGGGCGAAAAAAGCAACCGGGGCATAGGATATCCTGGCTGCCCGGGTGTTATACCATGGCTTTTTTTCTGATTCTTCGGTAGTAATAATTGATAAAGGGGGTATCAATTGGAAGGATTTATAATAGTTAAAAACCTCAGGTTGTTTGTTATTTATCAGCGAAGGCTTCTCTAGTTTTAGATTACAAACGGCTTTTATTTTTTCATTGTTATAGTCAATGGCAAAGAAGGATTGTTGTGCGAATAGCAGTAGAGAGAGTAAAGCAATTGTTTTTTTCATATTCATAAATTAATAAGGGAACCTTCTATTGTTGTGTGATTCAAAGTCTCCCTGAGGTTAGGTTTCAATAAATATACATAGATATTTGAAATGTTTCTTGTTTGATAGTGAAATCCAATTAAGTGTATGCGTGAAAATTTCTATTAAGCAGTTGTGTTAATTATTCTTCTTAATTCAGCCAATAGACAAACCGTTAAGGATGTTGGCGATATTGTTTATTGGTTTTGCCGGATACTATCAGGTCAAAATATATAGGAATAATCATATTGCTGGTGTACTATTCACAATAGTTCGTTAAGCATTTGTAATTATCTGCAAGATGGTTGGTAATTGTTTGATGGATAATGATTCTATGGTTTTGTAAATGAACTATAAGTAAATTAGTCAAAGGTCTATTATCTAAAAACTAATGATCTATTGCATTCAGAGCAGGGCGAATCAGATGCCTTTTCTTGAATAGATGGTCAGAAGGACATTGCAAAAAAATAGATGGAATCCTAGAAATGCACACGCGCACTGAGCATGGTGGTGCTCTCGTCGTCATCGCTGCCGATCAGGTTCAGGTCGAAATGTTCGGTTTGATCGGTTGGGTTTGGCAGCTTGCTCTCGTAGTTAAATACTATTTCTTCTTTTATTCTTTCATTCACGATTTCTCCCTTTAGCTTAAAGGTGCATTTGTTGGACACAGGTTTATCAGGCGCCGGGGCTACCAAAAGAGTTTTGGAATAACACTCAAACTGACCGGCTATTTCCCCCTTTTCGGAGGTCTCGTATTCAAGATGTAAAATCATGGAGTGTTTTTCATGATCTTTGCGAACCAACTTTGTGTCTGGGTAGATAATCATGATATTTGGTTTTGGTAAAAGGATCCATTAGCAATTTTAAGGAAAGATTACTTTAAGTTCAACTTCTGACTGATAATAGATCGTTTGATTTTAAAGTGATTTGGTTTGACTCATCGCTAATTTACCAGGTAATCACAAAGGCTAGAAGAAGAATAGGTGTGTTTAGATTTGGTAACGCAGGCGTATCATTTGAGCCTTTGATTGCTGAATTCCCTGCACAAGTAAAAACGATTGGCAACGCCATTTCAATTGATGATTGGTACTGTGGAATCAGGGTGAGAAGGGTTCTGTGGATAAGAAGGAGGGAGGCAATGGTTTATTGCTGAATAAAAAAACGACCCGGGCACAAGCCTGCAGGTCGTTTTTATATTGTATGTAGTCTTTATTTCATGATATCACTATATGCAGAATGAATCAAGGTCATTGATCATTCATCATTCATTAATAATAGTGGGATTACGGAATTCGATAAATCACTGTATTTACATTCATGCCAGCACCCACTGAAGCGAAAACAAGGTTATCACCTTTGTTTAATTGGTGGTTTTCCAGTTCACCTCTTGATATCAAATCAAACAATATGGGCAGGGTGGCAACGGAGTTATTTCCCAGTTTAGAGATAGTCATTGGCATGATGTTCTCAGGAATTTCCCTAATGCCATAAAGTCTTAATATGCGTGCTAATATGGCATCATCCATTTTTGCATTGGCCTGGTGAATAAGCACCTTCTTAATGTCCGAGATGTCTAAGCCGGCTTTGTCAAGACTCTGTTTTACTACCAACGGTACGGTATTCAGGGCATATTCGTATAGTTTCCGACCGTTCATTTTAAGAAACAGGGTGTCATTACCGAATTCCGGATTATAGGACACATCCATTCTTAATAAGTGCGCATGCTCATAGGTATCGGAACGGGTTTTGTGTGCCATGATTCCCACGGGCTCCTCGCTATCAGTAGCTTCTAATATCACAGCGCCGGCACCATCAGAGTAAATCATGCTATCGATATCATGGGGATCAGAAATCCTGGAAAGTGTTTCGGCACCAATTACCAAAACCTTTTGGGCGTCACCTGATTTGATGTAATAATTGGCCTGAATAACAGCCTGAAGCCATCCGGGGCAGCCAAAAGGCAGGTCATAGGCGACAGTATCCGGATTTTTTATTTCCAGCTTATGCTTAACCCTTGCTGCCAGACTGGGCACTATATCCGATTTCCGGTTTGTATTAAGGATGTCCCCGAAATTATGGGCTACAATGATGTAATCAAGCGTTTCTTTGTCTATTCCAGCGTTGGCGATAGCTTTTTGAGCGGCAAAAAAACCTATATCTGATGTGACATATTTATCCTCCACATATCGTCTCTCCTCTATGTCTGTTATTTGTTGAAACTTCTTTACAATCTCATCGTTCGTTTTGGCGAGTTTGATTTTTGAAGAATTGTAGAATTCATTTTCTAAAAATTTTTCATTCTTCACTACCTGTGAAGGAATGTAACTACCCGTTCCTGTTATGATCGAAAAAATAGAATTCTTCATGCGTTTGATTTGTTTATATAAGTCAAATGAAACTCCCCATACAATTATTCTTTTGAATGGGAGATTCAGAGATTACTCGTTTTATGTTTTTATTCAGATTGTAGAATTGAATACTATGCAAAAGTGCTAAAACTATTAATGCATTAAGAAAGTTCGGTTTGTGCTTAATGATGCATTGGAATTCTTATGGTGTTATAGGTGTTGCATGTTGTTCTTTTGTCTATAATCTAACGATCTATTGAAAGTTGTCTTAGCTCTTATTTCTTAAGGGGGGATTTATCTTTTTTTACCCTAAAAGTGCAACTTCGCGCCAAAGTTAATTAAATGTTCGGAGGGTGAAAGTTACCAAAGGTTGAATTTGATAATGGATTAATCATTATTATGGATTTATCTGGTTTGTTTTGTGGTTAATAGGAGGAGTGTCAGGATATTATTAAATTGAATATTTTGTGTAAATAGTCCAAAGGAGTTATCAGTAAATTGGAAATACCATTTTAATGGCACTTATAAAAGAGGTGATGAAGTCATGGCTCTTATGATTCAGAATGTATTATTGCAATTAATGGTCTGAAAGATTTTTGATAATTCCTTTTTTGAAATATATCGATGTAGTGTTTTTTATATAAATCGTAATATTTGTATGAGATAATCGTTTTTCAAATACAATAGTCCGTTAAGCTTTTATAATTAACTAAAAAACAGTCCGTGCTTTTTTGATCGTCAAAACGATTAAGGGTTAAAAAAATGAGTTTGATGTAAATCTGTCTAAAGTCTATTATCAAAAATCTAACGATCTATTGAAATAGATATAAAACAAAAAATATTATCTATGAATAAGCCATTGATTCTATTTATCCTGTTAATCCAGTTGTCTGGATTAAGCCTTGCGCAATCACCCAGGCACGCCTTGGAACAAGCCCGCCTGATGGCTAATGCATTAAATGATAAAGATGCGGAGGCATATGTGAATTGGCTGGCACCGACCCATTATACGGATAAATCAAGGATGATAGCAACCTTAAAAAAGGTATTGAAAGGGGCAGGAGAGATTCAATTACAGATACAGCAAGTAATATATTATAAGGAAAGAGGAGCGTTGCATCATGCTGTTTTTTCTACCCATTATGGAGATCGGAAAGGATATTTCTATGGACAATCTGAAAATGGCGGAAAAAACTGGTTTTTCTCCCAACCGGGTAGTGCGGAAATAATAAATACGGAGTATTTAACAATGATATTCCCGGAATTTGATTTTAACGATGAATTAGTGGCACAATTGGATCCCGGTTATGCCAGACGAATAAACATTGAGGAGGACCAAGAGGTTGTGCCTTTCCATTACACAGACATCAACGGAAATGTAATATTCTCTGAAGGTTGTAAAGGGAAAGTGGTTGTGGTCAATTTTTGGAGTTTATCTTGTGGTCCCTGTCGTAAAGAAATCCCCCAGCTGAATTCTTTGGTTGAGAAATTTAAAGCAAAGGAGGTAGTTTTTGTGGCACTCACAATGGATAGCCCGAAAGAAGCGTTGGTCCGTTCATTTTTACCGGCTCATCCTTTTAAATATCAAATAGTGCTTACCGATTCAAGGGATTACAACATCTTCTCTTACCCAACACATATTATAATAGATCAACAACAGAAGGTAGTGGTTAAACTATCCGGGGCTTCCGAGGACAATATTAAGAAAATGGAAGAAACCATTGAGCGGTTGTTATAACGGGGTAACAAAACAATAGCCGGGTATAATTCCGGCTATTGTCAATTAATATCAATAAGGTATCCTTTGCTAGAGCTTAACGATCACCCTTCCTTTGCTTTTCTTTTCCAACATCCGATCAATATGTGCCTGAAGTGTTTCCAGGGAAGCTTTCTTGATTAATGCGGGATCAAAATCAAGGCGCCACTCATTGGCCAGGTTGTCCCATATTTGCCGGCGTATCTCCATGGGACAATTTTGCGAATCAATGCCCAGGAGGCTGACACCTCTGAGTATAAAGGGATAGACGGTCATGGTCAGGTCACCCGATCCGATATTACCACAAGTTGTTACGTTACCCAGTGGTTTACATCCTTTCAGCATGGTGGTTAACGTGTTTCCACCTACCACATCAATGGCGCCGGCCCATTGTGTTTTCAGCATTGGCCTGCCCGAGAGATCATCCGAAACACTGCAGTCGATCTGAGTTGTGGCACCAATTCTTTTGATTTCAGATTCTTCAGCGAGCTCATAATTGGCCGCAATCACTTCGAATCCCAGCTTATTCAGGATCTGGCACGCGATATTACCTACTCCGCCAAGGGCTCCCGTCACCACAATGGGGCCCATCTCTGGTTTTTGGCCATTATTAAGTAACCGGTATACTGACAAAGCAGCGGTAAAGCCGGCTGTACCGTATGTCATGGCCTCCTTTGCTGTCATGTTATCGGGCATGGGCACTACCCAGGCAGCCGGTACTTTAATATACTCTGCAAAACCGCCGGGATGATTCATTCCTAAATCATAACTGGTAACAATTACACGGTCGCCTGTTTTAAAGAGGTCGCTCTCGCTCACTTCTACGGTTCCTGCGGCATCAATACCGGGTGTGTGCGGATACTTCCGGGTTACCCCTTTGTTTCCAATGCTTGACAAGGCATCTTTGTAATTTAACGAGCTGTATTGGACTTTGACCAGCACTTCGCCTGGTGCTACGGTATCAAAACAGAGGTTTTCGATTTCACCGTGGTATTTTCCATCGATCTCTTTGATCCGGAATGCCTTGAAAGTAGGTTTGTTATTCATGGTTGATTATTTATTGAGTTTTCTTACTTTCGCACAAAAATCAGGAAATCAATCCACCTACACAATAACTTACAAAAGATGCGTTTACTTACATTTTGTTCGGAATTGTTCATTTTCAAACATCTCTAATGCTATAATTTTGGAAAAAAGTTACTGCCCCGTCGATACATTTATCAATGTCATTAAGGGAAAACGGAAAGCAACCATTATTTTACATCTATACCAGGGCGATAAACGTTATCGTGATTTAGTCAGGCTTTTGCCGGATATAAGTGAACGAATGCTCAGTAAACAGCTCAAAGAACTTGAGGAGGATACGCTGATTCATAAGACCATATTCCCGGAGGTTCCTCCCAAAGTTGTCTATAGTTTAACGCCTACAGGCAGGACTATTCAACCGATCCTGAAAGAGATGCTAAAAGGGGGTTTGCTCTTTGAAAAAATCATTGAGAAGGGTGCGTTTTAAAACATCGGCGGGGGAGTAGAATTCTATTAAAGTCCTAACCTGGACAAGCCAGAAAAGTACAAAGTATCAAGATGATTTACTGCTTGCCAAAATATTTTGCCAATCAATACACCAATATCATCCGTAAGACACTATGTTTTTTCAGGAGAATCCTGAAAAAAACCTCTTCGAAGGATGTTGCATTTAGTTTGTTGTTTTGAAAGGACAAACAAGATTCATTATTTACCATGGAGTCTTCAAGTCTTGACATACTAACAAAAGGTGAGATAACTCTAAATTGACGTTGCCAGTATCTTTGGTCTCCCGCAGATATAAAGGGATGCAGAGAGGATGGTTCTACACATCCACTAAATACTCGTCATTCATTTTCTTTCGCCCGGTCACTCTTTTCCCCTCCTAAAAGAATTAGGAGGGGTGATTTTCATTGAGTAAGCAATGAAAATCGGGGTGGTTTGCTTGTAACATAACCAGTGATTAAATGAGTTATATAGTAGGCGCTGAGACGCAGAGATTGTTCTTTGGTAAGTACAGGTTGTTTCAAAATATTTCTATCTGTTTCAATGTATCTCCACTTATATCTAAGTACTTCCATCTATTCCCCCTCTAACTTCTGACCTCTAATATCCTCAATAGAAAAACTGAGAATGTGAAAATGTGAAAAAACGATGATACCCCAACCGCAAACCACTCTCTATCCTCTAATCTCACTATACATTCCAGATATTTCCATTTGTTTCAACCTGTTTCTATATATTTCTATCTATATCTCCCTCCAATTTGAACAACATGTTGGTAAAAGTTGCTGCCTAAGCGCCTAACAATAAAATCACCAGACCAATCATCCAGATTAAAAGAGTGATCCCGGCCAATATCAGTAACGTGATCTTTAAGGTTTTGTTTTTTACCATGAACACACAGAAGATAGCTGTGGCAAATTTTACCAGGAAAAAGCCTCCCCTGACGAAGAACTGCATATCATAGTCGATAGGGAGGTAAGATAAGAATAGATCCATAAATAAGGTAAATACCAATGTGGCCGCCATCAATGGTAACAGAATACCGGATGCGGGAGCTTCAGTGGTTAATGGTTTGGCAAGTTGATTATTGCAATTGACCACCATGGTGTTGGCCGCCTTGTCACCCACACGCCGGGCCTCCGGATCGATCAAAACGAGCAGGGGCTCAATTAACCAACCCACCAGCGGTACCAGGTTAAGCAGCATAATCATGGCGTTTCGGCCGGCTGACTTGGAATAAGAACACGCTGTTCCATCCATAGTAGAGACAACCTGGAGATGTACAACCCGTTTTCCGATACTTTGCCCGTTGCGCATTCCATCTTTAAACAAGCAATAGAAGAGGGGGAGCAGGTAAAGCATTGCGGCTAATAAGTATAGAAAAATGGTAGGTAAAGTGCCATAATAGTATGCTTGTCCCGTTCCCAGGATAAACAGGATAATGGCAGGAAGGGAAAGAACTATTCCCACCCAGCCGTCAATCAGGTAAGCACATAATCTTCGGCCCAAAGAGGCTTTCTGTAAGGTATTATCTTGTATTAACATGAATTATCGATTTATTATTTGTAATGAGTATTGTCCAAAATAAATTAGTATTAACCAATGTGCTCAAGCCGCACGGGCTTTTACTTTTTTGCTACAGCGAAAAAAAGTAAACAAAAAACGATCCCGATTATAGCTTTGTAAGCTTTTGATGCAAAAGCAACAAAAGCTTATTCGGGACTCACAATAAATAACTAAAATTTAACTCCTTTCCACTGAAAGAAAATAACTCGCTCCGCTTCAAACAGATTTTCTTTCTTAACGTTCCAATCCGTTAAATTTCTAAACGTTATTTCTTGTAGGCGGGATTCCCAAAGAAGTCCCGATATTCCAAAAATATCACTAACACACTATAGCAATTGTCGTTATTCATTTTAACCATTAATAATTTAGGTCACTAATGATTTGTAATGTGAATCAAGAGTTAATTTTTTGACAGGATTATCTAGATTAACATGATAGAGAACAGGTATTTCTGCTCATTATCCTTCGGCCAATCCTATTTCTTATCAGTTCAACCCTTGATTCACATTTGTAATGGTTTATTGCATTATATATAAAGAGTTCTGAGCCTCAGTGTCTCTGTGTTTTCCGTCTCTTATCTGAAAGAGAATGCTCTATTGTTCACTTATGAACGTATTAATCAAATCGTCTTTAATGCTCTCCAGCTGATCGCCATCTATCATATGCGGAAAAATGTTTTCTATCACCTGCATGATATCTGTCTGTGTATTGTCATAGGAATATGCTTTGTGTGATTCCTTATACATTACTACAAAGGTATTCATATGCTCTGTATTGCACAGGTACTCTTCCGGTTTGGTCTCTTTTATGAGACTTAAAAACTCATCGGGGACATTCCAGGAGTAATGGGGTACCTGGGCACACAACAACCGGATGGTGTTTTCATTCCAGCCCAATGTGTTATACAGGTAATGGGTCGTAGCAATGGTACTTGTGTAGGTGAAACCATTGAGGTGATCATCGTCAAAATACTTCTTCTTGTCGTAATTGATCAGGTTCAACGATGAGAGGTAGTTGATAGTGATCTCCATCTCATCGGGGTTATGTAAGGCAAAGAAGAAAGCCGCCCAGAACGCTACAGGGGTACGGTCGGGATAAGCCATGGTTTTGGAGTACCTTCCGAAGTTGTAGGTCGCCACACGGATCAGCCAGGTTTTAATGGTCTCTTTAAGCTCTGCCTTTTCGCACGCACGGGAAAAAAAGGCGATCTCTGCCTGACCATATTCCCCTGGAAGTGATTGCTTTTTGGATGGTAACACTGCTATGATCTCTTTCACCAGCTGCTCCTCGGGTACTTGCCATTGCAGAGGTGTGAACGAGTCATTCTCACCAGTGCCAAAAAACAGGTCGATGGGCACTGGCTTGTTGTCCTTTTTAGCCCTTTCGTGAATCTGTTCATAGTGGGTGAAATGTGTGTTCACCAGTTCGTATAGTGTGGCCGTCATAGCATCGGCCGACTGTGTATTAGTGTTGATTCTTATTGGATTCATTGTATGTGTTTCTTGTAATATGGTTGTTTTATAATGGAATTAACTTTTCAGCATGTTACCCCCTGAATCCCCCTACTTTAGGGGGACAAGAATGTGGATTTACATGCTTTTTAATCCATATTGTAAAATTATTATTTCTCTCACTTCCTGATAGAGGAGCGAGTTTGAGAGGCAGTAGTTAAGTTCATTTCCCCTAAAAAACTCTGTGTCTCCGTGCCTCCGTGTTTAATTTTTCCTAAAGGTTGCGATTACCGGAAGCACAGATCAATAAGAAAAACCGAAACTAGATTAGTATCATCAATTGTTTCCCTAATAAACTCCGTGTCTCTGTGCCTCCGTGTTTAACATCTACTTTAAAACAAAGGTCTTCTCAAACAAAGGCGTCTCGTCCTCTTGTATTTCGTCCTCCCAAACCTTAAAGCACCATTCACCTTCCACCAGGTATTTCGATCGTTCCATTACCCAGCCAATAAACTGTGGTGCATCGTTGCCAACATCAAAGGTGAAGTCCTCTTCCGTTTCATCTCCAAACATCGATTTAACAGTGGGGTGGTAAACCATCACAGCCAACCGTTTATTTTCTGCCAGGTTGTTGAACCGGTAGCGGAACCCGAATACCATTTTCTCTTCCATGACAATGGTGTCTTCATTTGAGGCAAGCTCCAGTACATTGGCCTTGGGATAGTTTTTATAGAGGCTCACGGCTTCGCCAGGGGTATATACGCCCGAATCAAGCAGCTCAAACTCCGGTGTGCCCATTTGATCGGCCGGAACAATCTCCAACTCCTCTTCCATGATCACCGTATTGAGTCCCGGATCAATCAAGCGGAATAACCATTTCCCTTCCGTTACTTCCTCTTCGCTGTTGAAGCGCCGGAAGAAGCCGATGCGATTGCCGTCACGAAGGGTAAACTTCCTTCGGTCCATGGTTTTCAGTTCACCGGTTCTCAAATCGTGCATGGGAGGATGTTCCATCTCTCCGATGATTTTATACCCTTCTTCCAATTCCGGGCAAGTGAAGCTGAACTGCAACCCAAAGGTGATGCCGGCTTTTCCGGCAATGGTGCGACTCTCGCTTATTTTCTCCAGACTACTGTCCGGATCGGAGTAAAGCCCGCAAAAGGTTTTGTTAAGGGTGTAATCAACTGCTTCAAACGGCTTTTCAATATAGAACAGGCGGCGGAACAGGTAGTGGGGCTCTTCCATCGAGGATACTTCAATCATCCAGGTACCCGGCTTAAACTCTGTTTCATTGGTGAATTGATATCCCAGGAAGAGAGGCTCGCGGGCATTCACCTGTTGGTACCATTCCACCTCCGAATGCATCTCACCGGTCTCTGGATTCAGGCGTTCGGGGAAAGCAATGCGCACTTTCACATCAAAAAACTGTTGCAACCCTTGTGGGGTTGCCTGTAGCTTCACGCCAAACACCATGCCCGGTTGGGGGATAAAGGTTCGGACATCTGAAAGCTGCATAACATTGGCGAAGGTCTCCTTTTGACGTCCCTCACAGGCCACGGCAGGTGTCACATCCGCCTGGAAAAGGCCATGTTCCAGCAAGGTGAAGCGGGGATTCTTTGTTTCATTGATGAAATTACCTTTCGCCTGACTAACCGACATGATGTGGGTGCCATTGAGCATCAAGATCTGTACGTCGGGAAATTCAATTTCAAACTGCGTCATCTCGTCATGGGGCGTGCCGGCCAGTATCTCCTTCAGGTTCCAGATGTGCAGATCGTCGTTAATGATGGAACAGAACCAGGTACCGCAAGGACTGAAAAAGGTTCTCTCCGTACCATAGGAGTCCTCTTCATAAAACAGGTGCCCCAGTAATTTCCCGGAGTTAAGGTCCGAGAAAGCAAAGGAGAATTCCGTATTGGCCATCTCGCCATGCACGGCCATCATGGTGCTGTCTGCCGACACATGCGCATCCCCAAACATGTAGGTGTCCATTTGCGTCAACAGCTCCATTTCGGGTAAGGTGTACACATTGGTATCCACAATCAGCTTCTTCGAATCGGGCGTTACAGCCATATTCATGATGCCCCCAAAGTTATCTGAATGCACCTGGAACCGGTTGATCAAAGTACCGGTTTGCGCATGCATCTGTTCCACCGGCCGGTCGCTGTTGCTCTTCAGGGCAAAAAGGTATTTGCCGTCGCGGGTCACGGTTGGATGCTCATATTTGTCCATGTTCAGGAACCAGCGGCCTGTTTCGGTCAGCGAATCCAGGTTAAAGGTGAGCACCGTTCCGGTTTTCTCCTGCGAAAGGTCAAAATTGATCATCCTGCCATCTGTGATGGGCTCCTCGGCATAATCCTCCTCCTCATCAACGATCATGGTCAGTTGCGAGCCATCTTCGGTTAAGAACAGGCATTTAACATTGGCCCGTATCCGGAAGGTATCCGATGCCGATCCCATGTGCCATCCCTGAATAATCCCGTTGGAATAAGAGACGAAGTGAACCGGGCTTTTATCATTGATGCGGGTGGCCACTACCAGGTCGTCCACCGCCGCTTCGTCCGACACAACGTTCCGCACCGTAAATTGTTCTTTCTTTTCAAAGTCCACGATGCGGATAGTGCCTTCATCGCAGGTCAGCAAATACTCCTTGTTATAATAATGGAAGAAAGCCGCTTGTTCGCTATTGTAAATAAGGCTTGCACAAGGCGTTATTGCCCGTTTTACATCGCCGCGTTCGTTCAGCTGAACACCTGTGATCTCTGCCAGATCGTGCGGATAGAGGCGAATAGGGGCCTCTTGGTCGCCATCAATGAAGGCTTCTACCATTTCATTGTACAAATTCTTCAGGCGCTCATACGCCTCTTCGCCACTTTCACTCTTCAGCCAGATTCCCAGGCGTGTTTCATCAAACTCCTCATCCCACTCACTCACTTCCATCTCTTCTCTCAGATCATCCCCCTGTTGATGTAAGTGTTCGTAATCCATGGCAATGCCGGCCGCCACGCTATCTGCCGCCATTAGCTTTACAAACTGCTCCCTGAAGGCTGCATCTGCCAAATGCTCCCCAATGGTATTTTCAAATGTATCCACCAGTTCGTAATTGCCCAGTGCCCTGCCATACGCCGCCGCATAAAGGTAAATCATCTCCGGCGCATCAGGATGCAGGCGGGGAAGCAAATGCGTTGCAATGTTGAAGGCCGATACATCGTGCCATTTATCAAATACCGCATAACACTCACACAGCAGCGGAATGTATTCAGCGCTATGTTTCAACAAGGCCACCATGGGTGCTTCAAAAATAATCCGTTGATCATCGTACCGTATGTCGCTTTCACTGCCCAAAGAGTAATGTATAGCGTTAATCAGGTCAACATATTTCACCACCTCGTCGCGCAATGCTTCATCAGCCACCATGGCTTCAAATATCCTCAACTCAGTGGGGGCATCACTGTTGCTGATCTCCACGGTGCCATCGGCCTGCGTTACTTCAAAGATGTATTTTACTTCTCCGCCTCCAAAAGCCAGGTATTCATCCGGGATATACTCTCCTTCATCCGAATCGCAATTCATCAGCTGGTAGCGCTTCATCCGGTCAAAGAGGTTATTATACATCTTGTCCAGCGCTTGCTCCAGGGTCTCCCGGTCCTTCAGGTTCACAGCAATGCGATGGATACTGTCAGGTCCGTAGTGTGTATCCAGAAACGTCAACATCCGGTTACGAAGCGATTCAGGCAGATTATCCCCCTCTACCAGCATCCTTAATGTGTCAAAATAAAAAGGCAGACGATTGATAATCCGGTTTATAAAATATTGAAACTGTTTCTGTACAGGCGCCTTATCGCCTTCAGTCTCTGCCTGGCAGGTTGTTTTAACCGCCTCATACAATTGGGTAAACTTATCGTTGTCACATTCCGGCAACGCCAAAAGCTCCTTAAAAAGCCTTTCGTATAGTGGTGTCTCTTTCATCTTAATAGTGTCTTATCAGTAATGTTTGTGTTTTTTAGGCAGGATATCATATTCTTGCTACTTGATACTTATATCTTGCTACTTGATACTAAAACCTTGATACCATATCCAAATATCCATGTATTCTTCAGGCTTGTACAGGTTAAGTTACAGGCCAGCACCTGCCTGATAATTCATTTCTATGCTGCAAAAGTAGGGCGGGGGTACCCCACATCTGAAAGCCGATTTATAAGCGTCGGGGATTAATTTATAAGCGAAAGAAGAACTATACCTATCCTATATTCCAAAATCAAACAACTCCAGAGATAACCAATGAAATTGTAAACCGTCCAAAACAATTTTCATCATCAGAATGTTAATGGAGTTATTATCAGGTATTGGGTAGGTGTTTGTAAACATCGAATCATGACAGAAAAATTCCGAAACAAATATCGTATTTCCTCCACGCGGCTACAAAACTGGGATTATGGTTGGAATGGGTTGTATTTTATTACCATTTGTACCAAATACCGCAAGCATTATTTTGGCAAAATTACCAACGGAGCTATGGTGTTGTCACCAATTGGAAAATTGGTTTATAAATATTGGTATGAGATACCCGAACATTTTCCATACATCCAATTGGATGCCTTTGTGGTAATGCCCAATCATTTACACGGCATTGTCATAATTAATAAAGACGCCCAAATTGGGCGTCTCTACCAAAACCCCGCACAAACCACAATGGAAACCCGGTGTTTTAGGGGTAATCATCAATCAATACAAACGGATTTGCACCATCCATGCCCGGAAAACAGACATTAATTTCGGTTGGCAATCCCGTTTTCACGATCACATTATCCGGAACGAAACATCCTACCAAAACATCAGGAATTACATTGTCACCAACCCGTCCAGGTGGCACGATGATAAATTTAATAAACCATAGAGACGCCCTAATTAGGGCGTCTCTATATTAGGCATTTGTTTATAATCTGGTTCAAACCCGCCATGCAAGAAAACTTCACGGATCTGCGTTGATACATTATTTTATTCTACATATTTGCATGTTTATTGGGGAGAAAGATAACTTAATAAGAACTGAAATGGAGCATCCTTGTTATTCACTTGATAATTACTTTGCCGGTGATAAGCCCTGCTTATCTTTTAATATTGAAGCCTTGCATCACGACACACCTTATAACAGTACTGAAATGCACCGGCATGACTATTATGAAATCTATCTGTTTGAAAAGGGAGGCGGACATCATGCCATAGAGTTTGATTCCTTTAAGATTGATAATAATTCCGTCTCAGTTATTTTTCCGCGACAATTTCATCTAATAAATATAGATAAGGAAGCTAAGGGGAAGATAATCATGTTTAATGAGGAACTGTTCTGTTCCGAAATCCTGAGAAAGGAGTTACGTGCCTATTGTGTGGATCTGCAAATGAGATTGAATAATCTGTCATTAAATGCCAGCCAATTTACAGAGATCGCTGAACTATTTGTGATGATTGAGAATTTGTTTGGGGATCTGAATGTCATACGTAAAGAGCAAATAAGACATCTGATCAAGATTATATTGCTGAAATTAATGGATATGAGTAAGTCCAGGGTTCTAACAAAGCAGGAGGCTACCGAATCGAATGCCTTTGTTGAATTTACCAATTTGGTGGATCGTCAATTCAAAGAGATTCGTTTTGTGAATGAATATTCGGAGCAGATGGGACTCCCATCGAAAAAGTTAAATGCCCTCACTAAAAAGTATAGTGGACAAACAGCTTTACAGGTGATTCATGATCGTATTTTTCTGGAAGCAAAAAGAATGTTGGCTTTTTCAGGATTGAGTCACAAAGAGATTGCCTATGAACTGAAATTCGACTCTCCATCGGCCTTTAACAAGTTTATACATGCCAAAACGCAATGCTCTCCATCAGAGCTGCAATTTAAATTGACCAATATTTACAACAAAGGGGACTAAATTTATATCACCCACACCTCCGGGCCAGACTACTTTTGTACCGTAATCTTAAACAACATTTTCACTCAAAGAATTTCTCCAAACAAACAGGTTAAGTTCCTACAGTGAAAAGATTTTAAAAAAGAAATTATGGCAAAATTTATTGTTCCCAAGGAGATTTTTCATGGGGTAGGTAGTCTGGAGAATCTAAAAGGATTAAAAGGAACCAAAGCGGTTATTGTAATTGGAGGTAATTCGGTGAAGAAGAATGGTGTTCTGGAAAAAACCCAAAACTTTTTATCGGAAGCTAAAATCGAATCCGTCGTATTTGGAGGTGTGGAAGCTGATCCATCCATTGACACAGTTTTAAAAGGAGCAGAATTCTTTCAGCAGGAACAACCTGACATTGTGATTGGTTTAGGTGGTTGTTCAGCTATCGACGCAGCTAAGGCAATGTGGATTTATTACGAATATCCCGATTCGAAGCTGGAAGAGTTGGCAGCACCATTTGCAGTGAAGCCTCTGCGTAATAAAGCTATTTTTGTAGCTGTGCCTTCAACAAGTGGTACTGGTACCGAAATTACCGGTCTTTCAGTTATTACCGATACAAAGA
Source organism: Marinilabiliaceae bacterium JC017 (assembly GCA_004296775.1). Taxonomy (GTDB): domain Bacteria; phylum Bacteroidota; class Bacteroidia; order Bacteroidales; family Marinilabiliaceae; genus JC017. Next base: position 19,453 of record RHGE01000051.1, read on the forward strand.
AAGGAACCAAGTACCCCATCGTATCGCATGAGTTAACACCCGATGTGGCCATCGTAGACGGAGAACTGTGTGCCAGTATGCCAGCACATGTTACAGCAAATACCGGTTTGGATGCTTTGAGTCATGGTGTAGAGGCTTACGTTTCGAATATTTCCGATTGTTATAACGATGCTTTAGCGAAGGATTCTATCGATTTAGTTTTCAAAAATCTACCTACTGCGGTTGAAGAGCCCAATAATACTGAGGTGCGTCAGGCTATGCACGATGCTTCCTGTATGGCTGGTATGGCATTTACCAATGTTTGGTTGGGAATTGTACACTCGCTGTCACATCAGTTAGGTGGTACATTTGGTATTCCTCATGGTTGCGCCAATGCAATATTAATGCCCAATGTAATTCGTTTCAACAGTAAGGTAACCGATAAGTATAACAACCTGGCTGCTTTATTTGGAAAATCTACTGCTGAAGATTTTGCACAGGAAGTAGAAAAGCTTCGTCAATCGGTAGGTGTGGTTAATTCAATTAAAGAGTATGGTATCGACGAGAAGCTTTGGTTGGAGAAATTGGATACCCTGACTGAAAATGCGATGAAAGATCCTTGTACACTTTTCAACCCAAGAAAACCTGAGTTCGAGGAGATCAAAGCGATCTACAAAGCTTGTTTCGAAGGAACAAAGATTGATTGCTAAAACCATACCGCTAAAAGCGGTCCTATTTTAGTCTCATTTATGTCTTGAATACCTATAAAAGGGAAGTAATCTGCTTCCCTTTTATATTTTGAACAGACTTCTTCCCGGTTATTGAAATAAGTGTGGTGTGAATAAAATGGAGAAATCTGTTGTTTAACTGATCGGGACTATTGTTTTCAGTTTTATTAATCCAAGTGAAAAAGCAATGAACAAGATTGTTGAAAAAGAACATTTCTCAGAAAGAGTTGTCAAAATCGTTGTGGAAGCACCACTTATTGCCAAGTCTCGTAAACCCGGGAACTTTGTGATTGTACGTGTAGGTGAACAGGGGGAGCGTATTCCATTGACAATTGCAGGAGCTGATATCCAAAAGGGTACTATTTCCCTGGTTGTACAAAAAATGGGTGTATCCACTACCAAATTGTGTGATCTGGAAGTAGGTGATTGTATTACCGACTTGGTGGGGCCTCTGGGACAACCCACCGAAATACACCAGGTAGGAACTGTTTTGGCCTGCGGTGGTGGTGTAGGAGTAGCGCCGTTATTGCCCATCGTGGAAGCTTATAAAAAAGCCGGTAACAGAGTGGTGACGATCCTGGCAGCCCGTTCAAAAGAACTCGTAATCCTGGAAGATGAGGTAAGAAAATGGTCCGATGAAGTGATCGTCATGACCGATGATGGCTCCTATGGTAAAAAAGGCTTGATTACCGAAGGGATGGAAGAAGTAATCAGGCGCGAAAAAGTGGACGAGTGCGTGACCATTGGGCCTGCCATTATGATGAAGTTTTGCGCATTAACAACTAAAAAGCATGCAATTCCAACGGTCGCAAGTTTGAACGCCATCATGGTTGATGGTACCGGCATGTGTGGTGCTTGTCGGGTAACGGTGGGGGGTAAAACCAGGTTTACCTGTGTAGATGGGCCTGAATTTGATGCCCATAAAATCGACTTTGATGAGATGATGGCTCGTTTGGCAGGTTATAAACCCGAAGAACAGGAGAAAATGGAGCATTTTCTTCAACAATAATCTATTATAAATTCCTTTTTGAGGAGTCCGTCGGGATTCCGCAATGAAATAACACCAGGATAATGGAAAGGTCTGACGAACAAATTAAAAAAGAAAGAAAACAACCCTGGAGAGTTGAACTTCAGAAAAAGAATAAAGCAAAAGATCGGATGGCTATCCAAAGGGTAGTTATGCCTGAGGTAGAACCTGAAGAACGAATCAAGAGCCAACGCATTGAAGTCAATAGCCAATTGACAAAAGAACAGGTTATGCAAGAGGCCACACGTTGCATGGATTGTGTGAATCCCACCTGCATGGAAGGCTGTCCGGTAAGTATCAATATTCCCGGCTTTATAAAAAGGATTGAGCGTGGAGAGTTTCAGGAGGCTGCTTCTGTTTTGAAAGAAACCAGTGCCCTGCCTGCTGTCTGCGGACGTGTCTGTCCCCAGGAGAAACAGTGTGAAGCGAAGTGTTTCTATGTGGAGAAACTGAATCGGCCGGCGGTAGCCATTGGATACCTGGAACGTTTTGCTGCTGACTATGAACGCGAATCCGGAACTATTTCCGTGCCCGTTGTTGCCGAAGCGAATGGTGTCAAGGTAGCAGTCGTTGGGTCAGGGCCATCCGGGTTATCCTTTGCCGGGGATATGATCAAGTTGGGCTACGAGGTAACCGTATTTGAAGCACTGCATGAAATTGGCGGCGTATTGAAATATGGTATTCCTGAATTCCGTTTGCCCAATGCCGTGGTTGATGTGGAGATTGAAAACCTACGTATGATGGGGGTGAAGTTTGTAGCCAACTTTATTGTCGGACAGACCGCCTCATTAGATGATCTGAAAGAAGCCGGGTTTAAAGCTTTTTATGTGGCCAGTGGTGCCGGCCTGCCGCGTTTCATGAATATTCCGGGAGAGAATTTAAACGGTATTTTTTCCTCAAATGAGTACCTTACCCGGGTTAACCTGATGGGCGCTGATAATGTTGATTCCGATACTCCTGTTTTACGAGGTAAAAACGTTGTGGTAGTTGGTGGTGGTAACACAGCAATGGACTCGGTTCGTACTGCTAAACGTCTGGGGGCCGAACGGGCCATGATCGTTTACCGGCGCTCCAAAGAAGAAATGCCTGCCCGTAAAGAGGAAGTTCATCATGCACTGCAGGAAGGGGTGGAATTTCTTACATTGTCCAATCCCGTGGAATACATTGCCGGTGAAAATGGCCGTGTGAGTCAGGTGAAAATTCAGAAAATGGAATTGGGTGAGCCAGATGCTTCCGGACGCAGGCGACCGGTTCCCATTGAAGGTTCTGAATACCTCATCGATGCTTCTGTAGTAGTTGTAGCCGTGGGTGTTTCTCCCAATCCACTCATCCCAAACACGGTTAAAGGTTTGAATGTGTCTAAATGGGGAACCATTGAGGTGGAGCAGGACAAGATGCAATCGTCAATTCCGGAGCTTTTTGCCGGGGGCGATATTGTACGAGGCGGCGCCACCGTAATTCTCGCCATGGGTGACGGTCGGAAAGCAGCAGCCAATATGGATAACTATTTAAAAAAAAAGCACCAAATCCAGGCTAGGGGAGTGTGAGCTACCCAAGTCTTATCGTGTTGAAGAAATACAAAGCAGCAGAAAATTTGCAAGTCTTAGCCTTAAAAGAAGGACAGTGAGAGATTGGAAGAGGATATGAATGTCTTCCCTGGCAAAGATTTGCAACTTTTTTGCAGATGATTTAATTGTTGTAACGCAAAAAGACTCAAAATCGCAACGCGAATATAGCTATACTGAGATTTGCAGAGGAAACGCATGCAAAAAGAGATCTATCTATTGTTACAAGCGTTTATAAGCACCCAACCCGAAAGCAATCACTTTCAACCTGTTTTTTCCAATTCTAACCTCCACCCTAAATTCTTAATCCTAAAATCAAACATCGAACATCTATATTTGGCGTCCCCATTCGCCTGAGGCTCATGGCCGGGCTTTCCATTCCAACTCCTCGCTTTCCCAACGCCCTCTCCAAACCACGCTCCGGGGTTTCCATTGCAATCCCTGGCCGAAAACACTCCATCGTCCCTTTTTCCCAAAAACATCCGCCTAAACCCTTACTCCGTAAACCCTAAACCTTATACCAGGATACCTAAACCCTTTCTTCGACTGTCATAATTACATCTTCCACTGCCATGTTTTCATCTCAGACTCCCATGACCGTATCTCAGGGTATCATATTTGAATGTCAGAGTGCCTAAACTCCATCTCAGGATACCTAAACCCTTTCTTCGACTGCCATAATTACATCTTCGACTGCCATGTTTTCATCTCAGACTCCCATGACCGCATCTCAGGGTATCATATTTGAATGTCAGAGTGCCTAAACTCCATCTCAGGATACCTAAACCCTTTCTTCGACTGCCATAATTACATCTTAAACTGCCATGTTTTCATCTCAGACTCCCATGACCGCATCTCAGGGTATCATATTTGAATGTCAGGTTGCCTAAATCCCTTCTCAGGTTATCTAAACCGTTTCTTCCACTGCCATGTTTTCATCTCAGACTCTCGTTGTCGCATCTTCAACTGCCATGTTATTATTTTCGCAGTTCGGCATAGCGTCTCGTTATGTCGTATTCACCAAGGCCTCAGGCCTGGATTACACAAGTTATTACTGAAGTGTATAATAAAAGCCCGGCAGCGCGCGTTGCCGGGCTTTTACACTTTGTATGAGTACAGGAGCGGGATTCGATGGTGCTGAGACCTTAAGGTCTGCTATGATGAGATGGTAATCAATCTGTCATTCAGCTGCCATGTTTTCATCTCAGACTCTCGTTGTCGCATCTTCAACTGCTATGTTATTATTTCCGCAGTTCGGCATAGCGTCTCGCTATGTCGTATTCACCAAGGCCTCTGGCCTGGATTACACAAGTTATTACTGAAGTGTATAATAAAAGCCCGGCAGCGCGCGTTGCCGGGCTTTTACACTTTGTATGAGTACAGGAGCGGGATTCGATGGTGCTGAGACCTTAAGGTTTTATAAACCTTAAGGTCTGCTATGGTGAGATGGTAATCAATCTGTCATGTTGCCGAAGAATATTCCATATGGTAGTTTGTTAAGCTTTTTAACAGTTTTTGTTGATTTGATAGTCAAAGTTATAAGAGGTCTAAAAAAAGCTTGACGTAAATCTGTCTAAGGTCTATTGTCTAAAATCTAACAATCTATTGTCATACACTCACCGGTTTTATTACTTTTGCAGCCCTGAAAATCATAAACGATAGATAATCAAATAGAATAGTTTGATGATCTTTTGTAACTAATTGAAAAACAACTTGTGCAAATTTGAAAGTCAAATCTTCTAGGCGCTTATCAGTAATGGTTTTGTATTATTTGGTTGGATATTTTTGCTGCTTAAATTTTTAGCTAATTACTAATCTTAGTTCGATTATTGTGCCATATTAATTATAAAAGATTGGCCAAGATGGTGGGAAGCGGGTGAGCCAGACAAATAAGCGGGCCGGCGGTGGCGCGACGAAGATGAATGCGGGAATTCCGGCTAGTGGGTCAGCAAAAATTCATCAAGGAGGTGGGCAGAAGCTTTTATTTGTCTAGCGTTTTTTGCTTCGTTTTTGGGGCAATGCCAAAAATGAAGTAGGGTTTGGGACGAAGTCCCAATAAAAAAAACATTAAATAGTATATAAAATCGAATGAGATTAATGTTCAATTCTTACATTTTAAATCTGTGCTCTTTTCTGGTTTGTCCAGGTTAGGCACTTAAAAAAGCTTGATGTAAATCAGTCCAAGGTCTATTATCTAAAAATCTAACGATCTATTGTAATCTAAAAGTCTCTTATCTCAAAATCCCATAATTTAATGTTGTCAAATATAAAACACGCCACCTTACTTGTGTTATGCCTGTTGGTTTGGTCCGTTTCCAGGGCTGATAACTTGTCTTTACTCATACAAAAAGCCGATTCGTTGCAAAAACAGCAATCCAAAGAGGCATTGCCGGTGATGCATCGTTGCTTGAAGTTAATTGAGAAGGAAGATGCCGTTGATACAGATAGAGTGCAGGTGTATAAACTTCTTTCTGCCCATTTTCTGAAACATGAACTGTTGGATTCTGCTTTTGCCTATTGTCAGTTGAGATTAAAATGGGCTCAAAAAGGGGATCTTACCGATGATATTATCCTGTCAAAAACAGATCTGGGTGAGATTCACGGAAAAAGAGGAAATTACAAAAAGGCCTTTGAACTGTTATCCGAAGCCCGGGAGCTTTGTGAATCGACTGAAACCCCGGCTTTTCAGGCCAATATTTTAACCAATCAGGCTTTTCTTTATTACTCGTTTGAGAAAAAGGGTAAAAGTATTCAGCTGTTAAAGGAGGCACTTGATATCTATCAAAGTGAGAAAGATACGTTGAACATGTCTTATTTGAATAACAACCTGGGGATTCTTTATAAGCATCAGAGTAATTATGACAGTACCCTGTTTTTTTTGCAGCAATCCTATTTCCTGGCCGGGCAGGTACACGATACCCTGGGGATGGCCAGTGCCTGTAACAATATGGGTAGTACCTTGTCAATGTTTGGGGATTTTCATAATGCGGAGAAATACTTACTTAAATCACTTCGTTATTACCAGGTATTAAACCAGGAAGAGCTGTCCTTGTACAGTAACCTGGGGCGTGTTTATAAAGAGATGGGCAATAGCGGGAAAAGCATTCGCTATTTGAATAAAGCATTGGCACAGGCCTATAAGCAAGCTGAGCCAAAAAAAATACTATCGTTGTTAAAAGAAGTGTCTGATTACTATAGGGAGATCGAAGACTGGCAAAATGCCCTTTATTACCTGGATGAGTACCATCAGTACAAAGAGCAGGTGTACCAAAAAGAGCTGCCGGAAATTATTGACCGTATTCAGGCCGAGGCCGACCTGAAGCTTAAGGAGAAAACCATTCAGCTGTTGACCGAGAAGAATAACTACCAGGCCCTTTACTTGAAAAACAAGAATGGGTTGATTGCCGTATTGATAATTCTTTTGGTGGCCATCATTTTTCTGGGTAATAGTTTGTATGCCCGTAGCCGGGTGGAGAGCAAACGCCGGGAACTTCTCATGGAACAGCGGTTATTGCGGTCGCAGATGAATCCGCACTTCTTCTTTAATACACTAACGAGTATTCAAAGTTTCGTTATTCGCAACGAAGCCCGGCTGGCCGGTAAGTACATCGCCAAATTTGCCCGCTTGATGCGGGAAATCCTCGAGAATTCCACCCGCAGTCAGATTTCGATGAACAAAGAAATTTCGGCCATGGAGAATTACCTCTCGTTGCAACAGATGCGTATGAACAACAGTTTTGACTACCACATTCATGTGGCGGATGCCATTAATGTGCATGCCATTGAAATTCCACCCATGTTGATTCAGCCCTTCATTGAAAATGCCATTGCACATGGACTAAATCATCTGACGGACAGAAAGGGTATCCTGAATATCTTTTTTACGATCAATGAGGACCTGCTTCAGGTGGTGGTGCGTGACAATGGCATTGGAAGGGAAAAAGCGGCCGAAATCAATGGCGAATGGCGTAGCAATCATAAATCATTGGGATCAAAAATTACCCATGAAAGACTCAAGCTGCTCACCAATGATAAAAGGAAAAGATCGAAATTAATCATTCGTGACCTGTATGATGTCAACCGGCATGCTGCTGGCACAGAAGTGGAGTTACAACTTGTTTTTGACAAATGCCGGTAACGGTTTTGAATTAATGTTGAAATGATAGTTAAATCTTTTAGCAGCTCTAAAAAAGAGCGAGATGTCAATCAGTCTAAGGTCTGTAATCTAAAAATCCAACGATCTGTTATAAAACACACAGGAGGATGATGAATAAAGAAAAACTCTGCGTCTCAGTGTCTCTGAGTTTGCAATCTATTATCTCATATCTATCAGTCTCTTGTCTAATATCTTTTAGCAGCTCTAAAAAAGAGCGTGATGCAAATCAGTCTAAGGTCTGTTATCTAAAAACCCAACGATCTGTCATAAAACACACAGGAGGATGATGAAAAAAGAAAAACTCTGTGTCTCAGTGTCTCTGTGTTCGCAATCTATTATCTCATATTTATCAGTTTCTTGTCTAATATCTTTTAGCAGCTCTAAAAAAGAGCAAGATGTCAATCAGTCTAAGGTCTGTTATCTAAAAATCCAACGATCTGTTATAAAACACACAGGAGAATGATGAAAAAAGAAAAGCTCTGTGTCTCAGTGTCTCTGTGTTCGCAATCTATTATCTCATATCTATCAGTCTCTTGTCTAATTTTAAACGTATGAAAATAGTTATCGTCGACGACGAAAAAAATATAAGAAACGGCCTCACCGACATGCTTAACCTCTATTGCCACGATGTTGAAATCATGGGTACTTGTGGCAGTGTCAGGGAAGCTGTTGACACCATTACAACCACCAAACCCGATTTGGTGTTGTTGGATATCCGCATTGAAGGGGGATCAGGATTTGATGTTATCACTGCCCTGGGGAATAACATGCCCATGGTGATTTTTATCACGGCCTACGAAGATTACGCCATCAAGGCCTTTAAATACAATGCCATTGATTACCTGGTGAAACCCATTGATCCCGATGAGCTGGAAGTGGCCATTGAAAAAGCCTCCGGGCGTTTAAGCAAGGAAGATCATTCGCTCCTGCTTAACTCCCTGCAACAAGCGCTCTGTAGCCAAAACCTTCCCGAAAAACTGGTCTTGAAAACCCAGGAAAGTATCCATGTGGTGAAAATTGAGGACATCATCTATTGCATGTCGGACGGATCCTATACCCATATTATTACCGGTGATCAGAAGATAGTGGTTTCGCGGTTGATTAAGGAATATGCCGAACTGCTGAAAGAACATCATTTCATCCGCATTCATCAATCCTACCTCATTAACATGAATAAGATTGTGAGGTATAACAAGGAAGGATACGTGCACCTGGAAAACAGCACCTCCTTACCCGTGGCCGCCCGGCGCAAAGAACAATTCCTGAACGAACTGGAGCGGTATTTCAAATAGTTGCGTTAAGTAGTTGGTAAGTAGGGTTTGGGACAATGTCCCATATTAAAACACAGAGATGCTGAGTCACAGAGTTTTTTTAAAAAAGGTCATGATAACACAAATATTCTTATAACGAGCCAGGTCATGATGATCCGAAGTGCGCGAGCCCGCCAAATAAGCGGGCCGGTGTGGGCGCGACGAAGAAGAATGCGGGAATTCCGGCATGTGGGTCGGCAAAAATTCATCGAGGAGGTGGGCGGAAGCTTTTATTTGGCTAGACTTTTTTGGTTCCTTTTTGGGGCGATGCCAAAAAGGAACTTGGGTCCGGGACAACGTCCCGATTATAACACAGGTTTACTTGTAACACAGAGTCCTCAAGACTTGACAACCTAACAAAAGGTAAGATAACTCTAAATTGACGCTAACAGAACCTTTGGTTTTATTCAGATTTCCGCAGTTCCAAAGGAATACAGAGAGAATTGTTCTATACATCTACTAAATACTCGTAATTCATTTTCTTGTCGCCCGGTCACTCCTTTCCCCTCCTAAAAGATTTAGGAGGGGTGATTTTCATTGAGTAAGCAATGAAAATCGGGGTGGTTTGATTGTAATATCAACCAGTGAGGATTAAAAGAGTTATAAAGAAGACGCAAAGACACAGAGATATAATAACAAAGTTGTATCATCCAGAGCCATCGGGGCACGACAGTATGGTAGACATTAACCGGTCCGCTTTTAATCCTTTCCCTTCAGTGTTTTAGAAATGTAATACCAAACATTTTTCTGATTTTTAAATGGAAATATTTGGAATATCGGAAAACAACCATACATTTGCAGTGTACTATTGAAGTAGAACACTAGAATAAGCGACTACAAAGATAGATATTCTTAAATCTAACATTATGATTGAAATTCAAAATCTGACCTTTGGTTATTCCCGGAAGAGTCCTTTATTTGAAGAACTCAATTTAAAAGCTTCGAAAGGGAGTATCATCGGCTTACTGGGTAAAAACGGAGCCGGTAAATCCACTTTGTTGAGGATAATGGCCGGTCTCCTGTCGCCTCAAAAGGGTGATATATCCATCATGGGAAAAACGCCCTTTAGGAGACAACCAGCCTTCCTTCAGCAAGTGTATTTTGTTCCCGAAGAGTTTTCCGTTCCGGCCATCTCCATCAATGCATATGTTAAAGCTGCCGGATCGTTGTATCCCAATTTTAATCCATCCAAGATGGCAGGTATCTTGCAGGATTTTGAACTGGATGGTACCAAAAACTTGGGCAAAATGTCATATGGCCAAAAGAAAAAGTTTTTGATTGCGTTTGCCTTATCAACCAATTGCAGGTTATTAATTCTGGACGAACCCACCAACGGATTGGATATTCCTTCCAAATCCAGGTTTCGAAAAGTATTGGCCGGCGCCCTGTCCGACGAACAGATGGTGGTGATCTCTACTCACCAGGTGAAAGATGTGGAGAATCTGATTGATCGCATTGTGTTGATTGATCAGGGAAAGATCATGTTTAATCACAGTGTGACGGATGTATCCCAAAACCTGGCATTTCAAACGGTGTCGGACTTGCATAACATTGACTGTTTATATAATGAAACAGCACCCGGTGGTTTCAGAGTCCTAAAGCGGAAAAATGGTATGGAAACACCACTGGACATTGAACTATTGTTTAACGCCATTACAAATGGCACCAAACTCGAAATCCATGAATCAGATATTTAGTTTTTCACGATTCGTAAAGTTGGCAACCTATTACTTTAGCATTCAAAAAAGAAGATTCCTGTTGATCATAGGAGGAGCTTTTGTTGCCTTGTTTTTGTTTCTTTTAGGTGTTCTGGTCAGAAAAAATAATTGGGATGGTATTGACTGGGCGGCTATGTTTTACTTAATAGGTTTCATGGGAGCTACTCTATACATTGGAACTGCCTTTTCCTATTTACGGAAGAAGGAAACAACGGTAAACATGCTTATGGTTCCGGCCTCTGTTTTTGAAAAGTATTTACTGGAGTTCTTTAACAGGATTGTAATGTTCGTACTGCTATATCCGGTTTTATTCATATTGACCAGGCGATTTGCAGTTGCGGTAGCCAACTTTTTAAAGGAAGGTCCGGCAATGGCGGTGTCCAGCCTGTCAGAACTATTTAAAATGCCATCAGATGATATGGTACTCCCTTTTATATTTGTGGTAATACTGGGTGTTTTAGTGGTATTTGCCGGAACAGCAGCCATCAGGAAATATCCGTTAATTAAAACCCTGATTTTCGTGGGAGTGGTATTTATTGCATGTGTCGGATATTTTTACCTCATATTGGAAAAAATGAATCTTGCTCAGGGAATAGCATATGTGTTTGAGAGCATTTTTCATGATCAAGACACTTTCTTTGCATCCCTCTATGTTATTATAGGCAGCTCTTCATTGCTATCATTGGTTTATGGTTTTTTCAAACTAAAAGAAAAAGAGGTGTAAGCATGGAATTTAAAAGTTCAAAAGGCATCTTTCAACAGATAGCAGATAATTTGTGTGACCGCATTTTATCGAGCGAATTTAAAGTAGGCGAGAAGGTCCCGTCAGTGCGGGAGCAGGCGGCTAACCTTGGTGTTAATCACAATACCATAATGCGCACTTACCTGGAGTTACAACGGGAAGGGATCATAGCCAACAAAAGGGGTATCGGCTACTTTGTGGCAGAGAATGCTCCGGATAAAATAGTGGAAATGCGTCGGCAGGAATTTTTTGAGCAGGTATTGCCTGAATTTACTCATCAGGTGGAGATGCTTAAAATTTCTAAATCAGATGTTGTTACCTTAATAACTAAATTGGAAGAAAATGAAAATCAGTAGAATCATATTTATATCCTATTTTTCTGTTATAGGTCTTTGTTTATTAAGCCTGATGGTTATGGGGTTTGTTTATAATGATAAGGAATTCTTTGGTGAAAGAGGAGAAGCCTTTGAAACAATAACCGAGGAGCTGGAGCCGTTTTCTCACATCTCAGTTGATGATGATTGTATAGTGGCTGTGCAAACCGGAGAAACAAATTCATTGTTGTATCATTACAATAAAAAGGATAAAGCTCAGCCTGTCTATGAAGTTAGAAACGATACCCTGTTTGTTATTTCAACCAGAAATGTTTTGTATGGTCAAGTGGATTTAATGGTTGGAAAAATAAAGTCGATCAGTGGCCGAAATTGTCGTATTAGCTTGTACGATATTCATCAGGATGATTTGTTTTTGGCAGGAGAAAATGCCAGGATAAATCTTGGACACAAGGTAGACTTCGGAAGTTTAAATGTTTTATTGAAGGATTCATCTGAATTAAATTATTGGCATTTTAATGCTAAGGAGTTAAGATTAAATATCCAAAATAATTCGAGATTCAGGTGTCATTCCGATCAAAAAGTGGAACTGTTGGAAGGAAAAATATCCAACAACAGTAAAGCAACTTTACCGGATGCCAAACGAATTCAATTGGATGTTGATGAATCAAGTAAGGTAGAGATGTAGAATTAGCTTTGAGAATTATATAATCAGGCTCCTTGTCCGTTAGGGTAAGGAGCTTTTTTTATTCTTGTTGAGTGAATTAAAACTGCTGTAAAACGATTTATGGGGAGATGGATTCCTATTACTTTCAGTTTCCTATGCCGGCTTATCCGGATAGAACTGTCATACTTGATAATGTAGTGCTTTTTGAAGCCGGACTTCAGATATAAAGTCATCCCAGACGAATATCAATCTCTATCATCCCGCCAATAAATAGCGGATAGCTTTGTGATTTGGAAAAACGGGGATTTGCTCCTGTTTCTCTTTCAATCATAAAAAGAAATGGAAAAACCAGGCTATCAACTATTGTTGGAACAATTGGCAGAAGCCAAAACTTTGGATAAACGTCTGTTTGAGGCGCTATACAGTGCTTTACGAGAACATCATAATATAGAGGATGAATACCGTCGGTGGCATCTACAGGATGATTTTGCCAGATCTGTTAAGGAGATTATAAAAAAGTATCCGGCCTATTTGCTTACGCTCCGTCGCCTGTTGAAAAACGATGATAGTCTGGAATATGTGCAGCATTCCCTTATTCGTTTTATCGATAACAATATAGCTCTGCTTGCTGCTTGCCAGGGAGCAGCAACGCCGGATGGTGTTAAACCTGCGCCTGTCCATCTTTCTTCTTTGGAAGAAGATCCTGAAATAGAAGCATCAGTGAAAGAGGCCGTGATTACCTTGGCCGGCTATGGAGCATCGGATATGGTGCATTTTATCAACCGGGATTATTTGGTGTTGGCTGATAAAGACAGGCTTCGTGTCATTGATTTTGACAAACGGGAGCAGGTTACCACCAGGAAATTATCCAATAGAGGAGGCAATTGTACCAAAATAATAGGATGTACTGATATAGATGCATCAACCCCGGCGCATTTCATAAGTATTAGCGACACAGTTATTCAGGCCTGGCATTTGAATGAAACAGAGCCTGTTTTTACCCTTGAAGCCCGTGCACATACCGTTTTCCTTAGTCACTGTGGTAGTTACCTGGTGTTGCTTGATGAAAAGCAGGAGAAGGAAGATGCAGTAGTAACGGTTCGTGTTTATGATTTATGTGGTTTAAAAGAGGTGCGCTATTTTCAGATTCCATGTTGCCAGGTGTCGCAGGTCAGAATGACGCCGGATGCTGGTTATCTCTATGTGAAAGAAGAGAAAACCGGTAAGATCGAAGGAGCACGACTGTTACTATGGAGTGTATTTGGTGATTCGGTATTCACCCATAAAGCAATAAAAAAACATATTATTAAGGTAGGGAGTGATTTTGCTATAACACCAGACGGACGCTACCTGGTTTCCGGTAATCACATATTTACCTTGCCCGAGGTCAGGTTTCACACCTGTTTTAAAGAGTGTGTACCGGGTGAAATCACCATTTCAAAAGATGGAAATATATTGGCTATTTATAGTAATTGGGTGTTTCAGTTTTTTGAAACAATAACAGGTTGTTGTTTGGGGAAGTTAGCTCTGAAGGTACAGAAAGATCACCCTGGAAACAGGTACTTCAGTATTGACAACAGCTATTTCTTCACGGCGATGGGTGGTAGCTTGCTGGCCTGGGATTTAAAGAATCTGTTTGGAAAGTCTGTTGACCGGAAAGGTCGGCAAGAATCTATCCGGTTTAAAGAAGTTCCCATGTGTGGTATCCATCAGCTTCTTGAGATGGAAGCATATTCGTATCCGGGTTTCATTCGGAAAGAGTGGCTTGCCATGACTGTTAATCAAACATGTAATGGACCTGATAGCAAAGCTCCCGACAACAAGCGGTTGATCAAAGAGGACAGTTATATCCAGCCCACGGCCGTTCCGCAGTTGAGTATCTATAATTATGGGATTTATACTACACAATCTCAAAATCAACAAGGATTGCCGGGCCAGGCCTCGGTGGTTGTGAACAGGGCTGTTTTAATTGAAACAACCTCGTGTGTTAAAGCCAAAGTGGGTACTTGTTTTGGTATGTATGTGCTAACACCTGCAGAGGTAAATAGGCGGGTGCATCAATTTGTGGTAAAAGTAAACCATCCGCCCATAAAGGATGGTTCATCGGGAAAGATGATACGGCAAACCCGGTGGAACCAAGCTATCGGGAGTGGAATCCCGTTCTTTGCAGGGTGGGCGTTTGAAACGGTGGCGGAATTGCAGGCAGGTGATTGGGTTATAGAAATATGGAACCAGCCAGAGACGCAAATGCTGCTTGCCAGGCGTTTTTCTGTTATCAGCAAAGAAGAGTTCCATTACAAAGTGGAGAAACTGTTTTCGGGTATCAGTCATTTAGGGATGAATAATGGCGTTACAGAAATTCCTGCAAAGTTCATTATTGCATACGATGAGATAACCTTCGGATGCCGGTTCAGGGTGAGTGCTCCCGGGTATGCCGGGCATTATCAGTTAAAAGGAGAGATCATCAAGCCGTCATGCAGGGAAGAAGGAAAAGAAGACGAGGACGAACAACAGTTAAATCAAACTTTCTATGTACAGGATGGCAGTGAAATTGATTTCACCTATAAGTCTGATTGGCACAACCGTTTGCGCGAAGGGAAATGGACTTTTAAGCTGTGGGATAAAGAGAACCATGCCTTGTTGTTGGAGGAGAGCTATGAATTAGTTTTTGCCTGTCATCTGCCGCCGGTCACGATTGAGATGGTTGATTACGGAACCTATCAATTCAATGAGGGGGCAGCTACGGAAGTACTGACTGCCGGAAATCTCCGTTCGGTTTATCAGTCTCATGATTTGACACTTTGTGACGATATGATTTTTGGTTTCCGGTTAAAATTAAAGGACAACCAGGTTGGTACATACAGGTTATTGCGCGTGGATTTGTATCACCCGCGCATCAGTAACTTCTTTTCCCAATCGGATAATCATACTTATCATATCTATATGGAAAAAGGTAAGGAGACCTTTGTGGGCTGTATATTAGACCGGCCGGAGATGTTGGTGCCGGGTGAATGGCATTTTGTTTTGTGGGATCCGGAAGCGGGAGGCGGGAGAGAAACGGTATTCTCCAAGAAATTCCACTTGGCTAACTAAAAGTATCGTGTGTTAACCGGTCATTTTAATCACTAATCTATATCACTCAGTTGTGAAGTGTATTTTAAAGCTAATGCATTCCGGTTTTTTTATGGGTTTATTGTTGATCTGAATCTTGTGATTCGTTTTTTTTATAAGAGATGATACGATTTTTAACTTATAATACCTTTGGAATCGATTTCGTAAACAGTTTTTCAGCGTAGATCTGTGCTGTTATTTTTTTTAAATAGTATTGATTGACGGTTGGTTAAGACCAATATAAGAGTAGCCTCTGAAAGTAAAATAAATGAAAGATTATTAGTTTTTTACATAGAATGCGGATTAAATTCCTACCTTTGTCGCTCAAATAGTAATTCTAGTATTGCACTTCTCTTTTTATTCGATTTGCTTGCTTCAATTCCTACAAAATTTACTTATTAAACACTTTTTTTTAAACATGAACATTTTCGTAGCAAAGTTAAGTTCTACTACAACTACAGAGGACTTATATGATTTATTTGGAGATTATGGAGAGGTAGCTTCAGCTAAGGTTATTATCGACAGGGCTACAGGCGAATCAAAAAGATTTGGTTTTGTAGAGATGAAGAACAAAGAGGATGGAATGAAAGCAGTTGAAGAGCTTGACGAATGCGAATATGACAACAGTACAATCGTTGTTAAGAAAGCAAAGCCAAAGACAGACAACGGAGATAACAGAAACAATCGTTTTGGTAGAAGCAGAAGATATTAATCATATATTCTGAGAAAAAATAAAGGCCGTCAGAAATGATGGCCTTTATTATTTTTAACACCTTTCAACCGCCATTATTCGTCCTTCCTATTATCGTATTACCTGATCTTGGCAGTTTTCTTCACTGAAAATTGGTTGTCATCAGTATTGATTAGCATGAAATAGACGCCGGTAGCCCACGTTTTTGTATCAATTTGGCCGGACATCCCGATATTATCTTGGGTATATAGCACTTGTCCCAGTTCATTTATAATGGTTAAGTTTTTTATGAAAACCTTACTCTCGATGGTGACTTGTGATTTTATGGGATTTGGAAAAATTAGTATGTCTTCATCTGTTCCTGAAAGGTGTTTTGTTGCTGTGGTGATGCTACCACAGGCATTGCTGAAGATATCTCCGGAATTGTACCGTTCCAGACTTGGGATGGTGGCTGCACCCATAATATTTGGTGTACCAATGGCAGCCCATTGTTCGAGCGGAATAAAATCAGGTTGGTTGAGATAAGTATAACTTAAATCAGGGAGCATTTCTGTGCCGGGAGGATCAATGGCGCCTTTATTGTTGGTGCCATATATGAAATGGCCGGTTCCTTTTATGGAGTAGTTTACCAAACTGTAAGGGAAATTGGTGTTTGGGATTTCATTCCCCAAAAAGTTTTGATTGGGAGAATTACTGGCACTAAAGTATATGCCATAGCGTTCGGCCTTGTTTCGGAAGAAAGTGTTGTGAGGCCCGTTTGGTCCGTGGGAATCATCAATCACAATATTCTGACAGATATTTTGTTCAAACAGGTTAGAATAGGGGTGGTTGCCGTGTAAAACCATATCACCAGCAGCGTCTGCTGATAGCCAGGGATCTGAGGTATGCCAGTAGGGATCGAATGAATAATTATAGGCAAACACATTGCCGTTGGCACCTGCCTGCAGAATCATGGCATGACGTAAATGTTCAAATACATTGTTTTCAACCAGGCATTCATTCGTTGTAAAATGAAGCATCACCCCATAGGCACGTCCGCCACTACCATAATCAAACGCGTGATGGATATAAGATTTAGAGACATGGATATTGGAACAATGTTCTGCTTCTATGTGGCTAAAAGTACAATTGTGCGATTCGATTCCCATTACCCAGCAATTGGTGGCATACGAAAATTGAATATTGCTTGATTGTTGGGGAGCTGTGTTGTCTGTTCGTTCTATTTTAAGGCATTCAATGCCCGTATTTTGGATGGGATCTATTCTGCGGATGTATGGTAAATGCGTCAGGTCAAAATTCATTCGCAGAGGCGAGGCTAACCGTATACTATTATCCACGACCTCATCAATGGAAACAATCTGTCCAACCGTATGTGCTGCCCAGGCAGAGGTCACCAGGTGGGCATCTTCCATGATAATTTGTATCCAGTCACCACGTGAAAAATGAACAGCATAATCTACCACCAGCGAATAACTGTCTTTTAAGGCTGATTCCATCAAAGTGGTGGTATTGGTATTGTCTGGTACTCCTTGTATGTTAAAAGCATGCCCCGTGCCCCCCAGATTCATCGTAAAGGTGGTATTATCAGCACCTGCTCCCCTGATAATAACATTGCTTGGAAGATTAATGGTGTTATTGAATAGGAAATTACCGTCCGGGAATTTAAGAATAGCCCCGGGAGCAGGAATAGAGGATAATACTTCAGCGAGAATCGCATCATTGGGAGTAGCACCATCACCCACGGCACCACGAGCTTGCATTTCGATCTCCGCAAATCCGTTGGTTGTTGTGTCCCGTAAACCAGCCAGCGTCCAGTCAACGCTACGGGAAGCGGGTAATGTCTGGGCGTAAGATGTTATAATCACGCCACTAAAAAAGTAAATAACAAACAGCCATCGCATACAGTCAGTTTTTAGGTGTCTTATCATTGATGTTCGTGTTTTTTTGGTAGAATAATGCAATTCCTGTCATACAAATCTTGATACTAATATCTTAGTACTTTTCTGGCTTGTCCAGGTTAGGATTTATGACAAATCAAAGGTAAATGCTCCTTGGGGCGAACTCTGTGATAAGTTTATGAAAGGCAGATGAATGGTGGTGAATAACCGGTGTTGGTGGCATAAAAGAGTATTTCGCCCAAGTGGTTAGGAGATTGCGTCTTTTTACTTGTTGTGAGGAGCTGTATGCAGCAAGGCTGTAATGGGTAAGGAAAAACGGCTAAAGGTTATAGGGGATGAGTACAACGGAGTCGGGATAAGTACCGTGAGGTGTATTCCTCACGGTAATGAGTGTAGGAAAGTTTATCCTTTGAAGGACATGGAGTTTAAAATATTTTCCAATTCCTCTTTCTGTTCATCATCGACATAAGAGATGATTGCGGCAAAACAAAAACCATCTTTAACCCTTGTGTAATACTTCTGCTTAATGGTAAGTCCCATGAAGTTAATGGAGGCATTCATCAGGTAGTATTCCTGGTTATTTATGACTTCTTTTTTAAACTCTTCGTCAATATAGTCATATTGTATTTGCGACTGATTGAGTAGTTTACGTGATTGAAACAGGTAATCGCCTCCCGTTTTTATACCCGGTGCATTCTTTAAATTTTCTGCAACCAGTGCCAGGTTGGGATTGTATTCTACAGCACTTCCAACTTCATATTTAAAAACAGTTAATAGGTTGGCTGTATTAATATCCGAAGCATCCAGCAGTGCTTTCATGTTTTGATCATCTCCGGCAACCAGTTCTTTCCCCATTTTGGTCAGGTTTTCTGTTTGTTCTTTGGATTGAACAACCCAGTCGGCCGGTAAAGTCATTTCGAAGTCGAAAAACGAATTGGTGTATTTATGATTCTCAACATGGCCGTAATCGAATTGTTTTGGTTTGTTGTTCGTGAAACAGCCTGATGTGGCCATCGACAAAAGGAAAAGTCCGATTAAATGTAGTTTAGTCTTCATGTATTTATAATATTAGATCCGGGATAATCGTCTTTAAACCCGGGATTGATTAGTAGCGTCAATACTGATCGGTATGTTTGTATTCATGCGTGCATAAAAAATAGCAGGGGCATATCAAAGCACCCTTGTTGTGTTATGGCAAGTATGGCAGGAGCCCTAAAACCGCTTCGTACCGTTTCCTTTGCCATGTTTCTGTGCATTGAAGAGCAAAAATAGTAAAATAATGAAAGTTGTTTTATGATCTGATGAAGAGATATCTTCATGCAGTAAAATATTTCACTTTGTTTCTATCATATAACAAGATTTCGCTACACCTAATCATTATGAGCATAAACATCAGGTTTGCAGTCTCCCTCGCCTTAATAGGAGAAGGAATAGTTCACTGCGGTTGGTTCATCTGGTATTTGGTTTATTTCCAAAAGGGGATGGTGATTCCTATTTGTTTTAACTATTCAACAAGTTTTCAATGTTATCATGACGACAATATGGACAACGGCCATCTCTGACTACTATATAACTTTTTGTCAAATAATCAGAGGTGCAAATGGTGACAAATTTTCGTTGATAACACCAATCGATCGCTAGATTATTAGATAATAGACATTAGACTGATTTACATTACTCTTATTTTTAAATCATTAACAACTTTATCTATTGAGTAAATACGAACTATTGAATATGTATTCCATACAAAAAAAATAAATTATCTCCCTCTTTGTACCGCTTTTATGCGATGAGGACTTTTATGGGGAGTCTTCAGGTTGGGAATTGTTTTCACACGAAGACGGTTATTGTAATAACTTATGTTTTTGGAATATAGGGCTTGATTGAATATTCCGCCTACAAGAAATAACGTTTAGAAATTTAACGGATTGGAACGTTAAGAAAGAAAATCTGTTTGAAGCGCAGCGAGTTATTTTCTTTTAGTGGAGAGGAGTTAAATTTTAGTTATTTATTGTGAGCGGCGGCGTTTTTTGTTTACTTTTTTTCGCTGTAGCAAAAAAGTAAAAGCCCGTGCGGCTTGAGCACATTGGTTAATACTAATTTTTTTGGACAATACTGGTTTTAAAAAAATATGGGAAATGTCAGGTATAATAATTGGTTACAACCCCCGCGAGTGGGCGAAGCCATAAGCTTCACCAGGGAGGGTTTGTATTATAACTGGTTCTGTTTAATTATTTTTTCCAGTTGATCCTTTATTTTTGAAGGCTTGTCGGCTGCGGCATTTATTATGGTACCGTCTTTATCAATCAATATATAGCGGGGAAAAGCTTTGGCATTATAGTCCATGTTGAATTTATGCCTGGTGCCCCCGGTACAGAGGTTTACTGTATTTAAATGGTATTCCTTAAGTTTTGTTTTCCATCTGTTTTTGTCCGAATCTACTGATATGGTAACAAATACAATTCCGGGATCATTTATTTCGTCGGAAAGTTTTTTCAAGGCAGGTATTTCTTCAATACAGGGTCCGCAGTAGGTGCTCCAACAATCCAGGTAAACAATTTTCCCATGGTAGTCCGACAACTTAACGGTTTTGCCATCCATGTCTTCAATGGCAAATGGAGGCGCCTGGTTTCCTTTCTTCAGAGCTTCCCATTTTGAATAGTTGGTTATTAATACCTCTTTGTATTTCTTGTTTTTCACACGGTTCAGGTAGTCATTATATACATCATCAATATTTTCAATGCCTTTAAAAATGATGTGTTTTCGAATCAGGTTGAAGGCCATGGTTTCAAATATCTTCTCCGATTCAAATAAGCTTTTTGCTAATTCATATTTGGGCTGTAAATCTGTTGAATTATCATTTTTCAAGTTCTTCAGTTTGTAATTCAATAGCGCATTCATCGTTGTTTTATATTCTCTGAACTTAAAAAGTACGGAATCATTGGTCTCTATTCGGTTAACGAAACTGTAATACCCTGCCGGTAAGTCTGTTTTCTGATGTGTCAGCATCCGGTGAAAGCCGGGATAGTTAAATTTCTGGTTCATCCAGTAATAATCAATCAATTTCTGTTCATGTTGGACAAACGACTTATTTAGCAGAGGGTTTTCCTGCTTGTATTGTTCCAGAAAGGTTAAGCGTACATTCTTTATGCTATCAATTTTGTCATTGAAAACATCCGGTGGAGACGAAAAAAGCGCTTTGTCAATTTTACGCGGATCATTTATCCCCAATTCTTTGGCCAGTTGGTTCTTTTGTTGAATGTATTGACTTTCTTCAAAGCCGGTTCCTGAGAATTCAATCTCGCTTTTGGTCCCGGTTATCTTTAAAAAAAGGCTGTCATTGTTTTTAACAAACAGAGGTATCCGTTGAGATAGCTTCAAATTTAAATAACCTTCGTTAATTGACTTGAGTTGAAAATGAAAAGTTCCATTGGTAATGGTATCGGTAAAGATGGTGTCCTGGCAGTATATCTGAGCCGTTGAAACAGAATTATCACCAACAACGCCGGCAATAGTTATGGTTTGTTCTTCGGTTGGTTTGGAACATCCGATAATCATTATCTGAACAATAAGCAGGAAAAGATAGGGTGTTTGTTTCATCGTGTTTTTGTTATGGATTTTTATACTGACGGTGGACTACAGAAGTCCTGTTATTTTTGAATTTGTTATATAACTGAAGTTTCCCAGGTTTTATAAAAGACTAAATTTTAGGCATATATTAAAAATACCAGAGAAGTTATAATTGATTATGAGTAAATTACATTTACTATTGTTTTAACCGCGAATTATACTAGTTAAACGAATTTTTAACCACTGCGTGGTTTTATGAGCTTTTCATCGAAAAGTAATTCGTATAATTCGATAAATCCGTGGTTGGCAAAATGCTTGCAATGCAAGCTTTATAGGCTTTAAATACATATGGGAAATGTCAGTTATTAATATGCTTCTTAGTTAGATAGGTATCCGATTGCCATGAGTGGCAAATAGGTGAAGTCTATTTGTTGTTTTAAGTAAAATAGGTGGTTGGATTTCGAAAACAGTGCAGGTTTCGATAGGTTCCACGGGGATAGAAGGGATATTTCATACGCATTTTATGTTTCGGGATTTGGATTTTTTGCTTACTAAAAGTAATAAAATTATTTAATGATGAAAATTGATGAATGAAAGCGTTCTGCTGTTGGAAAGAGGAGAGGTGTGGTTGTAACACATTCAAAACAGGATGGTTTAGGGAGAAAATAAATTGCAATCACTGCTCCTGTCGCCATTTTAGGAGGAAAATAATGGTAGCTATTTGTATTCGGTATGTGGTATATTGTGTCCAATAATCAGGATAGAGTATTTAATAGAGGCAGAAATCAACCTGATTTTGGGTTTAGTGGTTTTATAATTGTAAGTAGAGAAATCACAATTGTCCTAAATAATTTTCACCTGAAGCAAATAAGAAGTATCGTTTTAGATGTTTAAGGGTGTTTTGTGAAAATAAGGGATTGATTGGACATTCCGCCTTCAAGAAATAGTGTTAAGAAATTTAATGGATTGGAACGTTAAGAAAGAAAATTTGTTTGAGCGGAGCGAGTTATTTTCTTTCAGTGGAAAGGAGTTAAATTTTAACTATTTATTGTAAGCGGCGGCCTTTTTTGTTTACTTTTTTTGGCTGTAGCAAAAAAGTAAAAGCCCGTGCGGCTAGAGCACGTTGGTTAATACCAATTTATTTTGGACATTAATGTCGAAAAATAATTAATCGGACGGTTTTATATTTTGGCATGATTTATTTTTTGAATGACGAAAAGGTAGATTTTAAGCGCTGTACAAATGAAAATTAAGGAAAAACATGTACAGACCCCGCCAATAGGTGTACAGACTGCGCCGAAAGGTGTTTTAACCTCGCTGATGAGTGTTTTAACCTGGCCGAAGAGTGTTTTAACCCGGCCGATAAGTGTCTTAACCTGGCCATAGTGTGTCTTAACTTCGTCGAAAGGTGTACAGACAAGAGAAAAAGGTGTTCCGTACTTTAATAGACATCAACAGAACAAATAATCGCAAATTTTCCCATGAAAAAATGAAAGATCCATGTGTATGAAGTTTCTTTGAGGTGATTGAAATGTTATGGATCATCCTGATTTAATAGCATCTATGGAACTCCTGTTCTTACCCTGCAATATGTCAGGTGCAAGTCGGTCGTAAATAGCTATATTGCTGCCGGTAAAATGGCTTTTAATGAAGGATAACTTAAACCTGCTTTGAAGCTTGATTAATGGAAAAATATAAACGATTGCCGTATCAGGAAGAATGGGGTAAGGTTGAAAATAAGATGTATTAAAGTCCTGGTTGTATTTTTCCCTTTATCCTGATCAATTGTTCGTTAAGGTTTTGAAAATCGTTAAAAGATAACTTGTGATCTCATAACAGCTAAAAATATTTCTACCCCAGTAAACAATAGTTCGTTAATCTTTCGCAATTAACTGAAAGACGGTTTGTGCTTGTTTAATAGTGGTAGCTTTTAGGCGCTTAGGTAGCAGCTTTTACCAACATGTGGTTCAAATTGGATGGAAATACATGGAGACATGTGGAAAATCATGGAAACAGATTGAAATAGACAGCACTTATAACCATTATCAATCTCGAAGAATAATCAACTTAACCCAACTTGAAAAAAATGGACCCATAAATGGCAAAAAAGTCAGTTTTTTTAATGAATTTCCAGCACTTTCAAAAACACAATAACCAATAGGTCAATAACATGAAATTTGCGAAAGCTTCGCGGTTGTGACCCATAGAATTGGT
>RHGE01000474.1 GCA_004296775.1 Marinilabiliaceae bacterium JC017
CTCCACCTCTTCCCATTTCGAACAGAGAAGTTAAGCCCGTTAGCGCCGATGGTACTGCGTCAAGTGGGAGAGTAGGTCGCCGCCAACCTTTAGAAACCCGATGTTCATTAGAGCATCGGGTTTTTTGCGTTTTAGGACGTGGGGATTTACGATGTTCGATGGTTCTGTGTTTTGGTTGGAAGATAGAGGCTAGAAGCTAGAAGTTGGAGGGGAAGCGGGAATGGATTTGGTTGATGGTTCTGGGTTTTGTATTCTGAGTATGGTGTTCTGGGTTCTGTGTTAATGGTTTGATCAGGGGTTGAACAGGTACCTGCTAAGTATCAACGATGGGTTTGCTTCGGATCAACTCCGCTAACAGCGGAGTTGATCCGAAGCTGTCCCGACGCAGGTACGATGAAGACCCATTGAATTGCCAATGAAATTACGGGGAGTAACCAAACAATAGCGATG
>RHGE01000476.1 GCA_004296775.1 Marinilabiliaceae bacterium JC017
ACAACTTCCCTGACAAACCGATATGTCATTGGATGTTCACAACCTGTATCCATGAAAACGTAATGCACGTCTTTACCTGCCCGTCGCTTTTGCTCCATTAGCCAGAGCAAATATGCTGACGTCCTGCCACCGGAGAAACTAACGACATTTATCATGCAGCCCTGTCTCCCCATCTCGCTTTCCACTCCAGAGCCAGTCTCGCTTCGTCTGACCACTTAACGCCACGCTCTGTACCGAATGCCTGTATAAGCTCTAATAGCTCCGCAAATTCGCCTACACGCATCCTGCTGGTTGACTGGCCTATTACCACAAAGCCATTCCCGGCAAGGTTAGGAACAACATCCTGCTGCTTTAATGCTGCGGTAAACACACACTTCCAGCTTTCTGCATCCAGCCAGCGACCATGCCATTCAACCTGACGAGAGACGTCACCTAAGCAGGCCCATA
>RHGE01000477.1 GCA_004296775.1 Marinilabiliaceae bacterium JC017
CCCTAKCTTGGAAGACTAGCCCATGATGTAGGAAACCTCCATGGATGAAGCTTGGACTCCCATTCCTTCTCTCTCTCTCTCTCTCTAAWGCTTTTCTGGATTTAAMCTACTGAAAAATAAACTAAAGCTTAGGTAGYCACYWARCATAACCTAATTTTKACATAAGATGGCTWTWTATATGYTTTYAATCTCCTAAGCCTCATWAAYATAGGAAACCCTAATCCTTAATGAATAAGGAAAACAAAAACTTAATTAARTTCAAGTAKAATTTGGACCAAAACATATTAGGTTTTTCGTCAGATTTCTTCTAAGCTGATTTGCGGCCCGTACAAGCARAATTGGCYCAAGCCYRTGAAACGCAAAGTTGTAGGCCTTGAAGTCTTCTTTCCAAAATGGTATWTTGAGCAAAATTCCGAGTTCTGAGTCAAAAGTTACGGCTAAAATAC
>RHGE01000478.1 GCA_004296775.1 Marinilabiliaceae bacterium JC017
CGGTATCGAATCTTTTAGCTCGTACCATGTCCTGATACAGGGCTTGATAAATCGAATCTTTTAGCTCGTACCATGTCCTGATACAGGGCTTGATAATCATTTTCTGAATACATTTTCGCGATACCGTCCAGCGACATTCTTCCTCGGTACATAATCTCCTTTGGCGTTTCCCGATGTCCGTCACGCACATGGGATCCCGTGATGACCTCATTAAAAACACGCTGCAATCCCTCCTCATCTTTGCAGGCAAGTCCGATTTTTTGCGTTGATTTTTTAATGCAGAATATGCAGTTACCGAGATGTTCCGGTATTTGCAAATCGAATGGTTGTTGCTTCCACCATGCGAGGATATCTTCCTTCTCAAAGTCTGACAGTTCAGCAAGATATCTGATTCCAGGCTTTGGCTTTAGCCGCTTCGGTTCATCAGCTCTGATGCCAATCCAC
>RHGE01000479.1 GCA_004296775.1 Marinilabiliaceae bacterium JC017
GTTACCCCTCGACTTGCATGTGTTAGGCCTGTCGCTAGCGTTCATCCTGAGCCAGGATCAAACTCTTCGTTGTAAAAGAAAATTTTAAATATCTTTCAAACTATTCCCTCGACTCGATGATTTACTCTTACCTCGTGTTTATAGGTACATTTCCAATTTCTTCAAAGAACGTTGTTCTATATCGTATTCAATAAATGAATGCTTTTTAAAATTGCCTCTCATTAGAAGCGGCTGCAAAGATAAACAATTTTTTAGTTTAAAACCTAATCTTTTTTGAAGTTTTTTCGGTGTCTGTTTTATGGTTTAAAACTTAAACCTACACCCTCCAAAAAAGTGATTCTCAACATGCCTTCTTTGACTTCGCAATCCCTTGCTGTGCCTGCTTTCTCGTTCGAAAAGCGGGTGCAAAATAAGCGCTTTATTTTCGTTTATCCAAACCTTT
>RHGE01000480.1 GCA_004296775.1 Marinilabiliaceae bacterium JC017
GAGGCCACTCTGGCTTATGTGTGGCTGCCCCTGGTAGACCGGAGGCCACTCTGGCTTATGTGTGGCTGCCCCTGGTAGACCGGCTCGGTGTACCAGAGGCACGAGGGCCCCGCTCGGTGTACCAGAGGCACGAGGCCACTCTGGCTCRYCKGTGTGTGCCCCTGGGAGACCGGCWGGGTCTMCCAGAGGCACGAGGCACAGAGCTGGGGGGGAAAGACCGTTTTTTCTCCCCCTCTGCCTGCCTGGGTGTATGGAGGCATGTCTGCACATCTCTGTCTGTCTGTCTGTCTGTCTGTCTGTCTGTCTGTAATAATGATTAATACTACTACTACTACTACTACTACTACTACTACTACTACTACTACTACTACTGCTGCTGCTGCTGCTGCTGCTACTACTACTACTGCTACTACTACTACTACTACTACTACTACTACTACTA
>RHGE01000481.1 GCA_004296775.1 Marinilabiliaceae bacterium JC017
TCCTARTTCATACGASAATTMGAATACTATATTGGCRTCGYGATGGARCCTGCAATGGAAAAGTTRGATATTCATTCAACTCCTGRAGCTTTTGAGGATTATTTGGAAAGGTTCGAAATYTGGAGCATGACCAAAGAAGATGATGAGGATGTTAATATTGTGGCAYACTTCCTCACATTCATTGGGAGAGAAGCGTACAGCTTAYTAAAAACTTTRGCATATCCAGAAAAAYCTATCTCACTCCCTTATGCAACTCTTAAAGAGCTATTATTAAGTCATGTAAAATGCACCAGTTTTGAATGCCGTGAAAGGGCGAAGTTTCATAAGATGGTTCGTCAAAATGACCAAAAGGGTCGGGAATTCATCCTTGAATTACAGAAACAAGCTGCCAAGTGTAATTTCGGTGGTCAACTTTATGTGCAACTGAGAGATCGATTAATT
>RHGE01000052.1 GCA_004296775.1 Marinilabiliaceae bacterium JC017
TAAACTTCACGCTTTGGTCTATAAACATGTCATCCTTCCAGGATGCGGGTGTTAACGTCTTTTGTAAGTGTTTTGAGATTACAACGATCAATAGATTATTAAACTTCTACAATGCAAAAAAGTTAGCTAGTTGTAAATCAGTCTAAAGGTCTATTATCTAAAATCTAATGATCTGCTCATTAAATACAAACAGGCTTTCAGCCTTCTTTATTTCCATGATGGTTACACAGGGTTAAAACCCTGTGCTATTACAGGCACTCCTTTGGAGTTTGTCATGTTGTTTTTACAATTCACCCCGGTCCTCTCCTTTGAGGAGMCGGTTAGGATGAGGTGTAATAGTTTTCCAGGCCTGACAGGCCGTTTGTATCAGCAATAATTACAATCATGGTATGTTGGCAATAGATAATAAACAAAGAATAACAGGATRCCGGAGGTATCCCATGTTTGTAGTGATATCAGGTTGATATACATTCGACTCCAGCCGGAGTYGCACATAAACTTCACGCTTTGGTCTATAAACATGTCATCCTTCCAGGATGCGGGTGTTAACGTCTTTTGTAAGTGTTTTGAGATTACAACGATCAATAGATTATTAAACTTCTACAATGCAAAAAAGTTAGCTAGTTGTAAATCAGTCTAAAGTTATATAACAAGCTTGCTAAGTGTCTCATTTCCTGAGATTAGTACTTTTGTCTTGGATGCGACTTGTTCAAGGTGTATTAGTTTGTTTTTAAGGCATTCAAGAGTATATTTTTCCAGGTAGTGAGAATCATCTCTATCTTTTCTGATTTGAAGGTAACGGTAGGATCGGGTTGTACAGTCGTCAATATGGACAACGGCCATCTCTGACTATTATCTAAAATCTAACGATCTATTTTATACAAACAGGCTTTCAACCTTCCTTATTCCCATGATGGTTACACAGGGTTAAAACCCTGTGCTTTTTCCGGCACCCCTTTGGGGTTTGTTATATAACTGCTAATTAATCACTGCTCGTTGTTAACTGTTCACTGTTCACTGTCAACTGTCAACTGTTCACTGTCTTCCATCTCACCATATTCAGGCGAAATAAATGCCTCCAGTTTTTCGTGAATGAGAATGGTTTTATTATTCTTACCGATGTGTTTTTTCATATCAAACAGTTGATTTATTCCGGCTTCCTTAAATAGGTTTTTTAGTTTAGACGATTTTGTCATGTCGCCTTTGGCGAAGGGGCTCAGACGATCTATCTGCCAATAGGAGATGTCTTCGCGGGCCAGTCCGGCCAGTTCTTTTAGTTTATTGCTTTCTGGTGTTAAATCTTGGGTAATAAATAGAAATGTGCGCAGTACAACCATGCTGTTGATGATGTCCACCACAAAATACCCAAGTTTTCTTTCCATTAAATAGTAGGCAAACAATATCTCTCCTGAATCGCAGAAATGGATTTCAGGCTTATTGATTTGGTAGATTATTTGTTGCAAGATATGGATATAATGCAGGCAATCGATGCGCTGTAACAGACGATTGATGGCGTGAGCCTGAATGTAGATAGGTAAACGTTTTTTGGAGCCTTGGTAGGCAGGGCGAAATGGTTCACTGGGAACATAAAGCCAGAAGACGCCATCGTTCACCCTTGAGAAGGCAAGCCGATAAACAGGCCGGTTGTGACTGTTAATTGTAATGGTTTTAACCATTGGTTTTTTTACGTGCACCACTACCTGGTAACCTCCACAGCCTCTGTCATAGGAGAGATTGGTGGTGTAGGTATTTTCAAACAAAAACCATTTATGATTGGGAAAACTCATGCCTTGGCTTAATATCTGTAGGCAGGCGTCATATGCTCTGAATATGTTGTTATCCTTTTCAAACAAGGAGGAATAGGGTTCAAATGCTTCTTTAAATTTTTCTGCTTCCGGAAATAAATCCTTTTTCAGGAAAAGGATGTAGTTATAAAGCGTCCTGCCAGCTGTCATTACATCTTCCTGTATCACCATTTCCTGGTTAGGTCCAAAAGGTACCTTTGAGTTTTTTATCCATTGTTTTATGTGGGAATGAAGGTTTTTCAAAATGACAGGATGGACTTTGTGCCCAACTTGAGTTTTGGGTGGTAGTATCTGCGAGCGCATGGTAAAGATGAAAAACTTTTCTTGAGGTGGTAGACTATCATATACTTTTTCACATCCGCAAAGTGAAGCTAAATATCTTATCCGTTTGAGGAAGTTTTGCATCTGACGATTCTTTTCCTGTTTTTTTTGAATACCGTTATAGGGTTTGCGTTTCTTTTTTTGTCTCGCCATAGGTGGTTTTTTAAAGGGTTAAAGTTGTTAGTAAGACTCAATAGATTGGATTTTAGGTGTCTTATCTGTAATATTCGTGTTGGCAGAATATTATAATCCCGGTCATGCAAAAAACTGGATACTTATAGCTTCGTACTTTTATGGCTTGTCCAGGTTTGGTTGTTTGTGTGAGTCTGTTGGATTTGCTTTTAATGGATATTTCAATAGACATTTAGGTATCGGTTGAGTGTCTGTTTTTTCATCAATAAAAGGACACCTTAAAATAGAACATAATGATCAAATAAAAAAGGAAATGTGTCGTAAGATAGTTGATTGTATAACATATTGAATCGCTTTGAGTCTTGTGATACTTTTTTATTTTATAGTGTTTTGGGTTTGTGAAACGGTGAAAATGGTCTGGAATAACCAGTGATCTATTCTTGGATTGATCATGGTACCCGGCAAGCCTGCAAAAATATCCCCGGAGATTACATGGGATAATGTTTTAATCTTTTGCATTCTTTGGCGAGATAACCATATGCCTTTAGCGT
Source organism: Marinilabiliaceae bacterium JC017 (assembly GCA_004296775.1). Lineage (GTDB taxonomy): Bacteria > Bacteroidota > Bacteroidia > Bacteroidales > Marinilabiliaceae > JC017. Next base: position 2,810 of record RHGE01000052.1, read on the forward strand.
GGAATAATCAACGAGTTGTTATTGAGTAATTATCCAGTCAATTCTCATGTTATTAGTTAGGTAATAGACCTCAGGATGATTTACATCCGGCTCATTTGTAGAACTGTAATAAGTTTGGTCATTAAATAAACAAAGGTTGTTTTTCAGATGATTACAAAAGTTTTACGAATTATTGTGATGAGTATTCTCGGATGGTTTTTTCTTCTATTCTGACAAGCTGGTGTGTTGAGCAGGAGGATAAGAAGGCTTAACAACAAATTTTCCCATTCAGTTGCAGTGCTAATGATTTAGAGTGTTATGTTTTTCCAGAAGTCTCCTGAAAAAAGCCTCTGAGAGGGATGTTGCCTTAAGTTGATTGTTCTTCGAGGTTGTCAATGGTAAGTACAGGTTGTTTCAAATTATTTCAATGTATCTCCATTTATCTCTAAGTGTTTCAATTTTTTTCTACCTGTCTTCAAGTAATTCCATCCAATTTGAACAACATGTTGGTGAAAGTTGCTTTCTAAGCGCCTAATTCTTTAATGACCTATCTTCTACCCATATAAAAAACCAGCCCGGAACAACATGGTTTCGGGCTGGCAAGGTTAAGGTCAAATAAAAACAGGATATTATCGATTCATGATCTCCATGATAGCGCGCTCAATGATTTCATCTGTGTTTGGATGATTAGTATTGAGGTGAGCTTCAACGTCCGGCATTACACCATCGTCCAGGTGGCGTTCTTTTGCATCGATGTATTCACTCACCGAAAGGGAATAGATCCATCCATTGGCCAGTTGTCCGTCGGATGTGGAGCCACTGCCGCCTCCTGATTTGGCTCCTACTGTAAATACTTGTGGCAGCGGATCTGTCATGTATAATAGTGTTGTGGTTGCTGAAAAGACACCTCTGTCTGTCAGGATGGCTATGGGTTTCAAGTAAGTGACCCCGTTTGTTGGTCGTAAGGATACCTCACTCTTGGAAAAGGCGTTTTCACCTGGTCCGGTTTTAAACAACTCGTAGCCGGTATATACTTTTTCCTCTGTGAAATGAGAGGCCAGCATGCCGGCATATTCAGGATCGCCACCGCCGTTACCACGTACGTCAATAATCAGTCCGCGGGTATCTTTTAAATCGGTTAACATACCGTTAATGCCTTCATCGGTGATTTCGGATTGAAAGTCACGGTATACAACCAGTCCGATGTTTGGCGGCAGGATGCTATAAGCCATGCTGTCCCCTACGTTCTGGTAATTCTGCCCCAGGTATTGTTTTTTCACTACTTTCCGATTCAGATCAATGGGATATCCCTTTTGAAGATCAAAATTGTAATAGTACTTGCCGGCATTGGTTACCAGCCAGGTGTGGCCGTCTCTTAATAGTAAAGTCATTCTGCCCAATACATTCGATAGGGAATCTTTTGAGATGGAATTGTTGATATAACCGGCATATTCACTGTATACCTCGTTCCAATTGACTCCCTTAGCTTCCAGCATGCCGTATTTCTCGTGAAGGATGGTCCAGTATTCGTTGAAGATACTTACATTATCGGTACCAGGTTGGTCTTCCATGTCCAGCTTTTCGCAGGAAGTAATGGTAATGAATAGTGCAAGCAGGGGGAGGAGGGTATAGTATTTTTTGATCATGGTGTTTATTTTTTCCGGTTGAACATGAAGTTATAGGTGAGGGATAGGTTATGGGTACCTGAAGTTACGCGGTAGTCGGTCACTTCGGCATATGAGTAATAGTCCCACGAGTAGCCCACATCCCAAAAATGTCGTTTACCGCTTTTAGGTAGGAAGCGCAGTTTCAGTCCGGTTTTAATGCGTCGGTAATTGCCAATGGTCATTAATTCATGGTACATGAAAGGATCATCTGCATCATTTGCGGCACCCTGGTAGTCATATTTTCCTTTCTCCAGGAATGACTGAGGAGTGGTAAAAGAAAACGACTTGGTGTCTTTGCCAAGGGCCAGTAATCCCAGTCCCAAGGAGAATTCTCCCTGAACAGTACGTCCCAACAGGCTGAAGTTTTTTTGTACAGCCGTTTTGAGCATTAATGTATTCAGGAAATTATAAGTAGATTGATCGTTCTGTAACCGGTCATTGTTCAGAAGGTTGAAATTGGAGTTGATGCCGGCACCCAGTAGCCAGTTTACATTTTCCTCTTTCAATCGTCGCAGGTAGTCGATATCAAATTTGATGGCAGTGGATTTTACCTCCACATATTCCGACAGGGACGATTTCATGTTTACATTATTCATTCCTGCGGTGACGAGCCATAGTGATCGCTTCGTTTCTTTTCCCCAGCCAAGCTCAAAGGTGCTACCGGTGCCATTTAATTGATGTTGGGCAGCTTTCAGGTTCTGATAGTTTTGAATTGCCATGCCACCGGTGATTTTGATGTGGCCGGGCAGAATGCTGGTATTGGTTTCCTGGGCAAACGACATCAATGTGCCGGAAATGGTCATTACCCCAATTAAAATATTTCGTATTCTCATGTTGTTTCTCTTAATGATGCATGCTTATACTACTATACACTTTAAAAAGAATTAGAAATTAATAGTTCGATAGATTTTTGTAATTCTCTAAAGTGCAGTTTGTGATAGTTTTATACTCAGTACTTTTATGGTTCAGTAAATGAACAGGATGTATATCAGTCTAAACCCTATTGTCTAAATTTTAACGATCTATTGAGAAATAAGTCATGCTTAAAATGTTTTATTAATTCTGTTGGCATCAGGGAAATCAACTGAGGTTTCCTATGCCGTATTTGCAGATCTTCCGTGTTCGAATTATCATCGAAAAACATTGGCCAGGTGTTTTCAGTCATAAGCCGAACAGTTGCCCTTTACATTTAATCTCCGCAAGCACCATATCAGACAAAGCAAAACAAGGATGCACTTACTTTCATTTCGTTTTTTATTTACCGTGGTATAAAAAATAATTCGTTCGTCTCATATGATTTCGGTTGGTTTCTAGGAAGTAAAAGGAGGTGAGAACCGATAATGAATGTTTTTAATTTATTTCGGTTTAATTTTTTTTGAAAGGTTGAAGTAGATCGAATGGGGATTATTCCTATATGTTTTCTGGTGAAATAGTAATCGTGGTATAAGGTTTTAGCGCATTGCATATTTAATCCTTTTATTTCTAATATGAATGTCCTAAATTTTAGTTTATCCTGATGTCGCGGTAATAAAAATACGTTGTAAGTGATAATCAGAAAGATCATTTGACTTGACACTATAGTCATTCATCACCATACTGGTATTAAAAATCTAATGTCATGGATAAAGATAAAATATGTAGATTTTCAGATTTGAAAGACCGGCAGCCTATTCATGTTCAGGTTGAAGGTATTGATCTGGTAGTGATTCGGTATGCCGATAATGTTTCTGTTCTCTATGGACGATGTCTTCATCGTGGTGCCTTGTTAGCAGATGGTACGGTTAAAGGGAATGATCTTGTATGTTCGCTACATAGCTGGGATTACCGGATTGATTCAGGTGTGTCAGCATATAATAACAAAGAGGTTTTGTATAAGTTTAATTCTTTTATTGAGGATGATGAGGTATTGGTTGATTTGGATGAAGTACGTAGTTATGCCCTGAATCACCCGCAACCATTTAATAAACGGAATTACCAGGGAATGTACGCTGATACACATCCGGAAACTACTGAACCCTACACTGGTTTTATTCAGGATCTGGCACGTGGTGGTTTGAGTGGTATTGGTCTTCATGGTTCAATTGCTTCGATGGGGGTTGATCGTAACCTGTTACCCAAATGGGAAGACATTCAGATTCTACCGGCTCAGTTGCATAAGAAGCCATTGCTTGATGATGTAACCGTGGATACAACCACTGTGATTGGTCCCCGTGCCCGTAAGCCATTGGTGCTTGATATTCCAATTTTTGTTTCAGATATGAGCTTTGGGGCATTATCGCGCGAAGCCAAAATTGCTCTTGCTATGGGAGCTGAGATGGCAGGTACAGGAATATGCTCCGGTGAAGGGGGAATGTTGCCGGAAGAACAGGCTCATAATAACCGGTATTTTTACGAGTTGGCCTCGGCACAATTTGGGTTTAAGTGGGATTTGCTCAGTAAAGTGCAGGCATTTCATTTTAAAGGTGGTCAGGGTGCTAAAACTGGTATAGGCGGGCATCTTCCCGGCAATAAAGTAACCGATGAAATAGCTAAGGTGAGAGGCCTTAAACCTGGTGAGGATGCCATCAGTCCGGCTACCTTCATCGGATTGGAGTCGCCCCGTGACTTTGGCGCTGAAGCTGACCAGGTAAGGGACATTACCGGTGGTATCCCGGTGGGTTTTAAAATTGCAGCCAGTCATATTGAGAAAGATATCGATTTTGCACTGGCAGCCGGGGCTGATTATATCATACTGGATGGTCGGGGAGGAGGTACCGGTGCTGCTCCTGCCATACTGAGGGATAACATCAATGTACCTACTATTCCTGCTCTGGCAAGAGCACGGCGACACTTGGACAGGCACAATGTGACTGATGTGACACTGATTATTACCGGAGGCTTGCGAGTACCGGCTGATTTTGCAAAAGCCATGATGTTGGGTGCTGATGCCATTGCTGTCTCTAATGCCGCCTTGCAGGCAATTGGTTGTTTAGGAATGCGTGCCTGTAAAACCAATAGGTGTCCGGTGGGTGTGGCCACTCAAGATCAGCGCTTTCGTGATCGACTGGTGATTGAGACCTCGGCATGGCAGCTCTGTAATTTTTTTCAAGCCAGTGTGGAATTAATGAAAGTGATTGCGCGTGCGTGTGGATACCAGAAGCTCAGTGATTTCAATCTAAATGACCTGACAACCTTTAATCGTGACATGCATCATTTAACCGGTATTGCCTATGGAGGGGTGGTTCCGGATCGATTATAAGCAGTACTGTAGCAAAAAAGGAAGAGTCCGTGTGATATGAGTGCAATAGAGATTGTAGAATTGTTTAGGACAATACTACTGATGGCTCGGCAAAGGAGTGGGATAAAAATTAGTCTAAGGTCTATTGTATTATATCTAACGATCTGTTGTTAGAGGATGAAAAATAATAAAAAGTGCCAAACCTATTGACACCAGTGGTATGTGGGTTAATTTGCAATAGAAGATTCTTGTGAGTTGTGTTTATAAATAGCGTATACAATCTAGTTATACAGGAGCATGTTACGATGCAGGTATTAGTGTTTGTTTTTTTAATATTCCTTGTGATGATTGGCTCCTGATTTTAAAATTTAATCAGATGAAGATAAGAGAGTTTAATGAAGTCGATGGGGCCATTCATCAGGTGGCACAAATGATGTCACTTTCGGCTCGGAATCTTATCCCGCCTAAAGCAGATAGTAGTCATATCAATTTGAAGTGGGATGATAATGCGAAGGTTTTGTTAGGCAGGACATTTACGATTAATGGAGGTCCTCCGGTGCATATGCTTTTTAATCCAATATCATTTGAAGTATCCTTTGCTACAGGAACAGATAAGTTGCTTTCATCGTTGAAAATGAATGGAAAGAGTTTTAGAGATTATGTGGCATGGTGGGAATCTGAATTACTGGAAATGGGGATTAAAAAAGAGTTCTCAAAAGTTCTGCCTGATAATTTTGCTCCTACTAAAACAATCAAAAAACCAGCTGCTTCTTTAATTGATGCATGGATGTGCCTGAGATCACAAGCGAATGATGTTTTTGGGGCTTTGAATGATATCTCCGGACATGAATGCGAGATACGTATCTGGCCACATCATTTTGATACTGGTGTATACTACGTAATAAAGCTAGAGAGTGGAGAAGCTTCTCATGCCATAGGTGCCGGACTGGCCATTGCCGATAAAATATCCGCGCAGCCTTATTATTATATGTATGGTTGGCGGAGCGAAGGTGAAATTGATTTTTCCCATGCTCCTCAGCTTTCTCATGGCAGATGGATCACTGAAGACTGGAAGGGAGCGATTTATCCTGTGTTTGAATCAGGCCAGATGGCCGATAAGGAGGCGATTATTACTTTTTTCGAAACAGCTTATTCTTATCTGAGTCAGCATATTTTAGTGGATTAGATACCTGATAATAGCAAGAAGCTAGCGAGTATTGCTTCTTTTTTTTATTTTTTTGCCGACAGTTTGTTTTGAGCATATTTTTGTCATGGAATGATAGGTTGGTTAGTTTTTGTTTTCTTTTTTTACCAGATTGTTGTAATCAAGGTAGTAAAGTACTTTTAGTGAGAAAGTATTGGTTTGTGGTATTTGGAAAGTTCTTCTTAAGTTTTGCCAGTAGTTCTGTTCAACTATGTCACGGTCGTCAAATATGGAATTTTTCCAACCGAGTGTGAGTTCAGAACCTGGCGCATAAACCCATCGGATGACCATGTCAATATTGAATACGTTAAAATTTTCATTGTGATTCCCATCATAGTCAGGCTCTTCTTTCAAAGATCCGTCATCCTGTAGTTGGTAATAGGTCTTATTTTCGGCACCTGACCAGTGATGACGGCCTCTTAACCGAACGCTCAGTTTGTTATTGATTGCCAAGGTCAGTTCAAGTCTGTTTTCCAGTAAATTTATGTCTCGGCGGGCAAAATAGATGGTGTCTTCATTTTCTGAAGTATCCACAAAACCATAATCATTGATCTCATCGTTCAGTACCAGGTCATATTCCAATTGCAGGTGTTGTCCTATGCGCCAATTCAGAGCTAATTGTCCCCTGCGCCCGAACTGGTCAGAATCGGGGTGTCGAAAGCCTCCAAAATGAAAATAGGCGCTGAATGGTTTCCGGTAGTCGGTGGATGCTTCAATGTTGTACCAGAAAAACCAAGGCTCATAGAAAAAACGTCCTTCTATTCTTGGTTCGTAGTAGTCATGTTTTTCGGAACCATAGCCACCATTTAGTTCCATGCCATAGTTGTTTTTAAATAAGGTATAAATGTAAAACCCAGCTTCCTGTCCGTAAACATCAGCCGGCTCAACTACACGGGTATATTTCCACCATGCGTTTGAGTAGAGTTCTCTAAAGATGCCAAATGGTTCAAGTTTACGATAGCCGGTATATATTTCTGTTTTCATTAGGTTGTTTCGGCGCAGGTACCCCATGTCATTGGGATTGTAATCTTCTGAATAGATGTTCTGAGATATGCCATAGCGTAATTGTCCGCTGTTTTTTGCAAGGTTTAATTCTGCAAAAACGCCGGTTTCTCTGGCAGTGTCTATCCGTGTGCTTAATCCTCCTTTTCCACTAATGGCATAGGTCTTGGATTTATCACGGACCTGGAATTCAGATGCTGTTACATTGGCTATAAACGGATTATTGGCCATTGACATGTTGGTGTTGATTAAGCTGATATAGGAATTGTTTTTCAGAGTATAATCCAGCACAGAGACATTGTAGTTGGTAAAAGGTTGAATTGGCACTTTGCGGGTTTTACCAGTAGTTGTGTCTTTTAGTATGGCGTATGAATTCAGGGACATGGCATTAAGAAATCCCATGCCTAATCCTTTTTTTGTACGACCTGATAACTTTGTGGCATTCACTAATTGGGTCTCTGTTGGTCTGTTATTAATGGTTTCATTATCCTTGCGGACATCATCTGCTTTGTCTGAAAATTTAGGTCGTCCGCCTATGCGTCGGGAATAAAATATATTAGCGCGTTCAAATAGCTCTGTCCCTTCTGTGAAGAATTGCCGACGTTCGTCATAGTAAAGTTCATATGGTGATAGGTTTAACTTTTTATCATCTGATTGAATCTGTCCAAAGTCAGGAATGACCATCATGTCAAGAGTAAAACTTTCCGTGATACCATATTTCAGATCTACTCCGCCTTTGTAAATTAAGTCGGTTGAAGCCGTTTCTTCTTTAAATTCCACGTAGGTAGCGGCATATGGGGTTAAAGAAAGACGTACCGGAGGTTTTATATTGCGTATGCCGGTAAGTTCTCCTTGTTGGTGGATAAAACCAGCTATTGTTCTGTCAATTAAATTCCACGAGTTGTTGGAGTTGTAACGGCGAATATTGCGAAATATATTGAGTCCCCAGGTATGTATTTCCTTTTCCGGAAACCGTAATGCTGCATATGGTATTTTCATTTCTATCACCCATCCTTCTTTTATTATTCGTGTCTTGCTTTCCCATACGGCATCCCAATTTGAATCTTCTTCATCATAGTCTTTTTTTATGGCTTTAATATCTGTTTGAACTCCGGCAGGAGTAATGAAAAAACCGTATGCCAGCTGGCCCTTGTTATAAGGATCAAAATAAACGCCAAAATAATCGGACATTCCTATGTGATCTCTTTCCGTGAGAAAATTGAAAATACTGTCCGGAGAGTTGTCGTAAAGCATGGCACCAACATAAATTGCCGATTGATCATAAAAGAAATGTACTTTGGATGGTTGAAGCGATGGAGCACCGTTATAGGGTTGTAATTGCAAAAAGTCTTTGGCAGGTATGGATCGGCTGTAGGCTGTTTCGTTTAATATACCATCTATTTCTAATGGTGTTTTCAGAAAAGCAGCTTCTGCTCTTTTCTTTTGAGCTGTTAAAAGGGTTGTTGTAAAGGATAAGATAAAGATGATTATTAAATTCTTCATCAGATTTGTTTCACGGAATGAGCTGATATCATTTCGATGACTTATATCATCAATAAGTGATAAAAAATAGATAGAAAATCATGGAGAGTCAATCTCTTGGTGAAATGATCCGTGTAATAATCATACCTGAATAAGGTTTTAAATGGTGAAATTTAATTATTGAATAACAAGGGAAATGTGAGTTAATCTGTAGAATAAGGATGGAAGCGGCACCCCGGATGTTATTGGAATGCAAGTGGAAGTTGACATTTTTGGTCTTATTGTAGTAGTTTGTCAGACTTTAGTTTATTGGAAAAAACTAATTGGTATTCTGATTTTTTTTCAGCGATGAATGTTTTTGGTCTTGCAAAAGTTTTATGAATTGTTTCTCAGTAGGAGTGATTGTTTGTATTATGCAGACAGTGTGTAGGTTTTGTTGATTGGGGGATCTGGTGCTGGTTCTTTCAGCTTTTTTTTTGTATTCTCTCCCTTCTAATCTTCCAGCACCATTTTTAATGTCCCCACTGATTGTTTTGGCGTGCCGTATTTGGATGTTTTTTGAGCCTGGTCTGTTGGGGCTTGTTTGAAGTGCGTTAATGCTAGTGCAATTTCCCAACCTTTGGATTAAATATATTTTCCTGCCTTATGGAATGATTATAAAATTTGTGATACATTCAAATCGCGGGCTCGATGAATGCACATGAGTGCTAACTCGTATTTTACTTTTTCAAAGTCCGTCATGATTTTATTACTGGTAATGTATTGAACTTTGATGCCATATTGCTCATTTAGAGCTTGATCTCTTTGTGCTCTTGCCTTTTCCTTTTGAATGGACAGTGAATGAATGTCTTTTTCAACCATAATGGCTAATTTCAATTGTTTACAGTAAAAGTCAGCAATGCAATTGCCAATAGGGTAATGTGTTTCAAAACCATATTCAATTAAGCAGTTGTTATTAAAAAAGTAGCGAAGTTTTTCTTCTGCATGTGAGAGATTTACCCTTTGCCCTCTGGGTTTAACTAAAACATCCGTATTAGCCCCAAAAGTCATTTTTTGGTTGATTGCGTTTTTCATTTGAGTCATTGTTTTTATTTGCATTTTAAAACTATAACCAGAACAAATTGTTCGACGTAGTCACCTCTTTTGCGCATTTAGGTGAATGATTTAGCTTGTTTAGGCTTGTTCTTTTGACTGTAGCCTTACAATAGGGCACTTTTCTTATAAGAAAACTGAATAAAATATGTTTGAGGTGAAACATAAATTGAGCCAAACTTCTAAAAACTTTTGTTTTATATTCTTAAAAATTATTAAACACAGGGTATGTAAGTTATGAAATATTGGCTTGGAGAGCAACTGTTTTTTAAGTTTATTGTATTCAGTAAATAAGGCATGTACAATTTATTTGTTTTTGAATAGGGGTTTGGTGTTTATCTGAATAATTAGAACATCTTTGTCGAAAAGTTCAAAGATAGGTTACCAAACTAATATATATACAATAGTAAGCATGGCTTTATTGTTAGTTTTAGATGTCTTGAAGTAATTTCATGTAGTATCTGAAATGCAGTTATAGTAACAGTTTTGGTCATCTTAGTATCGAATTATTAATTTTGATTTTATTTTTTTGATATTGATTTTGTTAAGATGAAATTAGTTTTTTCAATTTGATATCCCAAGCCTAAATCATGAAGAATTTGTTGTTTGATAACATCTTAAAAAGTTTTGCCATTCATGAAAAGATGTTATTTTATATACAAATTATACTTTCCTTTTGTTCTTCAAGCCAATAAGTCTTCATTTATTTCAAAGATCGTAAAGTGCGGTCAGCATCAATCATTTGTACTGGTTGATGATTTATTTGTTTTTGTTATTGGATGAATCTCCTTAGATAATTGATTATTGTGTAGATGATCCTGCCGAAAGGAATTATTTAAAGGCGTTCCTTAACAGACTATATTCCTCCTGTTTTTTGGAAGAAAATTGTCAAACGGGATTGATTGACTTTCTTTTTTAGCTATTATTTTCTTGGATTAAATAGAAAGCGAATCAGGTGGTTTTCTCCTTGTTTTTGTAAAAAAAAGATGCTCATTCAGCTTCTTTATCTTGTTCTTGCAGATTCAGGTAGGACCAGTTTACATGACGCGACAGTCCATCCAGGTCGGGGAAAAGGCTTAGCTTATTCACTCCGTAATGGGATAGTTCTATGGTGAATTGTTTGCGGTATTGGCGGTTGATTATGATTTTTTCCAGGCGGTCTCCTTGGGGCATATTTTTTTCGAGGCAAGCGCTGGGTGAATTGTGAATGGTGAAAATACCTCCTTGGCGCATGATTCGGGGGGCAATGGAGCGGGGGCTGACCCGGAAAATTCCTTCAGGAATGGTGAAAGGATCGGGATGGGTTTGGGGATCGATGAAGGGATGTGTTGAATAGTGAGCAAAGATGGCACTTTCGGTGGTTTCTGCGCGTGAATTGTCGGGGAGGGTGACGGCAAAGAAGGCCGCAATCATGGGATTGCATGTCCAGTCGAGCAACCGAGTGGCCAGGCCATGGTGCTGGGCAATGGCCAGTAAATCCCATTTATCCTCGGTGGGTGCGGTGAGGTAGGCGATGGCATGGCGGCACCAGGTTTCAAACAGTTGATGGTCGGTTATGTGCTTAGCTACAAAATGCGGTCGTCCTACTTTGGGGACCAGCATGTGATTGGGATCACTCTCTCCACGGTAGTACCAGTTATACCAGTTTTTATTGTGTTCGGTGATGATGTCATGGAAATCGCTAAACGACTTTACGTGCTTTTCGGTGACCATAGGATCTGTTTTAAAAATTGATTTAAAGATACTGAAGTTTTGGGACGTTTGGATGTTCGACGTGGGGCCGTTTGATGTTAGGATGTGGGATGTTCGACATTAAAATTAGAACGTTGACGATTGTATGATGTGCCTGTACAGATTATGGGGACGGACATGTATCGTTAAATATTCTTAAATGAATTTATCCTGAATGTTTAAAAACATAATTAGTGGTGAAAATTTTGGGGAATGAACGAATTGAACATGTGAAATTTATCGAAGCAGTATTGGATAAGGTCTCGTGTAAGCTTTGGGGTAGGGGCTGATCCTTCTTTTTGCAAATATTCAAAAGTATCTACCTTTGACGCTTCAATTCTATTGTTATGAAAAAAGAAGGGCCTGTCTATGGCATTTTTCTGATGGTTGTGTCGGTAGTGGCTTTTGGTATTATGGCTGCCCTGGTTCGATCCATGTCTCACGTTAGTACGTCTGTTATAGTTTTTATGCGATTTGCTGTAGGTGTTGGAATGCTAAGTATTCTGGCCTTGTTTCGTAAAGTCGAGCTGAAGTTTGTACGTAGTCCGTTGCTTTTTTTGCGCGGTTTAACGGGTACTGCATCTGTTGTCTTATTTTATGTGGCCATTGTCAATATTGGAATGGGAAAAGCGTCGGTTTATTCTTATTCCTATCCGTTGTTTGCCTCGTTGCTCAGTGCTTTGGTGCTGAAAGAGCGGATACAACCGGGTAAATGGCTTTTTATGTTATTGGCATTTGTGGGGATCATAATGGTTTCTATGCGTTTTGGCAGTGGCGATGAAGGTTGGTCGTTTGGTTTGTATGATTTTTTGGCGGTGTTGAGTGCCATCACCAATGCAGTCTCTATTCTGATTGTTAAAAAACTGCATGGGACGGATAATTCTTATGCCATTTTCTTTGCTCAAAGCATTGTTGGATTCTGGCTGTTTATTATCCCGGCGAATGTGCCGGAGTTGACGGGACCGGTATCAAGTAGTTATGTCCTTATTTTAATTGGTGTATTCTCTGCCTTTGCACAGTTGCTCAATACGGAAGGTTATCGTCATGTTTCTATTGCTACCGGTTCGCCGTTTCATATGCTCATTCCGGTGGTAAATGTCATTATTGGCGTTTTTGTATTTAATGAGGTGTTTACCGTTGTTGAAATTATCGGATCGTCTTTGGTGGTAATGGCTTGTTTGGGTATTCTGATGGTGAATGCCTATGCTTCTAAAAGGTAGATCTTGAGCTGATATTAAGTGTGATTCTGAAAATTACATTGATGGCCTTTCTCTTGTCCTTCTAATGGGCAGGAGAGTGCAAAAAACTGAGTGCATGATTTATTTCTGCTGATTATTGATTCGTTCTGTTTACGATCGATTTTAGTTTAAATATGGTCTTTGACCATATTGATGTCAAGATAATAGGTTTGAATGCTTGTTATATGATAGATAGTTAACAACAGTTTTAATTGGGACGTTGTCCCAAACCCTACTTCATTTTTGGCATTGCCCCAAAAACGAAGCAAAAAGGTCTAGTCAAATAAAAGCTTCCACCCACCTCCTCGATGAATTTTTCCCGTCACACAGGCCTATTTTCACCCGCATTCATTTTCGTCGCGCCAACGCCGGCCTGTTTATTTGACTGGCCTGCGCACTTCGCATCATCATGGCCATTCTCATAATGATTGAGTGAAGCGGAAGTTTGTTGTGTGCAAGATTCAGAACAGATCTTGATTTAGTTATTCAACAACAGTTTTAATTTGGGTGTTGTCCCAAATCCTACTTTACTTTTGGCATTGCCCCAAAAACGGAAGCAAATAAGTCTAGTCAAATAAAAGATTCCATCCACCTCCTCGATGAATTTTACCGTCACACAGGCCAATTTTCACCCGTATTCATTTTCGTCGCGCCAACGCCGGCCCGCTTATTTGACTGGCCTGCGCACTTCGCATCATCATGGCCATTCTCATAATGATTTAGTGTAGCAGAAACTTGTTATGTGCAAGATTCATGACAGATCGAGATTCAGTTATTCAACAACAGTTTTAATTGGGGTGTTGTCCCAAATCCTACTTTACTTTTGGCATTGCCCCAAAACGGAAGCAAATAAGTCTAGTCAAATAAAAGATTCCATCCACCTCCTCGATGAATTTTTCCCGTTACACAGGCCTGTTTTCACCCGCATTCATTTTCATCGCGCCAACGCTGGCTAGTTCTTTATCGTGGAGTCGTGTCTGTATATTCAAAAGTTTATTGGAGATTATGTTTTTATGGTGTGCATTGCGGCAGGGGGCGCAGTGGCAGCCGCTTGTTGCCGGGGCTGATGTGGCGTGCCGGGCGGAGGCGACGAAGGAGCCCCACGTACCGGCAGACGCCACACAGCCCGGGGAATAAGCGCTATAACGGAGCACCCGCCCGGCCGCCCAAATATTAAAATTGATTTTGGGGCTATTATTTTTTCTGCGCCGGTTATCGAAAACGTTTTCTGAATCAGGCGTAAAAACATTTCCATTTTGAGGGTATGGTGGTTTTAGGTTGATAATTATTGTGTTGAAAGGATTGCGGATGTGCGAGAGTATGTTGTAACTGCATGAAAAATAGCCATCTTATGATTGATTTAGTACCTTTAGCAGGAAAATTAAAATACACAACCATGAAATTCTTAAACACGCTAATGGTTCTTGTTATCATGCTGTTGTCTGCCTGTCAGGGGCCGACAAGCAAGCAGGAGCAACCAACCAAAGAAGTGCCCTTTGTATGGGACAATGCCAATATCTATTTTTTATTGACCGACCGTTTTAAAAACGGCTCTACCGAGAATGATGTGAATTTCGAGCGGACCAGTGAAACGGCCAAGTTGCGCGGTTTCATGGGGGGTGACCTGAAAGGGATTACACAGAAGATAAAGGATGGTTATTTTACTGATCTGGGCATTAATGCCCTCTGGTTTAGTCCGGTGATGGAGCAGATTCACGGCGGAGTGGATGAAGGGACCGGAAACACGTATGCGTTTCATGGTTACTGGACTAAGGACTGGACTAGCCTGGAGCCTAATTTTGGAACTGAGGAGGATCTGATGGAGCTGGTTGAAACGGCTCATGCTCATGGAATCCGTATTTTGCTGGATGTGATTATTAATCATACCGGACCGGTGACCAAGCAGGATCCTGTGTGGCCTGCCGATTGGGTGAGAACGACGCCGACGTGTAAATACCAGGATTACGAAACAACGGTGAATTGTACGTTGACGGATAATCTGCCTGATGTTAAGACGGAGAGTAATGAGGAGGTGGATGTGCCTGCTTTTTTGATGGAAAAGTGGGAGAAAGAGGGCCGTCTGGAAAAGGAGATGGATGAGTTGAATGCGTTCTTTGCGCGTACGGGTTATGTGCGTTCGCCGCGTAACTACATCATTAAATGGCTGACTGATCTCATTCGTAAATATGGAATTGATGGGTATCGCATTGATACTGCTAAGCATACCGAGGAGTCGGTGTGGGGTGAGTTGTGGAAAGAGGCTGTGGTGGCATTCAGCGACTGGAAAGCCGCACATCCGGACCAGTTGATGGATAATAATCCGTTTTATATGGTTGGAGAGGTGTATGGTTATGGCATCTCTGGTGAATTGTTGTTTGACTTTGGTGATCGCAAGGTGGACTATTTCAAGGAAGGATTCCATAGTCTGATCAATTTTGAGTTTAAGGGTGACGCTAATAAGGCGTATGAGCCTATCTTTTCTAAATATTCGGATTTGTTGCATGGCCCGTTGAAAGGCAAGAGTGTGGTAAACTATTTGAGTTCGCACGATGATGGCAGTCCCTTTGATCAGGATCGTACACGTCCGATGGAGGCAGGAACAAAATTGTTGTTGTGTCCGGGTGCTTCGCAGGTGTATTATGGTGATGAGTCAAGCCGTGAGCTGATCATTGAAGGGACTCAGGGCGATGCTACACTGCGTTCATTCATGAACTGGGACGAGATGGCTCAGAATGTGGAGCGTAATGGATACAAGGTACAGGATATTTTGGCGCATTGGCAGAAGCTTGGCCGGTTCCGTCAGGCTCATCTGTCTGTAGGCGCAGGCGTTCATCAAATGATGACAGAAAGCCCGTATGTTTTCAAGAGAACTTACAAGAATGGTTCAATTGATGATAAAGTGGTGGTTGGCCTGGATTTGGCGGCCGGAAAGAAAACCATTGACGTGGCAGGCGTTTTTGAAAATGGTGTTATGCTGAAAGATTACTATTCGGGTAAGATGGTGCAAGTGAAAAAAGGGAAAGTGGAAGTAGACTCTACTTTTGATATTGTACTGTTGGGGCTGGAATAAGAAGATAATAAGATGTTAATGAGAAGGCTGCCCTGCGGGGTAGCCTTTTTTTTTATGGTTCTACAAATGGGTAGATTCTAATACGGGATAAGGTCGGTGGTTTATATCTTATAACAAGCTTTCGTTCCATTTCAAACATTAGGGTTACGGACTCTCTCTCATACAAGAAAAGGGCCGGGGTGTTAAATAATATGACAAACTCCGAAGGAGTGCCTGTAAAAGCACAGGGTTTTAACCCTGTGTGAACATTCACGGTAATATAATAAGGAAGGCTGAAAGTCTGTTTGTATTAAATGCTTTCATGAAAATTCGATAGAAACACTCTTTCCGGGGAAAATCTACAATAGCAATAGACATAGGATTAAAACTCTATTATACAAAAGGCCGGGATGCTTATACACCGCATTCTTCCAATGAAACGGGATTTCCTCAAGGATGAAGGAATGGCTTACGCAGGAAGGATATTCAGCTGAAAGGTTCCTTATATAGATGTTTACACCGGTGCCTATGCCTAAAACGGCAGCATTAATGATTGAATCATTGGAGCCTACAATTTTGCAGGTGCCAAATCTGTTACAAAACAACATCCTGGGATTTCCCAGGCACTAACTTTGTTACAAATTAGCATCCTGGATTTTCCCAGGTACCAACTTTGTTGGAAAACAATAGCCTGGTGTTTCCCAGATACCAACTTTGTTACAAAAGGACATCCTGGGATTTCCCAGGCACCAACTTTGTCACAAATTAGCATCCTGGATTTTCCCAGGTACCAACTTTGTTGCAAAAAAACAGCCTGGATTTTCCCAGATACAACTCAAATGTGTAAAAGCTTGTGTTTTATCCGGTCTGCTGAAGTCATGGCGGCCAGGCCGTGATGCAGATACTTCCAAGTGGGGTTTGATTGGCAGAATGAGTAAGCGAGGTGTAGCAGTTAAGTGCTACAGCGAAAAAAGAAATAATGAAGGCCCTCGCTAAAATTATGTAATTCTTTCCCGGAATTATGTAACATTTCTACTAACAGGAGGCTCTAACTTTGTGGTATTGTTAAAGGTTTGAATAATGACACACATAAAAACAACAACACGTACTACCTTTGCTGTAACGGGTATGTCGTGTGCCGTATGTGCCTCC
This sequence comes from Marinilabiliaceae bacterium JC017, assembly GCA_004296775.1. Lineage (GTDB taxonomy): Bacteria > Bacteroidota > Bacteroidia > Bacteroidales > Marinilabiliaceae > JC017. Next base: position 19,623 of record RHGE01000052.1, read on the forward strand.
AGGGTAGAGGGCATATTAAACAATCAAGCTGGGGTGGCGGATGCTAAAGTTAATTTTGCCAACTCTTCTGTCTTGGTTGATTATGATTTACAAGTAGTAGAACCCCTTGGCTTACAAAAAGCCGTCCGGGAAGGAGGGTATGATCTCTATATAGAAACGGATGGGGTAGATAACAGGGCAGAGCTGGAAGCGCTTAAACAAAAGGAATTGACCACTTTGAAATGGCATGTTGCCGGGGCCATGTTACTGGCTGCTCCCATCATGACTATTAGTATGTTTTTCCCCGAAATGCCTTATTTCAATCTTGTCTTGTTTTTGTTGACAACGCTTTTATTGGGATTGTTTGGACGTCGTTTTTTTGTTAGTGCCCTGAAACAACTTAAAAACCGGACGGCTAATATGGATACATTGGTGGCCACCAGTACTGGTATTGCTTATTTATACAGTGTGTTTACCAGTGTATACCCGGAGTTTTGGCTTAATAAGGGGCTGGAGGCACATGTTTATTACGAGGCAGCCGCCGCCATCATTGCTTTTATCTCATTGGGGAAATTGCTGGAGGAAAAAGCCAAAGCAGGTACTTCTGAAGCCATAAAGAAACTCATGGGATTACAACCCAATACGGTTACGCGGGTTGAAGCCGATGGTCAGGAAACCGTTATACCCATTCGGGAAGTTACGATGGGTCATTTAATACGTGTGAAGCCGGGTGAGCGGATTGCCGTGGATGGAAAAGTGCAGACGGGTTCGTCTTATGTGGATGAAAGTATGATTACCGGGGAACCTGTTCCGGTGGAGAAATCGAAAGGCCAACAAGTTTTTGCCGGCACCATTAATCAGAGAGGTAGCTTTACTTTTTCAGCCGAAAAGGTGGGAGGCGACACGTTGCTGGCGCACATCATTAAAAAAGTACAGGAAGCCCAGGGAAGTAAAGCACCGGTTCAGCGGCTGGTTGATAAAATAGCGTCTGTATTCGTGCCGGTGGTGATAGGGATATCAATGTTAACATTCATTACATGGATGGTGGCAGGGGGCGAACATGCTTTTACGCATGCGCTGCTCAGCTCTATTACAGTATTGGTTATTGCCTGTCCCTGTGCACTTGGATTGGCTACACCAACGGCTATCATGGTAGGTGTGGGAAAAGGAGCGCAGCATAATATCCTGATTAAAGATGCGGAAAGCCTTGAGCTTGCTCATAAGGTTAATGCCGTTGTGTTGGATAAAACCGGCACCATCACTGAAGGGAAGCCCATGGTGACTGATGTTATGTGGTTTGATGGGGCTGACCAGGAGTGGATGAAGCGTGTTTTACTTGCGATCGAAGGGCAATCGGAACACCCGTTGGCAGAGGCCGTGGTGGCAAAATTGAAGGATGATGGGGTGGTGCCCGTTAAGCTGGATCATTTTGAAAGCATTACCGGTCAAGGAGTGGTGGCTGAACTACAAGGAGAGCGCTTCCTGGTGGGAAATCGTGCCTTAATAGACAGGTATGATGTGAAGCATGCTCCGTTTATGGAGGAGAAAGCAATGGTTTTCAGAAACGATGCCAAAACGGTTATCTATTTTGCCAATGGGGAAAATGTTGTGGCTGTTGTTGCCATTGCCGACCAGGTGAAAAGCGCTTCGAAAACTGCGATAACCTCCATGCAGAAAAAAGGGATAGCGGTTTATATGTTGTCAGGTGATAATAATCAAACGGTGGCTGCGGTGGCGCGTCAGGTGGGTGTGAAGCATTTCAGGGCTGAAGTATTACCCGATGATAAGGCGGCGTTTGTTAAGGAATTACAGCAGAAGAATAAAATTGTAGCGATGGTAGGCGATGGGATAAATGATTCGCAGGCCCTGGCTCAGGCAGATGTGAGTATTGCCATGGGGAAAGGCTCTGATATCGCCATGGAGGTAGCCAAGGTGACCCTTATTACTTCCGATTTAAATGTGATTCCGCGTGCTTTGAAGCTGTCTCGTCAAACCGTGGCGACCATTAAACAGAACCTGTTTTGGGCTTTGATTTATAATTCTATTGGCATTCCATTGGCAGCCGGTGTTTTGTATAGCGTTAACGGGTTTTTATTGAATCCGATGATTGCCGCTGCGGCCATGGCCTTCAGTTCGGTGTCGGTGGTTATGAATAGCCTGCGGCTGAAGTTGAAATCACTGGATTAAAAGGGCCGGGGTGAGGTGTTAAAACAACATGACCAACTCCGAAGGAGTGTCTGTACCAGCACAGGGTTTTACCCCTGTGTAATCAATCATGGGAATAGGAAGGCTGAAAGTCTGATTGTATCAAACACCATCATGACAATTCAATACAACCACCCTTTCAGGGTTGCATTTACTTGTTTTATAGACATAGGGTTAAAACCCTATGCAATCACAAACGGCCTGTCAGGCCTGGAAACTTTTACACCGCCTCCTCCCGATGAATCGGTATCTTCTTAAGAATAAGGAACAGCTCACTCCTCAGGGGCACAAACACCCCAAAATGCCTTCGGAACCAAGATGTTTGCAGACTTCCTCTCATTCAAGGAGAGGGCTGGGGTGAGGTGCAAAAACAATATGACCAACTCCGAAGGAGTGTCAGTAACAGCACAGGGTTTTAACCCTGTGTAATCAATCATGGGAATAGGAAGGCTGAAAGTCTGAATGTATTAAATAAACAGATCATTAGATTTTAGATAATAGACCTCTAGCCTGAATAGGAACCAGCTAACTTGTGGCATTGTAGATATTTAATAGGCTATTGATCGTTACAATCTCAAACATTATCAAATGAAAGAGAGCTGACAATGACACCCGCATTTCGGCGGAATGACATGATTTTAGACAAAAAACTGTAGTTCATGTGCGACTCCGCTGGAGTCGAATGTATGTCAAACTGATATTACTACAAGCATGGGATACCTCCGGCATCCTGGTCTACTGTATTTAGTTCTGTCACCAACAGACCAGGGTTGTAATTATTAGCGATAAAACACATAGGGTTAAAATTCTATACTGATACAAACGGTTGTTCAGGCCATGAAACTTTTACAACGCATTCACCCGATGAATCGGGATCTCCACAAAAAAAGATAAAACAGCTTACTTCTCAGGGGCACAAACACTCCAAAATACCTTCGGAACCAAGATGTTTGCAGACTTCCTCTCATTCAAGGAGAGGGCCGGGGTGAGGTATTAAAACTACATAACCAACTCCGAAGGAGTGTCTGTAAAAGCACAGGGTTTTAACCCTGTGTGACCAATCACGGAAATGGAAGGCTGAAAGTCTGAATGTATTAAACCTTACCATTTCCTGCCTAAAAATTCATAAACATTATTGATAAAAACTAATGATTTACCGTGTTGTTGCGACGATAATATGGTTAATGACCATTGGGAAACGGAAAATTAACGCTTCATTACTGGTTGAAACAGAAGGGAGTTTCTTATTTAGAAGTAGTATAAATAACGATTTATGACTGAAATCATTATTAACAAGTTTGACTACCCCTATTTTCATCGTTCAAATTACAGCATGAATTTTCATTGTACCCAACAATACCGATTAAGTACCGCCAGGCGGGAAAATACCAAATATTTGATTTGGTCTTCTTGTGGTGCTGCAATGGAAAGTATTGCTTCGTTTTGTCACTTCTATGGTCCGCAAGGAAAAGGACTGTATGAGTGTTGGATATTCTGACACTTCCTTCTTATCTATTTCTGAAAAGTTCATTTTAATCAACATATGGGCATAATGCCTGCTATTGTTTCTATCTAAATCTATTATCTATGAAAATAGCACGATTGTTGCGTGTAAAAGGCAAGCAGCGTACTATCTGGCAGCATGGGAAATACACATTACTGCTGTGTTTATTGAGTTTTGGTGCAACAGCCTGGTCACAGGTAACCACCACTGACTACGAAAGAGCGGAAGCCTTTCTGTCTAAAAATATTTCCAAGAAATATTATCGTTCGTGGGTGAATCCCAAATATGATGCGGCATCCGGTCTTTTCTGGTATACTGTTTCTACACGCAGGGGTACTGAATTTATGGTAGTTAATTCGGCTAAAAAGCGTAAGCAGCCTGCATTTGATCAGGAGAAACTGGCCAAGGCGCTGGGCGAAATGCTGCAGAAAGAAATTGACCCCTGGAAACTGCCTTTTTATTCCATAAAACTGCGCGATGCAGGTCGGAAAATTGCTTTTGATGTGGATAGTCTTTCCCTGGAGTGTACTCTTTCAGATTATAGCTTGAAAAAGAGTAAAAAAGATGCTGATTATAAAGTCACCGAGCAGTTGTCGGATGATAAAAAGTACCTGGCTTACCTGCAGGATAATAATATATGGGTGAAAGATGTTGCTTCCGGAAAATCGGTTGCGTTGAGTAACGATGGAGAAGCACCTTATGCTTACGGAGCGTCTGTTTCATGGTATGCAACTAAAGACATTGAGTCGGAAAAAGGGCTTGATCTGGAGATTGATGTGGCATGGAGCCCTGATAGTCGCTATTTGATTGCAGCCCGTTATGACCGTCGTCAGGCCAAAAATCTTTACCTGTATAAAGCCACACCTGAAGAGGGTAACCGGGCACAGGTACATAGCTATGAGCGACCGTTGGCCGGTGATTCCATTGTGACTACAGTAGATTACGTGGTGATCGACCGGGAAGCTGGTAAGTGCGAAAAGGTTGATCTGGCACCCAATGCTACTTTCCTGAATAATGGATTTAACTGGTTGAAGAAGTCACCCAAGGCCTACCAGGTAAGGTCTCAACGCGGGTATAAATCCTGTGAAGTGGTGGAAGTGGATGCGACTACCGGTAAAAGCAGGGTGGTGTTGACAGAGACTTCCGATACGTATGTAGATCCATTGAATAAGGATATCCGTGTACTTGAAGACAGTAATGAATTCGTTTGGTTGTCTGAACGAGACGGCTGGAACCATATTTACCTCTATGACTGGAAAACAGGAAAACTGAAAAACCAGGTAACAAAGGGTGAATTTGTGGTAAGAGGCCTGGAGTATGTGGATGCCAAAGCGCGTAAGATCTATTTTACTGCCGGCGGTAAAGAAGCGGGCAGAGATCCCTATTACACTCATCTGTATGTGGTTAATTTCGATGGTACCGGGATGAAGTTGTTATCACCGGAGAATGCTTTCCATACCTTCTTTATTTCACCTGATAAAAAATATGTGGTAGACAACTATAGTACTGTTCAGGAGCCCAATGTGGCTGTGTTACGTCGTTTGAAAGATGGGCGTAAGCTGATGACTCTGGAACAGGGCGATATCAAAGATCTTATTGAAATGGGTTGGCAGGCACCGGAGCCTTTCGTAGTGAAGGGACGTGATGGCAAGACCGATATCTATGGCGTGCTGTTCAAACCTGCTAATTTTGATCCGAATAAGAAATATCCGGTCATTGAAGGAACCTATAGCGGCCCGCAAACCATCCGTGCTCCTAAATCTTTTTGGCGGGGTCTCTCCAACGATGACATGCCTTTGAGTCAGCTGGGTTTTGTAATGGTGAACATCGATGGTTTAGGAAGTGCTTTCCGTTCTAAGGCTTTCCATGATTTCTCTTACAAAAATCTGGGTGACATTGGCGCGCCGGATAAAATTATTGCCATCAAAACCATGGCTGAAAAATATTCATGGATGGATACCACCCGGGTGGGTATTTTTGGTCACTCGGCCGGTGGTTACGATGCCGCCCGTGCTTTGTTGGCTTTTGGTGATTTCTACAAGGCGGGTATGGCCTTGTCCGGAAATCATGATCACCGGTCAGCCAAAGCGTGGTGGCCTGAACTCTATATGGGTTACCCGGCAGGCAAACATTACGATGAGCAATCCAATTATTTCAAGGCCGCTAACCTGAAAGGAGATTTGTTGATTGTGCATGGAGAGATGGATCAAAATGTGAACCCAACGGCTTCCAGACGATTTGCCGCTGAGTTGATGAAGGCCAATAAGGACTTTGAATTAGTGATTGTGCCGAATCTGGATCATATCGGGGTGCTGTATAATAACTATGTTATTCGTAAGCGTTGGGACTTTTTTGTGGAGAAGCTCATGGGTACAGCGCATCCGAAGGAATATGATATTAAATAGCTTGTTAGGCGATAGGTCATTAGGTCTTTGGATGATAGATTGATTTATATTGGGCACGTTTGTCTATGGCAAAAAATGTATCAGTTTAACGAATTGGTGAAAGGGAAAAACCTGTTAAAAAAGATAGTTTGTTTTGAATTGAAAAAGTGGAATAGGAGAGAGCGGATATAACATAGCGGTACTGTTCTCTCTTTTCCCTTTTCCCTTTTAACTTTTTCCTTTATCCTTTTCCCTTGTTCATTACAACCTGAATATTAAGTAATCAGATTAATTAACCAAAATTATAATACTATGTTTTCAAAAAATACTTATATAAAACGTCGCGAGCAGCTTCGCAAAGACGTGAATAGCGGACTTATTTTATTGTTAGGAAACGGTGAAAGCCCAATGAACTACCTGGACAATACCTATAGTTACCGCCAGGATAGTAGTTTCCTTTATTTTACCGGCTTGCAGCATCCTGATTTGGTAGCTGTTTTCGATGCCGATTCAGGTGAAGATTTCATTTATGGTGATGATTACACCATTGATCACATCGTTTGGATGGGTAATCAGCCTACTATTAAAGACCGGGCAGCTACTTGCGGGATTGATAAAACAGGAACCATTGCCCAGTTGGTGATTGAATTACAAAAAGCTACCAATGCTGGTCGTAAGGTGCATTTCTTACCGGTTTACCGTGGGGAGAATAAAATCAAATTATTTGAGTGGTTAGGTGTGTTGCCGGCTGAAGTGGCTGAAAGATCTTCCCTTGAGTTGGTGAAAGCGGTGATAAAGCAGCGTAACACCAAATCGGAAGAGGAGATTGTTGAGATAGAAAAAGCCGTTAATATCACTGCTGACATGCACCTGGCTGCCATGCGTATGGCACGTCCCGGTTTGATGGAAGCAGAAATTGCCGCTGAAGTAGAGCGCATCGCACTGGCACATGATGGTCACTATTCATTCCCGGTGATTGCTACCATTAACGGGCAAACATTGCATAACCATTTCCATGGTAATAAACTGGCCGATGGCCGCATGTTCCTGTTGGACGCAGGGGCTGAAACACCTATGGGTTATGCCGGGGATATGTCCAGTACTTTCCCTGTTGGAAAAACATTCACTACCCGCCAGAAAGAGATTTACCAGGTGGCACTTGATTCACACGAAAAGGCCATCTCCATGCTAAAACCAGGTGTACCGTTTAAAGAGGTTTATTTTGAATCGGCACGCGTGATCATGAATGGCATGAAAGATATGGGATTTGTGAAAGGGGATATTGAAGAAGGTATCGCCAATGGTGCCCATGCCATGTTCTTCCCTTGCGGTCTGGGACACATGATGGGACTGGATGTACATGATATGGAGGATCTGGGTGAACAATATGTAGGCTACGACAACGAGGCAAAAAGCACGCAGTTTGGTCTTAAGTCACTTCGTTTGGGCCGTAAGCTGGAACCAGGTTTCGTATTAACCATTGAGCCGGGTATCTATTTCATCCCACAGCTAATTGACCTTTGGAGAAAAGAGGGACGTAACACACAATTCCTGAATTTCGACAAACTGGAAGAGTACAAAGACTTTGGTGGTTGCCGTAACGAAGAGGACTTCCTGATTACCAATGATGGTTGTCGTTTGTTGGGTAAACCAATTCCAAAGACTATTGAAGATGTGGAAAACGAAAGACTAAAAGCCTTTTAAGTATGTTGATACTTTCTTCAGAAGCTATTGAGCAGGCAGCTTCACCGCATCTGTGGACCGATGTGATGGAGCTGGCGCTTAAAGCTGTACCTGATAAAGATTATAAAACGCCCGATAGAATGCATGTAGACGTGAGTGAAAATACACTACTCATCATGCCCTCTATCGGGCCTGATATTTTTACTACCAAACTGGTGTCTGTCTTTCCGGAGAATGCCCGGTACAACCAACCATCCATCCACGGAACTTTGCTCCTGAATGATGGTAAAACGGGTGAGCCGTTGGCGCTTCTTAACGGGAGTAAGTTAACAGCCATGCGCACAGCAGCTGTGGCAGCCGTGGGGGTGCGTCACCTGGCCAATGGAAATGTGGAATCCATAGGTGTGGTGGGGGCCGGTATGCAGGGACGCCACATGGCATGGATTGTGGGAACAGAAAAAGAGGTTAGTAAGATCTATGTATTTGACCTTTCTGCTGACATGATAGAGGCCTTTAAAGTTTTTGTAGCGGATAAGATGCCACAAGCAGAAGTTATCGCTTGTCAGTCGGTGGAACAGCTGTGCCGGGAGAGCCAGGTGATTGTGACGGGTACCACCTCTAAAAAGCCGGTGTTGCCTGCTGATAAATCATTACTGGAAGGAAAAACCATTGTGGGTGTGGGCTCATTCAGACCCAATATGCGGGAGTTCCCGGATGAGTTGTTTGCCTTATGTGATAAAATATGGGTGGATGCGGATCATGGAAAGCGGGAGAGCGGTGATTTGTGTCAGCCTTTGAAAGAAAATATTATTCATGAAGAGCAGGTGGTGTCAATCACACAGCTGCTTGTCGGGGAAGAAAAACCGGATCGTAATGCCACACATGTTTTTAAGACAGTGGGGTTAGGGATTTTCGATTTGTTTGGAGCCAAGCTGGCTTACGAGAAAGCGGTTGAAGGGAATTTGGGACAAAATGTAACCTTGTAACATACCTTAACAATGAATCTGAAAAATTGGAAATGGGAACCGCCCATCGATTGGCTGAGTATTAAAACCATCGACTTGCATACCGGTGGCGAACCGCTGCGTGTCCTTTACGATGGATTGCCCGAAATAAAGGGTGACTCGGTGCTGGCGCAACGACGGTATTTTCGCGATAACCTGGATGATATTCGCACCGGTACCATGTTTGAACCCCGCGGCCATGCCGATATGTATGGAGCGCTGATTACCCGGCCTTTTACCGAAGGGGCCGATTTCGGTACTTTCTTTATCCACAACGAAGGATATAGCACCATGTGTGGTCATGCCATTATTGCCTTGACCAAGCTGGTATTCGATACTGGAATGGTTAACAAGGGCGATGACCATAACCTGGTGATTGATGCCCCTCCGGGACTCATTCGTTCCAGAGCTCACATGAAAAACGGGCAGGTTGAAAAAGTGTCGTTTCTCAATGTGCCCTCCTTCTTGTTGTTGGAAGATGAAGAGGTAGAGGTGCCTGGCATTGGGAAGGTGCGTTTCGATGTGGCTTACGGCGGGGCGTTCTATGCTTTCGTGAAAGCCGAAGAGGTGGGTATCGGACTGGAAGAAAAGGATTACAATCAACTGATCGATTGGGGGCGCAGAATCAAATACGCCGTGATGGAGAAGTTTGACATTGTGCATCCCTTTGAGCCGGACCTGAGCTTCTTGTATGGCACCATCTTTACCGGTGCACCTAAAGATCCTGAGAACCACAGTCGTAATGTGTGCATCTTCGCTGAAGGAGAAGTGGATCGCTCATCTACGGGTTCCGGCGTAAGTGCCCGGGCGGCGTTGCATTATGCCAAAGGGGAGCTGAAAGAAGGTGAGGAGATAACCATTGAAAGTATATTGGGAACTACCATGCAGGTGAAAGTGCACGAAACAACCACTTATGGGCCGCATAAAGCTGTGGTGCCAGAGGTGTCGGGCAATGCCGCCATAACCGGGCGTAACGAGTTCTGGTTTGATCCTGAAGACCCGTTGCGAAAAGGTTTTATTTTCCGTTAGAAATAATTTACGAGTGCTCAAATTCAGAGAGATGAAACTATCATGTTTAAGCATTAAACACGCAGGACGATGATTAAAAAGAAGAACTCAGTGCCTTTGTGTCTCAGTGTTCGGAAGTCTTGTGTCTTGATACTTGAATCTTGCTACTTAATTATAAACTAATGAAAAAAGTATTAGAAATAATTAACGAGCACTTTAATTCAGAGATTAAATTATCATGTTTAAGTATTAAACACGCAGGACGATGATTAAAAAGAAAAACTCTGTGTCTTTGTGTCTCAGTGTTCTCAATCTATTATCTGATGTCTATCAATCTCTTATCTAATTATAAAACGTCCATAATTTATTGGGCAAAACATACAGGAGAATTGAAAGATCGACGAAGTCCATGATTAATAAAGAAAAACTCTGCGTCTCAGTGTCTCTGTGTTCGCAATCTATTATCTCATATCTATCAATCTCTTGTCTAATTTTGAACAGATGAAAAAAATATTTGCATTGTTATTTATCGCCCTTATGGGTGTGAATACATTTCAGGCAGAAGCTTGTACGGTGATTGCCGTGGGTAAGAAAGCCTCTGCTGATGGATCGGTTATTGTGTCGCATACCGATGCCGGCCCCGATTGCCGTTTGCATGTGGTGCCATCCATGTCCTTTAAGGATGGAGAAATGGCCCCTGTTCATTGGGGAATGCCTGAATTGGGACGTGCCTTGGGGGATTATGGCGAGGTGATTGGAAATATCCCTCAAGTCACCAGTACCAATGCCTACTTTCAGAGTGCCTACCCGCAGATGAACGCCCGTCAGCTGGCCATCGGGGAGAGTACCCTGGCACAGCGGGAAGAGCTGAAGGTAGATCGTTCCAAATGTAAACAGATCATGACCATTGAGCAGGCACAGGCTTTTGCCCTGCAGCGTTGCACCAAGGCGCAGGAGGCCCTGAAGCTGATCACCGAATTGATGGAGACCTATGGTTTCTTGCCCTCTTGTATTGGAGAGAGTGAGGCCATTGTGATTGCTGACACCGAAGAGATCTGGGTGTTGGAGGTTTTCAGTGTGGGTAACGAGTGGAAGCCTGAAAGCGGAAAACCCGGTTGTATCTGGGCCGCGCAAAGGGTGCCCGATGATCATGCCTTGATTATTCCTAACTGGAGTATCATCAAGCAGATCGACATCGAGGATATCGCCAATTTCCGTGCTTCTTCCAACTACATGCAGGAAGCCATTGACCGTGGATGGTACGATCCGGCCAGCGGCCAGCCATTCATCTGGCAAGAGGCCTATGCGCCCATTCCCATTGAATATGCCATCAATCGTTTCTGGCAATTCTATGCCACCTATGCACCAAATCTTAAGCAGTGGCCCGACCGTTTCACCGACAACCCATGGGCCGGTGAAGATCAGTACATGCAATACATCGAACCGCTTTCCACTTATCCTTTCTCAGCCAAGCCCGAAACAAAAATATCCGTGCAGGATGTGATGGCCTTCCAGCGTTCCACCTTTAAAGGAACCATCTATGATAAGGAAAACTCATCGGCCTGGTATTATCCCGGAAAAGACGGTGCAATGGTGAAAAGCGCCATGGCCACACCATTTCCCACCAGGGAATTGCGTAAGGTGTTAAACATTAACAGTCGTCGTAACGTGGCCCGTGCCCGTGGGGAATACGGTATGGTGGCCCAGCTGAGAGGGTGGTTGCCCGATGAGGTGGGTGGCATCTACTGGTACTATGTAGATAATGCCTACACCAGTGCTTATGTGCCCGTTTATGCCGGCGTTACCGATGTGGCAGAGTGTTACAAGGTGTATGATAAGGAGTATTTCCAGGAGAACAGTATCCGCTGGTGTGTGGACTTTGTTGATAACCTGCTTTACCTGCGTTGGCAGGATGCCGCTAAAGTGTTGCACGAAAAGCGGGATCCAATGGAGAAAGGTTTCTTCGACCAACAGGCTGGGATTGATGCCAAAGCACAGGAGTTGTTAAAGAAGAGTCCTAAAAAAGGGAAAGCTTACCTCACAGAGATCACCATTGAGCGCATGAACGAGGTACACAAGTTGTTCCAGGAGTTGCGCCTAGACTTAATCTCTAAGTTCACCAACAATAAACAGAGTATTTAAAAAAATTGTTTCATGTTCGAAAAACAGCACCTTCTGGTCATATGGCCGGGGTGCTGTTTTTTTTATCCATTGAACGCAGAAAGAGCCACAGATCTTCGTCCTGAAAGGACATACTATCAAAGCCCGGATGAAAACACAGAGACGCAGAGGCACAGAGAAATGATAATGAAGTATTAATATTCAGTGCCATAGGTACGACATAAAAAAGCAGAACCCCTCCACAAGGATTTTGTTATCCATCGATTGCGGAAAGAGACCTTGATTCTTTTGGGGCAATGCCAAAGTAAGTTGGATCTGGGACAACGTCCCTGTTAAATAAATAGGCTTAAATAGTTAGTGATCGAACCCAAATTTAAAAATAAGATACCGTTAATTTTGCTCTTTAAGCCCGGTGTCACGAGTCTGGTTATGCATTGTTTTCCAGAGTTTTTTTGCTTCAAAAAATTTGTAGTAAGGAAACTGTTCGTTTGTAGTAAGGAAACCTTCCATTTGTAGTAAAGAAATGGTCGGTTTGTAGTAAAGAAACCAACAGTTTCTAGTAAAGAAATGAAGCATTTGTAGTAAAGAAACCGGGAAAGACTAGTAAAGAAATTTGCGGTTAATGAAAAGAGTGTGTTTGGAGCTGAGGATAAAGATGTTATCAAAAGGCCATAATGAAACCAAATTTATAGATGCGTTCTATTGAAATTTTTCAGTTGTCATAGGAGCCAAGCTGGAGGATAATATTCTTGTTTAAGGTTTGATACCGACCCGGTCAGGGTTAGGATATTGTCCCGTCTAAAGTTAGACGTGTTCATGCCCCGTTCAGCGAAGCGTCTTGCTTTGTTGGAACCATCGGGTCGATTATTAATTCTCATAATCCAATTTGCATTATACTTCAGTCAGTCGTTTGTTATATCCGGAGCTCTGTAATCCAGCTATTTTATTGTGCCGAACAGGGTGTGTAACACAGAGAACCGCGGAGGAAACCCGAAGATTCACGGAGTTTTTTTGACAAGTTGTTGCAAACCTGGTTATATGAAAATCTTGATACTTATGTCTTGATGCTTTTCTGCTTTGTCCCGGACATCTTATCAGTGATATTCGTGTGTATTTTTTGTCAGAATATTACCTGTCCGGTTATGCATCCTGATACTTGATACTAATATCTTGGGACTTGTTCTTGCTTGTTCAGGGTAGGACAATGCCAATTTGAGACACAATAAAAGCAAAGAATAATCGCTGAATAGGATGACATAATTCCAGAAAAACACCGCTTTATGGTATGTAGAAACACAATAAGGTGTTAAGAAACATACAATATATACCGCGTCGTATTCAACTGTTTTGTTATTTTTAGGTACTCTAAAACGCAATTATGATACTTTCATCTTCATCCTGAATTACATGCTTAATGTCTAAAAATCATATATATGAAAATCGTAAGAAATGGTGTTGTTTTGTTTTTCCTGATTATGGGATTTACTGCTTATGGACAAGATAATTGCAATTATAAATCAATGATTGCAAAGATCGATTCAATTTCAAAAGCTGAGAATATCGAAATCGGGAAAGTAAAGATTTTATATGTTACGAATCAATTTGATCATACTCAAACCGAAAAAAAATCTCTAACCGACAAAAGCAAATTTCATTTTGACGGACAGTTTTTAGTGATTGAGAACAAATATTTTAATATTAATAAACTATTGTACTTCTATGTTGACGATGGTGTTATTGAATTTTTCTTTCAAGGATATTAAAAATAACCGGGTACAATAGATATGCTTTCAAATAATGCATAGCACACCCGGTAATGGAGGACTGGTTGCAGGCATAATATGCCGTTGTTTATGCAAAGATTTTATATTCGGCTGGTGTGCGGATTGTATCCCATTTCATTGTAACCTTCCCGCTGTATTGGAAGCCTGGCGTGAATACAATAGCGATTGCCATATTGTTTAGGCGCTTATCAATAATGTTTGAGTTTTTGAGGGAAGCTATTGCAAACCTGTTTATGTGAAAATCTTGATACTTATGTCTTGGTACTTTCCTGCTTTGTCCCGGGCATTTTATCAGTGATATTCGTGTGTATTTTTTGTCAGAATATTACCTGTCCGGTTATGCATCTTGATACTTGGTACTAAATATCTTGGGACTATTCTTGCTTGTTCAGGGTAGGACAATACCAACTTGAAACAGCAATAAAAGCAAAGAATAATCGCTGAATTGGATGACATAATTCCCGAAAAACACCGCTTTATGGTATGTGAAAACACAATATGGTGTTAAAAGTCATGTCATTCACCCCGTCTCTTATGTAACTATTTTATTATTTTTGGGTACCCTAAAATCCAATTATGATACTTTCATTCTCTTCCGTTAATAATTTTAAGCCTTCTCTGGCAAAACTTTGGAACGCTACCATTTGCTCCTGCGCAAGGAGTAATACTATTTTAACTGTTGATCTTTTGGGCAGTACTTAAAAGTTTCTGGAATGGAGTTAAGGATTCCCTTGATGATGGTTGAATATGTGCAAGTTGTAATTGGGGGTGTGGGGTGTTGAGAATGATAAATGGGATTTATGTGTAAGGCATTAAATGTTTAAATAAGCTTGCTGTAAGAGGAAATAATAATTAAACTAATAGAAAATAATTTATATGCCTTGGATCTTATATTATATATCATTGATACCATTATTCATTTACCTATTTATTAAATATTTTGACAGTAAGGTTTATTGTTTACTTAAGTTAGGAGAGTATAATAACCTCACTTATGGAAATTACGCTTTTATGGTATCGTTTTTATTATTTATTGTGTCAGTAATTCTTATTAGTATTTTAAAATATTGTTCTCGGAAAAAGTTCAACATTCATGGAGCTAAGATAACGACTGCACCCCAAAATATTAATCACGAATTAATTGGAGTTTTATCTACCGTAGTATTGCCTTTTCTTACAGTAAACTTTGATACTGCAAATGAGGTTTTTGCAAGTATATTTATGCTTCTTATAATAGGGGTAATATCTACTCGTAGTACCATATATTATAAAAATCCAGTATTAGCAATTCTTTATTTAAAGATTTATCAAGTTGAAATAGAACATAAGAGTTTAAAAAACAATTTAATCGTGAATGTTATCTCTTTTCATTCCTTAACTAAGGATGATTCATTATATCTAAAGGAAATGGGAGAAGGAGTTTATTACGCAAAAAAAACAAGCAATGGATAAAAATGAACTTGTAGCAAAAGTTGCTTTTTTAGAACAAGTAGATAAAATAGCAGCAAAACTGTATTTCCATTACAACGATGGTAGTGGAGATATTTTATTAGAAGCCCCAACAAATAATGAATCTGTAGATAAAAAACTGTCAAATAACTATTCTGAAAGTGTGCTCTCAAAGTTTAATGCGAATAGGGATTTTAAGGTTTTAAATATTGCAAAAGTTCAAGAATTTGATACAGTTGCAACTCATTATTATTACAAGGAAAATTATCCAGAAGATTTACAATTTTTGTTTAATAAAAGTAATAAGGAGTATAACTTTAATGACCATGATTATAAAAACATCAAAGGATATCTGATAGATTTGACATTTGGAAAAGAGAGTGTTTTGTTATATAAATATCGTCACAACTACGATATTCATATAAAACCTACATTATTGACAATGATTAAGGTGGACAATGAATTAACATCGCCATCACATGAGTCAATTATCATTAATGAAAAATTCGACTATGCTATTCTTGGAGAGTTTTTAGTTGCAATTAGTCTATCAACTCTGGAAAGAAAAATAAAATTCGATGAAAGGGTAAAAAAACAATCGAAGGAAATAATAGATTCAATTAAGGAAAACGGTTCTGAAATAGTAGAGGGAATAGACAAATTGGAAGAGTATTTGGCAGAAAATTTTGAATTTGCTAAAAAAATGAAATCAATAGATTTTAATGGACTACTTTGGATTTCTGATTTTGATAGTATAAAACAAAAAATTCAATCTCGTCCAAAACTTAATAGAATCATGAGATTTAAAGACAATAGGTTTAATATTACAAGTAAGCAAGCTGCAAAGATATTTTTCAAACTATGTAATGATCAAGTTATGGAGTCAATATTAAGTGGTGATGTTACACTTGTTGAGGGCGTAGAATTAATAGAAGAAGAACAATCTAATAATAAAACACCAGCAGCTAATATTTTGTATAATTAATGACTGGGGAAGAGCTAAATGCAAAGTTTTTAACTAGTTCAAACTGCGTTGTGATTTATCAGGAAAGCACCACTCAATCTTCCACTACTCATGCAATTTGCCGTTTACGCCAAAAGAAGAAGTCCATCCGTAAGTAACTTCATAGTAAGTCGAAACTATTAAGATACAATCAACGAAATGTAGAAATATTTTTAACAGGGATTCATGAAGGCTACGCCTTTCAATTGGTGAAACTCCTACCCATCTAAAACCCGTAAGCAGGATGGTAGTGAATCCGATGGATGATTCCATGAGGCTAGTAGAAACGATTGAAAGGAAATCATGAATATTAAATATGAAAATAACACAAGGGTTTAAAGTTTACGTTTGGTTTTGTGAAAGGGTAGGCGGAGTAATTGGTTATCCTTTCTCGATTATGGACAATGTTATGAAAGTATTACGAGTAAGTATATTGCTATTATTTATGCCATTCTGTCTAATTGGACAAAATGCAACGGTTTTTCACAAGGAGAACAATATAGAATCAATACATAAAACCATAGTATTAAGGTTCGAAAAGCACCTAGCAGTGATTTTTCCAGCAGAATATGAGCCCTGTTTCAATGTCGATTATTTAAGTAACAGGTTTACTCCAGATAGTGTAATTATTAATCAAGTCGAACAAAAAATAGAAGAACAATACATTAAAGCCCATGAAAGATACTTAAAAGCAGAATGGAAAACCCTAAAACAAAACAAAGCCTATTATGATTGGGAAATGTTGGTGAGAGAAAGGGGTGAAAGAGAAAAAGCCCTTATTTCTTCTGTTTCAAGAGAAAAAAAGAAACTTGAAAAGTATGTAAGGCAATATCTTGGTCTCATTAATTCAAAGGGTGAAAGGATCGTTTTAGTTAAGTTGATAAATTTAAGAAAAGATGAGTTTGACTTGGAAAAATCAATTGATAATGAATGGATTGTTGGATGTGGAGAATGGTTTGAAGAAAATACAAGTTCTTATGAATATGTAATTGATCGAGATAAGTTATACCTATTTGGCTGGACAGAAAGATAAAACGCACAGTGTACAATAAATAAGTCTTTATGGGATGCGCACCATTCAGTAATGAAGGCTCCCCCCCCTTTCGATTGTGTTTCATGCGCGAAATACTGCAAACTAAATGGCTATAAATGATTTACTTGTTTTATGTAACGAATTCGTTACCTTTGTGATGTGAGAGAAATAGACATTACAGAAAAATGCCTGGATTTCATCGATGCTCAAGGGAAAAGGGTCTCTGATAAATTCTTCCAACTGATTGAGGTAATTGGAGAAGTAAGGATTGTTCATTCTAATTTTGTGAAGAAGCTAAGGAATTCAAGGTTTTATGAACTTAGAATTAAAGCAGGAAACGAAAATAGAGTGTTGATTTTTGCGATTGACCACCTGAATTTTTCTGAATGTACAAAAGCTGTATGCCTGAATGGGTTTATAAAAAAGTCAAACAAAGACTATGTAAAAGCAATCAAGGAAGCAGAAAAAATTTTAGAGGAATATTTAAAGAACAAGGAGTTATGAAAACAATGAAAGCAAAGGACTTATTGGCGAAGCGCTATGGTGAAAAAGGTTCGGAGAGGAGAGAGAAATTCAGAGAAGAAGCCTATTCCTATTATTTCGGAGAAATAATAAGAAATAGAAGAAAGGAGCTGCATATGAGCCAAGAGGAATTGGCTGAGGCGGTTGGGAAGAAACGTCCTTATATTTCTCGTATTGAAAATGGAGAAGATGTAAGAATTTCAAATCTGTTATTAGTTGCCGATGCTTTAGATCTTTCAATTCAATTAATTGCCAGATAATAAAGCCCCCGCTATCGCACGAGTCCTTTCGTGTGGTGTAAATAAATAGATAAAGATGATTAATATTAATTCTATTTGAGCAGTCGTAACTATAATTTCATAATTCCGGTGGAATGCTGTTTTCTAAGCTTCCCCTTTGCACCGCGAACCTGGCATAAGCACCTTAGTGATCGTCATATTGTATAGAGCAATACCAACTTGAAACAGCACTAAAAGCAAAGAATAAACGCAGAAGGGGTGACATAAAGCCCTAAAAACCCCTCGTTGGTGCTCGATAGTACCGCGATTCATTCATACCGCCCCAATGCATCGTAAGACTGTTAGAGGGCAATGCCGTTGTTCAAAGTATAATAGGGTTAAGATTGGATCATGTGCTTGCAAATGGTAATGAGCCGATGACAAACCATTAGAAAATACTTTCCCTACCGTTTTTGTTTCTATATCCCCACGTTCCTACGTCTCGCTATGGTATTTATCTAAAATCTAACGAGCTATTGATTACGTGCCGAAATACAAATAGAGTACTATTCCGTTATATGAAGGTAGGTTATAGAGTGTCAATAAAACATTATGCCTTGCAGAGTAATTGTTTTAATTGCTGAAAGGAATGGTATTAAGATCTTTATTTAAAAGATCACAAAAAGAAGTACGAAAATCAATTAACTACGTTAATTGATAGAATTAACTAAATTCGTAAATATGAAAAAGAAGTTAAGAGTAGTGTTAATTGTTTTAGGCGTGATTTTGTCGTTAGGACTGATTGTCATTTTCGGGCTTCGAGCTTTTGCAGGTTCCATTCGAAATCAAAGAACATGTGAGTGGGCTAATATCGACAATATAGAGTTGCACGCCCATGTAGATATTCCGGATATAACCGATTCAGACTGTTGTTATGATGCGGAAACAAATACTAAAAAAGCCTTTTTTGTGCTCAATAAAAATGAGCTCGATGTGGATAGGTATATTGAATTTAATGAGTTGAACAAAGTTGATAGCACCACTGAAGTTGAGTTTAATAAATTCCTTAATCTGGACGATGATTCAAAAGCGAGTACCTCGCTCTATTACAGAAAAAATTCCTTCAAAGGCGAGTCCACCTTTGTGCTATTTGATTTAATGACCAGCAGACTTTGGGTGACTATAGAGTATGCGGATTAATAATCAACCGGGGATGAAATGTGAGTCTTATCAATAACAGATCATCAGTGGATTATTATTAGATCCAATGAACTACTTGCCCTCTTAATGATGTATGCGTGATATTCATGTCATTTTATAGGTTATTATCAATTTGGTTTTTTGAAGTCTTGATACTCATATCAGAATACTTTTTAGCTTGCCCGGATTAAGGACCGTGGTTTTTATCCCGGAAAAATAGCCTGTTTCGGGCAACCTTTAACCGCTATTGCCAATGCTACATTACGGTGTGTAACGCCTTGTTACTTACCTGACTCTTGCATATACATGATCTTTGTACCGTAATTATTAATCATTAAAAAACGGAAAAATGAAGAAGTTATTTGTTTTAGTAGGAGCAACCGGAATTGGTTTTTTAGCTAATAGCAACGAAAGTGTGATACAGGGAAAAACTGCTGATAAGCCTATGAGATTGAAAAAAGAGGGGATAGCAAGGAAAAAACATTGAGTGCTTTTGCTTTTAATGGAGAAAGGAGCATGGAAAAAACGGCAGAAAGGAATCACTCCCTTTTTGCCGTTTTTAATTGTTTCTTCTATGCAGGTAAAATACCTGTCGAATAGTTCAGTCCGAATTTTTTACTTTTTAATCAACCCACTTCTTTTCAGCAGCGGTTCAATGGAGGGTTCTTTACCTCTGAAGGCTTTATAAAGTTCCAGGGGATGGCAGGTGCCGCCCTTTTCCAGGATATTTGTCCGGAAGCTGTTGGCTGTGGCCGCATCAAAAATTCCTTTTTCTTTAAACGCTTCAAATGCGTCGGCATCCAGTACTTCCGCCCATTTGTAACCGTAATAGCCGGCTGAGTACCCGCCATCAAAAATATGCGAGAAAGCCGTGCTGGTACTGCTGCCATTTACCATGGGGAAAAGCTCGGTGGCCGCAATGGCGTCACGTTCAAAGGTGCTGATATCTCCTGTGAAGGGCTCCGTTAAGGAGTGCCAGGCCATGTCATTTAATCCGAAGCTGAGTTGGCGTACGGTGGCATACCCGCTTTGGAAATTGTCGCTGGCAATGATTTTTTCTATCAGCTCGTCGGGAATAACTTCACCCGACTGGTAGTGGATACCCACATCTTGCAGCCACTCTTTTTCTGTGGCCCAGTTTTCAAGTATTTGTGAGGGTAATTCTACAAAATCACGATACACATTGGTGCCCGATTGACTTTCATAGGTCACTTTACTAAGCATGCCGTGCAGCGCATGGCCGAATTCATGCAGAAAGGTTTTTACCTCCATGAATGTCAACAGGGAAGGTTGGCTGTTGGTGGGGCGGGTAAAGTTCATTACCAGTGAAACTTGTGGCCGGATGTCTTTGCTAGCTGTTTTGTGCTGGTCCAGGAAGGAGGTCATCCAGGCGCCGCCTTGTTTGGAGGGGCGTGGAAAATAATCTACGTACAGCACACTCAGGAACGATCCGTCGGCATTGTATACTTCGTAGGCCAGCACCTCTTCGTGATAAACCGGTATGTCTTTATTGGCTTTAAACGTCAGGCCATATAACCGGTTGGCCAACCCAAATACACCTTTTTCCACGTTTTCAAGCTGGAAGTAAGGTTTGAGCATTTCGTCGTTCAACCCTAGTTTTTCAGTCTTAAGTTTCTCGCTGTAATAAAGGAAATCCCAGCGCTGTAACGCGTCCGTTAAGCCTTGTTTGGCGGCAAATTCAGCTACTTCTTTTACATCGTCTTGGGCAAAGGAGAGGGAAGCATCTAAAAGCTCTTGAAGGAATGAATTTACTTTGCTGGCCGATTGTGCCATGCGTTCTTCCAGTACATAGTCAGCATGCGAATTGAAACCAAGTAGTTTGGCTTTTTCCAGGCGCAGGGAAACTATTTTACGGATGATGTCATTGTTGTCGTGTTTATTTCCCTGGTTTCCACGAACGGTATAGGCTTTAAACATTTTCTCTCTCAGCTCTCGGTTGTCGGCATATTTCATGAAGGGATAATAGCTGGGGAAATGCAGGGAGAAGAGCCAGCCTTCTTTGTCTTCCGATTTGGCCAATGATGCAGCGGCTTCAACGACTGCTCCGGGCAGACCGGATAAATCGGCTTCATTGGTTAGATGTAGCTTGAAGCCATTGGTTTCGGCCAATACATTTTCGCCAAATTGCAAACTCAATTGTCCCAGATCTTTGGTTATTTCCCTGTATTTTTCGCGCGTGTCACCGGCTAAGAGGGCGCCTCGGCGGACAAAACCTTTATAGGTATCTTCCAGTAGCTTTAAAGCATCTGGTTTTAAATTTAGTTGTTCCTTTTGATCATAGATGGTTTTTACTTTTTCAAAGAGAACCGGATTCAACCAGATGTCGTTAGAATATTCAGTTAAAAGGGGTGATACATTGCGTGCTATTTTCTGAATTTCTTCGTTGGTAGCCGCGTGGTTTAGGTTGAAAAATATCTGGCTGATGATAGTCAGATTTTTTCCTGATTGTTCCAGCGCTTCAACTGTATTCTCAAAAGAGGGCGCGTCGTTGTTATCGGCAATGAGCGTTATTTCTGCTTTACCCTCTTTGATGGCTTCATTGAAGGCCGGTTCAAAATGAGATACATTAATTTCATTAAAAGGAGGGGTATGATAGGGGGTGTTAAAAGCTGATAATAATGGATTGTGACTCATATCTAAATGTGTTTTTTATTTCTTCAATGGTACAAAGATATATAAACATCTATGGAAAGCATTTGTTTTCCTGCTCCTCGCTGATCTGTGGCAATGGCTTTTTAGGTGCTTAGGCAGCAACTTTTACAAACATGTTGTTCAAATTGGATGGAAATATATAGAGAGGTTAGAAGTTAGAGAGGGAAATAAATAGAAATACATGGAAACAGATAGAAATAGACAGCTCTCATTGTCAATCTCGAAAAACAAGCAGCATGAGGTAACATCCATCGACGAGGATTTTTTTCAGGGTACTTCTGAAAAAAAACATCGTGTCTTCCGGGTGATATTGGTGTATTTATTGGCAAAATATTTTGGCGAGCAGTAAATCATCTTGATACTTTGTACTTGAGGCAATCTCTAAAAATTAACATACATCAGGTCAATATATTATGAGAATAATTAGTATCTTAGGAACAATAATATTATTGATATTTCATGTATAAAAAAACAGGAACAAACCATTTATTTGGCGAAGAATTTCGATTAGAAAAGATAAG